>JAHDPK010000002.1:0-270559 GCA_018434395.1 Bacteroidales bacterium | reverse complement strand
TTGAAGTAGGGATGGATGTATCAGCCGTATCACAAATGGGGGGAGTAATATTCGGAGTTGAACCAGACCTCTTCTTTTGGGCCCCTAGTGAAGAATACAAGAAGATAGGCCATGTAACTATTTTCATTGATACCGTCACTCAAAAAATCGAATTGATAAGTGCTACTACAACAAGTGATTTCATGTGATAACAGGGCAATGTGATAACTAAAATACTCGATCATCTCAAAATGACATGGTGGTCAGCTACACAAAGAAGGGGATTTCAAAAAAACTTCCTCTTCTTTTTTTTTCATTTTTCTCGACCCCTTGCCCAAAGCCACCTCTAACCACCATTTGTGCTTTTACTTAGTCGGCCATTAAAAAGCATTCAATCGTCTATAATACAGTATAATAGTATATATTTTTCTTGGTTAATTTTGCAAGTTTTCGTAAATTTGAGATATAAATCTTGCAGAAAATTATACTGGCAAAACAACAGGACCGGTCAAAACATTCATTGTTCTTTTCACTGGAGAGCACATTGAATCATAAGCACCCGCTATTCATTCTGTCCAATAAAATTGATTGGGAGATGTTTGAAAGAGAGTTCTTACCCTTGTATTGTCCCGATAACTGGCGTCCGGCGAAACCTATTCGTCTGATGGTGGGGTTATTGATCCTGAAACATGTTCGCGATCTCTCTGACGGAAGCGTGGTAGAACGAAGAATATCACCTTTCCCACGGATTATAAACTGGCAAAGAAAATTATCAAGCGTTGCTGGAAGATAGCCGACAGGAATGATTTGGAGTTGCACCAAAGTTACAGGCGAATCCTAAAAGATCTTTCCTGCGACCAACGCTTCCGCTACACAAAATTCTGGACAGTGCCTCAAGTGTCAGAAAAAGTCTTGACTATTACATTTTTATATTTGGATTTAGTCCTGTGTCTGATGTATAAATGAGTTGTCCGGGTTTATCTGATGTTTACCGTCAATCTCCTCCAATTTAAATGTTGAACCGATTTTCATGTCTTCTTTTAAGTTGGACATACTTGCCTGACTGTTCATTTTCATCTGTTTTCTGATGTAGGCAGGTTGATTTTCCAATTCCTTAATGTTGTCGCCCTCTTCAATAATCAGAGCAGGTTTAACTCGTTTTTCACTTCTGTCGTCCTCTTGCGGTGACTCAGAATTTTTAATTCTGGTTTTTAAGGGAGTTATGGGCTCTCTTTGAACACCTGTGGCTTGTTGATAAAAATCTGAACCGCTTTTGGTATCTTGTAAGGAGAACTGTTCGGGCAGCACGCTGTCACTTCCGAGTACAACAGATTCTACGAGTTTATCTCCATCAGACGATATTTGAGGCAGTGAGTTCATGTCAAATCCTGTTGCTACAACTGTTACGCTGATGGATTCACCCATGCTTTCATTACAAACTACACCTCTCTTAAAGTGTTCAGGATGGTTGCCGGTATATTCTTTTACATAGTCCATTATCTGTGACAGCTCTGCCATAGTAAGTCCCTTTTCTCTTCCAGAAGTGATATTTACCAGTACATTTTTTGCTGTTGTTAAATCACAATCGTTGAGCAAAGGTGATGAGAATGCTTCTTCTACAGCTCGTACTGCTCTGTTTTCTCCTTCTGCAGACCCGCTTCCCATCAGAGCCATTCCACTATTACTCATTACCATTCTGACATCTGCAAAGTCAACATTTATAAAGCCAGGTCTGGTGATTATCTCTGCTATACCTTTTACGGCAGTGCTTAAAACTGTATCTGCCTTTGGAAACGCATCAAAAATAGTTAGGTCGCCGAAAATACTGTATAACTTTTGATTGTCAATGATTAGCAGGCAATCGACGTATTTTTCCAGTTCTCTAATACCTAATATGGCTCTTTTCATGAATTCCACTCCTTCATCCCTGAATGGGAGAGTAACAACGGCAACAGTCAGGATGCCCATTTCTTTAGCTACTTTTGCTATAACAGGAGTGGCACCAGTCCCGGTTCCGCCTCCCATACCAGCAGTAAGAAAAATCATCTCTGTCATTCCCTCCAGTTTTTCTCTAATTTGATCAATAGATTCTTCTGCTGCTTTCCTTCCCTGTTCTGGGTTACAGCCTGCACCGAGCCCTCGTGTCACAACATTTCCCAACTGAAGTTTTTCAGTTACAGGGCTGATGGCAAGGGATTGAGTGTCAGTATTGCAAATCATGAAATCGACATTTTTAATGCCTTGACGAAACATTTCGCTCACGGCATTACAACCTCCACCTCCTACACCAATAACCTTAATTATAGAGTTGTCTGATTCCCAATCTATCGGTATGTATTCTTTCATAATTAAGCTTCGTTTGAACTGTTAAATATGTCACCAATCATTATCTCTCCAAAAGATTTCATAAAACTTCTTTTTTTATGTGGTTTTTCTGACTTATCTTTTTTATCGTCATTTTTTGTTTGAGGTGAGACTGCCACCTCTTCTTCAGGAAATAGTTCATCGCTATACGCAGCAGAAACAGCGATTGAACTTTTTTTCATTTCTTCGAGTTCAAATCCATGGATAATCAATCCTACAGCAGTTGAAGATCCTGGTTTAAATGTTCCTTCGCAACCATCAAAAACAACACTTGGGTCTGGAGATGCGATTCTTGCATCCAAACCTGTCTTAAGCGAGACAAAATCACGAAGATCTTTGAGTTGAGAAGAACCACCGGTAATCACAATCCCGGCGTGAAGTTTATCCTGGTATCCTGAATTTTCAATTTCGTACATTATTGCCTCAATAATTTCTTCTACTCTCGCCTCAATAATGCCAGCTATAACTTTAAAAGCGACCTCTCTCGAATCACGCCCACCAAGACCTGGTATTATTACAGTCTTATTATCCGGAGCACGGTCACTGTAGCAAGAACCATATTGGATCTTCATCTGTTCAGCATTTCGGAGAGATACGCCACATCCTTGACGGAGGTCTTCAGTAATGGAATTTCCGCCGAAAGGTATTACTGCAGTATGCCTGATAATGTTATCCTGTATGATAAGAAGGTCTGTTGTCCCTCCTCCCATGTCAACCATTGCAACACCAAGTTCCATTTCGTCTTCTGTGAGAACTGCCTTGGCCGATGCGACCGGTTCCAGGATTATATCTTTTAACTTTAAGCCTGCTCTTTCGATAACAATTTTACTGTGCTCAAAGGAATTGGTCTTGCCTATAAAAAGCTTGTAATCTCCTTCAATACGAGTCCCAGTCATGCCTACTGCCTCTTTTACACCAACATTGTCGTCGACATTATATGATTGAGGAATAACATGAAGAATTTTTTCTCCAGCGTTGACTCTTGAATTGAACATTTCTCTCTCCATCTCTTCGACTTCCCTGTTTGTAATCCATTCTGATGACCGGCTTCTGTTCCTGCTGATTCTTGCCGAGTTACATTTTATATTCTGCCCTGCTATACCGACGTATACTTCACTAATTTCAATGCCCTCTGCTCTTATTTCTTCGAGAGTCGGTTTAAGAGATTCCAGAACGTTTTGAATATTGACAACTTCACCACGCATTACCCCTTTTGAAGGGGCTTCTTTCAATGCCACAATCCTGTAACCGGATTCACTTTTTTCACCTACAACAGAGACGACCTTTGTTGTCCCAAGGTCTACGGCTGCGACAAGTTTTTTCATATCTCAATGTTTTTATTTGTTTTTTTACATACTATCTGTTTGTCAAACTGAAGGTTAATTTTGCAGTATTTCTCCGGACCGACGTTTGGAAGTATATCCTTATAAAAGGCATACAATTTTTTGAACTTATATTCTATCTTGTCCATATTTCCAAATATTATTTCAAAATATCCATCACGGGGGATGAAGCTTAAAATACCTCTGCTGTCAACATATATCTGTTCAATTAATGCATCCCAGGATTCGTTTTTTAAGATATATAAACATAAATCCTTAAGAGAATTAGCCCACTGTTCGTTGTTTTTGACATATCCGTTGTATTTTGGAGGAATTTTAAGCGGAATCTCTCCAGATACAACAGGAACAAAAGGGGAGAATCCTTTTATTAATGGAAATACATAAGCGTTTTCATCCATGTAAAAACCTCCATTTTCTGTCTGAAGTCTGAGAATCGGTTTTCTTTGTAAAATTATAACTCTCAAAATACCGTCTCTCGTATAGCTTACTTCAGATTTTTTGACGGCAGTTCTTTTATTTAGAAGTTGTTCTATCTGGTAATTGTTAATATGGCGTAACTTGCTCTCTCCTGGAGTTATACCATTATCGACGATCAAATCTGCAATCTCTGTTTTTGAAACGAATCTTATCTCGGCACTGTCAAGTATTACAACTTTTATTTGATGGCACATTTCGTGCATTTTGCCCTCTTTTGTTATTTTAGATGAGAAGATGAAATAGCAACAAAGTACTCCGGTCAGAAGCAGATAAAGAATAATTATGAGAGTTTTTTTTAGCATTTTGATTTTGCAGAAACTAATTGTGTTATTGGATTTACGAAACGGTCAATGTCTCCTGCGCCGAATGTGACTAAAACATCTATATCTATCTTTGCCAAGTAGTTTATTAGTTCTTCCTTGTGCAACATTATTTTACTGTCGAGGCTGACGTTTTTATATATTATTTCGGATGTTACTCCTTCTATTGGTTCTTCTCTTGCAGGATAAATGTCGAGCAAAATTAGTTCATCCAGAAGACTGAGACTTTTTGCAAATTCTTCGGCAAAGTCCCTTGTTCTTGTATAGAGATGCGGCTGGAAAATTCCTGTAATCTTTCTTCCAGCAAAGATTTCTCTCAAAGAGCTTATTGCAGAAGATAATTCTTTTGGATGGTGAGCATAATCGTCGACATAGGAACATTTTTCGTTCTTTACTCTTATGTCAAGTCTACGTTCAACTCCTGCAAACGTTTTGAGACTGTTTTTTAAATCTTCGGGGGAGATGCCCTCGAGAAGAGCAATCGAAGAGGCGGCAATGGAATTTTCAATGTTTATCCATCCTGGTATTCCTACAGTGCAATTTTTTATAACGCCACCAGGATAGTTAAGATCAAAATTAAAAAAGCCATCTTCCAATACTTTGATTGACGACGCATAGAAATCGCAGGGAATGTCATAGGAATATTCATATACTCTCTCTGCTTTTACAGAGCTGAGGTCTATGTCAGTGCCTTTTTTGACGATAAGTGCTCCGTCGGGCTTAACTTGTGAAGCAAATTCTGAAAAAGCCTCCTTTATTTTGTTATGGGTACTGTAAATATCGAGATGATCGGCATCTGTCGAAGTTATGACTGCCATTTCAGGATAAAGTTGTAAAAAAGAGCGATCAAATTCATCTGCCTCTGCAACAAGGTAATCTCTTTTGTCAAGAAGAAGATTGGAGTGATAATTTTTTGAGATGCCTCCTAAAAATGCAGTACAGCCCTTGCCTGATTGGGTTAAAATATGAGCCAGTAATGTGGAAGTAGTAGTTTTACCGTGAGTGCCCGATATTGCAAGGCAGCGTTTTTGAGACGCAATATTTCCGAGTGCCCGTGAACGTTTTACGATGTTATATCCGTTTTTCAGAAAATACTGATACTCGCTGTGATTGTCAGGTATGGCAGGAGTATAAATCACTAACGTTTTCTCCTTGTAACTTGTGAACTCAGGTGGGATTAGTGCAATATCGTCTTCATAATGAATTCTGATTCCCTCTTTTTCAAGTTCTGAAGTAAGTTTGCTGGGGGTGCGATCATATCCGGCAACAATTGCCCCTGCGTGGTTGTAATACCTTGCGAGAGCGCTCATGCCTATTCCTCCTATTCCTATTAAATATACAAAGTTCATTTCTCTGCCAGTTTAAGTACCTCACGGGCAATAATTTCAGCTGAATTTCTTATAGCCATTCCGGATATTCGAGTCTTGAGCTCTTTTCTTTTATTTTCATCTTCTGCCAGATCCACGGCCGCCTTAAATGCTTTTTCTACAGCTTCATCGTCAGGAATCATTATAGCGGCATTCTTTCTGACTAGAGCCATTGCATTGTGAGTCTGATGGTCTTTAACAACATTTGGAGATGGTATCAGCACCGATGCCTTGCCGGCTACTGCCAATTCTGAGATTGTTCCCGCTCCTGCTCTTGAAATTACTACATCTGCTATTGCATATGCATAATCCATTCTCTTGATAAATTCAAATGCTTTAACATTTGGTTTTGGATTGGCACTTATAAAGTCACGTATCTCATTTTTATAAAAACTTCCATATTGCCATATTAGCTGAATATTTTCCTGAGTGCCTTTTCTTATCCATTCTTTTGCACAATTATTCAGGGTGCTGGCGCCAAGACTACCTCCAATAATAAGAATTGTTTTCTTTTGAGGGTCCAGTTCAAAATATCGATAAGCTTCTTCTTTTTGTTGTGGGTTTATGAGAACTATCCCTTCACGAACCGGATTCCCGGTGAGAATTATTTTCTCAGCTTTAAAAAACTTTTCCATTCCTTCATAGGCTACGCATATTTTTTTGGCTTTTTTTCCAAGAATCCGGTTGGTAAGGCCTGCATAGGAGTTTTGTTCCTGTATCAGGATAGGAATATTCATTCTACTTGCCATCCAGAGTACCGGACCACTCGCATATCCTCCTACTCCCACTGCTACGTCCGGATCAAAGTCGTAAACTATTTTTCTTGCCTGACAAAGACTTTTAAAAATTTTAAAAGGCAATTTTAGATTTTCGACAGACAACTCCCTTTTGAGACCTGCAACTGGAAGGCCGACAATCTTATAGCCTGCTGCAGGTACTTTTTCCATCTCCATTCTTCCGAGTGCACCAACAAAAAGAATCTCACACTCAGGATCAATCTTTTTAAGACTGTTGGCAATGGAGATGGCAGGAAATATATGACCCCCTGTTCCCCCTCCACTAATTATAATTCTCTTCTCCGACATTTACTTCAATTTTTTTTGTGTTATTTTCTTTGGTTATCTCAATAGTTCTGCTTATAGAGAGAATTATTCCAAAAGCTCCACCCATAATAATAATAGATGTTCCTCCAAGGCTTACTAATGGTAAAGTATGACCCGTTACCGGGATCAGAGTAACATTTACCATCATATGCAATAGTGCCTGAAATGTTATCATAAGGCCAAGGCCAATGACAACTATCCGCGAGAATGGTTTCGTACAGGAATAGGCGAGAGTCATACATCTGAACAGCAGCCACAGATAAAGCATAAGTACAATAACACCTCCTATCAGACCATATTCCTCGACTATTATTGCATATATGAAATCGGAGTAAGGGTGAGGCAATACATATCTTTGAGTACTTTTTCCCGGCCCTTTACCTATTATCCCTGCTGAAGAGACGGCCACTTTAGCCATTCTTTTTTGAAATGTGCTGTTTTCCAGTTCTTTTCTGTCTTCTGGTGAGAGGTTTTTATTGTTTAGTTGTTCCGTATCATTGTTTTTTATACGGCTGATTGCTGTATCTATGCGTCCGAATATCCCAAAGCTGAAGTGGAGTAATAGAATCAGAATTAGTCCGGCACCAATTATACCTGCACTTTTAAGGAGATGACTTCTTTTTACATCAGATATATAAAGAATCAGACAGCATATAAATGCCAGCAACAGTGCCTGTGAGGCACTTCCCCATAGTATTAACACAAGCACTATTGATACAGGTAATATGATTCGAAACGTGAATTCTTTAAATGTCTCTAAATTATTTTTTTCTACCGTTTTGGCAATGTAGAGTATTGTACATATTTTAGCTATTTCGGAGGGCTGAAAAGATAAACCGAATATTTCAATCCACCTGCTGGCGCTGTTGATGCTTTTTCCGACAAAAATTGTTGCAATTAATAATCCAATGCTTACTAGCATAAGAATATTTGCAAAGCTTCTGTAATATTTCAGAGGTATTTTATAACAAATGTACAGAGCTGTCAATCCCAAAACAATTGATGAAAGTTGACGAAGAAGTATGTCAAAGGTGGTTTTACCCTCTCTTAACGCCAGAGAGCAGCTTGATGAGTATACAGCTGCAAGTGATGTAAGAGAAAGTAACAGTACTACTGTCCATATTACTTTGTCGCCTCTCAGACGGTAAATTATTGGATTGGGCTCACTCATTTTAAAGTTTTTTAACTGCTTCCTTAAATAATCTTCCTCTTTCCTCGTAATTTTTGAATAAATCAAAGCTTGCACATGCAGGCGAAAGCAATACTGTTTCACCTGGTTGTGCTATGTTATATGCAATCTTCACAGCTTCTTCGGCAGAATTTGTATCATACATTTCTTCAACTAGATTGCCAAATACATTGTGTAGCTTTGTATTGTCAGCGCCAAGACATATAATTGCCCTAACCTTTTCTTTTACCAGGTCAAACAGAGGAGTATAATCATTCCCCTTATCCTTGCCTCCAGCAATCCATATTACAGGGGTTGTCATACTTTCAAGTGCATACCATGTTGAATTGACATTGGTGGCTTTAGAGTCATTTATGTATAGCACATTTTTAACCTTCAGCACTTTCTCAAGTCTGTGCTCAACTCCTTTAAAAGAGGAAAGGCTTTGGCGAAGTACTTCGTTTCTGATATTAAGTACTTTGCCTGTTATTGCCGCTGCCATGGAGTTGTAAATATTATGTTTCCCCTGAAGTGAAAGCTCGTTGAGGAACATATTATACTCATCATCTTTATATCTGACTTTAATCTGTTCTTCTTCAATAAATGCACCCTCATCAAATTTCTCTTTTTGACTGAACGGCAGTTGTTTTGCCTTGAGAACAATCTCGTTTAGATGGGATATGCTTATCTCATCATCCGCACAAAAAATAAAGCAGTCGCTTTCGGACATATTTTGAGTTATTCTGAATTTTGATTTAATATATTTCTCCATTTGATTGTCATATCTGTCAAGATGATCTGGAGTGATATTGAGCAATACAGCTATATCAGCCTTGAAGTCATACATTCCATCCAGCTGGAAGCTGCTAAGTTCGAGTACATAATAGTCATAATCCTGTGTTGCGACTTGATATGCATAGGATTGTCCGATATTACCTGCAAGGCCTACGTTCAGACCTGCATTTTTCATTAAAAAATATATTATTGAGGTAGTGGTAGTTTTACCGTTGCTGCCTGTGATACAGATTTTTTTTGCTCTATCGTATCTTCCTGCAAACTCTATTTCTGAAATTACAGGTATACCTTTAACTTTTATGTCTTCGATAATAGGCGCCGAATCAGGGATGCCTGGACTTTTTATAACTTCGTCTGCTTTCAGAATAAGTTCGCGAGTATGTCTTCCTTCCTCATAATCTATTTTCCATCTTTCAAGTGATTCTTTTGCCTCCTGTGAAAGCATGCCGTTGTCTGAAAGAAATGTTTCATGTCCTTTTATCTTAGCAAGGACAGCAGCTCCAACGCCGCTTTCGCCTCCTCCCAATATGACTACTCTTGACATATTATCTTATTTTTAATGTTATTAATGTAAATACAGCAAGTAAAATGGCTATTATCCAAAATCTTGTTACAATCTTTGCTTCAGGAATTATTCTTTTTGGGATACGTATTAACGCATCTCCGTCAATTTTCTGAAAATGATGGTGAAGAGGAGTCATTCTGAATACTCTTCTTCCTGCTCCATATTTTATTCTTGTATACTTAAAATAAGATGTTTGGATAATCACGGAAAGACTTTCTGCCAGCAGAATGCCACAGAAGATGGGAATAAGCAGTTCTTTTTTTATAACAATGGCAGAAACAGCGATTATTCCTCCGATTGCAAGGCTTCCTGTATCACCCATAAAGACCTGGGCAGGGTAGGAGTTGTACCATAAAAAACCTATTAGAGCTCCTATAAATGCGGCAAGTACTATTACAAGTTCTCCCGTATATGGGATATACATAATATTCAGATAGTTTGAATAGATAATATTACCAGATACATATGCGAGCACTCCAAGTGTCGCCACCTCTATTGCCGATATACCTGTGGCAAGGCCATCAAGTCCGTCGGTTAGGTTTGTACTGTTTGACACAGCTGTAACAACAAATATGATAACTGCTATATATATTATCCATCCTGCAAGTTCTTCCCATTTCCCTCCAACCGGAGAGAGCCAGGAGTAGTCAAATTCATTTCCTTTGAAGAATGGTATGGTAGTTTTTGTACTTTTTTCTTCCTTAAAAAATGTGATTTTATCGGAGAATCCCTGTTGTGAAACTATTTCAGGGCGTGCTTCACCACCTCTTTGAGAAGAAGGTACTCTTATCACTGCCTGATCGCTAAAATAAAGTGTCAGTCCTACAACTAAACCAAGGGAGACTTGACCTATAATTTTAAATTTACCGGATAGACCCTGCTTGTTTTTCTTAAATACCTTAATATAATCATCGATAAAACCGACGAATCCCAACCATAGGGCTGTGATAATCATAAGAATCACGTAAACATTTGTAAGATCGGCAAGAAGAAGAGTTGGAACAAGAAATGAAATCAGAATAATTATCCCACCCATGGTTGGAGAATTTTTTTTCTGTTGTTCACCTTCCAGACCAAGTTCCCTGATGGTCTCTCCAATTTGTTTTTTTGTAAGGGCTTTAATTATTTTTTTCCCAACGAACAATGCTATCAGCAGAGATAATATAGAGGCAGAAATAGCCCTGAAGGAGATGTACTTAAAAAGTCCCATTCCGGGGAAATCAATTTTTCCGTTTAAATATTCAAATAGATTATAAAGCATCTCCTGTTATTATTTTATAATTGATTAAAAGTTTCTGCTATTATCTCCTTATCGTCAAAGTGATGCTTTTCACCCTTTACATCCTGGTAGTCTTCGTGACCTTTGCCTGCAACGAGAATAACTTCTCCGGGTGAAGCAGTAATTATTGCGGTTCTAATTGCTTCTTTACGGTCTGTTATAAAAATTGCCTTTGACAAATCATCATGGTTAAAGCCATTTTTAATTTCTTTAATTATTTCATCCGGATCTTCAAAACGTGGATTGTCGGATGTTACAATGATTCTATCTGAATATTTGGCTGCAATTTCAGCCATTTCTGGTCTTTTGCTTCTGTCACGATTACCCCCACAACCGAAAACAGTAGTTAGTTTATTATCTCTGGCAGTTTCGCGAAGAGTCTTCAGTACATTCTCAAGTGCATCAGGTGTATGTGCATAATCAACTACAGCAGTAATGTTGTTTTTGCTTTTAAGATATTCTAACCTGCCTGCTACTGATGTCATATTGCTTAACTTGAGCAGTACTTCTTCCTTGTCAGCTCCTAATATCACGGCAGTTGCATATACTGCCAGAATATTATATGCATTGTGCTCTCCTATAAATCTTGTCCAAACTTCGCGATTGTCAATATTTAACAACATCCCGTCCATGCTCTTTTCAATAATTCTGCAATTAAAATTTGCGGGAGAGTGGCAGGAGTAGGTATATTTTTTTGCAGATGTGTTCTGCAGCATAACCATTCCGTTCTTGTCGTCAATGTTTACAAGTGCAAAAGCAGTAGAAGGCAGATTGTCGAAGAAACTTTTCTTGACTCTGATATACTCTTCAAAAGTCTTATGATAATCAAGATGGTCGTGTGTAATATTTGAGAATATAGCTCCTGTAAAATGAAGTCCTGCGACTCTTTTCTGGTCGAGAGAATGTGAACTTACCTCCATAAAACAGAACTCGCATCCACAATCAACCATTTGTGAAAGGAGTTCATTTATTTCAACTGGATCGGGGGTTGTATGTGTTGCTCCTACTTTTTTGTCTACTACGAAATTAGCAATTGTAGAGAGCAAACCACATTTATAGCCGAGTTCTGTAAATAATCTGTAGAGCAATGTAACTGTAGTCGTTTTCCCATTTGTGCCTGTTATTCCAATAAGTTTTAAACTTTCGGAGGGATTACCATAAAAGTTTGATGCTATAATGCTTAGAGCAAGATGACTGTCATCTACTTGTATTATTGTTACATGTAATTGTTCTTCAGGTATCTTCTCACAAACAATAGCAGTGGCTCCTGCTTCGACTGCCTGCCGGATAAAGTCGTGACCGTCTGAGGTAACACCTTTGAATGCTACAAAGAGAGCACCTTCGCCAACTTTACGTGAATCAAAACATACAGTTTTTATGTCGATTGCCTCGTTACCTATTATCTGCAACACTTTGCACTTTGAGAGTATCTTCAGAAGTTTCATATTTGTCTGATAATTGTAAATAGATATATCCTTTGTTCTCGCTATTATTCCCAGGGAAGAAATTTTGTGCGATCACTCTTCCCTTGCCGCTAAATTTTACATTATATCCCTGGTTTTCCAGGATATAGATTGCATCACGTATTCTCATCCCGGTTACTTGAGGTATGGAGTCACACTTCATTGATTCTTCGAGTTGAGCAATTATCTTAGCCTTTTTCAATGAAATGTTGCCGTTGCCTTTCATTGGTTCGTTCCATTCAGGTGAAGCAACATATATTTTATCTGAGATTTTCTTAAAGACTGGAGCTGCCCAGCCACCACCGTAAAAATTACCTTTTGTTCTTCCTGTGTATAAAACAACGATAGCAGAGTATTTTGGGTTGTCTGACGGGAAAAAGCCTGCGAAAGATGCCTGATGTCTTCTATATCCTTCCCTGTCAGTATATCCCGAACCGTTGAAAGCTATTCTCGCTGTCCCTGTTTTGCCTGAGATACTATAACGCTTGTCGTTTAAAGCTTTGGCTGTTCCCTCTTCAACAACACTCCTAAGTGCTTTGTGAACAGTTTCTATGGTAGATTTTGAACAAATTGCACCACTCAATTCAACAGGTTCAAATTTTTTTTCTATTACCCCGTTTCTTTGAATATTATCTACAAAATAGGGTATAATCATTTTGCCTCCGTTAGCTATAGCTTTGTAGAAGGCTAAAGTGTGCATGGGAGTCAGTAGAGTTGCATAACCTATTCCCATGAGAGGAAGTGTGAGTTTTGACCAAGATACGTCTCCCGGTGAATATATAACAGCTCTTGCCTCTCCTTTGATATCCAAATTAAATTTTTCGTTGATCTTCATGTTGTTGATTCTTTCAACAAAGTGTTTCTCGTTATTGGCATAATATTCAACTGTAAGTTTGGCAAATGCCACATTTGACGATTTTTCAAATGCTTTTAAAACGTTGATTTGTCCATATCCTCCGGCAGTAACATCCGAAATAGTATGTCCGGCATAAGTCCATTTGCCATTTCCTGCATCGACGGGAGTTTCAAGAGTCACATACCCATCTTCAATAAGAGAGACAAGGGTAACAAGTTTAAATGTAGATCCCGGTTCTGTAGCCTGGCCAATTGCATAGTTGAAAACCTCATCAAAATTTCCATTGCTGTCTTTTCTCATGTTTGCAATTGCTCTGACAGCACCGGTCTGTATCTCCATGACAATAGCAGTTGCCCCTTCGAACTGGTCAGAAAGAGAAAGCTGTTCTTTAAGAGCTGCTTCTGCTGCTTCTTGGATATCTATGTCGAGTGTTGTCTGAACATCATATCCATCCTGAGGTGCTATAATTTTATCGATGTCAACTGGCTTCCACTGGTTTCTGAGAACTCTCTGAACTACTTGTCTACCTGGTGTTCCTTTGAGGTAATAATCAAAACTCTCCTCGATTCCCACACCCTGTCCATTAGAGTTAATAAATCCTATTGTGCGGTATGCCAGTCTTCCATACGGGTTATTTCTTTTGTTTTTTTGTTCATAGATGAAGCCTCCCTTAAGTGAACCGAGTTTGAAAAGAGGGAAATTTTTAATTGTTACAAGTTCAGAGTGATCGACCAGTCTGTTGCCAAGCGATATGTCCCTGTCTTTTATTGCTCTTGCATTTTCAATTCTTTTTTTGTACCAAGCTGCAGTATTGTCTCCAAAAAAATTGCTAAGTGCAATTGCCAATGAATCTTTAAATTTATCAAACACAGCCTGTTCTGGTGCAACACAATCCATTTTAATTTTGTAGTATGGAACAGAGGCAGAGAGTATTCTACCATCACATGCCAGAATGCTTCCACGGTTGGCTTCAATTTCTTCTACTCTAAATGTTTTAACTTCGTTACTGAGATCTTCAGAGGCTACAAACTGCAAATACACAATTCTTGCAATAATCGCAATGCCGATTAACACAAAAAGTGCGTATACTACAAAAGCTCTATTCATCTCTGTTTTCATACTATCTCTCAATGATTACACGTTTAGGAGGCTCTGTAGGATTTTTTAGTTTTGAATTATATTCAACAAGTCTTTTTTCAATCTCGAGTCGCTTGCTTTGATACAGCAGTTTGGCAGTTTTACCTGTATAGTCGGCCTTAAGGTCTTTAATTATGCCCAAATTGCGTCTCTCTTTTATCTGACTGTTTTCAAAGCCATAGCTCATTCCAATATACACCAAAATGAGAAAGAATATATAGATCACAAAATAGGCATGTTTAAAGATGCCTGTTTTGACCAGCCACATTCCTCCGGCAATATCATCTATGATCTGTTTGACTTTCATCAGTTATTTACATTTTCTCTCCAACTCTAAGTTTCGCACTTCTTGCTCTTGCATTTGATGCAACTTCAGTTTCGGATGGTATGATTGGTTTCTTTGTTATTACTTTAAAAGGTGAAAGAATATTGCCAAAAAAGTCTCTTTCAGATAACCCGCTAATATTCCCGCTTTTAAGAAAATTTTTGACCATTCTGTCTTCAAGAGAATGATAGGTAATTATCACTACTCTTCCTCCTTTTTTGAGAGAGGACAGTGCTCCGTGAAGAAATCCCTCAAGTGCTCTCATTTCACCGTTAACCTCAATTCTTAGTGCCTGATATATTTTAGCCAAGTATTTATATTCGTTAAATCTTGGTATTAATGGTTCTATTGCTTTGTTTAGATCGGTTGTAGTCATTATTGTATTTTCAGTTCTGTATTTGCAGATAAGATTAGCAACCTTCTTGCTGTTTTCAACTTCGCCATAATCGGCAAAAAGAGTTTCCATTTCTTCTTCTGAATATGCATTTACCACATCTGCCGCTGTTAACTTTGAATTACTGCTCATTCTCATATCGAGAGGTGCATCATATCTGAACGAAAAACCTCTTTCTCCTGTGTCAAACTGATGTGATGATACACCCAAATCACAAATTATTCCGTCAACATACTCATAACCTTCTAATCTTATGAAATTTCTTATAAATCTAAAATTGTTGTTTATTAATGTTAATCTATAGTCGTCTGGAGCATTTTTAAGAGCTTCCTCATCTCGATCAAAAGCAATAAGCCTGGATTTCTTATCCATCCTCGAAAGGATCTCTCTGCTGTGTCCTCCTCCTCCGAATGTGGCATCTACATATACACCCCCAGGCGATATTGCAAGGGCTGACACACTTTCGTCAAGCAGGACAGGTGTATGATAATCACTCATGATGTAGTGCCTCCTTATCCTAATATCTTTTCCAGTAATGAAAGATAGTCGTTGTCAGATAATTTAGAGTTCTGGTATTTTTCGCTGGCCCAAACTTCGATTTTGTTGCCTATCCCGACAAAAACCACCTCCTTGACAATTCCTATTTTTTCAAGTAATTTCTTGGGAATGGAGATTCTGCCCATCTTTTCGTCAGGGGTGACAAGTGCTACTTCGCGATTGTATTCACGCCACAAAAGAGCATGTTCCCTGTTATTCATGTTTAATTTGGCACGTATTTTCTCCGATTCTGCGTTCCAGTCCTCAAACGTGAACATTTCGAGGCAGTCCGAAAAGATCTCCTTTCTTACTACAAAGCGCATGTCTCCATCTTTTAGAAAGGATTTGAACGATGATGGTAGAACTAATCTGTTCTTATCGTCCATCTTAACAGTGAATTCCCCGAAAAAGTTAACCATCGAATTTCCAATTTCTTTGTTATGCAAAAATATAAAATCTTTTTACAATATTACCCAAATTTTTACAAACTTTTACACCAAATTACAAACAATTTCCCTGAAATTATTAACTTCGGCCTGAAATAACATAACATGAAACAACTACCATATTTTTTACCTGTTACTATTTTTTTTATTGCCTTATTTTTAATAAATACTACTGTTACTTCATGTTCTGAAGGCGGTAAGGAAAACTCAAAAGATGAAGAGTCTCCAGGGGAGGTTATTACAGAATTTGGCATTCCTGTTTCCATGTTTGATGTTCAGGAGGGGAGTGTAAAAAAAGGGCAATTTTTTTCAAAACTAATGAGCGATCTTGGAGTTTCAAATACTGATGCTTATGCTCTTGCTGAAGCAAGCAAAGGAGTGTTTGATCTTAAGAAATTGAAAGTAGGTAAAAACTATAGAGCATATTTTACAAGAGATGAAGTACCTAGACTTGCATATCTTGTTTATGAAGAGACTCCTACTTCATATTTTGTTTTTGGTCTGAATGATTCAATATTTGTAAAAAGCTTTAATGAGCAAACAGAAACGCGTCTTCGAGTTGCAGATATTTTGATAGAAAATTCTTTATGGGCGGATGTACAAAGAGCAGGTTTGAGTTTTGAAATAGCTGCTAGACTGGAAAATATTTTCGCTTGGTCTGTAGATTTCTTCGGACTGCAAAAAGGCGACTGTTTTAAGGTACTTTATGATGAGATACTGATAAAGAACAACGTAGTAGGTATTGGGACGGTTTATGCATCGACCTTTACGAGTAAGGGTAAGGTTTATGACGCATATCTTTTCCAGGAGGGTGATACAAATGCAATACAATATTTTAATTCCTCGGGTGAGAACTTAAAAAAAGCATTTCTTAAGGCACCTTTGAGCTATACCAGAGTCTCTTCTGGATTTACCTATGCGCGCAGACACCCAGTAACTCGTATTGTTAGACCACATACAGGTGTCGATTATGCAGCACCAAAAGGCACACCGGTTATGTCAATAGGAGACGGAGTAGTTATTCAAAAGGGATATTCAGGTGGCGGTGGCAATACTGTTAAAATAAAGCATAATGCCACATTTACTACTGCTTATATGCATCTTTCAAAATATGGTGCTGGTATAGCAAAGGGAGTTAGAGTACGTCAAGGGCAAGTGATAGGCTATGTAGGTAGTACGGGTCTCTCAACCGGGCCACATCTCGATTTCAGGGTTTGGAAAAACGGCAAGCCTGTAAATCCACTTAATATGGAATCCCCTCCTGCTAAAAGTGTTGACAAGGCACATATGGAGCTTTTCAGAGCGACTATAGCTCAGAGGAAACATCAGATAGATTCAATAATATCTGCGCAATATGTGGATACTTTAGTCAACAACTTGGGAAAGATGTAATGTCATATTATCTTTGCTCAAAATAGATAAAATGGCTGAAGAAAAGATTATTTTTTCCATGAATGGTGTTGGCAAGATATTGCCAAATAGCAATAAAGTCATTCTTAAGGATATTTACCTCTCCTTTTTTTATGGTGCTAAAATTGGAATAATCGGGTTGAATGGTTCCGGTAAATCTACTCTTTTGAAAATAATAGCAGGAATTGAAAATGATTTTCAAGGAGAAGTAGTTTGGGCTCCGGGATATTCTGTGGGATATCTTGAACAAGAACCGAAACTAGACGATAACAAGACTGTAATTGAGATAGTGCAGGAAGGTGTTAAGGAGGTTGTGGAGTTGATGAAAGAATATGAGGCTGTCAACAACAGGTTTGCAGAACCAATGGATGAGGAAGAGATGAATCGTCTGATAGAATATCAGGGGGAATTGACTGACAAAATAGATCAAATTAATGGTTGGGACATTGATTCCAAACTTGAAAGGGCTATGGATGCTCTCCAATGTCCTGAACCAATGGCATCAGTTAAAACGCTAAGTGGGGGTGAAAGAAGGAGAGTTGCACTTTGTCGTTTACTTTTGAGAGAGCCTGATGTATTATTATTGGATGAACCGACCAATCATCTTGATGCTGAAAGTATTCAATGGTTGGAAGCGCATCTTCAACAGTACAGAGGGACAGTTATTGCTGTTACCCATGATCGTTATTTTCTCGACAATGTTGCAGGATGGATTTTGGAACTTGACAGAGGAGAGGGTATACCTTGGAAAGGGAATTACTCGTCCTGGCTTGAACAAAAAAGTGTTCGACTTGCTATGGAGGAAAAACAGGAAAGTAAACGACGGAGGACCCTTGAGCGAGAACTGGAATGGGTACGCATGTCGCCTAAAGCTCGTCAAGCTAAGTCTAAAGCCCGACTTTCTCAATATGAAAAAATGTTGAATGAGGACGGCAAAAGCAAGGATGAAAAACTGGAAATTTTTATACCAAACGGGCCACGTCTCGGCGATAAGGTTATTGAAGCTTTGGATGTTTCCAAGTCATTTGGGGAGAGACTACTTTTTGAAAATCTGAACTTTAAGCTTCCTCCTGCTGCTATAGTTGGCGTTATTGGGCCAAACGGAGCCGGAAAAACAACTCTTTTCAGGATGATAATGGGGTACGAAAAGCCAGACAAGGGCTGCTTTACAATCGGTGAAACAGTCAAGTTGGCCTATGTTGACCAGCAGCACAAACAGATAGATCCTGATAAGACTGTATATCAGACTATAGCTGAAAATTCCGAGTTTATAAAACTTGGTAACAGAGAAGTCAATGCAAGAGCTTATGTTTCGAGATTCAATTTCTCGGGTGCTGATCAGGAGAAAAAATGTGGGATTTTGTCAGGTGGTGAGAGAAATAGACTTCATCTTGCTTTGACACTGAAGGAAGAGGCCAATGTTCTTCTACTTGACGAACCGACAAATGATGTGGATGTCAATACAATCCGTGCTCTTGAAGATGGTCTGGAAAATTTTGCGGGATGTGCAGTTGTTATTTCACACGACAGATGGTTTCTTGACAGAATAGCTACACACATTCTTGCTTTTGAGGGCGATGCCAATGTCTATTTCTTTGAAGGAAGTTATTCTGAATATGAGGAGAACAAGCGCAGACGTCTGGGTGATTCTGAACCGAAAAGATTTAAATACAAGAAATTGATAGGTTAATGGAATTATTTTTAGCTGTTTAACTCTATCCACCTGTCGCTTTTTTGGTCAATGAGTGAAATAATTTCTCCTATTCTTTTTGATTTTTCTGTTAATTCTTTTTGGGAAAGATGACCTGTAGAGAGTATTTCTTCAATTTCTGCTTTCTCTTTTTCGAGCAAGTTAATTTCAGTTTCGAGTGTTGTAATTTCAAACTTCTCTTTGTAGGAATATTTATTGTTTGCCTTCTTTAGCGAAGGTTGTTTTCTTTCTTCAATCTTTTTGGAAGTTGTATTTTTTTCTTTTTCCAAATTACGGCAATATTCTTTATAGTCAGAATAATTGCCCGGGAAATCCTTGATTATCCCATTTCCCATGAATACAAAAAGATGATCTGCAAGCTTATCGAGAAAAAAACGGTCATGAGATACAATTATCAAACATCCTTTGAAGTCAGAAAGATAATCTTCAAGAACATTCAATGTTATTATGTCAAGGTCGTTTGTAGGTTCGTCAAGAATGAGAAAATTGGGATTTTTCATCAATATTGTTACAAGATAGAGTCTTCTTCTTTCTCCACCACTTAGCCTGCTTACTGGAGTGTTGTGACAGGAATATGGAAAAAGAAATTTTGAAAGGAATTGCGTGACAGGTATAATGCTGCCATCAGAAAGGGTAGCAATTTCCGAATATTTTCTAACAACATCTATTACAGTTTCTTCAGGAGTATATTCGAGGCCGCTTTGTTTGTAATAACCCTTTACCACTGTCTCTCCGGTTTCGATGATTCCACTTTGCGGTGGTATCAGTTCACTGATAATATTGAGAAAAGTTGTCTTTCCTACACCATTTGGGCCCACTAATCCCACCTTTTCTCCCTTTGCAAAATTGTAGGAAAAGTTGTCGATTGTACAGTAATCGCCAAAATGATGAGTTACTCCCTTGCAATTAATAATCTTTGAGCCAAGTCTTTCACTTTTAACATCAATTGCTATTTTGTGGTTAACTTTTTTTTGTAATGCTCTTTCTTTGATCTGTTCGAATGCATTAATTCTGTATTTAGCTTTGGTGGCTCTTGCCTGGGGCATTCTTCTTATCCATTCAAGCTCTTTTCTGAAGAGATTCCTTGCTCTGTCAGTTTCAGAGTTGAAATTTTCAATTCGTTCTTCTTTTTTTTGCAGGTAGTAGGAGTAATTACCCTGGTATCGGTATAATTGACCGTTGTCAAGTTCCATAATTTGAGTACATACTCTGTCGAGGAAATATCGGTCATGAGTAACCATTAGTAAGGAGAGAGATGGTTTACATAAATATTCTTCCAAATATTCGATGACTTCAAGGTCGAGATGATTTGTAGGTTCGTCCAGAACAAGAAGATCTGCATTGGCGAGCATGATTCCTGCAATTGCTACTCTTTTACGCTGACCTCCCGAGAGGGTTGCAACTTTTTGATTGAGGTTGTCTATCTTGAGTAATGAGAGTATTTGTTTGACCTTTAATTCGTATTGCCATCCATTTAATCTGTCCATTTCGCGAATTGCTGAGCCAATTATGTCAGTGTTATTTGAAAGAATCGCTCTTTCATATTCTTCTACTGTCTTGGAAAGCTCATCAGATGAAGCAAATACCTCTTCAAATACATCTCTTTCAGGATTAAGGCTGGGGTCTTGCTCAAGCCATGCTATTTTAACACTCTCTCTGCAACGAACAGATCCGCCAATATCTGAGCTATCTTTTCCGGCAAGGATACGGAGGAGTGTACTTTTACCACTTCCATTGGGAGCAATAAGTGCAATTCTGTCACCTTCATTTATGTTTATTTCCAGATTATTGAATAGAATCCGGGTGCCATAGGACTTGGAAATATTCTCAGCTTGAAGAATGGTCGCCATAAAGAACAGCAGGCTATATAAAAAACTTGTTGACCTTTTTGAGTGCAGATGGCAGAGCAAATACCACAACTCTGTCATATGCCTTAATTTCAGTGTCTCCAAGTGCTATATAGCTGTGATTACCTCTTATAACTCCTCCAATGATGGCATCTTTAGGGAACCCTAAATTCCGAATCTTATCCTTAGTTATTAAACTGTTGGGATTGACAATAAATTCAAGAATTTCTGCATCTGAGCCATTAAGACATTTTATAGACTGCACTTTATTGGAAAGTGTAAACCTGAAAATTCTACTAGCCGTGATTAGTTTTTTATTGATGACAGCATCTACGCCCATATTTTCTGCCAACTTTATATACTCTATATTCTCAACTTCGGCGATGGTTTTCGCCACACCCATCTTCTTTGCCATGACACAAGAAAGTATATTTGTTTCAGAGCTGCTGGTGACAGCTACAAATGCGTCAAATTCGTTTACGTCTTCTTCAATCAACAGATCGGTGTTTCTTGCATCTCCATTTATTACCAGCGTTTTGGATAATTTTTCGTTAAGTAATTCGCATCTTTCCTTTCGTAATTCGATTAATTTTATATAATCTACACTGTTTTCAAGCTTTTTTGCAACCATCTCTCCAATTCTGCCACCTCCAACAATCATTAATCTTCTGACATTAATGTTATTTTTTCCGGAATAGGCCATGACTTCGTGAACACCTGCCCGTTTGGAGATTACAAATACCAAATCATGTTCTTTGAATTTTGTGTCACGTCTTGGAATAATAGTTTGACCTTCTCGGGCGACTGCCACAGCTCTGTATAAAGGCTCCTCGTTTGAAGAAGACAGTTCTCCAATTGTTTTATCAATCAATGGTGCTCCATCGTCAAGTCTGAAAGCAATCAATTGAAGTTTGCCACCTGAAAAATCCATAAACTCTGAGGTGCCTGTCTGTTTGAGAAGATCAATTATTTCGTGAGAAGCAATCTTTTCAGGATAAAATAAAAGGTCAATACCCATTTCAGTAAAAAGAATCTTATTGTCGTTTTCAAGGTACTCGTCGTTATTAATTCTTGCAGTGACACGGGTACTGCCCATTTTTTTAGCCAGTAGAGAGCTGATGATATTTACATCCTGCTCCTGTGCAGGGCTTACGGCAATAAATAGATCTGCACTGGCAGCACCTGCTTTTGAAAGTGTACTTATAGACGTAGGTGACCCAAAAATGGTCACCACATCAGCACTTTCGGCTACACGATTGAGCCTTGCTTCGTCGTTGTCGATTATAGTAAGATCGTGATACTCATTGCTGAGCATCTTAGCCAGGTGGCTTCCAACTTCTCCTGCCCCGGCAATAATAATTTTCATTTTGAGTGATTCTTTCTATTTTTTAGTATTCGTCCTCATTAAAAAAGAAGTCATCTTTGGTAGGATAGTCAGGCCAAATGTCCTCAATACTTTCGTAAATCTCTCCGTCATCTTCCAGATCTTCGAGGTTCTCAATCACTTCAAGAGGTGCTCCGGAACGAGTTGCATAGTCAATCAACTCTTCTTTGGTTGCAGGCCATGGAGCATCTTCAAGTTTAGATGCCAGTTCAAGTGTCCAATACATAACGTAAACGATTAATAATTAAACATTTACTATATTATTCAATAATAGTGTGCGAAGGTAGTAATTAATTGTTGATTTTCTTCATTTATTGAACCCAAAAATCATCAGGCACATTTCCATTTATTGATAAATGTCTTGCATAGATAAACAGATAATCGGAGAGTCTGTTTAAAAATTTAATACATTGTTCAATTCTTGGTTCAAATATTTCCTCTTCAATTAGGAGTACTGCCCGCTCTGCTCTGCGGCATACAGTTCTTGCTATGTGACAGATTGCAGAGGCTTTATGTGGTCCGGGAATAATAAATGCTTTCTGTTGAGGAAGCTTGTTTGATATTTTATCAATTTCTTCTTCGAGGAATGTTATCTCATTTTCTTCAAGCAACTTAAGTTTAGATGCTCCTTTCTCATCTGCGGCAAGGTGAGAAGCTGCCAGCATAAGATCAGACTGTATTCTGCGCAGATTGTCTGTATATAAGTCTTCAACTGTTACTGCTCTAAGAAGAGCAATATATGAAATAAGTTCGTCTACAGTTCCGTATGCATTGACTCTGGGATCCCTCTTATTTACCCTTGTTCCTCCGACAAGAGAGGTTGTACCTTTGTCGCCTGTTTTTGTATATATTTTCATTATTGATTTATGCTGATTATTAACTTTTAAATAATCTGATGTTCGTTAAAGTGATCTGATTCAATGACGCCGTCTCTTATTCGGATTATTCTTTTTGCATGTTTGGCTATATCTTCCTCATGAGTCACGATAATTATTGTATTGCCTTTTTTGTGAATCTCTTCAAATAGTTTCATAATGTCCACAGAGGTTTTGGTATCAAGGTTGCCGGTAGGTTCATCCGCCAAAATTATTGATGGGTTGTTGATAAGAGCTCTGGCAACAGCAACTCTTTGTCTTTGACCTCCTGATAGTTCATTTGGTTTATGGTGCATTCTGTCAGTCAATTCTACACTGGCCAGAGCAACTTTTGCCCTCTCTTCTCTGTTTTCTTTTGACTCTCCTGAATAAATGAGGGGTAAGGCCACATTGTCAAGAGCAGTATATCTAGGTAAAAGATTGAAAGATTGAAATATAAAGCCTATCTCCCTATTTCTTATGACGGCCAGTTCATTATCGTCCATTTTGCTGACATCTGTTCCGTTTAAAATATACTCTCCTGATGTTGGACTGTCAAGGCATCCAAGAATATTCATCATTGTGGATTTTCCTGAACCGGAGGGCCCCATTATGGCAACATATTCATTTCGATTAATAATTATATCAATACCATTGAGAGCTTTAACTTCCTGATTTCCTACCTTGTAGATCTTTTTGATCCCTTTTATTTTGATTACCTCCTGATTCATGACGTTTTTGATTTATTTATTCAATAAAAAGCAGTTTTTCATTTTTAATGTCCGGTCTAAGCCGGGAAGCTGTTTCATAGAGTGTCTCTACAGCTTTTTGACCAATATCTCCAATATCGAGAGTATACTCATTTACAAATAGATCAATGTGTTTCCTTTGAATTTCCGTATCCATTTCTTGAGCATTCTCACAAACGTACTCTGCAGATTTGTCGGGATTTTTCAATGCAAATTCTATGCTTCGTTTTAGGATTCTGTTAATTTTTTTCCGAATGTCGTTTTCAATAGATCTTGACACAGCTATTCCTCCTAATGGTACCGGTAATCCTGTAGAACG
Source organism: Bacteroidales bacterium (assembly GCA_018434395.1). Taxonomy (GTDB): domain Bacteria; phylum Bacteroidota; class Bacteroidia; order Bacteroidales; family UBA932; genus Bact-08. The sequence goes on along the minus strand of JAHDPK010000002.1, from coordinate 246,367 downwards.
TTGCCAATAGCTTCCCAGATCTTCAATGAGATTCAAACCTTTGTCTCTGTATGTGAATCTTCCTTCATGTATAAGCACCCCTGCATCAAACTCTCCTTCAAGAATACCTTTTTCTATGTCAGAGAAAAGTACTGGTATAAGATTTTTGCACTCCGGGAACGCTGTTCTTAACAAAAGAGCACCTGTCGTACCTTCTCCAGGAACAGCAACTTTTAAATCAGCAAGATTTTCTTTACTGACATTATTTGTGAGAGAAACGAACAAGGGGCCGTTATCATAACCTAGAGCACTTCCGGCTCTCAACATTACATACCTGTCGCAAATAGAAAAGAAAGTACTGTAACTTAATTTGCACACGTCATAAATGCCACGGGCAGCCCTTTTGTTCAATTGTTCCACGTCGGCTATGTCAACTGAAAACTCAATGCCCTCTGTATCGATTAACTCGTTGATCATTGCGTGGAAAGCAAAGGTGTCATTGGGGCATGATGAATAGGCAATCTTTAGCTTCATAAGGCAACAAGCATTTTTCTGACAGCTTCTCTTAGAGAGTCAAGAGCCAGAGGAATATCCCATTTTTTTCTGTCACGTTCTCCAACGAAGTTGGATACTGAACGAATTTCCGCGAATTGTACTTTCTCATGAAGACAGACGTAAAAAAAGGCTGCTCCTTCCATGGACTCAATTTCAGGTGAAAAAATATTTTTCAGAAGTTCTTTTTTTTCAGGTAGTCCACTTACAGTTTGTACTGTAACTCCGGTAGCTCTTTTGTATGAAGAGAGTGCGTTCTCAATTTCAGGAGGAATATCTTTGCAGTAGAGTGCTCCACCCTTGAATGGGAAAGAATCTGCATTTAGAGCATTATAATCGAAAAGAGTTTGAAAACCAAAGTATGTTTCAAATCCCAGATCACCAAAGTACTCTTTGTCTATCATAGCAACAGATCCTATAGGGAATGATTCTGTAAAACTTCCAGCAATCCCAATATTTAGAGCAAAATTAAATGGTCCGGAACTGCAAAGCATTTTGGTAAGTCTGTAACTTGTAGAGGTGCAGCCAATGCCGGTAAGCATAAATGTAATATCAAGCCTTTCTTTGATTTCTAAGGGAAGTGAGTTGTAAGCCTGTTTGGCTGTAATAAGTTCTTCCTCTTCTGCTGCAGTTATTAAAATTTTCATTATGAGAGATGTTTCTCTATCTAATTTTCTAATTTTGCCCGAAATTAATAATAATTATGGCATATACAAAGATTGAACACTATGACGAGGAGGTCACACAAAGATTGGCAGCTCATTTCAGAGAGATTCTAAGTTTGATAGGAGAGGATCCTGCAAGAGAAGGGATTAAGTTGACACCAATAAGAGTGGCCAGATCCGTACAGTTTCTTACTCAGGGATATGAGATGGACGGGACGGCAATACTTAGCTCTGCTATGTTTAAAGAAGATTACAAACAGATGGTTATTGTTAAGGATATTGAGCTTTATTCACTGTGTGAACACCATATGCTTCCTTTTTTTGGTAAGGCACATGTTGCATACATTCCAAATGGATATATTACAGGGCTCAGTAAAATTGCAAGGGTTGTTGAAGCATACGCAAGGAGACTTCAGGTACAGGAGCGGCTTACGGTTCAGATTAGGGACTGCATCCAGAGCACTTTAAATCCTCTTGGAGTTGCAGTAGTCATTGAAGCATCTCATATGTGCATGCAAATAAGAGGGGTGCAGAAACAAAATTCTGTAACAACTACTTCTGCTTTTACTGGAGCCTTTCTTAAAGATATTAAAACAAGAGAAGAGTTCATGAGTCTTATTGGTACATCTTTGCACTAAGGCTAAAGTCAAACTGAAGGCCTCCTTCCTCTCTGTTGCAGACGGTAATGGAACCATTGTGCAGTAGAACAGAATTTTTGACAATCGAAAGACCGAGCCCGGAGCCTCCACTTTTTCTACTTCTTCCAGCTTCAACCCTGTAAAATCTTTCGAACAATCTTTCGAGATGTTCTTCAAAAACTCCTTTGCCGGTGTCATAATATCTGAACCAGATAATATCGGGATCAATTTTTGTAGTCTGGATATGTATCTCCACATCTCTTCCTGCATGTTCTATTGAATTGTCAATGAGATTTTTGAAAAGAGAATATATTAGTATATACACACCTTCAATCTCAATATTATCACTTACATCTGTATATACTTTGATATTATTTTCAGAAAGACTGAAAGATAAGTCACTCTCAATCTCTTCTATGCATTTTTTAATATTAATTTTCTCCGTTTCATATTTCCAAGAGGCCTCTTCTATATTATTAAGAGTAGAAATATCCGTAATTAGCGAAGAGAGTCTTAAAGTCTGCATATAAGCTCTTTCTATAAAGAATTTTCTTTGGTCTTTATCCATCTCTTGCTGCATCAGGGTTTCAAGATAACCTCTTATACTTGTGACAGGAGTCTTGAGTTCATGTGCAATATTATGAGTAAGTTGCTGCTTGTACCTCTTTGTTTCTTCAAGTTGTTTAAATGTCTGAATTATTTTTTCTTCTATTTCTCCCAGTTCATTTTTTGAAAAACTTATGTTTTCGTAGTTTCCGTGTCCTTTCTGAAGGAGGTTCAGAAACTCTTTAAAATCTCTGATTGGTTTATTGACTTTGCTGTTGAAGAAGACGACTGATCCTATAGAGATAGCCAAAAGAAAAAGTATACCTAATAAATATCTTTCATGGTATATAATTAGTAAATAAGCAATTACTCCGGCTACCACAAGAAGCGCCAGAGATACTAAAAAAACCCCACTGTTGTTATCTTTTATCCTTTTCAATTTCATTTGGATTAAAACAATATCCGAAACCGGATCTGTTGATAATCATTGATCCATAAAAGCCGAGTTTTTTCCTTAATCGAGCGATATGTACATCCACAGTCCTTTCCAGGACGTAAACCTCATTTTCCCATACGGTATCAAGAATCTCCTGCCTTGAATAAAATTTAAAAGGAGAAGATGCGAGCATGTAAAGAATTTCATATTCCTTTTTAGTTAGCGAAAGAGTTGTACCATTTACGATTACCTGTTTTGAGCCACTATCAATCTTAAGTCCAGATATTTCTATAACTTGGTGTCCAGGATGTTTTTTGTTGTACTCTCTTCTTTCTTCTTCTGCCTTTTTATATAAAGCAGTCCTGCTTAGAACTGCCTGTATTCGTGCCATTACTTCTTTAATTGAGAATGGTTTAAGAATATAATCATCAGCTCCGACATTAAATCCCTTAAGTTTGTCATCAACAGTATCTTTAGCGGTTATGAAGATAATAGGTACTTCGTTGTGCAACTCTTTTCTGATCACATCAGCCAATGTAAAACCGGAAATTCCGCCCAGCATGACGTCAAGTAGTAGCAGATCGAAATTTTTTGCCAGTTTTATCAAAGCTTCTTCAGATGAATAGGCTGTGTCAACTTCATAGCCGGAGTTTACAAGATTGAATTTCAATATTTCGCAAACATCCTCTTCATCATCTACTACCAGGATTTTTTTTTTGTCATCCATACGTTGATGCAATTATTTTTCAAAAATAACCATATTTATTTAAACACTTTATAAATGTTTTTTTCTTAATATTTTCTTAAATATTTCTTAATTATTTTTTAATGGTTTTGTCATGATATCGTAACATGTCACTTTTAGCTTTGTCGTCAGAATTTAAAAAGTATAAACAGTGAACAGATTATTTAAAAGAACCACAATTTTCTCTTTATTATTAATAATGTTTTTCTTTAAAACGACTTTAGCACAAAATTATTCTATTCTGACCGGAACAGTGGTTGAAAAAAATACAGGATTACCTGTGATAGGGGCTTCCGTGTATATTGACAGCATAAAAAAGGGGGGAGTTACTGATACTGCAGGTAATTATGTTATTACAAATATTCCCCGAGGTATTTATAATTTGGAGATATCTTCTATTTCCTATAATTCCGTAAAAGTCAAAGATCTTAGAATAAATGCTCCTTCTGTGAAATTTGATATAATAATGGAGGAGGCCAGTAACATATTAAATCAGATTGTTGTGACATCTGCCAAAAGAATGAGTTCTGAAATAGCTGTTATTCAGTCGATAAAAAGTGCCGATATAGTTATGAGCGGAATATCAAGCCAGCAAATTTCCAAATCTCAGGACAGGAGTGCAGCAGAGGTTGTCAAAAGGATTCCCGGGGTTTCGGTAATTGATGATAGATATATAATGGTAAGGGGATTATCTGGAAGATACAATAATGTTTGGATAAACAATGCTTCAGTTCCAAGTACAGAGGCAGATACACGAGCCTTTTCGTTTGATATGATGCCGAGTTCTCAGATAGAGAGTATTATGATTGTTAAATCTCCATCAGCAGAGATTCCATCGGATTTTTCAGGTGGTTTTGTGAAGATAATGACGAAAAATATGCCTGAGTCCAATGAAACGCTCTTAAGTTATGGATTGAATTTTAATACAAGTACTCATTTTAACGATCATTTTTACAATACCTCATCACCTACAGATTTTCTGGGGTTCGACAGTGGTGAAAGGGCTATCAGGAAGGTAGTTCCGCAGAGACTTGATAACAATAATCCTTCTCAGGTAGATGAAGTAACATCAAGAGGCTTTAGAAATGACTGGAGAGTGCATGAACACAGGCCAATTGCAGATCAGAGAATAAATTTGATGATTAGTCGTTACAGGTTTACCGAAAAAGGTACAAAGCTTGGAATTACAGGAGCTTTGAACTATTCCTACAGTTCACATACCTACTCAGATATGCTGAATGCTCGATTTGGTGTATACAATACTGTTTCTGACGAACCCGAGTATATTTACAAATATGTAGACAATCAATACAGTATAGACGCAAAACTCGGAGGCATGCTCAATATTACCTGTATTAAGGGGAATAACAAATTTGAATTTAGAAATATTTTCAATCAGCAGGGTAAAAACAGATATACTATCAGAAATGGCTGGCAGAATATAAGTGCTCTCTATATGCAGGAAAATAGGGAGTATTTATATTCGAGCAGAACCACCTATTCCGGACAATTTGCAGGAAGCCATAAAATTAGAAGTTCAGATATCGACTGGATCGCCGGCTATTCGTATGCAGGTCTTAACCAACCAGACAGACGAATGATAAACAGAGAAGAAAATTTGATTTATGGTGATAAATATTATGGAATGATGGCTATAGATCAAAATGAAATAACCAGAGATTTTGTCAATCTTGATGAACACACATTTTCAGGATCTCTAAATTACACTCTTTCATTAGGGAAAGGCCATACAATTGTTTCACAGATAAAAGCGGGTCTTTTTGGTGAGTACAAGAGCAGAGATTATAATAACAGACAGTTTTTCTATAGGTTTAATCAGTATAATTTACCTGAAAATTTCGTTTATCAAGATGTAGTCGATGAGATATTAAAACCTGACAATTATGGTCAAAATAAACTTTATATTTATGAAGACACTGATAACAGAAACAGTTATAAGGGTCAGAATGTCCTCACTGCAGGATATCTGTCTTACAAGTTTAGTGTAGGATTATTCAACCTGTTGGCAGGAGTAAGGATTGAAAGCAATCGCATGAAACTGACGAACTATACCAAGATATATGAATTTGACACTGCAGACAGAGAGTATAATCAGTTTGATATTTTTCCATCATTAAATGCGAGCTACAATCTTGACACCAAAAATATAATTAGATTGGCATATGGCATCTCGACAAACAGACAGGAATTTAGAGAAGTTTCTCCATCAGTCTATTACGATTTCAATCTCTTTTCTGATGTTAAGGGAAATACAGATTTGAAAAATGCCACCATTCACAATCTTGATTTAAGATATGAGTACTATCCTTCAAAAGATGAATATATTACGTTTGCATTATTCTATAAATATTTCAAAAATCCAATCGAATGGACATATCTCGATGCAGGTGGATCTTATACATATACTTTTGAAAACGCACTTTCTGCAAATAATTACGGAGCAGAGATTGATATGAAGAAGAACCTTGATTTCGTTGGTTTGGATAATTTTACATTAGGCCTGAATGCCGCACTGATCTCAAGTCAAATTAATTTCGACAGTTCTTCAATGGAGATAGACAGACCTATGCAGGGTCAATCTCCATATCTCGTCAACACTTCACTTTATTATGATTCCAAAAAGACAGGGATTAGTATGGGTGTTCTTTATAACAGGATAGGTAAAAGAATCGTTGGTATAGGCAGGGTAGACACAGGATCAGGCGCCAGTATAAACAACGATGTCCCTGACACCTATGAATTGTCAAGAGATCTTTTGGATTTTGTTCTGGCAAAACGTATAGGGAAACATCTTGAATTTAAAGCAAATTTCAAGGATATTTTAAACCAGAAAGTTGTATTTGCACAATATCCGAGATTTGAGGATGAAGATGGCAATATTAATAAGAGAAAACAGGTAAGCAAAAGTTTCAGGCCGGGAACGGATATATATATTGGTTTACAGATAACTTTCTAATAATTTTATAAATATGAGAAAAAAATTAAAAAATTTATTTATTGCAATCTTAATGATTGCGTTATGGTCATTAATGCCATCATGCACAAAAGACGACAATCCAGAAAGTGAGGAAGAAGTAGTTGACGGTGTTTTATTTAATGGCAATCAAATTGGTAGTGGAGATCAGGAGTTTGAAATAAAAAGTTCCTATACCCTTAAAAAGGGAATTTATATTCTCAAGGGTTGGGTATATGTAACAGACGGCGTTACTTTGACTATAGAGCCTGGTACTGTAATAAAGGGAGACAAAGATACTAAGGCTGCTTTGATAGTTGAAAGAGGAGGAAAATTGATAGCAGCAGGCACTAAAAACGAGCCAATTGTCTTTACTTCCAACCAGCCGGCAGGATCTAGAAAACCTGGAGACTGGGGAGGTGTTATTGTATGTGGTAAGGCCACAAATAACAAAAGAGAGATGATTATTGAAGGAGGACCTCGTTCAAGTCATGGAGGAGATAATGATGATGACAATTCAGGAGTTATGTCCTATGTAAGAATTGAGTTTGCAGGGTATCCGTTTAGGACTGACCAGGAAATCAACGGATTGACACTTGGTTCAGTCGGCCGGGGCACCAGAATGGATCATATTCAAGTGTCCTATTCAAATGACGATTCATACGAGTGGTTCGGTGGTACAGTAGATGCCAAGTATCTGATAGCTTATCATGGATGGGATGACGATTTTGATTCAGACAATGGCTATAGAGGGAGAATTCAGTTTGGACTGGTTGTCCGTAATCCGAGGATTGCAGACAAATCATCATCCAATGGCCTTGAATCTGACAATAATGCTGAGGGAACAACCGAACTTCCATTGACAAAACCAGTCTTTTCTAATATTACCTTTTTAGGGCCAAAGTCTCAGGATAACCTTTTTGAAAACACAACTTCATATATAACAGGAGGAGAATATTATCCCGGGAATGGATCAAAGTTGGGACAGTTTCAGGGAGTGATGCAGATAAGAAGAAGTTCTAATCTGAATTGCTACAATTCCGTTGCAGCCGGCTATCCTGTTGGTCTGCTCATTTGTAATGATAAGGGGTCAACTACGCAATCTTATGCAACATCAGGGGCAATAAACTTGAAAAATTTGGTTTTTGCAGATATGACAATCTTGGGTAGTGACAAAGATGCCTCCTTTAAGGACTCACTTTCAACCAATGCGTCAACATTCGATAAAAATGCAACCGAATCCTTTTCTTCATCTTTTTTTAAGGCTGCAAATAATTTGAATACAGTTTATCCCACTGTTTCAGACTTAAAATTTTCACAGCCAAACAGTTTGATAGCTTCACCCAACTGGGGGCCGTTATCAAACAGCCCGTTGCTCAATAGAGCGAATTTGTTTGTTGATGATAATCTCTCTGCTTCATTTTTTGATAGAGTCAATTTCATAGGGGCTTTTAGATCAGATTTACTTGTCGATAACTGGACAGCAGGTTGGGCTAATTTTAATCCACAATATACAGCTTACTAAGCTGCAACCGGTATATAAACTTATTTTGTTTCCTTACATACAAGGCCGAGTTCACCGGCCTTTTTTTCCATTAACATTTTAGCCTCTTCAAAATTGTTTGCAATTATGCCATCAAGTATAGAATCCTTGATATATTCCTTGATAATTCCTACCTCTTTAGAAGGAGGAATACCGTAGTGTTCCATAATATACTCGCCGGAAATTGGATTTTTGAAGTTTCTTATAGCATCTTTTTCTTCAACTTGTACAAGTTTCTCTCTGACAAGGGCAAAGTTTGCCAAGTGCTTTTTGACTGTTTTGCGGTTTTTGGAGGTAATGTCTGCTTCGCATAGAAGCATCAAGTCGTCAATATCGTCTCCTGCCTCAAAAAGAAGACGTCTCACAGCAGAATCACTCACTTCGTCCTGTACAAGTGCTATTGGCCTAAGATGAAGCAAAACCAGCTTCTGAACATATTTCATCTTCTCATTAAGCGGTAGCTTAAGTTGCTGAAAAATACCGGGAATCATTTTGCTTCCCAAATATTCGTGACCATGAAAAGTCCAGCCTGTTCCGGGTTCATAATTCTTAGTTTGTGGTTTTGCAATATCGTGTAACAATGCTGCCCATCTAAGCCAAAGATTATCACTTTTTTGCGCCAGATTGTCAAGTACCTGCAAGGTGTGTGAGAAGTTATCCTTGTGTCCTACTCCTTCCACAAATTCAGTACCCTTGAGTTTAACAAGCTGGGGTAGAATTAGTTGTAACAATCCTGTCTGGTCAAGAAGTTGAAATCCGACAGACGGCTTTGGCGACAATATTATTTTGGAGAGTTCATCACTGATTCTTTCTTTAGACAGAATGTTTATTCGTTCTTTGTTCTTTTTTATCGATTCTATTGATTCAGGGACTATTTTAAATGAGAGTTGTGAGGCAAAGCGGATAGCACGAATCATTCTAAGAGGATCATCGCTGTAAGTAGTATCAGGTTCGAGGGGAGTGCGAATAATTCCTTGTTGAAGATCTTTTACTCCTCCAAATGGGTCAATTAATTTGCCATAGTCTTCTTTTTGAAGGCTGAATGCCAAGGCGTTGATGGTAAAATCTCTTCTTGACTGATCATCTTCAAGTGTCCCGTTTTCTACTATTGGCTTTCTTGAATCGGATCTGTAAGACTCTTTGCGTGCTCCGACGAACTCAACTTCAATATCATCATACTTAAGCATTGCTGTGCCAAAGTTTTTAAAGACTGTAACCTTAACTTTAAGTCTTTTAGCTACTCTTTCAGCCAGTTCTATCCCACTGCCTTCAACTACGATATCAATATCATTGCTTTTTCTTTCGAGAAAGCAATCTCTTACATATCCTCCAATAACGAAGGCTTTCATGTTGAGTTTCTGTGCCTCTTCGGCGACTAAAGAAAATATTTTCTTATCTAAAAAGTTCATTATAAGGAGGTATTTCAGTAATAAACTGATAAGTCCCACAATTTGGGTCGAAAGATGCAAAATATGTTGTCATTCCGTTTGTTAAAAGCAGATATTTGACACCTAATGCACTATTGTATCTGATAATTTGTTCAAAAGTATCTCGCCCGATTTTGATGGAGGGTGCCTTACATTCAGCCAGGAAAAAAGGATTAAGTTCTTTGTCCACGATTACCAGATCTCCACGGTATTTAAGCCCATTAATCTCGACCGAATATTCGCAGACCATTCTTGAAATGGGATATCCCAAGGTATTGCTTAAATAATATATCAACTGTTGTCTGACAGACTCTTCTGGTGTAAGAGCCACTTTTTTTCTTCTAACAGGGTCAAAAACCTGTTCCTTCATTTCAAGTGAAAATTTGTACAAAGATATAAAATTTGTAAGGTTTACATTTTTTCATAATTTAGCCGGGATAAAAGAAAAATATAGTGGCAGGCAAAGAAAAGGATACTGAAAAGGAATTTAGAAAGATTCTTGCAAATATTAAGGCAGGTGAATTTGCCCCTTTTTATCTTTTAATGGGAGATGAACCTTATTACGCAGATGTTTTGATCGAAGAAATTATTAACAGAGCAATATTGCCGGAAGAGCACGATTTCAATCTTTTAATCTTGTATGGGATGGATGTTTCCTCAAAAGATGTGGTGGAGGCCTCTATGAAATATCCTATGATGGCTGCCAGACAGCTTGTTATAGTAAAGGAGGCACAATTTCTTGATAAAATGGAATCTTTTGAGAAATATTTTAGTAATCCTCTTTCAACTACGCTTCTTGTTTTGGCAATGAATGGCAAAACTATAGATGGAAGGACTATTCTTTACAAAAAAGCACTTGAAAACGGAGTATTGCTTGAGACGGTACCTCTCAAAGAAAACAAACTTGTCTACTGGATAGACGACTATGTTAACAGTGCCGGTAAAAAAATTGATGCAGATGCTTCCATGCTTATGGCTGATTACTGTGGTACTGAATTGAGAAAATTAGCTCACGAACTAAATAAATTAATTACAAATCTTGATGCATCGGAATATTTGATTACTACTCGGCATATAGAAGATAATATCGGAATCAGTAGAGAATACAATCTTTTTGAACTTACAAAAGCTCTTTCTTTTAAGAACAGAGCAAAGGCTTTTAAAATAGCTTCACATTTTGGGGACTCTCCAAAACTTTATCCTCTTGTAGTTACACTTGCTGTGCTTTTTTCTCATTTTGCGAAAGTTCTTAAATATCACTCGCTTGTCAGTAGTAATAGTTCAGTTGACAATAATACAATTTGCACAGCATTAGGCATTAAGACTTATCATCTGCAGGAGTATGTAATTGCATCAGATAATTATTCATATGCGAAGTGTATGGAGATAATTTCTTTGATACGAAAGTGTGATTCAGTAAGTAAGGGCAATGAAAGAGGCGAAGCAACCGATAAGGAATTACTTACCGAGTTGGTCTTCAGAATTACAAATTAAGAACATTACTCTACAACTCTCTTTACTCTGGCAGAGATGGAGGTAAAGATTTCATAAGGGATTGTCTTGAGAATATCAGCAATTTCCCGGGCTTTTGGGTTATCTCCAAAAATCGTAACTATGTCCCCTAATTTCGCATCAACTCCTGTTATATCGAGCATAGTAGCATCCATGCATATATTTCCTATTGTCGGCACTCTTTTACCATTTAGAGAAAATGAGGCCGAACCTCTACCCAGGTGTCTGTTAACACCGTCAGCGTAACCGAGAGGAATCGTTGCAATTTTTTTGGCTTTTCCATTTAAATCACCATGTCTTCCATATCCAACAGTACCTTCTGAAATTTCGCGAATGTGAATGATTGGTGCTTTGAGAAATCCAACTGGTTTAAGACAGTCCGGATTAACGTAGCTTATACCGTAAATGCCTATTCCTAAACGGGCCATATCAAACTGGGCATATGAAAACCTCTCTATTCCTGCTGAATTGAGAATATGTTTGATAGGTTTGGATTCAATTTTGTCACTCAGGTTAGCATATATCTCTTCAAACAGCTCAATCTGTGATCTTGTAAATTCGTCGTGAACAGCTTCATCAGCAGCTGCAAGGTGAGAAAAGACTGATTTTACTTCGATATATGGATTTTGCTTTAATAAATTTGAAAGAAGATCAATTTCTGATTTAACAAATCCTACCCGATGCATCCCTGTATCTAATTTAATATGTGCAGGATACTTGGTTTTAGACAGTGTTTTAAGTGATGTAACAAATGATTGGAGGGAATCGAAATTGACTATACTTGGTTCAAGTGAATATTTTATTATCTCTTCAAAATTATCATTACCAGGGGTTAGAACAATAATTGGCAACTTAATGCCTTCATTTTTTAATCTTTTGCCCTCTTCTACAGTAGCTACTCCAAGATAATCTGTACCAAATTCTTCTAATAGTTTTGAACATTCAACATCTCCGTGACCGTAAGCATTTGCTTTTACAAGTACAAGTAATTTAGTTGATTGAGCAAGTTTTGAGCGAAAATAGTCATAATTGTGCCTTAAGTTTTCTTTGTTAATTGCAAGTTTTGAGTAAGTCATTTGATTTAAATTATTTGAAGCAAATTTAAAAATTGTTTTAAAAAAAAATTTTGTATTGAAAAACTTTCTACATTTGCAGTCGAAAGACATACCTAAAACAATAATAAAATGAAATTAAAAACATTTTTTGCTGTTGCTGCATCAGTTGTAGCACTCGCTTCATGCGGTCAGAAAGCTAAGCCTGTTTCAGAGCAATTGGTTGGTCAATGGACCGGCACTGATTCAATCTCAATTACAGTTGTTGATTCAACTGGTAATCAAGTTGCTCAAGAATTCGTTGCTCCTATCGACTTCGAATACTTTGCTGACTCAACTTTCACAGGCGTTATTAAAATCAATGACTCTACCTCTATCAATGTTGGTGGCGTAGCTACTATTGCTGAGGACGTTGTTACCTTTACAGGTTCAATGCAGGGAGTAGAGCCTATGGATCTTAGCGGTTCAATGACTTATGTTGCAGAACCAGAAGGACTTAAGATTACCTTCACAGCAGTTAATGCTGCTGCCAACACTACTCATAGCGGTAAGGCAAATCTAACTCGCAAAGCTGCTCCGGTACAGCAGTAAAGTAATTTAATCGATCTTTCTGAGATCGTTAAAACAATGACGACAAACTGGTTCGTAGGTGTCTTTTTCACCAATCATAACCAGTTTGTCGTTTTTTGTTAATCTGTGTGAATAGTGTGCAAGATCTCCGCATTTTACACAAATTGCATGAACTTTTGTAACATATTCTGCAACAGCCATAAGTTCCGGCATTGAACCAAAAGGATTTCCCAGATAGTCCATATCCAGTCCTGCAACAATCACTCTAATGCCGTTTGAGGCAAGTTGCTGGCAAACATCCACAATAGAACTGTCAAAAAATTGTGCCTCATCTATTCCTACTACGTCAACATCTGACGCATACAGTAGTATACTTAATGGAGAATCTACAGCTGTAGACCGGATTGCATTTGCATCATGTGATACTACCTCGCTCTCGGAGTATCTAGTATCAATTTTGGGCTTAAATATTTCGACTTTAAGATTTGCAAATTTTGCTCTCCTCAATCGTCTGATAAGCTCTTCTGTCTTACCCGAAAACATTGACCCACAGATTATCTCAATCCAACCGGATTTTTTTGTGTTTTCCAGAAACATTTTGTCTATTTTTGTGCTTATACAAAGGTAAAAAGTTCGGATGTCAAACAATAGCAAAATTGAGGAAATAGGGATTATTCTTGATCAGATTTCACAGGATATTGAGGCGTTGAAGGAGGATGATAAAATAGGCCCGGCCAGATGGGAAGAGTTAATTCTTGCGGCAGAAAGTATTAAATGTAAAATCAATTCACTTTATCTTGAACAGATAGAACTATCGCTTTCTGAATTGAAAAGTCTTAAGTCAAAAAGTAAAACGGATATTTCAGAGAATGATTGTTCATTGACATCTTTCAGCGTTAACGATCATAAAAAAGAGAAAGAGACTGTGGCAATCGATGATGAGGAGGAATTTGAACTTTTTCCGGATAGTGGAGAGTCAATTCTCGATGTTGCAAGAGGCAAAAAACCAGCCTGGATGACAGATATTCCTGGACCAAAAATAACTGACATTACTGATGGTATTACTCTGAATGATAAATTGTTGTATATAAAGGAACTTTTTAACGGAGATGAACAGCAATACAGGCTAAGTCTGCAGAAAATCAATGAAATGACATCGCTTGAAGAGGTCATGGATTATACTAAAAATGCATTTCCAGATTGGGATGAAAATTCTTCTTCAGTCTACAGATTTTATATGAACATTAGAAGAAAGTTTAATGGCAAAACTATTCATAGTGCCTACGCCTATAGGAAATCTTGAGGATATTACTCTAAGGGCTCTCAGAGTACTAAAAGAAGTCGATACTGTTCTTGCCGAAGATACGAGAACTAGTTCACATTTACTTAAACACTTTGGTATTGCAACAAGACTTGAGTCCCATCACATGCACAATGAACATAAAAATGTTGATTTTATATGCAGCAGGATTCTTGGAGGTGAGAATATAGCTTTGATTTCGGATGCAGGAACGCCCGGGATTTCCGATCCAGGTTTTTTACTGGTGAGATTATGCAGGGATAAAGGAATAGAGGTTGAAACACTTCCCGGAGCCGTAGCGTTAATACCTGCTTTGGTCAATTCTGGTTTGCCCTGTGACAGATTTTGTTTTGAAGGGTTTCTCCCTATCAAAAAAGGGCGTATTTCGAGGTTAAGGGAGTTATGTCAGGAGACTAGAACGATTGTTTTATACGAATCTCCTTATAGACTTGTGAAGTGTTTGTCACAACTTGTAGAATATTTTGGTGAAGATAGAAAAGCTTGTGTGTCACGAGAACTGACTAAAGTTCATGAGGAGAACAGACTGGGAACACTGATTGAACTTCGCGACTGGTACTTGGAGCATGAACCAAAGGGGGAGATAGTTATAACAATTGCAGGAAAGCCTGATTAAGCATTATTAATGGAGGAGAGAGGTATGTGGAGAATAAAAATTTCAAAAACTCGAGCGTCTGGAGTAATGACACTCATTATTGTCGTATTGACGATTCAGTTGATACTTTTTTTGTTTAACAAGCAAGAGGATAATTCATTAAACAAATCATTACAACCCGAGAAAGTGGCAGAGTCAGATTCTGCGAGTTACAGTGCAAAACATTTGAAATCTTATGGCGAAAGGCCGAAAATTCGCATTGCAAACACTACTGCTCAATTACCAGTAAAAAGTGTCAAGTTGGCCGACAGTAGTGCTAAATGGAAGAGTTACCGGGATATTGCACTTGAAAATATGACAAATGTCAGAACTGATAATCTTAAATCAGAGAAGAGGATTTTAAAATCTATTGAACTCAACAGCGCTGACAGTGCTACTCTTGTGACATTACCCGGAATAGGGCCTTATTATGCAAAAAAAATAATCCAATACAGAGACAAGCTTGGCGGTTTTGCGGACAAACGCCAGCTAATGGATATTTTTGGAATCGATGAGGAACGTTATTCTATGTTTTCTGATAAAATCACTGTAGACACAAATAAAATTCAAAAAATTAACTTAAACGAGGTAACCTATGAGCAGCTTTCAACTAATCCATACATTGGCGGCTATTTGGCTAGGTCTATTATTCGTTTTAGAGATTCGAGAAGTAACGACATAATAAATCTTGCTTCTCTTGTTGTAGAAAATATTATTAAAAATGAACTATATAATATTTTAAAATTTTATTTTCAGTAAATATTGTTTTTATCTTTGCCAATATTACAAATATTAATTTTTTACTTATATTTCTAACAATTTATGAATGTTATTAGCTGTAACAGTGTCGTAAAAAAATTCAATCAATTTACGGCATTGGATGGTGTGAGCATTGAAGTGCCTCAAGGCACTATATTTGGATTGCTTGGACCTAACGGGGCGGGCAAAACTACATTAATCAGGATTATTACACAGATTACAATTCCTGATTCAGGTGAAGTTAGGTTCTGCGAAAGGCCTATAACAATTTCAGATGTGACCAGAATAGGGTATCTGCCCGAAGAGAGGGGTTTGTATAAAAAGATGAAAGTTGGTGAGCAGTCTGTCTATTTTGCAAGGCTGAAAGGGATGAGTCACGCTGAAGCCGTGAAAGAGCTCAAAGAGTGGTTTATAAAGTTTGGCATTCAGAGTTGGTGGAACAAAAAAGTTGAAGAACTTTCCAAGGGAATGGCACAGAAAGTACAGTTTATCACAACTGTACTTCATAAACCTTCACTTTTAATCCTTGATGAACCTTTCAGTGGTTTTGATCCGGTTAATGTTCAGCTTATAAGGAACGAAATACTTAAAATGAAGGATAACGGGACTTCTGTGATTCTTTCAACGCACAATATGGAGTCAGTTGAGGAACTGTGCGACAATATAGCATTGATTAACAAAGCAAAACTTGTTGTTTCTGGAGGTGTTGATGAGATAAGAAAAAATTATGGCAAAAATGAGGTTGAGATAATATACCGTTCTTCTGAAATTAGAGAGATTGTTAGCAATGGTTTTTACAGAGTTGTTTCTAACGATATATATAAGGATGGATATCGTGTGATTATTGAAGTTAATCGGGAAGCATCTTCTTCACAGGTACTTATGGAGCTTCTTAAACAGAACATCGACATAGTTGAATATAGGGAACTTGTTCCGAGAATGAATGATATTTTTATTAAACTGGTAAGTTAATTTGCAGGCTATGGATAAAAACAAACTTTTTTTAATTATTTCTAGAGAGTTCTCTGTAAGAGTCAAGAAAAAATCTTTCATTCTGCTCACAGTTCTTACTCCAATATTCATGGCTTTGCTTATTGTTATGCCTACGATAATAATGTCTTTTTCTCCTAGTGAAAGAGAACAGAAGATACTTGTAGTGGACAGGTCGAGAGAGTGTGAAAAGTATTTTGTTTCAAATGAGGACTATGTATACAGGTTTGATCCAAATGCAGATATTCAAAGCATTAAGAAGGATCTCGCAACTTCTGATCTTTATGCCATAGTTGAAATATCTCCTATGGATTCAGCTTATAATGTTTCAGTTTCAACATACTCTAACAAGCAGATAAATATTGATACTAAGGAAGAGATTGAAAAATGTGTCGAAAGAGGAATCAGAGATAAAAAACTGGCAGCTTACAATATCCAGAATCTCGATTCCATTATCAAAGACATTAATACAAAAATAGATGTTAAAACATATACTGTTAGCGAAGAGGGGAGGGAAAAGTCAGGAATGGTAGAGATAAATATGGCTATCTCATATTTAGCTAGTTTTTTAATTTACATGTTTATCTTCATGTTTGGATCCATGGTTATGCGGGGAGTTATTGATGAGAAATCCAACAGGGTAGTTGAAGTAATCATCTCTTCTGTAAAGCCTTTTGAATTGATGTTGGGTAAAATTATAGGTGTAGGGGCAGTTGCATTGCTTCAATTTCTCATTTGGATAGCTTTAACGTTTGCAATTATTTTCGGAGCTCAGGCTTTTATGGGCGTAGATCTTGCCTCCACAGGCGGAAGTGTTCCTGGAGCATTGCCTGAAGGTTTTTCTGCTTCTGGCGGAAAAGTAGGAGAAATGCTGACTGCTCTTGCAGGAATTAATTTTGGATATATAATTTTGTCATTTCTTGCATATTTTATTCTTGGATACTTGCTTTATGCCTCAATGTTTGCTGCCGTTGGCTCTGCTGTAGATAATGAGACAGACACCCAACAACTTACAATTCCAATAACCTTGCCTTTGATAATTGGTCTATTTTTAATGATTCATGCCTTTAGATTTCCCGACAGCAGTTTATCATTCTGGGGTTCAATTATACCATTTACCTCTCCTATGGTTATGATGGCAAGAGTGCCTTTTGGAGTACCTTTATGGCAGATGATTCTTTCTATTATGTTATTGTTAGCTACTTTTATATTTATGACTTATCTCTCTGCCAAGATATACAGAGTGGGTATTCTATCATATGGCAAGAAAGCCACATGGAAAGATCTTGTGAAATGGTTGAAGTTTTAATTTAATAGCATAATGTTTAAAAAGGCAATACTATTTTCACTATCCATTTTTTTCGCCTTAAATACTTTCGCTCAGGAAACGACTTTTCAGTGGAAAGCAACAAGAGTTTTAATGGACAGTACATGGAATTTTCCTGAAGAGCTGGTCGTAAAAGGAATTATAGATTTTTATAAACCGCAGGTCGATAGTCAAATGCAACAAGTAGTGGGAATTTCTGAGCAAGAGATGAGATCTGGAAGACCGGAAAGTCTTCTTTCAAACTTCACAGTAGATGCAATGTTAGAAATTGCTCAAAGGAAAAGCGAAAATAACGTTGACTTTGCGTTGACTAACTTTGGAGGCCTGAGAGCTCCTATTCCTGCAGGCGAAGTGCGTAGATATGATATCTACTCAACATATCCTTTCGATAATTATCTTGTGATTATTGATTTAAAAGGGAGCTCTGTCAAAAAACTTTTTAATATTCTGGCAGCAAGTATCGAGCCTTTATCTTCGAATGTTTTTCTTTCCGTAAAGTCTGGTAAGCTAAATTATGCTTTAATTAATGGGGTTCAGATTGATGATAGAAAGACCTATAGGGTTGCTACTCTTGATTTTCTAATGACCGGTGGCGACAATCTTTATCCTCTTAAAGAAGCTGTTAAAGTTGAGCAGACCGGTATGCTTCTAAGAGATGTAATTCTTGAGAAAATAGAGTCCTTAACGGCTAATAATCAGAAAATATCTTCCAAAATTACAAACAGAATAAAAATTGCACAGTAATGAGATTGAAAGTTATTTTAATATTATTAATAACTGCGCTTTTTCTTCCGTATAACACAATTGCACAAGAAATAGTGATTCTGCATACCAATGACGTTCACAGTAATGTAGAACCTCTCTCTGGTGGCAGGAATAAAGGAATGGGTGGAGCCCAGAGACGTGCGAACTATATTCAGAATGTTAGAGAGCGAGAAGATAATGTTTTATTATTGGATGCAGGCGACTATAATCAGGGCACTCCTTATTTTACTTTGTTTAAAGGAGAGATGGAGGTTATGCTGTACAATGCAATGAAATATGATGCAGTATGCCTGGGCAATCACGAATTTGACAATGGAGAAGCCCAATTGGCAGAGAGGCTCTCTAAGGCAAAGTATCCTACACTTTGTGCAAACTATGATTTTTCCAAGAGCCCGCTGAAAGATTTAGTTAAGCCATATGTAATAATTGAGAAGGGAGGAAGGAAAATTGGCATCTTTGGCCTGTTGCTTGATCTAAATGGATATGTTGCAGAATCGGCTCGTTCCGGAATTAAATATTTGGGAGTCATAAGATGTGCCAACGATATGGCAAAATATCTTAAATATAAACAAGGATGTGATCTGATAATAGCTTTGACTCACCTTGGGTATAATCACGATGAAGATAGCCGCTCTCCTTCAGATATTGATCTTGCAAAGTCGAGCCGGGACATTGATATTATTATTGGTGGTCACACTCACACTTTTCTGGAGGAACCCACTGTTGTAAAAAACAGAAGCGGAAGAGGAGTAATGGTTACTCAAATGGGGACAGCAGGTGTTTATGTCGGAAGGATTGATTTAAATTTTTAAGAGATTTAATCCAGATCACTTCCTGTGGTAAAGTTTTCAGGATGTTTACCCTTAACACCCAAGTCTTTATAATATTGACGAATCTTTCTCAGGTCATCGTTGACATTGTCTGATAATTCAAACTTAATACCTCTGCTTATTTCTTTTTTTCCCCAATCAAAATAACCAAGATAAACGGGGACATTTGCTGCTTTTGCAATAATGTGAAATCCGGTTTTCCATTTTTCGACTTTATCTCTTGTTCCTTCAGGAGCAATAGCAAGGTGAAGATGATCAGTATTGTTGAATGCCTCTATAACTTGTCTGGTAATAGTTGACGGGTGCTTTCTGTCAACCGGAATTCCACCCATACTTTTAAGAATTGGTCCTAAAAAACCCCGGAAAAATTCCTTTTTTATCATGATGTAAGCAGTTGCACCAAATGATTTATAATAAAGATATGATATTACAAAATCCCAGACAGAAGTGTGAGGTACACCCAGTATAATGCATTTTGGTTCAGGAACCGGAGGGGTCAACGCTTTCCATCCCATAATCTTCAGTAAAAATTTAGCAAGATGCTTCATGATTTATTTTTTGTATCACCTAATTTAGTCATTATTTCCTGATCCTTATGAGCAAAGAGATAAGTCTTGTATCCACCTGTAAGGTTATAAGTATTACCGTAGCCATTTTGCAATAAAATTCTTGAAGCAAGATATCCTCTCATCCCTATGGCACAGTATACTATTATTCTTTTGTCTGAAGGTATTTCGTCAAGCCTTAAACGAAGCTCTTCCAAAGGAATATTTACAGCTCCTTTTATCATTCCCTGCTTACATTCTTCAGGGCTTCTAACGTCTAGGAGATAGTCGTTGCCAAAATCAAAATTATTTATAATATCCCAAGTTACGATTTTAACTTTTCCATTTATGACATTATCAGCTACAAATCCTGCCATATTTACTGGATCTTTTGCTGAGGAGAAAGGAGGTGCGTAAGCGTGTTCTATTTCCATAAGATCGTAAACGGTTCCATTCTGACCTATTATAGTCGCAATAATATCGATTCGTTTATCAACTCCTCCATAACCAACGACTTGCCCTCCAAACAACTTTCCGTTTTTGGGTGAATAGAGAATCTTTATTGAAAGAGATTCGCTTCCAGGATAATACCCTGCATGAGAACCCGAATGTGTAATAGTTGAAATAAATTTGATTCCCTTCTTGTTAAGTGTTTTTTCATTGACTCCTGTCACTGCTGCCGTAATCCTGAAAATCTTTGCTATTCCTGTACCTATTGATCCTTTATATCTGCAAATATTGCCGTGAACCATATTAGTTGCTGCAATTCTTGCCTGTTTGTTTGCAGGCCCTGCAAGTGGTGTCAGCGAAGGATCCCCGGTTATGGGATTAATAATTTCAACAGCGTCACCGGTAGCATAGATGTCATTGTTGGAGGTCTGAAGAAAATCATTTACCTCAATCCCACCAGTTACTCCTATTTTAAGCCCTGCTTCTCTGGCAAGAGATGTTTCGGCTTTTACTCCAATGCTCAATATTACCAGATCAGCCGATATTTCTCTTCCACTTTTGAGTTGAACATATAGCTTTTCACTTGTAGGATGGAACGCCATAACAGCTTCTCCCAAAATTAATTCTACACCATTTTCTCTAAGCTCATTATGCACAATAGAGGCCATAACAGGGTCGAGTTGGGTCATAACCTGTGGTATCATTTCTACAATTGTAACCATAAAGCCGAGAGCTTTGAGATTCTCCGCCATTTCAAGCCCTATAAATCCTCCTCCTACGATTACAGCTTTCCCCTTTTTAGTCTTTTCTGTTAAACTCTTAATCTTGTCTGTATCAGGGATAGTCCTGACTGTCAGTATCCTTGGATCGTCAATTCCAGGTAATGAGGGCTTGAATGGCATAGCTCCCGGCGAGAGTAACAGTTTGTCATAACTCTCAAAATAGATCTTGCCGTTCTGAACGTTTCTGACAGTGACTTTCTTTGTAGAGGTGTCAATCGATGTAATTTCATTGAACGTTCTAACATCTATGTCATAACGGTTTGAAAATGTTGTTGTCCCTTGGACGATGAGATCTTCTCTTTTTTCAATTTTTCCTCCTATATAGTAAGGCAATCCGCAGTTTGCGTAAGAGATATATTCCCCTCTCTCAAACATTATAATTTCTGCATGCTCATCTTCTCTTCTTATTTTAGCAGCAGCTGTTGCTCCTCCTGCAACTCCTCCGATAATTATGTATTTCATAAATTTAAAATATTTGTAAACGAATTAAAATATAATCTAAAATAAAAATTTTCCTAAAGAAATTTGTTTTAAAGGAAATAATAATTAACTTTGCGGAAAATAACATAAAGTTTAAACAATGTGTAAAGTTACAAAATATCTGATTTTTTTAATGTTTCCCATTTTAATAATTTCGTGCACTTTCAATAACGGTAACAGTGCATCTGCTAAAAATGGGATATCACAAAACAATAGAATTCAAAATAATAGTAGTATTAATAATATTAATGAAAAAAGAATGAAGACAATACATTTGACGAAAGAAGAATTTTTAAATAAGGTAGTTGACTTTGAAAACAATCCAGATGAGTGGAAGTATTTAGGTGATAAACCTGCACTTGTTGACTTTTATGCAGACTGGTGTGGCCCATGTAAATCAATTGCTCCTGTTTTAGAGGAACTTGCAGCTGAATACGAAGGTCAAATATATATTTATAAAGTGGATACTGATGCAGAGCAAGAGTTAGCTGCTGCTTTTGGAATAAGAAGTATTCCCACATTGTTGTTTATACCTATGAAGGGAAATCCGCAAGTTGCTCAAGGTGCTCTTCCAAAAGCAAATTTGAAAAAAGCTATCGATGAGGTTTTGCTCAACAAATAGATAATTACATTATTTTTGCGAAGCTTTTAAACGACATTTTTGAAGATGGAAAGGTTATGCGCTATCAGAGATCTATGTAGAGCACTTTGTTCTTATGAAGAGAGTTTTCACAATACGTATGGGATCTGTTTAAATGAAGGAATGCTTTTATGTTCTCTGAAAGATGGACAGTTATCCTCTGGGGAAATTGCCGACAAGCTATCTCTGAGTTGTTCAAATACCTCTAAACTAATTCGCTCTGTGGAAGAAAAGGGTCTTATTACCAGAGCAATGGGTGAGAGGGATAAAAGACAAATGTATTTTGACCTGACTGATGAAGGAAGACAAACATTGAATCTTATTCTCAAAGATGAACTTGAACTTCCCGAGCCTCTTTCCTTGTTTATAAATAAGTATAAAAGTTCGCAACTTTTTTGACAGGAGTTTTAGACCCACTTGTCATCTATAATATCTCCTCTGACCGATAGTGTAACTGCCTTTATAGGAATATTTTTACCTGATTTTTCTCTTGCGCTCACTGCTATTTTAAGTAAACCGCTGCAACAAGGTACTTCCATAATTAACACAGTAAGGGTATTAATTTTAGAAACTGAGATCATCTCCGATATTTTGTCAATATAACTTTGAATATTATTGTCCAGTTTAGGGCACGCTATTGCTAAAGACTTGTTTTTTAGAAATTTATCATGGAAATTGCTGAAAGTGTATGCAGAACAGTCAGAAGCAAGAAGTACATCTGCCTCATGAAAAAATGATGCTTGTGGATTGAGGAGATGAAGTTGTACCGGCCACTGCTTCAATTCTGTCATATTGTTAGATGACACATTGTCCCTATTATTTGAGGATTCTGGTTGTTTAAAGTCTTTTTCAAGGGATCCTGAACATCCGCAAGCCATTCTTGGTTTATAATTATCAAGTTTTGAGAGATCGATAAGATAATTATTTTCTTTGCACCAGTTTATCCCCTGGTTTAACCATTCTGTTTCGTCATGGTATTGAAGATGTTTGAGGTGTGCAATTACTGCTTCTTCACCGTTTATTGCGATTCTCTTCATTACTGCAATTTCATCATATGGCTCTGCTTCTTTTTCAACAAGTTCAATTGCTCCTTCAGGACATTCTCCTATGCATGCGCCAAGTCCATCGCAATAAAGTTCGCTTATCATTACTGCTTTTCCATTGATAAGCTGTATCGCTCCTTCGTTACAGCCTTGTACGCAACTTCCGCATCCATTACAAAGCTTTTCGTCAATTTTGATTATATTTCTTTTCATATTCTGTATTTTTTACAAAAATGAGGACATATCATTAAACAAAGTGTAATAAATGATACACTTGGTACAGAATTTGAAACATTTAACTCTACTCAAATTCAGACTTAGCATGAAATATTTGATTTCAGCCATTTTTTTATTTGCAGCTGCTTCATGTTCTCCTACCTATGTTGTCACAGAAACGGCTAAACCATTTGAGATAGAGCGTTATATGGGTAGATGGTATGAAATAGAAAGACTCCCCAATAAAATCCAGGAAGGACTTGAGGAGTGTACATCTCTGTTAACTTTGATGGAGGATGGTTCTTTTACAATTGTTAATGAAGGTCGTCTTATAAGCGATAAAACTAGAATTAAGCAGTGGAAAGGCAAAGGTTGGATTCCAGACAGGAGGAATCCTTCAAAGATGAAAGTCTCATATAATTGGCCTTTTACCGAAGATTACTGGGTATTATTAATCGATAATGACTATTCTATAGCTCTTGTTGGCTCTCCTGATGGAGATCTGCTTTGGATACTTTCCAGAGATAAAGATGTAGAACAAAATACTGTTTTAAAACTTAAAGACTACGCTTCAGATTTGGGATTTCCCGTAAAAATGATGTTTCGCAGTCTCGCTGATTAGATCGTCATCTGCCATATTTGGCAAAGTAACTTGCAAAAGGGGAGTTTTATCCATCTCTCTTTTAATGGCGAAAATAGCTCCACTGTTTCTTGCCCATGCGCGTCGGGTAATGCCGTTGTTGACATCCCAAAGGATCATCTCTTTGATCTTTTTTTCTGCTTCGTCGGAGCCATCAATAACCAATCCGAATCCTCCGTTTATTACCTCTCCCCAGCCAACTCCGCCTCCATTATGTATTGATATCCAAGTAGCTCCACGGAAAGAATCTCCTATAACATTCTGAACAGCCATATCGGCTGTAAAGTTTGAACCGTCATAAATGTTTGATGTCTCTCTGAAAGGAGAGTCTGTTCCTGAAACATCATGATGATCTCTGCCAAGCACTACTGGTGCAGATATTCTTCCTTCTCTTATGGCTTTGTTCATTGCAAGAGCAATTTTGATCCTGCCTTCGCAATCTGCATAAAGAATGCGGGCTTGTGAACCAACGACAAGTTTGTTGGATTCAGCCTCTTTTATCCAGTGTAAATTGTCAGATAGTTGAATTTTAATCTCTTCAGGCGCATGATTTATGATTTCTTCAATAACCTTTGCAGCTATTTCATCAGTAACTCTTAAGTCTCCTGGTTTGCATGATGTGCAAATCCATCTGAATGGGCCAAATCCATAATCAAAATAGAGAGGGCCCATAATATCTTGCACATAAGATGGATATTTAAATTTCCCGTCATGATACAAAACATCTGCCCCAGCTCTTGAGGCTTCGAGAAGGAAGGCATTTCCATAGTCAAAAAAATACATGCCTTTTTTAGAAAGTTTGTTAATTGCCGATACTTGTCTTCTTAATGATTCCTGAACGAGTGCCTTAAACTTGTCTGGTTCCTCTGCCATTAATCTGTTGGATTCTTCAAATGAAACTCCAACAGGATAATATCCACCTGACCAAGGGTTATGAAGTGAAGTTTGATCACTTCCCAGATCTACATCCACACCGGCTTCGATAAATTTCTCCCATAAATCTACGATATTACCCTGGTAAGCAATAGAAACAGCCTCTTTGTTGTTTTTAGCTTTTATTACTCTCTCTACAAGAAGGTCAAGGTCAGTAAATACTTCATCAACCCAACCCTGGGAATATCTTGTCTGTACTGCTTTGGGGTTAATTTCTGCAATGACTCCTATGACACCGGCAATTACAGCTGCTTTTGGCTGTGCTCCGGACATTCCTCCCAAGCCGGAGCTCACAAACAGTTTCCCTTTAAAACCTTCATCTCCCTTTTTGGAATGCATTCTTGCAGCATTAATGACTGTGATAGTTGTACCATGAACAATTCCCTGAGGTCCAATATACATAAACGATCCTGCCGTCATTTGTCCGTATTGTGAGACACCGAGAGCATTAAATTTTTCCCAATGATCTTTTGATGAATAATTTGGTATCACCATGCCGTTTGTAATAACAAGTCGTGGAGCATCCTTGTGAGATGGAAAAAGCCCGAGCGGATGGCCGGAATTGAGTACGAGGGTTTGTTCGTCGGTCATTTGTGACAGATACTGCATGGTTAAAAGATATTGTGCCCAGTTTTGAAATGCAGCACCATTACCACCGTAGACAATGAGTTCATGTGGATGTTGTGCAACTGCACAGTCGAGATTGTTACTGATCATCATCATTATTGCAGCAGCCTGTCTGGATTTATGAGGATAATCGTCAATATTTCGTGCAAAAATTTTGTAATCCGGGCGGAAGCGATACATATATATTCTGCCATACTCTTGTAGTTCGCGGGCAAATTCAGGAGCCAGAATCTTATGATGTTTTTTGGGAAAATATCTTAGAGCGTTTCTTAAGGCAAGTTCTTTTTCTTCATTTGTAAGAATATCTTTTCTCTTGGGAGCGTGATTTATATTATTGTCATAAGGTTTTGGTTCAGGCAATGTATCAGGTATTCCTTTTTCAATAGCTTTTCTGAATTCTTCAAGTTCCATTTTCTTTATATTTTATGCGAAAATACAAAAAAATGCCCAGTAAGTTGGCTTTTACCAAAATAATCCATACTTTTGCAAACTCAAAAAAAGGAGGTGTTTTTCTTTATGATAATAGTCCCTATTAAAGAGGGTGAGAACATAGAACGTGCTCTGAAGAAGTTCAAGCGTAAATTTGAAAAGACTGGAGTAATTCGTGAACTCAGAAACAGAAAGGCTTATGTGAAGCCATCGGTTAAAAGGCGTGACGAGATTAAAAAGGCAATCTATATACAGTCACTTCGCAGAAACGAGGAGTGACATAGCTCTTGATAATTGATAATGGGAGTGTCAATAATTTTGGCACCCTCATTTTTTTTATTTATATTAGTGTCGAAAGAAAACAGGGATGGTTGCAGAGTTTATAGAATATCTCAAAACGCAAAAAAGATACTCCTATCGGACGCAAGCCATATATGGTGAGTATATTAGAGAATTTTTCGAATTTGCTTCCGATGGGGAGGAAGAGAGTGTGGATGTTTTAAAGCCCAATCTAATAAGAGGTTTTATTGCAGCCGGCCTTGAATCTGGAATATCCCCCAGAACTATGAACTTGAAACTCTCAGCTTTAAGCAGCTTTTCAAACTATCTTGTCAAATGCGGAATATTAGATTCCAATCCGGTGAAAAGGGTACATCGTCCCAAACAGTCAAAGAAACTGCCACAATTTTATACTGAACATGCCATGGAAAACTACTTCTCTAAGGAAGTATGCAAAGATTATAAATCTCTCCGTAACAGGGCTATAGTTTCAACTTTATATAATACAGGCATGCGTCGTGCAGAATTGGCAAATCTTAAAGTATCGGATTGGGACATGAATCGTTCTCTTTTTCGTGTCACCGGCAAGGGAGACAAGCAGAGGGAAATTCCCATAACAAACTCACTCAGGGAGGAATTGGAGCGCTATCTTGCTTGTTATTCTAAGGATTTTCCTGTTACTTCCATATCTCCATTATTCGTTACAGATTCGGGTAAACCTTTGTATCTTGCTTTTGTCAATAATGTTGTAAGGAGAGAGCTTCTTGGAGTTGAGGGATTTTCTGGCAAGAAGTCGCCTCATGTTTTAAGACACAGCATTGCTACTCATCTGCTTAACAATGGCGCAGATTTAAACAGTATCAAAGAGGTTTTAGGGCACTCATCTCTTGCGGCTACGCAAGTGTATACACATAATTCATTTGAACAGTTAAAAAAAGTATTTCAAACCGCTCATCCAAGAGCAAAAAAAGGAGGATAATTTTATGGACATTAGGATTCAATCTCTTAAGTTTGATGCAGATCAAAAGTTGATTGACTTTATTGAGAAGAAATTGGCTAAACTTCCACGTTATTATGACGGAATTCTCGGGGTAGATGTAGTCTTAAGTCTGTTGCCGGTTTATGACAACAAGAATGTGAAGATGATGATCAAAATCCCAGGAGATGAAATAGTTGTTGAACGCCACTCTGTTAAGTTTGAAGATGCGGTCGTAGATTGTGTTGATGTCCTCAAGGATATACTTACTAAATATAAAGAGAAAAAAATAAAAAGATAATTATAATTAAATATTTTAGAAAAGTGAAATAAACTCCTCTCTTGTTATATTGTTGAAATAATGAGAGAGGTTTATTGTTTGCAATCTTTCAAGAATATCATCCTTAGTGTGTTTGCATCCTTTGAGAATATTCTCAATTTCGGTTGTTTCCCGTGTAAAGAAATAGCTTCCAAAAATACGAACGTCGGATATAGTCCCTTTTGATACTTCTAGATATACTTCTACCAACCCTCCAGGGAATTGAAAAGCCTTAGAATATTTGTATGGTGGTGCTGAACACAGGTTCCACCAATCACGACTGTATTTTTCATCCCTTAATTTTTCTATCTCTTTCAGATCATCCACTGAATAATAATATCTGTTATAATTTTCTGCTTTTGCGATTTCATTTTCGAGAAAAAGAATAAACTCATCAATTGTCATGTGACTTTTAATATGGTCACTTATGTTAGTGACTCGTGCGCTGGTTGACTTTACAGATTTACTGATGAATTTTTCGGGTCTTCCCGCCAATGCCATTGAGAGATCCTTGATTGAAGATGAAAACAGAAGAGTACCGTGTTGGAGTATTCTATCCTTATAAACAGCTATGGCATTTCCTGAAAATTTTTTTCCGTCAATTACCAGATCATTTCTTCCCTCCAAGGCAGCATTTATACCCAATTTTTCGAGAGCATGAATTATTGGCTTTGTAAATCTGGCGAACATTGCAGAACTATCTTCAGACCTTTTCCGCTTGTCAATAAAGGTAAAATTGAGATTGCCCATATCGTGGAAAACAGCACCACCTCCGGATAAACGCCTTACTACCTTAATCCCATTTTTATTAACATAATCAATGTTTATCTCTGCAAGAGCATTCTGGTGCATACCAATAATTATTGCATTGTCATTCTGCCAAAGTCTGAAAACCGGTTGAGTCATGTTTTTGAGAAGGTATTCTTCTGCTGCCAGATTCCAATATGGATCAGTGTTATTGTCGATTATATATATCATATGATATTAGTTATTTGCTGTATGCGAGTTATTTATTCTTTCAGCAATTAAATTTTTAAACTTATAAATCATCCATCCGATAAGAAATCCGAGCATAGCTCCGCAAATAACATCAAGAGGGAAGTGTCTGCCTACATATATTCGGCTGTAACTTACCAATATTGCCCAAAAGAATATGAAGAAAGCATACCATTTCTTTTTAAAGCAAAGTGTTGTAAATGTCGCTAAACCAAATACATTTGCAGCATGACTCGATACAAAACCATACATACCTCCCTTACCGTCGAGCAATCTTGCTAATCCTCCTATTTCAGGATCATGCCCGGGTCTTAATCTTTGGACAAGATCTTTAATTACACTTGCAGAGATAATATCCGTAAGTGCAAATGTTAGAAATGCCCCGGCCAGAATCAGAAAAGCAGGTTTAAATGGGCGTGGACGGATTGTTCCTCCATTCTCAATTTTAAAGAATATAAAAAATGCGATAACTATGTATAATGGCAGCCAGGTATATTTTTCGGAGGCCAAGACCATAACTTTATCCAGAAAAGGATTGGTTGCGTGGTTAAGGATTAGGAAAAGAGATTTATCAAGATCTATTATTTTTTCTAACATTTGCTAATTATTTAGTGATTCCCAGATCATATCTTTTAATTTGGAGATGTTTTTACCTGACAGTGAAGAGATAAATATATGTCTTACTTTACGTGGCAAATGTTTCTGGATTTCCCTTTCAAGTTCATCATCTATCATGTCAGATTTTGTAATGGCGAGAATTCTTTGCTTATCAAGCAGCTCGGGATTATAACACTTCAATTCGTCAAGCAGTACATGATACTCTTTGAGTATATCGGGACTGTCAACTGGAACAGTAAAGAGAAGTATGGAGTTTCTTTCAATATGTCTCAAAAATCTTAATCCCAAGCCTTTTCCTTCATGTGCGCCTTCGATAATTCCGGGGATGTCGGCCATAATAAAAGATTTATTGTCTCTATATGCAACTATACCTATACTGGGTTCAAGAGTCGTGAATGGATAATTTGCGATTTTTGGTCTAGCAGCTGAAACTGTAGAGAGGAGTGTTGATTTGCCGGCATTTGGAAGACCCACAAGACCCACATCTGCTAAAATCTTTAACTCGAGTATATACCAATTTTCAATTCCTGGCTCTCCTGGTTGTGCATATCTTGGAGTTTGATTGGTCGCGCTTTTAAAATTGTTATTGCCCAGTCCTCCTCTTCCTCCTTTCACCAGAATTTTCTCTTCTCCATCAGCAGTGATTTCAAAAAGTACTTCTCCGGTTTCAGCAAGCTTGGCAACAGTGCCGAGAGGAACATTTAGGATAATATCTTTTCCGTCTGCACCATGTCGGAGTTGGCCGCTACCTGCCTCTCCATGTCCGGCTCTTATATGTTTTCTATATTTAAATTGCAGAAGCGTCCACGTTTGTGCATCTCCTTTAAGGATAATATGACCTCCTCTGCCTCCATCACCTCCGTCAGGCCCACCCTTAGGAATATATTTTTCTCTTCTCAGATGAGAAGAGCCTTTGCCTCCATTACCTGATTGACAGAAAATCTTTATATAGTCTACAAAATTGGAACTGCTCATCGTTTATATTCAATTTTATCTATAATTGAGCAAATCTCCTTAAAATTTTCCTCGATACTTTTATCTCCCTTAATTCTGTAAAATATACCCTTATTGTTGTAGTAGACTGTCAAAGGCTCCGTCTTTGTGTGATATTGGACGATTCTGTTTTCAATGGTAGATCTCTCCATATCATCTTTGCGATCTTCCATTCTAGCCCGGTAAGCTATTCTTTGGAACATTATATCTTCATCAATGTCAAGATATATCACGGCAGAAATACTATCTTTTCTTTCAGAAAGCATTTTATCGAGAGCTTCAGCCTGAGGCAGAGTTCGTGGGAATCCGTCAAGAATGAACCCTTTGATTCCTTCTTGAGGTTCGGATATAGTTTTTTTAATCAGTTTGAGCATAGTCTCGTCATCCACGAGTTTGCCACTTTCTATTGTCTGTTTAACTTGAATACCAAGTTCAGTTCCGGCTTCAATCTCTTTTCTCAACATGTCGCCTGTAGAGATGTGAAGCAGTGAATATTTTTTGGCAAGGAGAGCAGACTGAGACCCTTTACCTGCTCCCGGTGGGCCGAAAAGAATGTAGAATTTCATATGATTTTAATTTATTGTTCAAGAATATATATATCTCGGTACTGTCTGCCAAGTTCATTGTAATCAAGCCCAAATCCAACTATGAAGTCATTTGGTATGCGCATGGCTGCATAGTCAATTTTTAGATCCTTTTTTACAGCGTCTGGTTTGAGAAGCATAGTGCAAATTTTTTTATCCTTAACATTAGCTTTATAAAGGATTTTGTTTATCTCTTCAATAGTCTCTCCGCTGTCAACAATGTCTTCTACTATGATAACATTTCTTCCTTCGAGGGGTTTGTCAAAACCAAGAATGTGTTTTACGTTGCCAGAAGAAGAGGTGCCGTTGTAGGAAGAGAGTCTTACAAAAGCAATTTCACATTCGAAGTCAATATTTTTCAAAAGAGAAGCTGCAAACATAAATGATCCATTCAAAATTGCAAGAAAAAGCGGACGTTCTACATTTTTTAAATCATTGTTCAATTGATCTGCAACCGTTTTAATACTTTGTTCAATCTCTTCATTTTTAATGAATAAACGAAAGTTTTTGTCATGCAGCTTAATTCTTTCCATAGGAATTGATTTTGTGTTCGCGAAATTAAATATTAATTTTGTCTTAACCCAATTTAACAAAACGCCGATGAATCCAAAAGTCAGCATTATTATGGGCAGTACTTCAGACCTTCCGGTTATGAAACAGGCTGCGGAATTTCTTGATGAGATGGAGATTCCCTTTGAAATTAATGCTCTATCTGCTCACAGAGTTCCTGAAATGGTCATGGAGTTTGCTAAGAAGGCCTATGGAAGAGGAATAAGAGTAATTATTGCCGGTGCAGGAGGTGCTGCACATCTTCCTGGTATTATTGCGGCTTTTACTCCGGTTCCAGTTATCGGTGTTCCGATAAAATCTTCAAATTCGATGGAAGGATGGGATTCTGTGCTTTCAATTCTGCAGATGCCTGCAGGTATTCCGGTGGCTACAGTTGCTCTGGATGGAGCGAAAAATGCAGCCATACTGGCAACTCAGATTTTAGCTACAGGTGACGAAAAGCTTATGGAGAAAGTTGTTAAGTTCAAGTCTGAGCTTGCAGGTAAAATTACAAAAGCCAATGAAGAGTTGAAGAGGGTCGAATATCGTTTTAAAGTAGGTTAAACTGCTTTTACTGTTTAATTTCTTATGAGGGGAGGGATTTATGAGGCGAATGATTGCAAGTTTGCTGCTTTTAACAGGCAGCTGGCTTTCTTATGTAGAAATAGTTAGAGGACAGGAGTTGCCGGACAAGGTTGCAGAAATGTTGATCAGGAGTGTGGAAGAAAGTGGTGTTGTGCCTGACGAATCAGGGATTGAGGAGATACTTGACTATTACAGGGAGTTATTGCTTTTTCCACTTAATATAAACAATGCAGGGAGGGAAGATTTAGAAAGGTTGATAATTTTGACTGACTGGCAGGTGGAAGCTATACTTTCATACAAAGAGGAATTCGGCAATTTGCTTTCCTTGAATGAATTATACAATATACCAGGATTGTCTTCACAATTAGTATCCATTATTATACAATTTCTTACAACCGACACAGAGAGCCGCAAGAATAGATATTCAGCCAGGGATTTATGTAATAATCTTGGATTTGAGATGATTTCAAGAGTTAAGTTTTTGATGGAAAAAGAAAAAGGATTTAAACCGATTAGTAAAAGTGAGTTCGAAAAACATCCAGACAGCAGGTATCTGGGACCAAGAGGACAATTATATTCTCAGTTTAAGGTGGAGTCTATGAATCATTTAAACTGTGCGGTTACTCTTGAAAGAGATGCTGGTGAGAAAGGTGTTGATTATAAATCTATTAACCTTTCATTAATTAATACTGGTTGTATAGAAAAAATGATAATTGGTGATTATTCTGCCCGTTTTGGCCAGGGACTTGTTCTTTGGAATACGTTTGCAATGAACTCTTATTCAGACAGCAAAGGTCTTCTCAAATATCCTGTTGGCATCTCTCCTTATAATTCGACTGATGAGAATCGTTCGTTGAGAGGAGCTGCAGTTACATTTAGAGCAGAGAAATGGAAATTTACCTTACTGGTTTCCCAGAGAAAGTATGATGCGAGAGTAGTTAATGGCACTTATACTTCACTGCTTAAGACAGGACTCCATAACACCATAACCACTCATGAAAGAAAAGGCGCTTTGGGTGGTTCACTGATTGGATCTAATTTAACATGGTCGGGAAATAACATCAGAGTTTCTCAAACATCTGCAATTTTTCGTTATTCCATGCCCTATGGAGGCAGAGACTCTGTTTTGAAAAAAAGAGATCTTTCCATGGATGGATATCAAGGAAACTTTTCTCTAGACGGTTACTGGACATTGAAAAAAGTAAGATTTTTTGGAGAAGTTGCTACTGATCATATTGGTTCATTTGCTGCAATAGCTGGAGCACTTTATTCACCGTCGAACAGGTTGGAAACTGCACTTGTATTAAGAAATTATTCTGAAGAATATCGAGCGCCATTTGCTTCTCCTATTGCCAGAAACTTGTCAATTGGAGGAGAGAGAGGTGCGAGAATTTTTTCAACACTCTCGATAGGAAAGTATTGGAAGACAGCTGTAACTTTTGAATTACTTAAGGATTATTATAATTTGACTCTTTATGCCACAAAATCAATTGAGGAGAAAGGAATATCGACATCAATCAAATATAACTGGAGTGATCAGAGACATTGTTTCAGATACAACCATTCTTTCAGGATATCATCTAAGTTTACTGCATGTTACAGATTCGACTTTAATTTTTTTACAGGCAAGGAGACGAATATTGGGTGCCATCTTTTTGGAGAGACTGTATTCAAAGCTTTCTCCGGAAAGTTTGATGCCTCAGTGAGAATTGCCTACTTCAATGTTCCTGTTTGGGAAACAAGAGTTTATGTGTATGAACGTGATGCTCTACACAATTTTTCTATTCCTTTTTATTATGGAGAAGGTATTCGATGCTATCTTAACGTTCATCTTGCTCTTTTGAAAAAAGGAGACTTGTGGCTTAGAATAGCTTCAACCAGGTATCTCGATAGAAATGAAAATGGAGAAGGCATCACTTTAATTTCCTGCCCGTCAAAAAGTGAAGCAAAACTTCAACTCAGATTGAGCCTTTGATCGTTGATGATAATCCGAGTTTATCCTCTTTTGATTTTGAGTTTCTTGCCAGGGAAAATTTTGCTTTCTTTTGAAAGGCCATTCAATTCAAGAATATCGTTGAGAGTAACTCCATCAAATTTCTTAGCGATTTCCCACAGCGTATCACCTTTCTTTACGGTGTAGTAAATGTATCCGCCGCTTTTGGTAGTAGGTGTAGATGAATAAAATTCGTCATTGCCTTTGCTACTTCCGTGAATAATCAGTTTCTGGCCGATGTTTATCCTCGATTTCGTATGGTTCCATTTTTGCAGATCAGATAGTTTTACTCCGTATTTCATGGCAATCCCGCCCAATGTTTCTCCTTTTCTTACAATGTGTGTATATGTTTTGCCTGTTTCTCTGGCAGATGTTGCCGAAGCAGTATAACTTCTCTTATAGGAGCCGGTATTGAAAATTATTGGATTGAAGTACAATGAATCTTTATATGAATATATTGAATCTTCATTATTGACAAACGCAGCAGTGTATTGATATGGTAGATTCAGGACCATTCCCTCAGGAGACCCCGGTATTATCTGTTTAATGTATTGGGGATTTAGATTTTGCAGCTCCTCAACCGAAACGCCGGTAACTTCAGAAATTTGACCGAAATGAAGAGGTTTGTGAATCAGGAATGTATCAACATGGGCAGGCATAGAGATAGGTCTTGGTACAATTTTATGTTCTTTGTAGTAATTAAGGGTATATAAAGCGGCCACAAAAGATGGAACATATCCTCTGGTCTCTTTTGGCAGATAAGGATAAATTTTCCAGAAATCTCGTGATCCTGCTCTTCGGATTGCCTTATTTACATTGCCTGTACCACAATTGTAAGATGCAATTGCAAGTGACCAGTCCCCAAATATTGTATAAGAATCTTTCAGATATTTACAGGCTGCATGAGTAGAGGCTATAGGGTCCAACCTCTCATCCACAAAAGAATTAATTTTAAGGTTATATTGTAATGCAGTGCGGTACATAAACTGCCAGAGCCCTTTGGCATTTACCCTCGAGCATGCATTTGGATTAAGGGCTGATTCGATTACGGCCATTACTTTCAACTCTTTGGGAAGATCATACTGGTCGATAATCTCTTCAAATATTGGCAGATAATATGCTGACATTCCAAGAATTAAATCTATTTTATTAGGAATTTTTTGTGTGTAAAATATAATATGGTTTCTTACAATATCGTTGTAGGGGAGTGGGATGAATGAGTTCATGGCCTTAAGTCGGTAAATGAAAACAGAATCCGGGATGTCGGTTGTAAGTTTTGCACTGTCAAGATCTATATTGAGATCAGTATCAGTCGAAAACTGTTTTTGGATGTAATAGAGGCTTAACAGACTGTCAGTAGATACTGTCGCATTCATAAAATCTTCCCCTTCAAAAAATCTTATTGCTCCAGGGTTAATTGTGTCATTAAGGGTTGTAGTGTCAGAAAGCTCAATGGCAGAGCCATTAAGTTCATTTTTTAATGAATCTACTGTCTTTTTAAGATGTTCTATCTCGATGAGCAGATCCTTTCTTGTTGCTCTTTTTGAGAGAAGTTGTCCGTAAGATAATTCGGAAGTTAAGACAATTGTCAGTAATACAAGGAATAATGTTCTGATTTTCATGTCAAAAATTTAAGTTTACCTGAAGTCCGAATGTCGGAGACAGATTATTAGCAAATTGATTGTTTAAAGGATGAATTATAACTGGTGCAAATGATGCTGACAAATCATCGCTAACATCAAAGTCTGTAAAATGAGCAAAAACATTTGCATCAATTATGTTGAGTGCATATACAAGAATTCCTGCCAGAATCGAGTAGTCACGATATCTTCTGTAGGCTGTCTTGAAATAGTCGAGGGATTCGAGACTGTATTTTGTTGCAGCTTCACTTTGAGGGTCATTGTAAGCTTCAATATATAAATTTTTATATTTTTGATATTGAATATTGTTGAAATTAATAAAATAACCACATGTAATAAGCCCTCCGTATATTATGGGAATTTTCCAGTAGTTTCCCGTATAAGCCTGACCAAGTCCGGGCAGCATGGCCGAGTATAGTGAGGCTCTTGCCGGAAGTATTGGTTTGTAATATTTGTAAGATACAAGTCCATCCATTATTGTCGCATAGTGAAGCATGGCTGCTCCAATGTAAAACTTTTCCTGGTCATTACCATTGCTGCTGTATCCTTTATAGATCAATGCGGCCATTCCTCCATATACAATTGGTAATTTCCAGTACTGTTTATTATAGATCTGGGCAGTACCTGGCAGAACAAGAGATCCCATCCACATGTGATTTATTCGCATAGAGTCCTTGTGAGCCAGACTTTTGAAATATCGCTTGATAGTGTAGCGAGGAACCTTCGGGGTATTTTCGTACTCTGTAGAATCGTTTTTAGTGGTGGTTTGCTGTTGAAATAAGTTGGCACCCGGAGGGCCTGCAGTATTTAACCTTCCTGTAATTTGGGCACTCAGTGGAAACGATATCAACATGACAGTGACTGATATGAGGAACTTTCTACTCATTGAGCTTTATAGATTTGTTTGCTCGAGTAGATTCAAAAAATTAAACAGTTCTTCTTCACCATTAAAATGTATTGTGACAGAACCTTTTCCATTCTCGCCTCTCTTGATAAAGAAACTGTTATTGTCAAGATGGCGGCCAAATATATCGAGCAGATGAATATATGCTTCATCTACTGATGGATCATCATGTGAGTCTTGTGGTTCGGACTTTTGTTTGTTCTCTGAAGCAAGCTTGCGTATTTTATCCTCAATTTGACGCACTGAAAGATCGTGTTCGATAATCTGATTGCACAATTTAATCTGTTTTTTCGAATCCTCAATGCTAAGCAAGGCTTTTGCATGTCCCATGGAGATGGCTTTTGCTCTTATGGCAAGCTGCACCTCTGGAGGAAGCCGGAGAAGTCTGAGATAGTTTGTTATAGTTGCTCTTTTTTTCCCAACTCGATTAGCCATATCTTCCTGTGTAAGATTGCATTCTTCGATAAGTCTTTGAAAACTCTGTGCTATTTCAATGGCATCAAGATTTTCTCTTTGAATATTTTCTACAATCGCCATTTCAAGCATTCCCTGGTCATCAGCTTTGCGGATATAGGCAGGAATAGTTTCCAATCCAGCCAGAAGTGCTGCCCTATATCTTCTTTCTCCACTTATAATCTGATATTTGTCATCATCAGTG
Source organism: Bacteroidales bacterium (assembly GCA_018434395.1). Classification (GTDB taxonomy): domain Bacteria; phylum Bacteroidota; class Bacteroidia; order Bacteroidales; family UBA932; genus Bact-08. The sequence goes on along the minus strand of JAHDPK010000002.1, from coordinate 209,226 downwards.
GTTCTGACTGTAATAGGCTGGATGACTCCCAGTGTCTTTATTGAATCTGCAAGTTCCTCAAGAGAATCTTCGTCGAATGTGCTTCTTGGCTGATATGGATTTGCAATAATTTTACCCATGGATATTTCCATAATAGACGCAGGGGTGACCTGACTCTCAGGGATTTCAACTCTTGTATTGAAAGGCATATTGTCTATGTCTGAAATGAGAGCACCAAGGCCTCTTCCTAAAGCGGGTTTCTTCATGGCTGACATCTATTGTTGTGCGTTCTTTTTTAAAATCTCTTTTGCTAGATTGAGGTAGTTATTTGTGCCGGAAGATACTGCATCGTGTAATATTACAGGTTTACCAAATGACGGAGCCTCACTAAGCTTAACATTACGTTGGATAACGGTATTGAACACCATTTCGTTAAAATGATTACGAACTTCGTCTACTACCAAATTGGCATGTCGAAGCCTTGCATCAAACATTGTCAGAAGAAATCCTTCTATCTGCAAAGATCTGTTAAGTCTGTTCTGAACAAGCTTGATGGTATTGAGCAACTTACCCAATCCCTCAAGTGCAAAATATTCACACTGTACAGGAATCAAAACAGAATCTGCAGCAGTAAGAGCGTTAATTGTTATAATACCTAAAGAAGGAGAGCAATCGATAATAATGAAGTCGAAGTCGTTTTTAATCTCTTCAAGAGATTTTTTAAGAACCATCTCCCTGTCAGGGATATTGAGCATCTCAAATTCTGCACCTACAAGGTTTATATGTGAAGGAGCAAGTTTGAGACCGGGAATTTCGGTATCGAGAAGTATCTCCTTAATATTCACTTTTCCTATAACTACTTCATATACGGTCATTTTGGAGTTGGAGTCCGGGTCAAAGTTAAATCCGGATGTGGAATTGGCTTGCGGATCTGCATCCACAAGAAGCACTTTTCTCTCCATAACAGCAAGTGAGGCAGACAAATTAATTGCTGTAGTAGTTTTTCCTACTCCTCCCTTTTGATTTGCTATCGCAATAATCTTTCCCATATATTTTTATCCGTTCATCATTTGATATGTCATCAATCTGACAAAAATACAAAAATCTTTTTTAGCTAAAGAAATTAATAGGGATCAACATCTATAATTATCTTTACCGTGCCATGCATTTCCTTAGTAACGGCATCAATATCAGAAACCATGGAGGACTTTATTTCGTGCAAAGCATTGTTTTTTGCCAGTTTTACCCAGAATTGCAGTTGGTAATTATTCATTATCATCTCAACAGGAGGTGTAAATGGGCCTGTCCACTCTTTTGCTCCCCAAGTTGGAGCTTTCATTGCAATTAAAGATGCTGCATTCTTCAATTTTTCTCTATTCTTGCATCTAAGATTAATTCTTATCAGCCTCACAAATGGGGGGAATCCGTACTCCTCTCTTTCACGAAGCATTTCTTCAGCAATAATTATGCCTGCCTCTTTCTGTTGGGTCTTAAGAAGATGTTTGTAAACCGGATGATCAGAACGTGATGTTTGTATTATAACCTTGCCTGCCGAATCCCTTCTTCCAACCCTTCCGGCTAACTGTGTCAACATCTGGAAAGTTCTTTCTTCTGCTCTAAAATCCTGTATTGCAAGCATTCCCTCGGAATTCAGTATGCAAATTAATGACAGATTTTCAAAATCAAAACCTTTGCCTAACATCTGAGTACCAACCAAAATATCAGTTTTGCCCTGAGAAAAGTTTTTGAGAATAGACATTTCTTTTGTTGAACTTCTTGTTGTTTCGAGATCAAAGCGTTCGACTTTTGCATTTGGGAAGAGTTCCTTAAGCGTTTCTTCGACTTTTTCGGTGCCGGCACCTATATCTCGCAAACCGGGTTTACCGCACTTTGTGCAAATAGTATTAAAGCGAATGTTATAGTTGCAGTAATGGCATCTCAACTCATTCTTACTTTTATGGTAGCTGAGAGAAACATGACAGTGCGGACATATCGGAATATCTTCACAGTACATGCATTGAACCATTGGTGAGTATGACCTTCTGTTCCTGAATACCATGACCTGTTTACCTTCTTCAAGTGTGTCTTTAATAGCTGTGATCATTTTTTTGGAGAATGGTCCTTTCATTCTGCCAATTTTTTTTTCTCTCACAACATCAATTATTTCTATTTCAGGATTAACAGATCCATAGTATCTTTCAGAAAGTTCCACCATGCTGTATCTTCCGCTTATAGCGTTAAAGTAACTTTCCAGAGAAGGTGTTGCGGAACCGAGAAGTGCATTTGCAGAGTGCAGAGAGGCGAGTATCAAAGCTGTATCTCTTCCACTGTATCGTGGCGCTGGATCGCTTTGTTTGTATGACGAGTCATGTTCTTCGTCAACAATTATAAGGCTTAGATTAGTGAATGGCAAGAAAAGAGATGATCTTGTGCCAAGAACAATAAAAGGACACTTATGGTCATATAACTGTTTCCTGACTCGCTCTCTTTCAGATAAGCTCTGTTTGGAATGATATATAAGCAGCGAATTTCCAAAGAAACGTTCCAGCCTGGTACCCAATTGGCGACTCATTGCTATTTCAGGCACCAAAAATAAAACATTATTACCTTTTTTAAGTTCTTCCATTGCAAGGTGCATGTATATCTCACTTTTCCCGGAACCGGTTACACCATAGAGCAGAGTAATTTTTCCGTCAGCGAATGATTGTTTGACAGACTTGAGAGCACTCTCTTGTGCATCTGAAAGTTCAGGAAGATTTTCCTTTTCTCGGGATATTATTTCTCGATTTCTTTTTCTTGGTTTTTTGTCGATAGAGAAAGATGGACATGCAGCCTTAAATACTTCACCAGAAGTGCAGAGGTAATATTTCGCAATCCATTCCCATAATTTGAATTCGTTTTCAGTGATTTTGAAACTTGGTATAATTGACAGAATATTTTTAATCTCTCCCTTGAATGTGCCGTGAGAATGTGATAATTCGCTTATAACAGCATAATATTCTCTGTTTGACAAGTTCACTCTGACTAATGTGCCTTTGGAGACTTCTTTTTGTAATTCTGTGGGAACCATATATGTTATTTCTGCTTTGTACCTCAATGGAAGAATAACTTTAGCAAACATATCTCCTCTTATAAAACCAGCAACCTCTTCCAACAGCCATTTTGGGGTAGATGTAGCGCCACAAACTCCTATTCTATCGCCCTCCTGGAACCATGAAAAGTCTATTTCATCTACACTCTCAATTTTGTATGATCTTGGATTTACAGATTTGCATGAATTAAAAAGAATAGCTCCGTTGGAACTCTCCTTACCTGAAACAAAGATAATAACGGAATGTTTTGCGGAAAATTCTCTTAAATGAGGGTGTCTCGAGGATACTTGTCCGCAGATTGTATTGAAAGATTTAAAGTCTTCTTTAGTTGCTCCTGTCTGTTCAATTCTTTTTTTTATCTGACTGCATATATTGCTATATTCTTCAAACTCTTTGGTGGTTTGAGAAAAAATAGTAATTGGCCGTGTATAATCGATTGAATCGAGATCAGAAATACTCTCAACGACAATGGCTTTCCCATCAGTCTGACCTACAAGTCCGTTTACTTCTGCGTGTCCTTTTTTGCCAAATATGATGATTTGGCCATTTATCGCTTGTGCTTTTTCAAACTGTTCCTTTATCCTTTTTTGTAATTGAAGCACTACGGGACATGTACAGTCTACAACAGTAAGATTATTCTTTTTTGCAGTTTCATAGCTGGAAGGGGGTTCTCCATGGGCACGTATGAGAATGACAGAGTCCTTAAGTTTTGACATCTCTTCGTGTGAAACGACAATCAATCCTTTTTTTTTAAGACGTTCCAGTTCGGTGCTATTATGAACGATTGAGCCGAGGGAGTAGAGTTTACTGTTTTTTTCAAGATATTTTTCCGCTTCTTCTATTGCTCTTACAACACCATAGCAGCAACCAGATCCGGCATCTATTTCTACTGTCAGTTCCATTTTTGAGAAATTTTACTTAAGAGCCATTCCATTTGCTCATCTACAGTCATATGACTATTATCAAGCAGCAAAGCATCAGGGGCTTTTCTTAAAGGGTCTGTTTCTCTATGTTCGTCAATATAATCTCTTTCTATGATATTCTTTAAAATTTCGTTGAAATCAGCGTTTGCTCCCCTGGCAATCATTTCATCATATCTTCTTTTTGCCCTTACCTCTGCATCAGCTGTCATGAAAATCTTTATTTCAGCATCGGGGAATACGACAGTGCCTATATCTCTTCCATCCATGACCACACCACGTATTTTGCCATATTTTCTAAGTATTTCATCTACAAAATTCCGCACAAAGGGGAGAGCTGCAATATAACTAACTTTAGATGAAACATCAAGCGATCTTATCTCGTTTTCAACCATTTTACCGTTGAGATACAGTTCACTTTCACAATCTTTTCCTGTAACTCTGAATTCCATGCTTACTGATGGCAGGAGCGACTTAAGTTCTGCCTCTTTTACTTTATTGTCAGATGTTATAAGACCGTTTTGTATTGCAAAGAGAGTTATTCCGCGATAAAGCGCACCTGTGTCGATATAAAGCAGCCCGAATTTTTTGGCTATTGTCTTGGCGAAGGTGCTCTTCCCTGTAGATGAGTGGCCGTCAATTGCAATTATTATTTTCGGGGAATCCATAACTTTCTTAAGAAAACAAACATACAAAAAAGCTTTATCTTTGTAAAAAAATAGTAGATGAAAGTTGCTATACTTGATTTAGGAACCAACGTATTCAATCTGTTACTCTCTGAAATTAGTGGCAAAACATATAAAATATTGAAAGTAGTCAAAATTCCTTCATTTATCGGAGCCGGTGGTTTTAATGAAGGGAGGCTTAGTGGGGAGGCCATGTCAAAATCCATAGATGCCTTGGGGAAAATAAGAGAAATTATTGATGAAGAAGGTGATGTCGGTTTTATTAAAGTTTTTGCTACATCTGCCTTCAGAGATACTGTAAATGGTTCAGAATTTGCAAACACTATTCGCGATAATTTTGGATTCGAAGTTGAGATTATATCTGGCGAAAGAGAAGCAGAACTCATTTATAAAGGCATTCGCGAATCTTTTTTTGTATGGGATGAAAATGTGCTTATGTGTGATGTGGGTGGAGGAAGTAATGAATTAATTATAGCAGATAAAGAAAAAATATTGTGGAAAAGAAGTTTTAATCTTGGGATATTGAGATTAAAGGAGAAATTTGAACCAAGTGATCCAATAAAAGAAGAAGAGGTTAAAATGATTAATCTTTATCTTGAGCAAGAACTCGAACCACTTTTTGAAGCGTGCAGACAATATTCTCCAAGACTTATGATAGGTTCTTCAGGTTCATTTGACACTCTTAGGGAGCTTTTATATACTGATGATAATGGGACACTTCCTGTACATGAGTTAGACATTAAAAGACTTAGAGTTTTGCATCATAAACTTTTAGTGTCAAATAGAGGCGAAAGGTTAAGAATGCCGGGAATGTCGCCTGTAAGGGTTGATTATATGGTACTAGGGAGTATTTTTATACAGCTGGTAATTGAAAAATGCCGAATAAGCAAATTATATCAATCCTCTCACTCTCTTTAGGAGGGTTTTTTGGCTGAGATGGCAGCTCAATTGTAATATAAATTTTAGAAAGAATGAAAATATTGATTATTGATGACGAGAAGAGTATAAGAAACACACTTAAGGAAATTCTTGAATTCGAAGGTCATGAAATAGTACTCGCAAATGATGGTTTAGAAGGACTAAATGCTGCAATTTCAACAAATTTTGATGCCATTTTCTCGGATATTAAGATGCCAAACATGGACGGTCTTGAATTTTTGGACAAGGCATTTGAAGCAGGAGTAGAATCTCCTGTAATAATGATTTCCGGGCACGGTTCGATAGATACAGCTGTGGAGTGTATAAAAAAAGGAGCCTTTGATTTCATTCAAAAACCTCTTGATCTCAACAGAATACTTATTACACTTAAAAATGCAACCGAAAAAAGCGATCTGGTAAGAGAGACAAAAAATCTTAAAAAAAGAGTTGCCAAGATACAGGAAATTGTAGGGGTTTCACCAGCAATAACCAAAATCAAGAATATGATTGACAGAGTTGCTCCTACGGAGGCTCGTGTTCTTATAACCGGCTCCAATGGTACCGGTAAGGAGCTTGTTGCCAGATGGCTGCACGAAAAGAGTGGACGAAACAATATGCCATTTGTGGAAGTCAACTGTGCTGCCATTCCCGGAGAGTTGATCGAAAGTGAACTTTTTGGTCATGAAAAAGGAGCATTCACATCTGCAATCAAGCAACATAAGGGTAAATTTGAACAGGCTGATGGAGGAACACTTTTTTTGGATGAGATTGGAGACATGAGTCTTGCTGCACAGGCTAAAGTATTGAGAGTATTGCAGGAAAATAAATTGAGCAGAGTGGGGAGCGATAAGGACATTAATGTTAAGGTGAGAGTAATAGCTGCTACTAACAAAGATTTGCAGGAAGAGATACGTAAGGGAACCTTCAGAGAGGATCTTTATCATAGAATCAGCGTCATAATAATTCACGTGCCTCCTTTATGTGAGAGGGTTGAAGACATTCCAATTTTAACTCGTTACTTTATTGATCAGATTTGTGAGGAAAGTGGCATGCCTCCGAGGAAAATAGATGATGATGCACTTGAGGAACTTAAAAAATACAAGTGGACAGGAAATGTTCGTGAACTTAGAAATGTCACAGAGAGACTTTTGATACTGAGTAATAATGTAATAACAAAAGAGGATGTGATCAACTATGCACGTCCAGTATTTAAGTAGGACTGATAGTTTGATTACTACTCCATTTCAATTCTTATCTGTTGTATAAAATTGCCATCTTCCTGCGTTTTCACAAAAAGTGTCACGCGAAACTTACTTCCACCGGCGCTGAGAGTTCCAATGGCATATTTTAACGGAGCTTTACCACTCCTGTGTTCTATTACAAAACTCTTTGGAGAGTTATTAGCAAAAAATTCCTTAATAATTTGCTTCGCCTGAGTCTTGCTGCAAACATTGACTGTACCAAGTATGTCAACTTCAAGATTAGGGGCAAACCAAGCTGACAACTTTTCTGCATCTCCTGACTGGATATATTTTGCAATAGGTACAAAAACATCCTGCTCAGATCCATATTGAGTTGCAGGAGAAGAGAATGTGAAGAATGAAGAGATTATGGCAAATAAAAAAATATTCATAATCATTTTATATACGACACTCTAAACTTAAGCAAAAATCAAGCCACTGCTCTGGTATATATATTGAAAATAAAGTTTTACATTTGTCCTAATGAAGATTATGTTGCTTTTAATCGGTAAGAGTGATGCCTCATGGCTCAGGCAGGCTATAGAGATCTATGAGGAGAGATTGAGCCATTATGTTGATTACAGAAGAGTGGAAGTGCCAGAAATCAGGAATGTTGCAGGTTTATCCGTCAAGCAGATGAAGGAGAAAGAAAGTGAATTACTTTTAAAGCATATCAAGCCGTCGGACAAGCTTGTTTTGCTTGATGAGAAAGGAGAAGTCTATTCATCTGAGGAATTTGCCAATTACATTGATAAACAGCTTCTGTCAGGTACTAGAAATCTTGTGTTTGCAATAGGTGGGCCCTATGGATTTTCCGAATTGGTGTATAACAGGGCAGACAGTTTACTTTCACTTTCAAAGTTAACTTTTACACATCAGATGGTAAGAGTGATTTTTTTGGAACAGTTATATAGAGCTTTCACAATAATCAGGGGAGAACAGTATCATCACAAGCAATGAAAGAGTGGTTAAGAAAATTGTCGAACGAGAGAATTGCAATATATTGGATTGCTATTCTTGTACTTACTCTTGCCTCTTTTATTAGATTTTCATCGATTAATTCCATGGATCGTGCTGTAACGAATCTTCAGGAGAAGATTCACAAGCGACAGCAAATCTTGGAGAATTATGCAAGGCAGGCGCATGAAATACCTGATTCTCAATTTATTTCATTTGAGGATTTTCCCGAAGACATGGTTATTTATCGCTATTTGGACGATACACTCCAGTCTTGGGTAAACAGGCTGCCTATTGCCAATGAAGAGGTTTTCTATTTTCCTTATGGCTACAGATTACAGCATGTAGGAGTTGAAAATGTAAGCAATACCCCTCTAGCATATGCTTTTTATTCCGCCTTGGCAAATGGCAATCCTGAAGAGGAGCAATATCTCAGTCTTGGTACAGGGTGGTACATCGTTAAAATGTATATCAGCGGTAAAATGCTAATTGTCACAGCATTGCTTATCCAGACAGACTACCCTACAGAAAATTCACTTCTTAGAAATCAGATTAATCCCAATATCTTATCCAATAAGAGGCTTTCAATAGTTCCTGTCACTTTTGATGAATCTTATGTTATTCATGGGAAAGACGGGGGTGTGTTATTTTCTGTTTTAAAGGATCTCCCTCAAAGCGGAGAAAGATCAGGTTCAGTATTAAGGCTCACTGCACTTGTTTTTGTGGTTTTGTCGCTTTTTGCACAACTTAAGAAAACAAAAAAAATCAGAGACTTTTTCTTGCTCATAGGCGGACTGATAACTGTAGGAATCTTTGCCATGTATCTTTCCAACAAGATGCAAAGTGACCTTCCGCTATTTTCTCCAACTCTCTATGCTGATTTTGAGCTGTTCAGTTCATTGGCAGATCTTTTAATAGTGAATCTTTTGATTACTCTTATTATTACAGCTCTTTTTATCATGAGGAAAACTCTTGCCTTGATTGTAAAAAAATCAAAAGGCCTTAAAAAGAGATTGTTTACGGCTTTATTCATACTAATTCCGCTTTTATTACTTCCATATATTCACATAAGTTTAAGGTCAGTCATACTCAATTCAAACGTAGTTCTTGAACTGTACAGAGTAGACGAGATAACTTTTTACTCTTTGCTTGTATACCTTTCTTATGCACTGCTCTTTGTCGCTTTGTTGTTTTCTCTTCAACTCCTAAGACCACTTTCTAAAAAAACAAGAAAAATATCTTTTCTTAAAACCCGTAATCTGATTATATACATCATTTGTATTTCTTTCTATACCTTTTTTGTAGTAAGTTTTTACGGATTTAAGAAGGAAGATAACAGAAACAGGGTGTGGTCAAATAAATTGTCAACCGAAAGAGATCTTAATCTTGAACTGCAGTTGAAAACCATTGAGAAACAAATCATTTCTGATTCAAAACTTAGACTGCTTGTCAATGCCTTTGGCGGTGAAGATCTAGTGCACAGTCAACTTTCCGAGAATTATTTTTGGAACATACTTCAAAGGTATGACATGGAAATCAGAATATGCAGAGAGTATACTACATTGCAAGTTGATCCTGATGCACCACCGGTATTATGTAACAGTTTTTTTCAAAATGAAGTGACAAGGTATGGTTCTCCACTTTATGAAAGTTCTCAGTTTTTCTTTATGAACAACTATAAGGGAAGGGTAAGATATTTGGGAATATTTGAGTATCCGGCAATAGGAGAAAGTGGTTTAGTAAGGCTCTTTATTGAACTGAATTCCAAATTTATCAAGGAGACAATTGGTTACCCTTCGGAACTTTTAAGCCACTCGCAGATAGATGATTTTTCGTTGCCATATCTCTATTCATATGGTAAATATGTCAATGGAAGACTTGTTGTGTCAAGTGGAGACTATAGCTATCCAATAGTTTCTAAAAAATATGACAACGAGGGATATTATAATGTTAGAAGTGACGGGTATCTTCATTTTGTTAGCAGAGTTACTCCTGAAACTGTTATTGTTTTAAGCCGGAAGGAACGTGGCATATTTCCTTATTTTGTGTCACTATCATATATAGTTCTTTTTTACTTTTTGATAATATTCGGACTTGTTCACAGACGGAGAGAAAGGAATGTTTTAAAAAAATTGCCAAAAAATACGTTCAGGTGGAAAATTTCAATGCTGCTGTTGTCATCCCTGGTATTTGCCCTGCTTTTTATGGGAACTGGCAGTGTCTGGTTTTCAATAAATTATTTTAATGAGAATACTAAAATACAGTTAGAAGAAAAAATGTCTTCAGTACAATCAACTCTTTCTCTTTTCAGTCAATATGTTAGCAGATACAATGACCCTCGATTTAATAATATTCAATTGCAGCAGGCAATGAACAGGCTTTCAAGCACAGCCGGAATAGACATCAACCTATATAGTTCTGCCGGTTTTCTAATCCGCACTACTCAGCCTGAGATTTTTGATCGATCTATTTTGGGGAAGAGGATGGATGACAGGGCATATATCGAAATAGTAAAAAATAACAAAAAAGAATTTGTACATAAGGAAAAAATAGCAGGAGTTGAATATAATTCTCTTTATGCTCCACTTTATAATCAGGATGGAGCTTTGATAGCAATTGTCAATATTCCGTACTTTTCACAATGGGCCAATATGAGAAGCGATGCCTCCAGTATTATAGCCACAATAATAAATATATACATTTTACTTCTTTTGGCAGCGGTCTTTGGAGGAACAGCACTCTCCAATTCAATTTCAAAGCCTTTGGCCGAAATTGGAAAAAAGATGGAGCTTCTTGATATTTCGGAAAAACCAGAACATATTGACTATAATAATAATGATGAGCTCGGAATACTTGTTTCCGCCTATAACAAAATGGTAGATGATTTGGAGGAAAGTACAAAGAGGCTGACCGAAAGTGAAAGGGAGCAAGCGTGGCGAGAAATGGCCAGGCAAATTGCTCATGAGATTAAAAACCCCCTGACGCCTATGAGATTAAGTATTCAACATCTGGTAAGAATGAAGAGGCAGGGTGTGCCGGATTGGCCTGAGAAATTCGATGCCCTTGCAAATACTTTGATTGAGCAGATTGATATTTTAGCTGAAACAGCCGGTGAGTTCTCAAGTTATTCAAGATTTTATTCAGAAGAATTAAGCATGGTTGAGTTAAATACTCTTATCAGGGAGCAAATGTTTCTTTTCAATACAAGAGATGACATTCAACTTAAATTTAACTCAGAGATAGCAGTAGCAGAAATTAATACAAGGAAAACTCAACTTACCAGAGTTTTGGTAAACCTTCTGTCAAATGCAGTTCAGGCAATCCCGAATCAGGAAAGCGGAAAGATATATGTTTCTCTTACCAGGGAGGAAAATTATTACCAAATTAATATTGAGGATAGCGGAGCAGGCGTGCCAGAAAATCTTACAAACAGACTTTTCAAGCCAAATTTCACAACAAAGACAGGAGGTACCGGTCTCGGACTTGCAATATGCAGGAGTATCATTGAACAGAGCAATGGAAAGATTTCTTATATGAGATCTGAGTTGTTGGGAGGTGCAAAGTTTTCTGTAAAACTGCCTATTTCTGACGAAAGTATATCTGTATAGGGACTCCGGTAAATTCAAAATGCTTCCTTAACTTATTTTCAAGAAACCTTCTGTAATCTTCTCTAACATATTGAGGCAAATTGCAGAAAAATGCAAATGAAGGGCTTGGAGTAGGCAACTGAGTAACGTACTTAATTTTAATATATTTGCCCTTAACAGAAGGTGGTGGATAATTTTCTATTTCTTCGAGCATTACTTCGTTAAGTTTGGATGTTTGAATCTTTCGAGATCTGTTTTCATAAACTTTGGAAGCTGCATCGAGAACATTGAGTAATCGTTGCTTGTTGATTATAGAGGTAAATATTATGGGTATATCGTTAAAAGGAGCAATTTTACTCATAATTTCCTCTTGCATCCTCTTCATTGTATTGGAATCCTTGTCTTCAACTAAATCCCATTTGTTAACAACAAGTACACATCCCTTTTTATTTTTTACTATCAAGTTGAAAATAGACATGTCTTGAGACTCTATACCTTTCTGGGCTTCTACCATCATGATACAGACATCTGAATTCTCAATAGAACGTATAGATCTCATGACAGAGTAGAATTCTATGTCTTCCATGGCTTTATTACGTTTTCGGAGCCCGGCAGTATCGATTAACATAAATTCATGGCCAAATTGATTGTAGTAGGTTGATATGGAGTCACGAGTAGTGCCGGCAACAGGAGTGACAATGTTTCTGTCTTCTCCTATCAAAGCATTGGCCAGAGAAGATTTGCCAACATTTGGTTTTCCGACAATAGTGAAACGGGGTAAATCATTTTTATCTTCATCTTTGCTGTTAGCGGGAAGTAAATCCGTAATTCTGTCAAGAAGATCTCCGGTTCCACTTCCGCTCGCAGACGAAATGGCAAATGGATCACCCAGACCAAGTTTGTAGAATTGATGAACATCAAAAAATCTGTCACCCGTATCGACTTTATTTACAGCTAACACCACAGGCTTTCCGCATCTTCTCAACATATTGGCTATTTGAGAGTCATAATCAGTTATGCCTGTTTCAACTTCGCAAACGAATAAAATTACATCTGCCTCATCAATAGCTAAGAGCACCTGCTTTCTAATTTCCTCCTCAAAAAGATCCTCGGAGTTAATTGTGTAGCCACCCGTATCAATGACTGAAAATTCTCTTCCACACCATTCACAACTTCCATAATGGCGGTCTCTAGTAACACCCGAAATTTCATCTACAATCGCCTGCCTCCTACCAACAAATCTGTTGAAAAGCGTAGATTTGCCCACATTTGGCCGTCCAACTATTGCAACTATTCCCATCAATTGCACCCCCTGCAGTTTGAGCAAGTATCAGAAGGACATTCTTTTCGCATGGTTCCGTGGACTCCCCATAGCTCTTTTTCTTCAGCTTTCGCACATTTTATTCCGAGTTTCTTCATCTCCTTATTATGTCCAATCTCACCGTCAGGAAATTTTCCGTTTTTCCTGAAGATTATGTTAAAGGATAGAAGGAATACACAGAGAGCCACAAGAATTATAGTAAAAAACAGCAGTTGCATTTTAATTTAATTTAGTAAAAAATATATTTATAATTTTATGCATTTTGAATCAGGAAGAAGAGGATGTTGACCAATTTGGATAACAGGCGGAAGTTGTGCAATTTTGAATGATGCGGAATCTTTCATTTTGACAATTTTATTGACAATCGTGCTGTCAGCTCCTGAGTTTATTATCTCTTGAGGAGACATCCCTTTCTCATTCAAGAGATATAATATTGGATCCAAAACGGGATAAGGAGGCAGCGAGTCAGAATCCTTTTGACCCACACTCAGTTCTGCTGAAGGCTCTTTAGTTATGATAGAGTCAGGAATCCTTCTTTCCAACGAATTGAGATAACCTGCGAGTTCATATACATCTGACTTATAGATATCTCCAAGCACCATTATAGCTCCGCAAAGATCTCCATACAAAGTTCCATAACCCATTGATAATTCACTTTTATTTGAAGTATTCAACAGCAGAGCTCCTGTTTGGTTCGAAAATGCCATTAAAATTGTAGCTCTTATACGTGCTTGAAGGTTTTCTGTAGTCAGTCTGCAAGGTTCTTCACCAAACAGATCAGTAAGTTCTCTATGAAATTTATGAAAGATTCCGTCAATGGGTACGGTATAATACTGGATCTTTAGGTTTTCAGCAAGTTCCACAGCATCACTCACAGAGTGCAGCGTAGAGAAAGGAGAGGGCAGAAGAATAGCTGTAACAGATGATGGTCCGAGAGCATCAACGGCAACAGAAGCCACAACGGCAGAGTCAATTCCTCCTGAGAGGCCAACTACTGCCTTATCCTTCATTGCACTTTTCATAAAAAATCCAAGTGTTTCCACTAATTTTTTATGAAGAATATCCGGAGTTATGCCTGTTAACATATCAAAAAACAAAGCTAGTACTTATCGATTTATTATTATATACCTTTTCAATCACATCTGCAAAAATATCTGCAACCGACAGAATTTTAATCTTAGATGTGTCTAAATTAGGGTCAGTAGATAGAGGAATAGTATCTGAAAGAATTACTTCTGTGAGCTTTGACTTGGCAATTCTATCATATGATGGTCCTGACATCACAGCGTGAGTTGCAAGAGCACGGACGCTCAAAGCACCTTTTTCAATAAGCATGTCTGCAGCTTTTGTGATAGTACTTGCCGTATCTATCATATCATCAATCAAAACTATATTTCTGCCTTCTACTTCTCCAATAGCGGTCATTGAACCAACCACATTGGCCTTTTCTCTCGACTTGTGGCAAATAATCAATGGGCAGCCGAGAATACGTGAGTATGCATTTGCTCTTTTTGCTCCACCCATATCAGGTGCTGCAATTGACATATTTTCAATGTTAAGTTCACGCAAATATGGCAGAAAAATGGAGCTTGCATATATGTGATCGACAGGAAAATCAAAAAAACCTTGGATCTGATCGGCGTGCAAATCGGCTGTCATTACTCTGTCGCAACCGGCTGCAGCCAGCAGATTTGCAACCAATTTTGCTCCAATTGGGACTCTAGGCCTATCTTTTCTATCCTGTCTTGCCCAGCCAAAGTATGGTATAACCGCATTAACTTTGTATGCGGATGCTCTTCTTGCAGCATCTATCATTAGAAGCAACTCAAACATGTTTTCTACAGGGGGGAATGTAGACTGGATAATAAATACAGTGGCTCCTCTTACACTCTCCTCAAAGGCGGGCTGAAATTCTCCATCACTGAATACCAGTACATTTGATTTGCCAAGTTCCAATTTCAAGGAAGCAGCGATCTTTTCTGCCAGATATCTGGAGCTTCTGCAAGAAAAGATCTGAATCTTATGAGTATGATCCATGTTTTTTATTATTATTTATATAAAAGTTTCAATGTAACTTAATATCTTCTCTTTTCCTGTACCTTTAACTGCTGAGCTGATAAAAACAGGTGGGAGTTCTTCCCAATATTCAAGTAGAATTTGATTATTATTGCTAATTTGTTTTTCAAGAGCAGTAGCACTCAGTTTATCGCTTTTTGTGTATATAATGGAAAAAGGGACCTCTGCTTCTCCCAGCTGCATTAGGAATCTGAGATCGATTGGCAGAATATCATGTCGGCAGTCTATCAAGACAAAAAGAGTGACCAATTCATCTGAACCATTAATATAACTTCTTATGATTTCATCCAGCTCTATTCGAGTCTTCTTTGACAATTTTGCATATCCGTATCCCGGAAGATCGACAAGATACCATCGGTCATTAATCATAAAATGGTTAATAAGTTGAGTTTTTCCGGGTATTGAAGACGTATGGGCAAGAGACCTGTTATTACATAGCATATTTATAAGGGAAGACTTACCCACATTTGATCTTCCTATAAATGCGAACTCAGGGAGTCTTGGCTTAGGCCTATCTTTGGCAAATCGGCTGCTTCCGGAGAATATTGCTTTAGTTATCTTCATATGGGATAAATACTCTACAAAGGTATAACTTTATTGCTTACTTTTGTATAGAGGATAACTAAAGTTGATTATATGGTAAAAGATAAGGTTATCACTTTATCGGATCTGCAAAATGAGATCAAAGATTCAATAGAGCAAAGATTTACAAGTAGATACTGGATTACGGCTGAGATTAGTGAGATAAAAAACCACTATGCAGGACATTGCTATATGGATCTGATTGACAGGAAGGAGGGAGAGGATTCAGTCTCCGCTAAAGCACAGGCAATAATTTGGGCTAATTCATACCGAGTCATAAGACCATATTTTGAAACTACTGCCGGACAACCTCTTTCAAAAGGCATGCATGTACTTCTTTGTGTTCAAGTTCAATTTTCATCTTTATATGGATTAAGTCTTGTAGTTACTGATATTGATCCCACATTTTCTATTGGTGAACAGGAACTTAAACGGCAGCAGACTGTTAAAAGGTTGAAGGATGAAGGGATGTTTAATATGAATTCCTCATTACCTTTACCTGCATTACCAAAAAGAATTGCCGTTATCTCTTCAGAACAGGCGGCAGGATACAGGGACTTTATCAAACAGATTCAAGGAAACGAATTTGGTTTTAGGTTCTATATTGAATTGTTTCAGGCACCGATGCAAGGTGGAGATGCTCCTGAAGGAATAATCAGTGCGATGGATCGAGTGGCAGCAAGAGTTGATGATTTTGATCTTTTGTGTATATTGAGGGGAGGTGGTTCTGCTCATGACCTTGCTTGCTTTGATGATTATGATCTGGCTGTCAATATTGCTCAGTTCCCTCTTCCTGTAATAGTTGGTGTCGGGCATGATCAGGATTATCATATAGCTGACATGGTGGCGCATACTTCAGTCAAGACTCCTACGGCATTAGCAGATTTTTTAATAGATATATTTGCCTCTGAGGAGCAGCAACTCCTTTATATTTCACGTAGAGTCTCAATGGCAGTACAGAATAGAATAACGGAAGAAAAGAGTAAACTTCAAATTTTAGAACACAGAATTATTGCAGGTAGTCCTTTTGCTCTTCTTGAGAGAGGTTATGCCTTGTTGCATAAAAATGGCAAAAGAGTAACTGACATCGATGAAATTTTTGTTGGAGACGAGGTAGAAGCATTTCTTAAGGGAGGGAAACTTAAATGTACAGTTAAATCAAAAGAGAATGAAAAAGAGTGAGATAGATTACAAAACAGCTCTTGAAGAGCTTCAGAAAATAGTAGAAAAAATAGAGGATCCCAATACAGACCTTCGGGATATATCAAAGTATGTTAAGAGGGCAAACGAATTGATCAAAAGATGCAGAGAACTTCTAAGAGAAATTGAAGATAGTTTGCCAGAAATGACATAATGTTTGGATTTATGGAAGAACTAAAATTGCTAAAAGATGATCCTTGGCTGATACCTTACAAAAAACAGATACTTCGAAGATATCAGAAGTATGTTATAAGAAGACAGGATATAGCAGGATATGGCAAGCCTCTTAGTGATGCTGTCAATTCTTATCTTTATTATGGTGTGCACAAAGTGGGTAAATCCTGGTTTTTTAGAGAATGGGCACCGGGTGCTACAGCCATATATCTCATTGGGACTTTTAATGATTGGAAAATTGACAATAGATATTCTTTTACTCCTCAGAGCAATGGCAATTGGGAACTCAAATTACCAATAGATGCTGTTCATCATGGAGATCTTTTTAAATGGTATGTGTTCTGGAGAGGCGGAGAAGGTGAGAGAATCCCTGCTTATGTCCGTCGTTGCATACAGGATGAAAACACCAAAATATTTTCTGCGCAGATTTGGGACCCACCACATTTTAAATGGTCTAATCCTCGTATTTCCGATAACTATTCACCTTTCATCTATGAAGCGCATATTGGTATGAGTTCGGAAAAGCCTGAAGTTGCGAGTTTTAATTATTTCAGAGAAAGCGTACTGCCACGAATTGTAGACTTGGGTTATAATACTTTGCAGCTTATGGCCATTCAGGAACATCCTTATTACGGTTCATTTGGGTATCAAGTATCGAGTTTTTATGCAGTAAGCTCTCGTTTTGGTACTCCAGAAGATTTAAAGAGACTTATAGATACTGCACACGGCTATGGAATAGCAGTAATTATGGATTTAGTACATTCTCACGCTGTCAGCAACATTTATGAAGGGCTTGGACTGATTGACGGCAATCCTTCGCTCTATTTTCATGAGGGACAAAGGGGAAATCATCCTGCATGGGGCTCGAAATGTTTTAATTATGGTAAAGATGAGGTATTACGGTTTCTTCTATCAAATTGCAAATATTGGCTGGAAGAATTTAATCTTGATGGTTTCAGGTTTGACGGCGTGACAAGCATGATTTACCTTGATCATGGATTGGGGAAAAACTTTACAAATTATTCTTTTTATTACGATGGGAATCAGGATGAGGATGCATTAGTCTATCTTTCCCTTGCCAATACTCTCATTAAGGAGCTTAATCCAAACGCCATAACTATAGCTGAGGACATGAGCGGAATGCCAGGATTGGCTACTCCCATATCATCCGGAGGCAACGGATTTGATTTCAGGTTGAGCATGGGAGTTCCGGATCACTGGATTAAGTGGATAAAGGAACTGAGAGATGAAGAGTGGAATATGAGCAATATATATTATGAACTTACCAATAAACGTGCTGACGAGAAGAGTATAAGTTACTGCGAAAGTCACGATCAAGCTCTTGTTGGAGATAAAACCATAATATTCAGGCTTATAGACAAGGATATGTACTATTATATGAGTAAGGAGAGTTCCAGTTTGAAAGTTGACAGAGGCATTGCTCTTCACAAAATGATACGTTTAGTTACACTTGCAACTGCAGGAGACGGTTATCTCAACTTTATGGGAAATGAATTTGGTCATCCTGAATGGATAGATTTCCCCAGAGAGGGGAATGGTTGGTCATATCATTATGCCAGAAGACAGTGGTCGCTTGCAGATGATCCTAAATTGAAGTATTCATATCTTCTTCAATTTGATAAGACGATGATTGCAATGGCGAAACGTAATAACCTTTTTTCTGATAAGCCTGTATCTATATTTGAGGATAATGAGAAGCAAATTTTAATTTTTTCACGGGCGGGATTAATCTTTGTTTTTAATTTTAATCCCACAGTCTCTTATTTTGATTATAGATTTAAAGTTCCTGCAGGTAGTTATAAAATCATCCTTAATTCTGATTCTATACTCTTTGGTGGGTTTAACCGAATTGATGATGATATTATATATGATTCATTTTATGATAATGGATCGGCATTGTTATCTCTATCCCTTCCTTCACGGAGTGCTATTATTTTAAAGGAATTTCTTAACTTTAAAGAGAAATTTTAAAGATATGTCATACTTACAATTTAACAAGGACGAACTGGTTAATCTTGAGTACTCTCTTAAGAGGGAAGTACTGTCCACTAATCATGCCGGTGGTTATATGAACACCACAATTGTTTGTTGTAACACAAGGAAATATCATGGCCTTTTAGTTGTACCTGTCAAGAAATTTGGAGATGACAAGTTTGTGTTACTTTCTTCACTGGATGAGACTATAATCCAGCATGACAGAGAATTTAACCTTGGGATTCACAGGTACGGAGATGTTTATGAGCCTAAAGGTCATAAGTATATAAGGAATTTTGAGATTGACAGAGTCGTGTCAATAACGTATAAAGTTGGAGGAGTTGTGCTTCGTAAGGATATCATGTTTCCTCACAAAAAGGAACAGATATTGATTAGATATACTCTTCTCGAAGCTCATTCACCTACAACATTGAGACTGAAACCATTCCTCGCATTCAGAAACTTTCATACTCTTTCAAAGGCCAATTACAATGTCAATAAACATTACGAGATCATTGATAAAGGCGTAAGTTTTAGAATGTATGAGGATTTTCCTTCACTTAACCTTCAACTTAATGTAAAAAGCGACTTCATATCGTCTCCTGGCTGGTATTACAATATTGAGTACAGAGAGGAAAGGAGGAGAGCATATGAATCTACTGAAGATCTATTTGTACCAGGCTTCTTTGAAATGCCGATAAAACTTGGGCAGCAGATAGTATTTTCAGCTTCGACAAACATTGAAGACTCTTCAATACTTTCTGCCGAATTTAAAAAAAACGAGAACAAGCGTGGATTAAGAGACAGTTTCGAACATTGCCTTCAGTTAGCTGCCAAACAGTTTATTATTCATGATGGAGATGATATTTTTATTTATACGGGATATCCGTGGCTTGGGAAAAACAGCCGGAACACATTGATTTCCCTACCGGGGTTGACACTTGGGGTAAATGCAGACAAGGAGTTGTTTGATAGAATAATGGAGACTTATATCAAGCACGAACGAGAAAATTTTTTTAATCCGCTTTGTAATCCAGATGTTCCACTCTGGCTTTTCTGGACTTTTCAGCAATATTTAAGAATTACTGGCAATAAAACAGCATTATGGAAAAAGTACGGAGAGCTGTTTAAGATGATTGTTGAGTCATATATGGAGAATAAAAGAGAATCTGTTATCATGCACAAAACAGGTTTACTTTGGGCTGAGCGAAGTGGAGTGGCTACAAGTTGGATGGATACAATGATTGATGGAAAACCATTGATGGAAAGATCAGGATATCAGATAGAGCTTAATTCTTTGTGGTATAATGCACTGTGTTTTGCTGCAGAAATTGCTCCCAAGAGTAAGGAGAGACCATTTATTGAAAAATGTTTGACAATAAAAGAACTTATTGACGACAATTTTAAAAAAGCCTTTTGGATAGAAGGTGCTGATTATCTTGCGGATTATGTTGGCCCTGAGGGGCAGAACAGGTACGTTAGACCTAACCAGTTGTTCGCATGTGCTTTTGATTACTCACCAATAAATGATGAGGACAAATCTCTTGTTTTGCAGTGTATAAAAAGAGAGTTGCTTACTATTAGAGGGATAAGGACACTTTCTCCAAGAAATCCTAACTATAAAGGCGAATATGATGGAGATGAATATTCAAGGAGTATGGCATATTATCAGGGTACTACCAGAGTATGGCTTCTTCAGTTTTATATCGATGCAAACATAAAACTGTTCGGAAATTCTTTTTTGAATAAGGCAAAAGAGTTGATATATGCTTTTGAGGAGGATTTGACCGTGCATTGTGTTGGTTCAATATCGGAAGTCTACGATGGAGATCCCCCTCATCAGCCACACGGCTGTATATCTTATTCAACATCTGTAGCCGGTTTGTTATGGTCGGTCAAGTTGATTGAAGAATTAAAAAACAGCTTAGTATGAAAGTATTAATGTTTGGTTGGGAGTTTCCTCCACATATTTCCGGAGGTCTTGGAACTGCATGTTATGGTCTAACAAAAGGCTTAGCCAAGCATGGTGTTGAAATACTTTTTGTAATGCCTTCGCCTTACGGAGATGAAGATCAAAGTGCTGTCAAAATCATTAATGCAAGTGATGTGGTTATAAATGAGTCTGTGAAGAACAGTGAGAGTTTTCTGCAAAAGGTGCAGTTTCTGCGGGTGGGATCAAATATGGTTCCATACGTCGATCCTGTTCGTTTTACAACTTTGGTAGAATCGCAGAGAGTCAGTCAGATAGAGGGTTATAAAATGTACGCAGGGGAGAGATATCAATTTTCGGGCAAGTATGAGACGAACCTTATGGAAGAGGTTGCACGATATGCCATAGTGGCTGGAGAAATTGCACTCAAATATGATTTTGACTTAATTCACGCTCATGATTGGTTAACCTATCTGGCCGGTATTACTGCTAAAAGGCTTACAGGCAAACCATTAGTTGTACATATGCATGCAACTGAATTTGACAGGAGCGGCAATAACATCAATACACAGGTTTACGATCTTGAAAAAATGGGCATGAAGGAGGCAGATATTGTTATTGCTGTTAGTAATCTTACCAGGAGTATAGTCATAAGCAAGTACGGAATCAATCCTGAAAAAGTTGTTACAGTACACAATGCTGTTGAATTTGACAAATCAGGCAACGTTGAAGTGGATAGAGGGGTACCTGAAAAGGTAGTAACTTTTCTCGGCAGAATTACTTATCAGAAAGGTCCTGAATACTTTATTGAAGCTGCCGCCAAAGTCCTGAAACGTTACCCTAACGTTCGTTTTGTAATGGCCGGGAATGGGGATCTTCTTACACGAGCCATAAGGAGAGTTGCCAAACTCGGCATAGCAACCAAATTTCATTTTACAGGCTTTCTTAAGGGATCAGATGTTAACAGAATGTATGCATATTCGGATGTATATGTGATGCCTTCAGTGTCTGAGCCTTTTGGGATTTCACCTCTTGAAGCAATGAGAGCGAATGTCCCTGTAATTATTTCAAAGCAGTCAGGCGTTGCCGAGGTTCTAACGCATGCTTTAAAAGTAGATTTTTGGGATATTGATGCAATGGCAGATGCAATTCATGCATTGCTTGTATATCCGGCACTTTCAAATTTTGTTGTAAAAAATGGTTTTGAAGAGGTAAATGCACTAAAGTGGGATAATGCTGCTGCAAAAGTTAAGGAGATATATACCAAATTAACAGGAAAATTGTAATAGATAAAAAGATGGAAAAGAGCGTTTGCATGTATTTTCAAGTTCATCAGCCACACAGGCTGAGACAGTACAGATTCTTTGACATTGGTAAGGATTCTCATTATTATGACGAATTTACCAATAAGACAATACTCCGTCGAGTCTCTGATTCGTGTTATCTTCCTGCTAATAAAGTCATACACGATATAATTGAAGAGAGTAAGGGCGCCTTTAAAATTGCCTTTTCACTTTCCGGTTCTGTTATTGATCAGTTTGAGAAATATGCTCCTGAAGTAATTGATAGTTTTAAGAAACTGGCTGAAACAAATTGTGTGGAATTTCTTGCAGAAACATATAACCATTCTTTAGCCTCACTTGCCTCTCCTGCTGAGTTTAAGGCGCAAGTGATGCTGCATTCCAAAAAAATAGAGTCATTGTTTGGTAAAAAACCTGTTGTTTTCAGAAATACAGAGCTAATATATTCTGACGAAATTGGTGCAATGGTCGCAGATATGAAATATAAAGCCATGCTGACTGAAGGAGCAAAACACATTCTCGGATGGAAAAGTCCTAATTATGTTTATACTAATGCCATCAATCCAAAATTGAAACTGTTATTGAGGAATTTTAACCTTAGTGACGACATTGCTTTCAGATTTTCTGAAAGGAGTTGGTCTAACTGGCCTCTTACTGCCGATAAATACGTTACATGGATTGCAAATACACTGGCAAAAGATGAAGTTGTAAACATTTTTATGGATTATGAGACTATAGGAGAACATCAAAAATCGTCAACCGGTATTTTTCAATTTATGAAATTTTTCCCCAAGGCTCTTCTCTTACAAACAGATATAAAATTTTGTACTCCTTCCGAAATTTGTAAAAAACATCAGCCGGTTGCGCCATTAAACGTACCTTTTCCTATTTCTTGGGCAGATGAAGAGAGAGATACAACTGCATGGCTCGGCAATGAACTTCAGAATGAAGCCTTCACCAAGCTATACTCTGTAGAAAAACAAGTTTTGAGGTCAAAGGACACTGATTTAATTAATGACTTCAGAAAATTGCAGGAGAGTGATCATTTTTATTACATGTGTACAAAATTTTTCTCTGATGGTATAGTTCATGGGTATTTTAATCCATATGAGTCTCCATATGAGGCGTTTATTAATTATATGAATATTTTGAGCGACTTTTTGCTCAGGGTAGATAAAAGCAAAAAACCAACAAAAACAAGTTAATTATTTTATATGTCAGACAGACTACTTTTAACCCCTGACTATCTTTTTGAGATAAGTTGGGAGGTTTGTAATAAGATTGGGGGCATTCATACTGTTATCGCCACCAAGGCTCTCAATCTATCTAAAGAATTTAAAAACAGACACATCCTTATAGGTCCTGATGTTTGGAGAGATACTGTCAAAAATCCAGATTTCAATGAAGACAACAACTTATTAAGAGCATGGAGAGCAAAAGCGGCAGACGAAGGATTGCGAATCAGGATAGGAAGATGGAATGTAGCAGGACGTCCCATAGCAATACTTGTAGATTTTAGTTCATTTATTACGAAAAAAGATGAAATTCTTACGGAATTTTGGACAAGATTTAAGCTCGATTCGATAACTGGGCAATGGGACTATATAGAATCTGCATTGTTTGGATATGCCTGTGGCAAGGTGATAGAAAGTTTTGTCAAATTCAATCTTTCTCCCAAGAACAGGGCTGTAGCACAATTTCATGAGTGGATGACAGGTGCCGGCATTCTTTATCTTAAACAGGCAAATACGCCTGTGGCAACAGTTTTTACAACCCATGCGACAGTTGTGGGACGTTCAATTGCATGGAACAATCTTCCACTATATGGACCTCTTGAGAATTATGTTGCCGATGACAAAGCAAGAGAATTTAATGTAATGGCCAAACATTCTCTCGAGAAGACTGCCGCACACTTTGCAGACGTTTTTACTACTGTCAGTGAAGTAACAGCAAGAGAGTGCAGAATTTTTCTTGGTAGAAATGTTGATATAGTAACTCCTAACGGATTTGAAAAAAGTTTTACTCCACCGGTCAACAAATATGAAGAATATTTTAAGAGTGCTAGAAAAAGATTAACTGAGATTGCGACTCTCATGACAGGTTTTGAAATAACAGATGATACTGTTATGATGGCTATCAGTGGGCGTTACGAATTCAAGAACAAAGGAATAGATTTATTTCTCGATGCTGCGGCTAAGCTAAACAACGATTCTAAACTTACCAGAAACGTAGTAGCATGGATATTTGTCCCTGCTGCTATAAATGGACCCAACAAGGATCTTGTCAACAAAATGAATAACCACTCTGATTATATTACAAATTGTTCTCATCTGTTAAGTGAACCAGAATGGGATCCTGTACTGAACAGAATACGAGAACTTAATCTTCAAAACAGAGATAATGACAGGGTAAAAGTACTGTTTGTACCTGCATATCTTAATGGTAATGACGGTATTTTTAATTATACTTATTATCAGTTACTCGCCGGGCTCGATATTACACTTTTTCCTTCCTATTACGAGCCTTGGGGTTACACACCTTTGGAAAGCCTCGCATTTGGTGTCCCTACTGTTACCACCTCTCTTGCAGGCTTTGGACGTTGGGTTAGTGAACATTATAAAAAGCCACATCCAAGTATTGAGATTATTGAAAGAAATGATTTTAATTACGATGATGTAATTAGTGCCATAGAGGCCAAAATGGTCGAAATATGCAAACTGACACCCCAAAAAATGCTGGATTATCGCAATAATGCAAGGGAGGTCTCTGAAGTTGCCTTGTGGGAGAATCAGATTCAGTTCTACAAACAAGCTTATTCACAGGCTTTGGAGAAGCTGATTGAAAATTGGGACAACTATGAAAGTTTTGCAGATGACAAGGAAAGTATAATTTATAAAATTGACGTAGCAAATACTCCAAGTTGGAGTACAATGATAGTTAACAAGGTTTTGCCTGAAAGGCTAAAGCCGCTTGATATCATGGCAAAAAATTTATGGTGGAGCTGGAATGAAGAGGCCAAACAACTTTTCAGGTCTATAGATTTGGATTTATGGCGAAAATGCTCAAGAAATCCCATGAATATGATGGACAACATTACCGCCAGTAAATATGCTGCACTCGAAAATGACTTTGATTTCCTGGAGAGAATGGACAAAGCATATTCAAGCTTTAACAAGTACATGTCACTTAAGGATGAGATGAAAGGGCCGAGAATTGCATATTTCAGCATGGAATATGGACTTGATGTTTCACTTAAAATCTATTCGGGAGGGCTCGGTATCCTGGCGGGAGACTTTCTTAAGGAAGCAAGTGACAAGATGGTACCTGTTACAGGAGTAGGCTTGCTGTATAAATACGGTTATTTTACTCAGAGGCTTTCTGCTCAAGGAGATCAGATTTCCATCTATGAACCTCAGGATTTTACAAAGATACCTGTCAATCCTGTAAGGGATTTAAATGGAAACTGGGCGACAATAAGTATTGCTTTTCCTGGAAGGACACTTTATGCTAGACTTTGGAAAGTGGAAATTGGCAGAACAGAGCTTATACTCATGGATACTGATTTTGAAGATAATTTACCAGAGGACAGAGTAGTTACGCACTACCTTTATGGGGGAGATTGGGAGAACAGACTCAAACAGGAAATTTTGCTCGGTATCGGTGGTATACGTGCACTTAGGACACTAAACAAACAGATCGATATTTACCACTGCAATGAGGGCCATGCTGCATTCACAGGTCTTGAAAGGCTTAGAGAGTACGTACAGGAAGAGCATCTTTCATTTAATGAAGCCCTTGAAGTAGTGAGGTCTTCTTCACTTTTTACTACGCATACTCCTGTCCCTGCAGGCCATGATTCATTTTCGGAAGATCTTCTCAGAGAGTATATTCCTCACATTCCTGAAAGACTCAAAATCTCATGGGAAACCATGATGTCTCTTGGCAAGATAGATCCAAACAATCCAAATGAAAGGTTTTCCATGAGTAACCTTGCCGCCAATCTGTCACAAGAGATTAATGGTGTCAGCATGCTTCATGGAGAAGTCAGTCGTGAAATATTTGCTCCCTTATGGCCAGGCTATCTTCCTCAGGAGCTTCATGTAAGCTATGTGACAAACGGGGTTCACTATCCTTCATGGGCTGCAAGGGAATGGAAAAGGATATACGAAGATGTTTTTGGACAGAGATTTATCCGGCATATATATGAAAAGAGTTGCTTTGAAGGAATATACAAAGTTTCTGACGAAGACATTTGGGATACAAGAAACAGATTGAGAGAGAGGCTTATAACACTAATTAGACATACTCTTTCTGAACCTGCCACTACTGCTCATTACAGACCCAAACAAATTGTAACAATAAAAGAGACACTCAGGTCAGATGTGCTTACAATTGGATTTGCCAGAAGATTTGCAACTTATAAGAGAGCGTCTTTGCTTTTCAGAGATTTGGACAGACTGGCGGAAATCGTTAATAATGAAGAGCAACCTGTTCAGTTTCTTTTTGCAGGCAAAGCGCATCCGGCAGACAAAGCCGGTCAGGATATTATTAAGAAGATTGTTGAAGTATCACTTATGCCTCAATTTATTGGAAAAATCGTATTTATTCCCGGCTATGACATGGCATTGGCAAAAACGCTTGTACAGGGAGTAGATGTTTGGATGAATACTCCGGTAAGACCTCTTGAAGCTTCTGGTACAAGTGGACAGAAAGCAGCCATGAATGGTGTCATGCATTTTTCTGTTCTCGATGGATGGTGGGTAGAGGGCTATCAAGAAGGAGCAGGATGGGCACTGCCTCTCGACAATACTTATGACGACCAGTCTCTTCAGGATGAGCTTGACGCTGCCAATATCTATAATATACTTGAATCTGAAATAATCCCTTTGTTCTATAAAAGAGAAAAGAAAAATGAGCTTCCGATTGAATGGATTCAGTGTATAAAGAACACGATAGCCAAAGTGGCCTCTAATTTTACAACCCACAGAATGATTGAGGATTACCAACATAAATTTTATATTCCTCTTTATGAAAGAAATAATAAAATTGTTGAGAATGATTTTGCTTTAGCAAAAGAGCTATCTTTTTGGAAAAAGAGGGTAAGAAGAGAATGGCCTTTGATTGAAGTCAAAAGCTATATAAAACCGGAAAGCTCAAAAGAGGAGATATCAAAAGGTAATGAATACTATGCCGAAGTTGAGTTGATAATCGGAGACTTAAAGCCCGAAGAGATAGGTGTAGAGATGGTATTTGCTTCAAAAGACAAAAATAACCGTATGAGATTCTTAAAAAAATATGATTTTGATCTTGTGAGTTTTGAGGATGGAATTGTCAAATATAAGTGTATAATGATGCCTGAAACTGCCGGAGTTTATAATTTTGCTGGACGTATTTATGCAAAGCACCCTGATTTACCTCACAGACAGGATTTTGATTTAGTAAAATGGTTATAGGGACTACAGGATTTTTTGATGGTGTTCACAGAGGACACCAAGCTGTAATAAGCAAAGTATATTCGTTGGCAAAAGAGTGTGGTGGACGAAGCGTTGTTGTGACCTTCTGGCCTCATCCCAGAGCTGTTTTACAGCAAGATGCTGCTAAGTTCAGGTTGCTTACATCACTGGATGAAAAACGTAAACTGATAAAAAGTTTGGGTATAGATGAAGTAGTTGTTCTTCCTTTTAATAAAGAGTTTGCAAAACAGAGTACCGAAGAATTTTTCAAGACATATCTTGTGGACATGCTTGGAATAGAGACTTTGGTAGTAGGTTACGACCACCATGTGGGAAATGATATTAATCAGACTCAGGAAGAGATGTTCAGAATTGCAAGAATGTTGGGAATAACCCCTGTAAGGATAGAGGAGTGTAAAACTGATGCAGTTAATTCAAAAATAAGTTCTACTAAAATAAGGGAATTTATCAGACAAGGAATGATTGAAGAAGCCAATATTTTACTTGGATATAGATATGGACTTGAAGGAGTTGTGGTTGAAGGACAGAGATTAGGGCGCAAATTGGGTTTTCCGACTGCCAATATTAAATTGTACGAACCCTTAAAGCTAATTCCTGCTGACGGAGTTTATATTGTTTGGGTCGAGTATTCTGGGAAAACATACAGAGGCATTACTAACATCGGTACAAGACCTACTATCGGAGAAAACAACGAAATAACTATCGAGACTCACTTGCTCGATTTTAACGAAGATATTTATGGGCTCTCTATTAAGATTGAATTTGCTGCAAGATTGAGGAATGAAAAGCGATTTGAATCGATAGAACAGTTGAAAGAGCAGATTGGTAAAGACAAGGAAAATTGTTACAAACTCATGCCTGAAATTAATGTTAAATTAAGATAATTTAAGAAGATATATAATTATAGAATATTAGTTTTATAAATAAATTTTATTATCTTTGCATTAAAGAGTCCTGTTTACGCAGGATTCTTTTTGATTTTTTAAAATTATGTCAAAGATTCATTACTTGACTTCGGAAGGGCTTGAAAAGCTCAAAGAAGAATATCGTCATTTGGTCAGTGTGGAGAGACCGGCAATTACTCAGGCTATCGCAGAGGCCAGAGACAAGGGAGACTTGTCTGAAAATGCTGAGTATGACGCTGCCAAGGATGCTCAGGGTCTCCTTGAACTTAGGATAGCAAAGCTTGAGGATATGATAGCCAATGCCAGGATTATAGATAAGTCCAAGATAAATACAAAGCATGTTCAGATGCTGAATAAAGTGAAGCTGAAAAATCTCAATAATAATTCTATTGTCGAATACACTCTCGTTTCAGAGAGCGAGGCCAACCTTAGTGAAGGTAAACTGGCTGCAGCGACTCCTATTGGCAAAGCTCTTATCGGCAGATCTAAAGGTGATGTCGTTGAGGTTAAGGTACCATCAGGTGTGATTAAATTTGAAATTTTGGATATATCAATTTAAAAATGTCAACAGTTTTTACCAGAATAGTCAATGGGGAAATTCCCTCTTATAAGGTAGCAGAAAATGACAAGTTTTATGCATTTCTTGATATTAACCCTGTTACAAAAGGCCATACCCTTGTCATACCAAAAGAAGAAATAGATTACATTTTTGATATGGACAGTAAGGATTTGTCAGATCTATTTGTATTTGCCCAGACTGTTGCCAAAGGCATTAAAAAGGTCATTCCTTGCAAAAGAATCGGAGTTGCTGTCTTGGGTTTGGAAGTACCTCATGCGCATATTCATCTTATTCCTCTTGTTAGCGAAGGTGACATGGATTTTAAAAAAACAAAACTGAAGCTCGAGCATGAAGAGATGGTCGCTATCGCCTCTGCTATTGCAGCAGCGATTAAATAGTATTCAAAATCTTTTGGCTATGAGAAGATTAATAGCATTTTTAGTAGCAGGTGTGCTGGCAATATCTTGCGGATCTGACAAATCGATTATTAAAGGTTCTATCAAGGGCCTCAATGACAGCAAGGTAGTACTTAAACATCTTGCATTTAACACTCAGGAGATTGTAGATACAATTCCTGTGGAAGAGGGTAAAATATTTTATAGATTAAAAACGCACAGTGATTCTCCGGAGTTTTATTATTTATACTATAACTCAAACAAAATTGCCTCTTTTGTTATTCTTCCCGGAAACGAAATTAAGTTTTCTACAGACACACTCGGGAATAAGGTAATATCAGAAGGATCTGAGGAGACATTGCTTTTGCAGGAGATTGAGAAGAATGCTGCTAAAGTTGCTTTCAAATTTGACTCACTGGTCAAAGTTAAGTCTGAATATGACAGCGTCGGAGATACTGCTTCGAGCAAATCTGTCGATTACCAGCTTGGCTCTTTGTATGTAAAACAAAAGCAGGGGGCTATAAAGCATATCTATACTTATCCCAATTCAATCACCAATGTGCCTTTGCTATATCAGCAATTTCCTAATGGCCTGCCTATTTTTGCTGACTCAAGAGATGTAATGCTTTTTAAGAGGGTATGCGACTCATTATCTAATAAATATCCAAAATCTACATTTGTGGCAAATCTTAAGGATGAGATAGCCAAGAGAGACAAAATTCTGGCATTGAACGATAAAATTGAAGAAGCGAATATTTCCGGTCACCCTGACATTTCTTTGCCTGATATCAATTCAAGGAAAAGATCTCTCTCAGAATTTGAAGGTAATGTGATACTACTCTCTTTCTGGAGTTCACAAGATGTCAATCAAAAGATGATGAACCAGGAGTTGTTGGAACTTTACAGAAAATATAACGACAAGGGTTTTGAGATATATCAGGTGTCGGTTGATATGGACAAGACAGCATGGGCAAGAGCAGTTACAGACCAGCAATTGCCATGGATAAGTGTATGTGATGGCAAAGGTCCCAATTCGAGTGGTGTTGTCTCTTACAATGTGAATAAGGTACCATCAATTTTTTTGATTTCTAAAGATGGGTCTATTGTTGCAAAGGATATTTTCGGGGAAGAACTTGAACAAAAAGTGTCGAGTTTGCTGAGATAATCCTTTAAAACAATCGTTTTTTTTGCACTCCTGCCACAAAATCTTTCAGATAGTAAGGTTCAAAGTATGCAACATCTTCAAATTTTCCCTCATAGAATTTTTTGAGTGCAGGTAAGATCATTCCAGAAGCATCTGTCTTACTTTCAATAAATACTGCATTTGGATGAGTTATTATACTTTTACATTTTAATGCTCCATCTCCGGTAAATACTACAATCCCGCTTTGAAGCTCATTCAGAAAACTTCCCTCATTAATAATCATAGCTTCAGTTTGCGAAACAGCTTCACACTTCATGTTAAATATTGAAGTATAAACCTCCATTCTTCTCGCATCAATCATCGGGACTATTAAAGTGTTTTCGGGATAATCAACAATTTTTGCAGCCACAAGGCGAACAATAGGTTCAAGAGAGTTTACAGCTATCAAAGGTATCCCTGTTCCATAACAAATACCCTTAGCTATGGAAGCACCAACCCTCAATCCTGTATAAGAGCCGGGACCCTCACTTACAGCGATGGCATCACAGTCGTTTGTTGAAAGAGAATACTCTTCAAGAATATCCTTAATCAATGGAGCGATTATCCTTGCATGAGATTTTGATTCATCGCTGGAGCGGGAACACAATAGAAATTCTCCTCTTGACAGAGCAACCGAGCAGATATCAGTACTTGTCTCAATAAGCAAAAGCAAAGGACTCATAATTTAGCTGACGGATTTACTTTTTTCGGATCTTTGTTTTTTCTTATTTGGGTCTTCAATAGTCACTTTTATACCGCTTTTAAAGGTCTTGCTAATTCCGGAAAAAGGTCCGGTAACAACCATCTCACCTTCTTCAAGTCCAGTCACAACTTCAATATTGTTAAGGTCTTGAATGCCCGTTGTAATTCTTCTCACTTGAAGAGTGTCATTTTTAACAATAAAAACATTTTCGACAGATTCATTGACGCTTAAGCTTTTCTTAAGAGAATCTGAAAGAAGATCTGTCCTTGTTGTAATGGACTGTATGGGAACTGTCAGAACATTATGTTTAGTAGCTGTCTCGATTGAAACAGAAGCAGACATTCCTGGTCTGAAAGGATTTTTCCCGTCAACCATAAGATCTGAATATGATTCAGGTAAAATCAACACTTTAACCTCAAAATTTGTGACTTGGTCGACTGCAGAACCAATATTTTTTGCCGAATTTGCTATTTGTGTCACAATACCTGTAAACTTTCTGTTTGGATAAGCATCCACTTCTATCTTGGCAGTATCTCTATCCTTTATTCTGATAATATCATTTTCATTGACATCAACCAAAACTTCCATTTCATTGAAATTAGCTATTCTGAACATTTCTGTGCCGGCCATTTGGCTTGTGCCTACAACTCTTTCACCTTTTTCTACGCTAAGTTTTGAAATAATGCCGTCCATAGGAGCATAAATACTGGTCTTGTAAAGATTTTCATTTGCCTCTTTAAGTGCTGCGTCATAGCTATTAACATTAAACCGGGCTCCTCTTATTTGTTCCTTGGCTATTTGGTACTGGTAAAGAGCATCTTCATATTCTTTTTCTGAAATGGCTTTCTGTTCATATAGCTTTTTGTTTCTTATATAATTTGCCTCAATCTGACCGAATTGGGCAAGTTGCTGATCGAGCTGGGCTTTGGCAGCATTTAATGAAGCTTCTGCCCTCTCTTTCATGGAAATGTAAACGTCCTGTTTAATTTTAATAATAAGGTCTCCCCTTTTAACTTTATCTCCTTCTTTAACATTTAACTCAATGATTTCACCTGAAACGTCAGGGCTTATCTTTACCTCTGTTACCGGTTGAATCTTTCCGTTTGCGGGAATAACTTCAGTTATAGTGTTAAGCTTAACCTTCTCGGCTGTAACTGTAACACTTTCCTTTTTACCGGCCATTCCGACAATGATCAGAATCAGAATGATTAAAGCAGCAATTATAAGAATCCGGTTTTGTTTGGTTTTTTTCATTAGAATAGAATGTTTTAAAGAGTAATAGGAATGCCTTTGTAATAATCGAGAACTTTAAGCTGGAAAACAAACTGATATTTTGCCTGTAAAAGATCTGACATAGCCTTGAAAAGATTAGTCTTGGCAACTGTGTAGTCAGTTGCATTCAGCACACCTATCTCAAACTTTTGCTGGACATATCTGAAAGATTCTTCCATAGATTTGACATTTTCAATGGAGGCTTTGTATTTTTCAAAATAAGCAATTGCATCATTATTGGCTTGTTGAATCTCCTTAAAGAGAGTTTGTTCCGCAGTTTTAAGATCAATTCCTGCGCTCTTGACATTCAGATGAGCATTTCGTATGGCAGTATTTGTCTGCCAGTTGTTGAAAATAGGAATTCTAAGTCCGAAAGAGATGGAAGGATTGCGATTTTCATTGAACTGATCCATCATGGTCTCCTCTCTCTGATCACTGTAGTAAGTACCATAGCCGGCTGAGAAAGAAACAGAAGGATAACTTGCACCCTTGGCTACCGATAGTTGCAGTTCTGAATTTTTCTGATTTAAAAGAGCACTTTGTATTTCAGGCAAATCTCTCGATATTTCATATAAAGAATCAACAGATTCCCCATCGAACTCCGAAATCATTATACCCAAATCCGGAGTCAGAATATCAAAATGTGTGTCGTATGACAAGTCGAGAAGTTGCCTGAGGGTGAGTAAAGCAGAATTAACCTGATTTCTTGCTGAGACAACCTGTACTCTTTCAGTCGCCAATTGAGACTGTATCTCGAGAAGAGAGCTATATGCAACACTTCCGGCATCAACCAGTTTTTCAGTACGTTTAACCTGTTCTTCTACGCTTGCAAGACTTTGATCAGCTGATTTAAGAATTTCCTTTGCAAGCATTACCTCAAGATAATTTTTGGAGATTTGCAATGCAAGCTGATTCTTGGCTCTTTTAACCTCCAACTCTGAAATTTGCAACAGAACCTCCTTGCTTTTTAGATTATTGGTTTTCTGTAAACCTTCAAACAGAGTTAACGATGCATTAAGAGAAGCACTCATACTTTGGGATAGTTTATTCTCAACAATCTGCAAATCTTGCATATTTACAGAACGTCCCCAGTTCATGCTGTGTGAAACAGAGGCATTCATAGATGGAAGATAGTCCATTTTTGACTGGAAAACATTATTATTGCTCTGGTTGACAGATATCTCTTTTTGTTTAACCATAAGATTATTGTCCCATGCATATTTTATGCACTCTTCCAAACTCCAACTCTTTTGTGCCGGGAGTTGAATCGGGACGTAAAGAAGAAATAAAACCGGGAGTATGTTAGTGATTTTCATATGACAAATATATTACTTTTTACTTAACAAACACCCGGTCAATGATTTTTAAATTATTTTTTTTGTTACTGGTACAATAATACAGGATTAGATCTCATTGAGTAAATATTGTTACTTATTACTTTAAAAAGCTTCCAAAGCTTTTTCGCCCCGTATCCTACACCCATACCGACATACTCGGCCATGTCGTATTTCCATCCTTCACCTGCACCTCCAATGATGCCGAGGCTCTCCTGATAAGAGATCATAACAAGTTCGCCTCTGTCAGACAACGTATTGGTTTTCATCACGCAGCCTCCCATCCGGCAACAAATCCTCGGCGGAAACGCGGCCAGTATTTCTCCAACTCCTCTGCCAAAGCAGCAGCCTTTTCAAGCAGATTTAACAATTCTCTGAATGTAAGTCCGCCCTGAACCTGCATTCCTTCACTGTCCAGAGCTTCAACTTCCCATTCTCTTTCAACTAACTCTTTCATAACAGATTATTTTTATATTTCTCGCAAAACGGTGTGCGAGTTTCACCAGGAGTGTGCACCCTCCATTTTTTATTTAATGTTTACATGTCTGTCAGCAATAGCAAGGTCTTCTTTCTGATGTGAGATAAGCAGGATAATGCAACCTCTTTCTCTTTGTCTGACTACTGAATTTAATATTAAATTTTTAGATTCATTATCGCACGAGGAAGTTGCCTCATCCAAAATCAATATTTTGGGTTCTCTGTAAAGAGCTCTTGCTACGGCTATTCTCTGCTGTTCACCTCTCGAAAGCCTTGAGCCATTCTCTCCAAGGAACGTATCAAGACCAAGTGGCAGTCTTTTAAGGAGGTCAAGAAGACCAAGTTCCCTGCATAATTGGAGAATAAGATCACAATCAGGTTCTGTTTCTCCCGGAGCGATGTTTTGACTGATAGTTCCTGAAAATAGTCCCGGATTTTGAGGAACAATTGTTATTATATTTCTCCATAATTGAAGATTTATCTGATTTATATCTACACCGTCGGCAGCAATAGATCCTGATTCAGCATGTAACATTCTCATCAACAGCAACGCTACAGTACTTTTACCACTTCCGTTTTCCCCACAAAGAGCTGTAATTTGTCCAGATTTAAGACAAAGATTGAAATCTTGTAACACTTTGTCCCTTCCTGCATAGCCAAACACAATTTTCTCCATTTTAAGCTCCTCGATATTAAGTTCTACAGATAAACCTTCATTATAAGGTTCTCCGTCAAGATCCATAACTTCAAAAAGTCTTTCGGCAGCCGCCATTCCGTCTCTAATACATGTATTGAGAGCGATGAAACTGTTTAAGGGAGACGAGAATAATGCTGTGAGCGTATAAAATAAAATTAATTCTCCAAGTGTAAGCTTGTCGGTAAGAATAAACAGCCCGCCCGCCCATAAGGTGGTAATTGAAAGCAACTTTGAGTTAAAGTCAGTTGATCCTGCAAATGAAATCCCCCATTTACCTGCTTTAACAATTGAACTGTTGAGAGTTATCAGTCTATCACGAATATCGGCAACAATTTCTTTTTCAATCCCAAAACATTTTACAGTAAGAGAACTTCTGATGTTTTCAATTAAGGAGCTTTCGAATTTAGCACCATTTTCCATTATTGTTTTTCTTATGCTACGATTTATTATGTCATATATGATATAAAGCAAAATATAAAGAGGCAGGAACGCCAATAAAAACAAGGAAAGCTTCCATTGAACAGTTAAAAGAACAATAATTGAAAGAAGAAAAGTCAATATATTAATTGAAAAAGTCAAAACAGCTTCTGACAGCATATTTCCCACCTTAAAAGCGTCTTCAATCCGGGAAGTAATTTCACCAGTTTTTCTACTATCGAAATATTGTTGCGGCAGCTCAAACAATTTTGTAACAAATGATGAAATCAGTTCATGGTTTGTGCCAACAGAGAGATTAAGCAAAATTTTGGATCTATGCCAGTAAAGAAGGAATGATAAGATAGCAAAACAGATCATTGCTACTCCGATCAAAGTGATTTGATGCTGATTTCCTGATGGTATTACATCGTCAATCAAATATTTTATAAAAAACGAAGTACTTAAAGAAATTAATATGAAAAGTATTGAAACTGTCAAAGCTTTAAGGTAATCTCTCTTTTTTGTCTTAAATATTTTCCACAATCTCTGAAGAGGGTTGACTCCAACTCTGCCCTTTTTAAAATTATCGTCAGGTAAGGCAACTATTATGTGACCAGTCCATTCCTCGCACAAATCTGCTATGTTCACTCTTTGTATTCGCCCTTCTGAAGGATCCATGATATGAGCAAACTTTTTGCCAATCCGGTAAAGGACAGCAAAATGAAGCAGGCCACTCTTTTTCTTCAAATGGAGAATAGCCGGTTTGGGTATTTTATACAGAGATGACAGCTTTCCTTTATATCCTTTTGCAGTTAAACCGATTTTTTTTGCAGCATCTATAAGTCCGGCAATTGTACTTCCCTCTGAATTGGTACCACTATAGTTTCTCAGTTTTGCAACGGGGAATCGTAACCCGTAGAAAGCTGCCACAGAAGCAAGTGAGGCAACGCCACAATCACTTAAATCTTGTTGTCTGATTTTTACTGAAAACTTCATTTTCTCCTCCTCTTCTTCCCATACACAAATTTTGAAGTTAAAGAAAAGGGGGTCAAACATTTTATCAACATTCTATAAAACATCTATAACTATGAAGAAATTCAACCCCGCTGGCCTCACCCTCAAAAGACCATTTCTCTCCCACAATTTGACCCCCTTGTGGAAGCAAATGTACATTTGAGGTTTGTCATCAGGGTGCCAAAATAACTAAACTGATATAAGTTGCTTAAAAGAGCATTTTGTTGCTTATTTTAAATTTCAGCAATTATTTTTAAAACAGATATTTCTAATTTGCTTTAAATATCCATTAACTCTCTGACACCAGGGATTTGTTCAAAATAGGGGTAGATTTTAGGGGCTATCTTTCCAACAAAAGTATAGACCTTAGATTGAGATAAAGTTGATTGAGGGATAAAATTTAAATGAGTGTTTAGTGAGTTAAAGATATATATTAATACACTAATTATTACAGCACATTTTATAATAGCGAATAATGCACCTAACAATTTGTCCAACCAGCCAAGCATTATAAGTTTAATGAATTTTGAGGATAATTTCCCAGCAAAATATCCTATAATCAGAATAACAATAAAAATAATAGCAAATGAAAGAAGATTAATTAGCGAAGAGTCACTTCTAAAACAATTTTTTATATATGGAGAAAAAATGTCTGAAAAGCTGTATGCTGCCCAGATACCGACGATAATGGCTATTAGTGAGACTGCCTGACTGACAAAACCTTTAATGATCCCAGATATAATTGGTGGAATGAAGAGTGCAAGAATACAATAGTCGAGAACTGTAAATGTGCCTCCCATAATCAATTTTTTTCAAAAGTAGTGAATAATCGTATCTTTGCAAATTCAAAATTATAAGTAGCATGAGGTTTGCTGAATACAAAAGTTTAGATCTTGTAAACATTAATAAATCCATATTGAACAAGTGGAATAGAGAAGACTCTTTTGCTAAAACTCTTAAAGAAAGAGCCGAAGCTGAAAAATTTATTTTTTTTGAAGGTCCTCCATCTGCCAACGGCATGCCTGGTATTCACCACGTAATGGCAAGATCTATTAAAGATGTATTTTGCAGATATAAAACCCAAAAGGGATATCTTGTCGAGCGAAAGGCAGGTTGGGATACACATGGTCTGCCTGTTGAACTTGGAGTTGAGAAGATGCTTGGTATAACCAAAGAAGATATTGGAAAAAGTATATCTGTTGAAGAATATAATGCTATTTGCCGTAAAGAGGTAATGAAGTATACAAAAGAGTGGGAGTCACTTACAGAACAGATAGGATATTGGGTTGACATGAAAAATCCATATATAACCTATGATAACCGCTATATTGAAACACTCTGGTATTTATTAGGTGATATATATCGTAAGGGATTGCTTTACAAGGGTTACTCAATTCAGCCATATTCTCCTGCAGCAGGTACCGGGCTAAGTACACACGAGCTTAATCAACCAGGGTGTTATAGAGATGTGAAAGACACAACCTGTGTTGTACAGTTTAAGATTGTCAGAGGTGAGTACTCTGAGTGGATATACAGAGATGACAATGGAGAATCAATATATAAAGACGAACCGGTTGATGCTTATTTTCTTGCATGGACTACAACACCTTGGACATTGCCTTCTAACACTGCACTTTGTGTTGGACCTGCTATAGAATATGTCAGAGTTATTTCTTTCAATCCATACTCCTGTAGACCTGCGATTTATATCTTGGCAAAAGAGTTAATTTCTGCTCATTTCAATCCTGAAGCAGAAAAGCTTAGTTTAGACAATTATAATCCAGGAGATAAGTCTATCCCTTATAATATTATAGGAGATACATTTAAGGGCGATAAATTATGTGGCATTCGTTACGAGCAATTGATCCCATGGGTAAATCCTGGTGAAAATGCTTTTAGAGTCATTGCTGGAGATTTTGTTACGACATCTGATGGAACAGGGATTGTTCATATCGCACCAACGTTTGGAGCTGATGATGACAAGGTTGCCAAGGCAAACGGTATACCTCCCTTAACGGTTGTGGACAAGGATGGATTTAAGCAGGCTATGGTTGACAGAAATGGAAAGTTTTACAAAATTGAAGATCTTGATCCTTCATTTGTTTCGCAAAAAGTTGATGTGGAGCTTTATCGGGAATTTGCCGGCAGGTTTGTGAAAAATGCGTATGATCCAACATTGAGTGAAAATGATTCTACTCTTGACATAGATCTTGCAGTAATGCTCAAACAACAGGGGAAAGTATTTAAGATTGAGAAGCATGTCCACTCTTACCCTCATTGTTGGCGTACTGACAAACCTGTAATTTACTATCCATTAGATTCCTGGTTTATAAAGACTACTTCAGTTCAGGAAAGAATGATAGAGCTTAACAAAACTATCAACTGGAAACCTGAAGCTACTGGAAGTGGACGGTTTGGCAAGTGGCTGGAAAATCTTCAGGATTGGAATCTTTCAAGAAGCCGTTATTGGGGAACTCCTTTGCCGGTTTGGAGAACTGAAGATGGCAGGGAGGAGAGGATAATATCATCTGTCAAAGAGCTGTATGAGGCACTCGAAGAGTCTGTCAAAGCTGGTTTTATCACCTCAAATCCGTTGAAGGACAAGGGATTTATTCCAGGTGATTTCAGTAAGGAGAATTATGATAAAATTGATTTGCATAGACCTTACGTTGACGAGTTTATTCTTGTGTCTCCAAAGGGTCAAAAGATGAAGAGGGAGAGTGATTTGATAGATGTTTGGTTTGATTCGGGGGCAATGCCATATGCTCAAGTGGGACTTGAAAAGCTTGATACTGAAGAATTTGGTCAAACTGCAGATTTTATTGCTGAGGGAGTAGACCAGACAAGAGGCTGGTTCTTTACACTTCACGCTATTTCGACAATGGTCAGCGATAAAGTGGCATTCAAAACCGTAGTTTCCAATGGTTTGGTTCTTGACAAAGATGGCAATAAGATGAGCAAGAGGCTTGGAAATGCCGTTGATCCTTTTCAGACACTAAATGAATATGGAGCAGATGCTTTAAGATGGTATATGCTGACAAACTCTCAACCTTGGGATAATCTCAAGTTTGATATCAACGGAGTAGATGAGGTGAGAAGAAAGTTTTTTGGCACACTTTTCAACACTTATTCTTTTTTTGCCCTTTATGCCAATATAGACGATTTTACAAATTCAGAACCTCAGGTAGCTTTTGCAGAAAGGCCTGAAATAGATCGCTGGATAATATCTCTTCTTAATACACTAATTAAGGATGTTATATGTTCTTATGAGAATTGGGATGTAACATCTGCCGGGAGGATGATTCAGGATTTTGTTGTAGATAATCTCAGTAATTGGTATGTAAGACTTAATAGAAAAAGATTTTGGGGAGGGGAAATGAATATTGATAAATTATCGGCCTACCAGACCCTCTATAGCTGTCTTGAGACTGTAGCAATACTTTCTGCTCCAATAGCACCTTTTTTCATGGAACAACTTTTCTGTGACCTTAATGAAGTAACCGGCAGACATAAGGAGAGTACAGTACATTCAGTATTAATGCCCGAATCCGATCTTTCTGCAATTGACAAGGCATTGGAAGATAGAATGCAGTTGGCCCAAAGGGCATCATCCATGATATTAGGACTCAGGCGCAAGGTCAATATCAAGGTACGTCAACCTTTAGCCAAGATTCTGGTACCTATTATAGACGATACTATTAAGGAGCAGTTTGAAAAAGTTAAGACTCTTATTTTGAATGAAGTTAATGTGAAGGATGTTGAATACATTGATGATACAACCGGCATAATTATAAAAAAAGTCAAACCAAACTTTAAAACACTTGGCAAGAAATATGGCAAACAGATGAAGGAGATATCAGCTGAATTTACTAACTTTACACAAGAGCAGATTACTGTTTTGGAGTCGAGTGAAGAATATAAAATGGAATTACCTTCAGGCTCTATTGTTCTTAATCAGGAAGATATTGAAATTTTATCTGAAGACATGCCCGGATGGCTGGTAGCAGTCGACGGAAAACTTACAATCGCTCTTGATATTACAGTGACTGAAGAATTGAGAAGAGAAGGAGTGGCACGAGAACTTGTTAACAGGATTCAAAATCTCAGGAAGGAGAATAAGTTTGAAGTTACTGACAAGGTTATTGTTTTCATTCAGCCTCTTGAAGAGATCGTTGAAGCATTGAAATACTATAAGGAATATATTTGTAATCAGACTTTGGCAAAGGATTTGATACTTGATCCAAATATAGACGGAACTGAAATAGAATGGGATGGAGGAACTTTAAAAATTAAGGCAGAGCGGGCATAACTTAAAAATTGGTACATGGAGAAAAGGGAAGATTATTTGAAAAAAGCTATTTTTTTAGCTGCTGATAATGTCAGGGAAAACGGAGGTGGTCCTTTCGGAGCATTGATAGTAAGGGATGGTGAAGTTTTGGGTTTGGGAGTCAATAGTGTAACTATCGATAACGATCCAACTGCTCATGCTGAGATTAATGCAATCAGAAATGCTTGTCACAAACTTGGCACTTTCAATTTAAAGGGATGTACTCTTTATGCAAGTTGTGAACCTTGTCCAATGTGTCTTTCGGCTGCCTATTGGGCCAGAGTTGACGGGATAATATTTGCTGCAGACAAGACGAATGCCCGGGATGCAGGTTTTGATGATGCCTTTATATATGAAGAGATAGCTCTTCCTTTTTCAGATCGTACAATAAGGACAGAACAGATTGCCGTAAAAGAGAGTAATATGCCTTTTGAAATTTGGAAAGAGAGTGATAATAAAATTCTTTATTAATTATTATATTTACGTTTTTAACTTAAAGAGATATGGCAAAGAAAGGGAACAAAGAGACTGAACATTTGGAAAAGGTCCGTTACAGTGATGAGGAGCTTCAAATGTTCAAAGAGCTTATCACTGAGAAGCTGGAAGCTGCAAAATTGGAGTATCAGCAGCTCAAGTCGGCTGTAACACATAGCTCTAGCAACGATACTGAGGATACTTCGCCTACATTCAAGGTTCTTGAGGAAGGTGCCTCTGCCCTTTCAAAAGAGGAGGCTGGACAGTTAGCGCAGAGGCAATACAAATTTATTCAATCTCTCGAAGCAGCTCTTGTTCGTATTGAGAACAAAACATATGGAATATGCAGAGAGACAGGCAAACTTATTCCCAAGGAGAGGCTCATGCTTGTTCCTCACGCTACACTTAGCGTCGAAGCTAAAAAAAAGCGAGACTGATAGATGCATCTCTCAAAAGGGAAAAAAATAACAATCTTCATTGTACTGATCCTTCTTATTGATCAGGTTGTCAAAATTCTGATCAAGACAAATATGAAAATTGGGGAGAGCATCAGAATCTTTGACTGGTTCCAGATTCTTTTTGTTGAGAATAATGGAATGGCTTTTGGAATGGAGTTGGGTGGTACTCTGGGTAAACTTGCTCTTAGCCTTTTTAGAATTGGATTGGCTGTATTTATTGTCTATTACATCAGGAAGCTTATTGCTCATAATGCTCCCATTGGAGTGTTGGTTGGCGTTGCTTTAATTCTTGTGGGTGCGGTAGGAAATATTTTTGACAGTCTATTTTATGGGTTGATATTCAGTGAATCAACGCCAACTCAAGTAGCTGTTCTTTTTCCGCCGGGTGGTGGGTATGCTCCGTTTTTATTTGGCAAAGTCGTCGATATGCTCTACTTCCCATTGATAGATACAATTATGCCAAATTGGGTCCCTTTTATTGGAGGAGAACGCTTTATATTTTTCAGGCCAATTTTTAATATTGCAGATTCATGTATTACAATTGGAGTGATATACATGCTTCTGTTCGAAAGAAAATACTTTACTTCAGCTTCTCCATCAGCTTCTGACGGGAAAAATGTATCCGGCTCTTGACCGTTCCCAAATGAAGCCCAAGTTCATCAGCTATTTCTTGATATTTATATCCACTGTCATGCATTTGAAATGGTACTCTGAACTCTGGTTCAAGAGAGTTAACTACTTTTGTCAATTCTCTGAAGCTAAATTCACTTTCAGGATTATGTTCTGCCGGTCTGTTATTAAGAACGTATTCCTGCACATCGCTGCTGAATAAAGCCTGCCTTTTTGTCCGTCTACGGTAATCATTGATGAAAGTGTTTTTCATTATTGTATATACCCAGGCTTTTATATTAGTCTGGTCACTAAATTTTTCTTGATTATTCAGAGCTTTGAAGAAAGTCTCCTGGACAAGATCCTTAGCATCGTCCCTGTTGAAGGTGAGGCTATATGCGTATCTGGAAAGGCTTTCCTCAAGTTCCAGAATATCTTTTTCGAATATTGTTTTCATATAGTCGTTTGTGTTAGTAATTATTTTCCATCAGCAAATATTATACCATGAACATAAATGTTTGAGCATTAAAGCAAAATTGTTTTTTTGGAGAAAGTAAAAAAAACCATATATTTGCAGCCCCACAGGAGAGGTGGCAGAGTGGTCGATTGCGGCGGTCTTGAAAACCGTTGAACTGAGAGGTTCCGGGGGTTCGAATCCCTCCCTCTCCGCAAATGCTAAAAGGAAATTTCGTCAATGACTGTAACCGTTGGCGAAATTTTGTTATATATCGTGTTTTAATTTTTTGATAAGTGGAAAATTTTAAAAAAAATATGTTTTATATTTGCTATGAATTATGAAAAACATAATAATTGTTTCAAAGATGTGTTGCAGATATTAAAATGTTTGCATACATTTGCGATAATATATGAGTAATAAGGAAATTGAATAAAATAATTACCTATATTTGCCAATCAAAATTGTTTAATTTAAAAATTTTTAACTTAAGAATTAAAAAATGAAAAGAAAATTCACATTTTTCGGTATCTGTGCGTTTATGTGCGCACTCGTGCTATCTCTTGGTTCTTGCCAAAAGGACTATTCAGATGACATCGATCAATTGAAAGCCGATGTTGCTGCAAACAAGCTTGCTATTACTTCTTTGCAACAAGCCATCACTGCCGGTAAGCTTATTACAAGTGTTACACAAAATACTACCGGCTATTTAATTAAGTTCTCAGACAATACAACCATTCAGGTTAACAATGGTACCCCAGGAGCTACAGGTCCTACTGGTCCTACAGGCCCTACTGGTCCTACTGGTGCTACTGGTGCTACTGGTTTTACTCCTATTGTCGGTATTGATGCCGAGGGTTACTGGACAGTAATTGCATCAAGTGGCGGAACTGCTACTCGCATATTGGATGCTAATGGTGATGAAATCCTTGCGAAGATCGATAACAACAATGTTTCTTCAGCCAATGGCTATTTGACAGTTAATGGAGTTGCTACTAATGTTGTGATTCCTACAATCGTTTTTGATGAAGTCAATCATGTTCTTGTGATTACTATTCCTGACCCAGACAACAATAATGCTCTAACAAGCTACAATGTTGGTCTGGCAGCAGATTATGTACTTGGAAATGATATTATCAGCCTTCTTTCTCCAATCGGTACCACAACAGCTATCGTAAGCTATGGACAGGTTCCTACAGCTGCTAATAAGGCTGATGTTCACCCTGTTGCTGCTACAGCTGACGCAGCAGTTGCATGGGCAGGTCTTTCATACGGCCAGCTTATACGCTCTGCAGGTAAGGTTCCTGTAATCGTTAATCCTGCTGCTGCTTCAATTGCCGGTTATACTTTCGAGATTATTAAGAAAGACGGTTCTCTTTACAAAATCCAGCCTTCTTCTGTCTCTCCAGGTTATAGTGGAAACTTCGACCAATTTGTTTCTGGTGCTGCTTCAACAACAAATGGTCTTTATACTCTTAACCTAACTCCTACTCTTGCTGATGCTATTGCAGCTGCCGGTACTACTCCTGAGCTTGCTATTCGTGCAGGTAAGAATGGTCGTGAAATTGTTTCAGGTTACCAATACAGTGTAAGAGTTCAGGCTGACGTTGAGACTCAGTTTGCAATGAAAGTCCTTGCTCCTGCATATCCACCTGCATATATTAAGATAGGTACTCAGAAA
This sequence comes from Bacteroidales bacterium, assembly GCA_018434395.1. GTDB lineage: Bacteria > Bacteroidota > Bacteroidia > Bacteroidales > UBA932 > Bact-08. The sequence continues at coordinate 164,834 of JAHDPK010000002.1, read as the reverse complement.
GACCTTCTCAGCTTCTTTGACAGAACAGACTTGAATCCTGACAGGACTCTTATTCCAACAGACTTCTACAAGAGTGCTGCAGTTATTGATCCTATCCCAGGAAACTCAGACGTTGAAAGTCTTATCTCTACAACTCCTTACAGCACTACAGTTGGTACTGCTACTACAACTGCTACTGTATCTAACCTTAATGACAAGGCTGTAAATTTCATGATCAGGACATTTGACTGGATTGGTAAGTACAAAGAAACTACTCTTCAGACTGTATTCTATGCAGCTCTTGACAACACTGTCAGCGCTATCCCTGTAGGTTCTTTCACACTTACTGAAAGTACTACACCAGGTGCTGACACAAAGGTTGTTATGCTGACATCTATGTTCACTGAACTTGACGCAGTCGGCAAGACTGAGCTTTGGAGAAACAAGGCTACAAAAGTTAAGATCGAGAACGTTCCTGCAGGTGTTTCTTATCAATTCCTTGATGCTGCTAATAACGCAGTTGGTGGTGTAAACGCAGTTCTTACTGCAGTTGCTGATGTTAAGGCTATCCGCAAGGTTGCATTCATATTCGACGAGACTGTTGCTGTTCCTGGTACTTATAGCACAATGAGACTTGCTTTCACTGACCGTCGTCCTTATTCAACAGACGTATTCAAGGTTAGCATGCCTGTAACTATCGTTAACCCTACAGTTGACCTTACAGCTGCTGCAGCTCACAAGGCTAACATGTTCAGTGGTCAGGTTCTTACACTTTACGGAACTTCAGCTGGTCCTGTAGCTCAGGATGTATACCCTACTTACTATGATCTTTACAGAGCATATGTAAATCTTACAGCTAACGCAACTGAAACTCTTCCTGCAATTGGATACAACAATTACAAGTTCATTTCAACTGATGCAGTTACACCTGGACACCCTGTAGCACTTTCTGGTAATGGTGATACAAGATTTGCAATCAACAACCTGACTATCTACGATAACTATACTGTAGACCTCTACTACTACTACTTCGGTAACGTAAACAATAGAGTTAAACTCGAGACTATCACTGTAACTTCTAAGAGTGAGGTTAAGGAAGGTAACATGGTTGCCCTTACACCTGCAGCTCCGGCATTGCCTACACTTCAGATTACAAACGGTGACCTTCTTACTGTTAAACACTTCGCTCCTTATTACAGGATCAACGATTACCTCGGAAACAACCTTAACGTATTCGACGTTGCAAGAGACGTTAGAGCAGCTACTGTTACTGTAACTCCTCAGGCAAGTCTAGCCCATCTTGTTAGCGTAGTTCCTAGTGTAGATCCATTATTCCCTAAAGATTGGGATATCAAGGCTACAAACGCTGTTGCAGAGCTTCCTACAGCATACGTAGATGTTCCTGTTACATTGGAGATTACTGATCTCTTTGGTGTGAAGAAAGCATACACTCTCAACATCAGAGTTGTTAAACCGTAACTTTTAACAGTTATTGAATATAATTAAGGAGCGCCTTTCGAGGTGCTCCTTTTTTATTGAATTATTGATTATTGTGAAATGCTGAACAAATAGGTTTGTAATTGCGTTAATATAATATTTAATTTAATTTTTTTAGGTAATGCTTGACTTTAACAATACACAAAGGGCTTATGCTTACAAGAGTAACAAAGATTTACGGATGGCATATGCACTGTTTTCTGCTATGAATTCCAACTTTTTGATGCAGAGTGTAAAGTCTACCTCTGATATTGCTGTAAAGCTTGGGATACCACTTAACTGGATTCTTAAGCCGACACTTTATCGACAATTTGTGGGAGGTGAAACAATAAATGAGTGCAGAGAGGTAGTGAAGCGCCTGGATAACTCCGGTATAGAGTCTATTCTGGATTATTCTGCTGAAAGCGGTTCTGAGCTCTCAGACATTGAAGAAGCCTATAATGAAATACTTAAAACAATTGATAACGCAAGAGTTAATCCTGCCGTAGCGTTTGCTGTCTTTAAACCGTCTGCCATAGTTGTGGAGAGAATTTTAAAGAAAGCTGCTGAAGATGAGACTGCTCTTGGGGTTGTTGAGAGAGGAGAGTATGACAACTTTCGTCAACGTTTTTTCTCTTTGTGCGAGAAGGCATATGAGGCTGGAGTTAAGATAATGGTTGATGCCGAGAAATTTGTTACACAATCGCTGGTGGATGCCATGACAGTTGAGGCTATGCAGAGATTTAACAAAGAGAGGGCAGTGATTTTTATAACCTTGCAGATGTACAGGCGTGACAGACTTGATTATCTTAAATTCCTACATAAGGATGCAATTGAGAGAGGTTATATTTTAGGAGTAAAGTTTGTAAGAGGAGCTTATATGGAAGAGGAAAGGGCAAGAGCCTTTGAATTGGGTTATCCTGACCCTGTTTTGCCTGACAAGGCTGCTACAGACAAAAGTTTTAATGACGGTTTATCGTATGCAGTGGAAAATATTGATAATTTTGAGATTTTCTGCGGTACTCATAATTATGAGAGTGCCAATCTGCTTGCAGACCTGATGGATAAAAAAGAATTGGGGAGAGGTGATAAAAGAATTTACTTTGCTCAGCTTTATGGAATGAGTGATAATATAACTTACACTCTTGCCAATGAAGGATATAATGTCTGCAAATATATACCGTATGCTCCTGTTAATAAAGTTTTGCCCTATCTTTTTAGAAGAATGGAGGAAAACAGGTCTATGGCAGGTCAAACAGGTAGAGAACTTGAATTGATTAAGAGAGAGTTGGAAAGGAGAAGAACATCAAAATGAAAAGGAATTATCCCGTTACTAATCTCAGGTGTGCTAATTGTGCACTTGGAGTTGAAAAGAAATTGAGGCAGGAAAAGGGTGTATTGAGTGCAGAAGTCAGTCTTGCAACAAATAGTGTAACAATAGATTTTGATCCTTCAAAAACTTCACCGGAGAAACTAAGGGAGGCTATCCGCTCAATAGGTTATGATATGATCATTGAGGGAGATGAAGATGAACGTCTTAAAAAACAGGAAGAGGCGCAGGAACTTAAACTGAGAAAATTAAAAACTTACGTAATTTATTCATGGGTTTTTGCAATTGTGATAATGACCATTTCAATGGCTCACTTGAGTGGTATTTTTAGTTATATTCAATTGCTACTCGCACTTCCAGTTCTTTTTGTTTTTGGAAGGGATTTTTTTATAAATGGATGGAGGCATGCGGTTAAGGGAAATCCAAACATGGATACTCTTGTGGCTTTAAGTACTTCTATTGCTTTTCTGTTTAGTCTTTTTACGACATTTTTTCCTTCTTTCTGGCTTGAAAGAGGGATAGAGCCCACTTTGTATTATGAAGCGTCAGTCATGATTATTGCCTTCGTACTTTTGGGGAAAATGTTGGAAGAAATGGCAAAAGGGAAGACAACTATGGCAATAAAGAGTCTTATGAAGTTACAGCCAAAGGAGGCTACTGTTGCCCGAGCAGGTGTTGATGGAACTCTCTCTTTTGTGCAGGTACCGGTATCAGATTTGCAGGTTTCAGATGTTATACTTGTCAAACCTGGAGAAAGAATTCCTGTAGACGGAGTTGTTGTTGAGGGTAGTTCTTTTGTGGATGAAAGTGCCATAACAGGTGAATCAATCCTTGTAGAAAAACTTCCTGGAGCAAAAGTCGTGTCGGGTAGCATAAATGGAAAAGGTTCTTTTATGTTTCGTGCGGAGAGGGTTGGGAAAGATACTATTCTTTCTCAGATTATAAGAGTTGTCAGAGATTCTCAGGCGAGCAAGGCTCCTGTTCAAAGGATTGTGGACAAGGTGGCTTCTGTTTTTGTGCCTGTAGTAGTGGCGGCATCTCTGCTTACATTTACAGTATGGATGTTGTTGGGAGGAACAGATCTTTTTCCGAGAGCTTTATTGTCTGCAATATCTGTTCTGGTGATTGCGTGTCCCTGTGCGATGGGCCTGGCAACTCCTACGGCATTACTTGTCGGAATAGGTAAGGCTGCTCAAAATCATATTCTTATTAAAGATGCTGCTGCTCTTGAAAGAACTAGAATAGTAGATACTGTAGTTTTAGACAAAACGGGAACTATTACTACAGGCCAAACTGAAGTTACTGATTGGATTTGGCTGGAAGATAACTCCGTTTTAACAGGGGGTTTCACCAAAGAAGAGTTTATGAATGTTATAGTTGCCATGGAGAGAAGATCTGAACACCCTCTGGCAGGAGCTATCATAAATTTTCTTGAGGATAAGACTGAAAAATCGAACATTGATGTCGAATCTTTTGAAAATATTCCTGGACAGGGAGTGACTGCTATTTTTAAAGGTCATCTTTTCTGGGCGGGAAACGAGAGGATGGTTAGTGAGAAAAGTATTGTTGAATCTGCAAATGGATTCCTTTCTAAATGTGAAAATTTGAAAAGTGAAGGGAAAAGTATTTTATTTTTGGGTATTGACAATATCTGTGTGGCAATAGTGGCTGTGGCAGATAGTGTGAGTGACAGTTCTGTCGAGGCTTTGAGAAGTTTGAAAGAGATGGGGATTGAGGTGCATATGCTCACCGGAGATAATGAAATAGTTGCTTCGAGTATTGCTGCAAAACTGGGTATTACACATTTTCTTGCAGGAGTTCTTCCTTCGGAGAAAGAAGAATATGTCATTAAATTACAGAAAGAGGGAAGAATAGTTGCCATGGTTGGCGATGGAGTAAATGACAGTCAGGCACTTGCAGTTGCTGACGTAAGTATTGCAATGGGAAAGGGTACTGATATAGCGATGGATGTTGCCATGATGACTCTTATGACATCAGACTTGCGACTTTTGCCTGCAGCATTTGCAATTTCTGAAAAGACTGTAAGGCTTATACATCAAAATTTATTCTGGGCATTTTTCTACAATATTATAGGAATACCAATAGCTGCGGGGGTTCTGTATCCATTTTACGGAATAACACTGAACCCCATGATTGCAGCAGCAGCCATGGCGTTCAGCTCTATTTCAGTGGTTTTGAACAGTCTCCGATTAGGCAAGTTTAATTACCATCCGAAAGGATGACTTGCGAGAGGTAGTTTGGCAAAAGGGTGATAATCACCTTTCAGTCCTATAGGTTTGGATGCCTCAATATCGTGAACTATTTCGATGGAAGGACGGGCATCATCAATTCCAAATCCTTCACCCTCGAGAATTTTCTTGTAGGATTCTGTATGTAAATCTGCAAAGCCGTCGGTAAAATCGAATGTATTGCCGTCAACGGTAATGGCTCTGTAAATTCTCTGACCGGTAGCTCTTATCTCAGGAGGCAATGTGTCAGAGTTTATGCTCATGAAGTATCTCACGCGTGCTTTTTCAAACTCGAGAAGGCCTGCGACCCTGTCATGTGTTTTGACATGAACAATGTTTGTGGTCACTTTGCCAAATATCCATTGGAACATATCGTAAAAATGTATTCCTATATTGGTAGCAATTCCTCCACTTTGGAGGGGATTGCCTTTCCAGCTTGTATAGAACCAGCTTCCGCGTGAAGTAGTATAGTTGAGATCTATATTGTAAACCTTGTCTTTCGGACCTTCGTCAATTTGTTTTTTAAGTCCGAGAATTACATCATGATAACGTAGTTGGAGTATTGTATATACTTTTTTACCTGTTTCCTTTTCTACTAACTCGATATCATCAAGTTTTTTTGGATTTAGAACCATTGGTTTCTCAGTTATTACATTGGCTCCAATTTTTAATCCATAGCGAATGTGAGCGTCATGCAGATAATCCGGTGTGCATACTGAGAGATAGTCTATTCCTTGTCCGGCACTTTGAAGTTTTGCAAGATGCCTGTCAAAAAGCTCAAACTGATTGAAATATGAGCATTCAGGGAAATAACTGTCAAGGAGGCCAACGCTGTCAAAAGGATCAACGCATGCGACCATGGTATTCCCGGAATTTTTAATTGCCTTCAGGTGTCTTGGGGCAATATAACCTGCGACACCCATTAATGCGAATTTTTTTTCTGTTTTCAAGTTATTATATTTTTTCTTTTTCATTTCCAGCCAAAAGGATGTGGTGTCTGTTGAAGACGTGCAAATGGATGATAGTCACCTTTCAGTCCGATTGGTGTTGCATTTCTGATGTCATGCACTATTTGGATACATTTACGTGCATCTTCAAGACCAAATCCCTTGCCTTCGAGAATGTGCCTGTAAGAGGCAGTATGAAGCTCTGTAAATCCTTCTGAAAATTCCACTTCTTCTCCTTCTATGGTTAGGGATCTGTATGTTCTTTTGCCTGACTCTCTTATCTCGTCGGGAAGTGTGTTAACGTTTATACTTAAAAAGTATCTTACTTTGGCTTTGTCAAATTCAAGATATCCTGCTACGCGGTCATGGGATGATATATGTACAATATTTTGCCTGACATCTCCGAAAATCCAGCCAAGCATATCGTAAAAGTGGACTCCTATATTTGTGGCTACTCCGCCGCTCTTGCGCGGATCTCCTTTCCAGCTGGTGTAGTACCAGTTGCCTCTTGAAGTAATATATGTAAGATCAACATCATATATTTTGTCCTTTGGTCCCTCGTCAACTCTTTTTTTAAGTGCAATGATAGCGTCGTGCAACCTGAGTTGAAGTATATTGTATATTTTGTGGCCTGTCTCTTTTTCTGCAAATTCGAGTGCATCAATATTCCATGGATTGAGTACAAGAGGTTTCTCACAGATAACATCTGCTCCTTCTCTTAATCCAAATCTTATATGAGCGTCATGAAGATAATTTGGGGTACATATTGACACATAATCCAATTTACCTTTTGGATAATCTTTTTCGAGGTCTCCGGTGTTTGAAAAGGCTCTCTTTTTGGAAAGATGTCTTTCAAAAAGCTCATACTGTTTGAAGAATGCGCATTTTGGAAAATAAGAATCAACTATTCCAACGCTGTCGTTTATGTCGTAGGCTGCTATTAAGTTGTTTTCCGTATCCTTGATTGCTTTCATATGCCGAGGAGCGACATATCCAGCTGCGCCAATCAATGCAAAATTTTTCATCATCTTTTTATAAACTGCGGCAAAGATAATTAAAAATAGTTATGGTTGTCTGTACATCTCATCATAGTATCTTCTGTATTCGCCGGAGGTGACTTTGTCAAGCCATTCCTGATTGCTCAGATACCAGCGTACAGTCTTAGTAAGTCCTTCTTCAAACTGTACAGAAGGGCTCCAGCCAAGTTCTGTTTGAAGTTTTGTGGAATCTATTGCATATCTTAAATCATGTCCTGCTCTGTCTGTTACGTAAGTTATCAATTTTTCACTGCTTCCATCTTCTCTTCCCAGTTCTTTATCTACGATCTTTATTATCAGTTTTACAAGGTCGATGTTTCTCCATTCGTTGAATCCTCCTATATTATAAGTTTCTCCAACCTTTCCTTTGTGAAAAATAAGATCTATTGCAGCTGCATGATCCTCGACATATAGCCAATCTCTGATGTTCTCACCTTTGCCATAAACCGGAAGAGGCTGATTGTGCCTGATATTGTTTATAAGAAGAGGAATGAGTTTCTCGGGGAATTGATAACTTCCGTAGTTGTTGGAACAGTTTGAAATAATTATCGGAAGTCCATATGTGTCATGATACGCTCTTACAAAGTGGTCTGAAGCAGCCTTGGAGGCTGAATAGGGAGAGTGAGGTTCATATCTGCTGGTCTCTTTGAACAAAGATATACTGTCATTCAGTGAACCGTAAACTTCGTCTGTTGAGACATGGTAAAAAAGCTTATTTTTGAAATTATTTTCCCATGACAGTTTGGCTGCCTGAAGCAGTGAGAGTGTACCCATTACATTGGTCTGGGCAAATGAAAAAGGGTCCCTGATTGATCTGTCGACATGTGATTCTGCTGCCAGGTGCATCACTCCATCAATATTCATCTCTGAGAAAATGCTTCTCACTAATTCAAAGTCGCAAATATCACCCTTTATGAAGATGTAGTTTGCCTTGTTTTCAATATCCTTCAGATTTGATAGATTACCTGCATAAGTTAGTTTATCAAGGTTTACTATGCTATAATCAGGATATTTGTTAACCATTAGACGGACCAGGTGTGAACCAATAAATCCGGCTCCTCCGGTAATCAGTATATGTCTCATAGTCTTGTTTGTAATAATATTTTCATACACTTTTCAAGAGAATCTCTCCAATGTGGAATATTAATGCCATAAACCTTCTTAATGAGAGTTTTGTCAAGCACAGAAAAGGCAGGTCTTGCTGCTTTGGAAGGAAACTCTTCACTTCTTACGGGATGAATTGGAAGTGTATTTGAGGTGAATTTTATAATTTCTACTGCAAAATCATACCAAGAACAAACGCCTTCATTTGAGAAATTATATATTTGGTTTTCAGCATTTTTAATATAAAATGTGTCATCTTTGTGGGCTGATATTTCTGCAATTGCAAGGGCGAGATCTGCTGCAAAGGTTGGAGTGCCCGTCTGATCAAATACAACTTTCAACTCCTGTTTTTCTCTTGCGAGACGCACGATTGTTTTTACGAAGTTATTGCCATAAATAGAATATAACCAAGATGTTCTAAGAATCAGATATCTGCATCCGGAATTTTCTATAGCCTTCTCTCCTGCAAGCTTTGTCTTTCCGTATTCAGAAACCGGGGCAGTTATATCTGACTCTTTATAGGGTTTTGGTCCTTTGCCATCAAAGACGTAATCTGTAGAGATGTGAAGCAAAAGTGTGTTGTTTTCTCTGGCAGCCTCTGCCAGAAAACCTGGAGCTTCTGCATTTAATTTATATGCGACTGCTGGCTCGTCTTCTGCTTTGTCTACTGCAGTGTAGGCAGCGCAGTTTATTATCAAATCTATATTATTCTTTTTAATAAATTGGATTACGGCCTCTTTGTTACAAATATCCAGTTCTTCTATATCTGTGTAATAAACAATGCCGGGCAACTTGTTTTCTATTGCCCGCAATTCATTACCCAGTTGGCCGTTTGAGCCTGTCACTAAAGTCCCTGTCATTAGTTATTGTTGATTATCTATATATTCAAAAAGGTAAGCATCTTTAAGGAGTGGATGTTTCGTATCTTTGTCGCTGAGAATAACGTCTTTAGCCGGTATTCCCCAGTCAATACCAAGTGACGGGTCGTTCCAGAGAATTGCTCTTTCATGCTTGGGCGAATAGATGTTATCGGTCTTATATTGAACAATTGTATTATCTTCAAGCACAGAAAATCCATGGGCTAAACCTTTTGGAATAAAAAGCTGTCGTTTGTTAGTTCCCGAGAGTTCTACGGCTATATATCTGCCAAATGTTGGTGAACCTTTGCGAATGTCAACTGCTATATCCATTATCCTGCCGGTAACTACTCTGATTAGCTTTGACTGGGCAAATGGCTCTGCCTGATAGTGTAAGCCGCGTAATACTCCGTATTTTGAACAGGATTCGTTTTCCTGCACAAAAGATATTTTAGAAATCTCCCTTTGAAATTCTGACAATAGAAAGGACTCCATGAAATATCCTCTCTCGTCTCCATGAACAATTGGTTCTATGATATATACATCGGATATTGCTGTTCTGATAAAATTCATTTTTTCTTTTTTGTAAGATTAATCAGGTATTGTCCATACTGGTTTTTTATCATTGGTCGGGCAATTTCAATAAGCTTCTTTTCGTTAATCCAACCATTTTTGTATGCGATCTCTTCGAGACATGCAATTTTAAGGCCTTGTCGTTTCTCAATTACTTCGACGAATGTAGAGGCATCTGATAGCGAGTCGTGAGTACCTGTATCGAGCCATGCAAATCCGCGACCGAGAAGTTGAACATTTAATTTCTTCTCTTTGAGAAATTCCTGGTTGACGGATGTAATTTCCAGTTCTCCTCTCTCAGATGGTTTTATGGTTTTTGCAACCTTTACTACTTTGTTGGGATAGAAATAGAGGCCAACTACTGCATAATTGCTTTTTGGATTTATGGGTTTCTCTTCTATGCTGAGCACTTTACCGGTTCTGTCAAATTCAGCAACACCGTATCTTTCCGGATCGCTGACCCAGTAACCGAATACGGTGGCTTCTGAAGACTCTTCTGCACTTTTGACAGCATTTTTTAACATTCTTGAAAAAAATTGGCCGTAAAAGATATTATCACCAAGAACGAGACATGCAGAATCCTGGCCAATGAATTTCTCACCAATAATGAAGGCTTGTGCAAGTCCGTCAGGTGAAGGTTGTTCAGCATATTCAAAATGAACGCCAAAATCGCTACCGTCTCCGAGCAGTCTGCAGAAACCGGGAAGATCGTCCGGTGTTGAGATAATTAGTATTTCTCTTATTCCGGCAAGCATCAGTACCGAAATAGGGTAATAGACCATCGGTTTGTCATATATTGGCAGCAACTGTTTGGAAACTCCCTTAGTAATAGGGTAAAGCCTTGTTCCGGAACCTCCGGCTAGGACTATTCCTTTCATGTCAGACTGTTTTATTTATGTCTAAATAGACCTCGTTTTTTTGTTTTTGGTAACTGCTCCTCATTTTGTTGAAATATCTCAGGAGAGAAACATTCATCAGGCCTGTATTTAAGCGCATTATAAATAAATCCCCAATCGGGTACTCCTCCAAAATTTCTGTCGTCAATATACATGTCTGCGATCAATTTTCTTGGTGAATCATTACCTGTGCAATCCGGGTGATTTGCGTTGACAGCATAGAATTCAAGACCTCTCGATTTGCAGTATTCTACAGCCTCTTCAAGAAGTTCTCCCTCTCTGACTGTCCAGAGAATGATATTATGCCTGAGTTCACTTTGAATCATTCTTAGTGTTTGAATGGCGAATGGAATTTCTTCGCCAATTTCCGGATACTTATGTTTAACAATTGTGCCGTCAAAATCAACTGCAATGAACATTTAATATGTGTTTTGAAGAACAAATATAACAAAAACTAAATTAATTTGTTATATTTATATAATATTAGATTATAAGTATAAAAATTGTGGTTATGAAAATAAATTCAAAAGTAGAAGAGGTTCTTAACAAGCAAATCAATGCAGAGTTCTGGTCTGCTCATCTTTATTTGTCAATGTCAGCTTATTTTGAAACACGTGCTCTCAGAGGTTTTGCAAACTGGATGAAGGTTCAGTACCAAGAAGAGTTGACACATGCTATTAAGATTTTCGATTTTATCAACAGTAGAGGAGGTGTTGTTAAACTTGAGGCAATTCCGGAGGTTCCTGTTACCTGGAATTCAATTTTGTTAGTCTTTGAAGAGACTTACTATCAGGAATGCAAGGTTACTGAAAAAATTAATCATTGCTATGAGGTAGCTCTTTCAGAAAAAGATCATGCTGCTGCAAACATGTTGCAATGGTTCATTGATGAGCAAGCAGAGGAAGAGGAAAGCGCATTACAAATTGTGGATCAGCTAAAATTAATAGGAGAAGATAATGGCCAGGCTATTTATCTCCTTGATAAGGAGTTGGGAGCAAGAGTCTTTGTTGACTCCACTAAGACTTCAGCATAATTCGTGACTCTTTCTTTAATTGAGGCTGTGATAGGGATTAATCTTGTTGCAGCCTCTGCTTTTTATAAGAGATTGTTTTTGTACTTTTGCAGGGTGAGAATATCGTAATGGATTTTTCTATAATAATTGGTCTCGTTCAAAATATAGCTATTTTGATCTCTTTCACTTTCATCTATGATTTGGTGTGGGAAAGGTCTGGCCATTTTACAACTAAAGGTTATAAAGTATTACTTGGCGCAGGCATAGGGATCATCGGGATAATTTTAATGTTGACTCCATGGGAGATGATGCCTGGTTTGGTGTTTGATACTAGATCTGCACTTTTGGTCAACGCAGGTCTTTTTTTTGGTCCAATCTCAACTATTGTTGCGGTTATAATTACTGCTGCTTTCAGAATTCTTCAAGGGGGGTCTGGAATGTCGATGGGTGTTCTGGTGATTGTATCATCTGCTGCTACAGGATTGGTTTGGAAAAAGCTCTTTCCACAGTGGCGTAAGAAAAGATACATTTATAATCTATTTATTGTGAGCTATATAGCCCACATTCTCATGTTGCTTTGCACTCTTGCACTTCCTCGAGAACTGATTATACCCACATTGAAGAATATTTTGATTCCTACGATGACTTTATATCCTTTTACTACTGTTTTATTGGGGATATTACTTGTAAGGAGAATGTACTTTTGGAAGATCAGAAATGAATTGATGCTCAGTGAAGAAAGAAACATGAAGTTCATGAATGCCAACAGAGATGCTATGTTCATTAAGGATGAGAATTTTAAATATACTTTTTTCAATACTGCTTTTCAGAATCTGGTCAAATTGGAAAATAATGAAATAATTGGGAATACTGACCGAGAAATATTTGAGCCTAGCATTGCTCAATTTTGTTCTTTTTCTGATATAAGAACTATTGAGCAAAATGATATGGTGGTGGAAGAGAATAGCTTTAATGAAAGAATATATGAAATTATTAAATTCCCTCTAAATTTTGGAAATGGGCGGATAGGTGTAGGTGGTGTAATGAGAGATGTTACTGAAAACAGAAAAAAGAGCGTATTACAATTGGCCCTGCTCAATATTTCGCGGATTTTTCTTGAAAATATATCTCTTCATGAGTTTCTTCGAAGATCTCATGAAGAGCTGAAAAATGTGATGCAAGTTGAAAATATATTTATTGCAATTTATAACAAAGCGGAAGATAAATATTCTTTCCCTTATTTTGTCGATGAATTTGACAATTATGAAGGTGCGGATTTGATGTCTCTGAATAACACACTTACAGACTATGTGAGGACATCTGCAAAAGGGCATCTGGTGAGGCAGGAGGACATTGATGAAATTAACAAGGAATATGGATTGAGATTGCTTGGAACTGACACTCAAATATGGATGGGAGCGCCTTTGTTTGACCTCTCTCAAAAGAGTGTGACAGGAGTCGTGGCTGTTCAAAATTATCACAACAAGGATGCTTATAACGATGACGATTTGGTGACTCTTGAGATTTTTGCTGCATATATCGGACTATATTACGACAAATTGACCAAGATTGAAGACTTAAGATTGGCTAAGGAGCAGGCAGAGGAAAGCAATAAACTCAAAAGCGCCTTTCTTGCCAATGTCAGCCATGAAATACGTACCCCAATGACTAGCATTATCGGATTTACAGATATCTTGATGAATGAAGCTAAGGACGAGCGTCTTAAGGAGTATCTCTCTATTATCAACAATAGTACATATCGGCTTCTTAATACAGTTAATGATTTGATGGATATTGCAAAACTGGAGGCAGGACAAGTTAATGTAAGGCCGGAAAAATTTAATTTAGGGGAAGTTATCAATAGCGTTTATTCATTTTTCAGCAGTAGTTTCAATTCGGAGATTATGCTCAAAGTGGCTCCTTCAGCAGCAGTTGACATAGAGGTGTGCACCGATAAAGCCAAACTTACTCAGATTTTTATTAATCTTGTAAGTAATGCTCAGAAGTTTACTAAAGCCGGATATGTTGAATTTGGTTTTTTTTATGAAGATAACTTTGTCGGAGATCCTGAGCATATAATTTTCTTCGTTAAGGATACCGGTTGTGGTATTGAAAACAGTGAGCTTGACAGGATATTCGAGCGGTTTTATCAGGTTGAAAATTCTTTCTCAAGATCGGTCGAGGGTACAGGATTGGGATTATCTATTGTGAAAGAATTTGTTTCAATGCTTGAAGGAAGAATTTGGGTGGAATCTGAAGTTGGCAAAGGGACTACTTTTTATTTCACAATCAAGTTGCAAAATCCTTATTGCTCCCGTAACAACCTATAATCTTTTAGTCATTTTGCCTGTTTTACAGTTATTTCGTCTATAAATATAAACGTTTCACCAACTGCTTCCTGGTGCCATTGCGGGATTGTACCGTAGTTCTTTGCAAAGACTTTGACATATCTTAATAGATTAGGAGATATGGCTGTATGATAAAGTGCTGTATAGGAGGTAATCAGTTTAGAGCAATGGTGATTAAAGATTCAATATGCTTTTGTAGAGAGCTTCAATCCCTTTGCGAACAGAAGTTTGTGGTTTGTAACCAAATTCATTTTGCAGTTTTGTTGTATCTGCATATGTGATTATTACATCTCCCGGCTGCATTTCTTCCATTTGAACGACTGCCTTTTTACCGGTTACCTCTTCAATGGTTTTTATAAAGTCCAGAAGCGGAACAGGAGTGCTGTTGCCTATGTTATAAAGTTTGTAAGGGATAGCTCCTGAAGGAGAAGGTGAATCGATGACAGTAGAAAGACCTTGAATTATATCGTCGATATATGTGAAATCCCTGAACATGTTACCGTGATTGAACAGTCTGATTGGTCTTCCCGCTATTATAGCTTTCATGAATATATCAGGAGCCATGTCAGGCCTTCCAAGAGGTCCGTAGACAGTGAAAAATCGGAGACCGGTGGAAGGAATTTTATAAAGGGAGCTATATGCGTGTGCCATCAGTTCATCAGCTTTTTTAGTTGCAGCATACAGGCTTGCAGGAGAATCGCATTTGTCGTCTTCACTAAACGGAACTTTGCTGTTCATTCCATAGACACTGCTCGAGCTGGCGAAAACGAGATGCTTGACAGGATTGTGCCTGCAGGCTTCCAATATGTTCATAAATCCAATAATGTTGGAATTGATATAGGAGTAGGGTTTTTCTATTGAATATCTTACGCCTGCCTGTGCCGCAAGATTGCAAACTATATCAAATTTTTCATTATCAAAAAGATTATCGAGAAGATTTTTGTCAGTCAAATCTCCTCTGATAAAGCGATAATTGTCGTATTTGGTGCTCCTGACTATTTGACCTGGTTCTGTCTCCTGGAAGTTAAAGCCACTGATAAAACCTCTGTGGTATTTCAGGTTAACGTCGTAATAGTCGTTGAGATTGTCCAGACCGACCACTTCGGTTCCCTGTAGGGCATAGTGCATTGCTGCGTAATGTCCTATGAAACCTGCCGATCCGGTAATTAAAATCTTCATAATTTATTATAGAATAATATAGAAATATTTTCCAACAGGATGCTTTTCATATTTTTCGAGAAGTGTTGCAGCCTCTTTATCTTTTTCTAACATATGGGATTGTTTGACAAAGAGAATGGAACGTCCTCCTATCTGTCTGGATGGATCTTCCTTTTCCTCTGACATCCGCTTGTCAACAATATTTTTTAACTCTTCGAGAGAGAGCTCTTGAAGTTGTGTTCCCAGATAAACGTCCAAATTATCAGCTTGTTTAAGTCTGTAATATACAAAGTTGCTAATTCCCTCTTTTTCTGCGACCTCTTTGGCTTCTTTACAAAGAGTTCCCATACCAATAAAGGGATTTAATTGAGGAACAGCAAATGAGGCAATAAAAACTGACAAAAGAATTCCTGCACCCAGGGTTGATATAACCTTGTATATCTGCATTTTATTGCTGTGAAGTATATATAGGGATAAAATTCCCGCTGTTGAAACAATTGTAAGAGCAGTGGGAATCAAAATTGAAGCAGGAGGTGTAACAGTGTATGTTTCAGGCCTGTTTGATGACATAATATAAATGAAATAGGCAGGTGTGACCAGAGTTAGAAGAAATGCCGGTATTTCAAGAGAGATTTTAACAAACCTTGAAGGTCCAAAACCTGTAGCTCCAAATTTAGGTAGCCAAAGGAGAGTCAGATATATGAAAAAAGGAAATGCAGGTAAAAGGTAAATCTGCAGTTTGGAGCTTATGAGAGATAGTAAAATGAATGTAGAGAGAGCAACTATTATAAAAAATTGTTCAAGTGTATCACTTGAACCTTTGTCAATTTTAGTTCTTTTGGATATTCCTTTTATTATTATTGATATAACAAGGATAGACCATGGAAATAGAGAGTATAAGATAGATACAAAATAATAATAAAATGGCTCTTTGTGATGGAATGAGTTAACAGCGCGATTGACTGTCTGATTGAAAAGGAGATTGTTTAGATACTCTTTTCCCCCTTCTGTCCAAACCATGCCAAACCATACCAAACAAAGGACAAGCAAGACAGAGAGTGTTTTTATTCCCCAAAAACGTCCGATCGCCTTATAGTCTTTTCTGAGAAGAAGGAAAGTGACTGTTGAGACAAACGGTACCAGAATACCAATTGGCCCTTTTGAAAAGATTGCCATAAAGACCAGGAGAGGAAACAGTAATCCGTCAAACTTTTTGCCATCTCCCATATACATGCGGTAAAAAACATAGAGAGAGAGAGTTATGAACATGCACATCAACATGTCCATCCTTACCACAACTCCTGCGCCCATGAAATAAACGCTTGTCAAAAGCATTAATTCCCCTGCAATTAAAGCCTGCCTATTGACATACTTGCTTGTCCACTTATCCATAACATAGATAGTTATTAAGGCTGGGAGATATGAAAACAAAGCAAGAAAAAACATGCTGTGATGGCCGAACAATAGTTTGCCAGCCATTACTATCCATAGATAGAGTGGGGGTTTATCGGCATAGGGGATGCCATGATTTGTAAATGTAAACAGATTGCCATTCCTAATAGCCTCATCAGCAATACTTAGATATCGTAATTCATTGTCAGGCGTAAAATCTCTTAAAATAAAAAGAGGGATGACCGCGGTTAGATAAATCAAAAATCTATATTTCTCGAGTAGTCTCATTGACTGTTTTTCCCCTGTTTAGTATAAATGATAATGTTTCGTATATAGGCAATAAATCCGGCACTTTGTCCCAAAATAAGAATTGGATCCAGACGAATAAGAGCATAGATAATTATAAGAGAAGAGCCTGTTAGACTAATTATCCAGAAACCAAGTGGCAGTATGGATTCGTTTCTCTTTGCAGAGTAAATGATCTGATAAATAAAGCGAAATGTAAACAATATTTGTCCAAAAGATCCGAAAATTACAAGCCAAATAGGAATTTTATCGTTTTTGAAAAATGTTGAGACAAACTGATCAACATTATCGGCAGCAAGAACAATGGCAATGACAGGAGTTATCAGAAGCAAAATCCTTAATATTTTATACATTTTTGTCCATATTCCCTTGATTTTCAAATTCCATATATAAATATAGTAAGAAATCATCTGACCAAGAATAATTGCAAAATCCTCTCTTAGCCAACCATAAATAAAGAACAGGTATGAGGCTATCAGACTCAAAATCCAAAATATGGAGGGAGAAAGAACCTTTTTTGCCCTTTCTGAGAGTATCCATTGCAAGATTGTGCGAGCTCCAAAAAAGAGTTGGGCAATCAGGCCGATTACATACATCATTGATTAATTAAGGTTGTTTGTGGATATGCTGTAGTTTATATATCTTTTTTTCATCCATCTGTAGGCAAAACAGTCTATAAAGGGACCTACCATACGGTTTGCTAGGTTATATTTTGATTTGCCTGCAACTCTTGGAAAATGTCTGACAGGAACTTGCTTGACTGTACCGCCTGGTTGTAACATTATCAACGCAGGCAGGAATCGATGCATTCCTGTGAAGAGAGGTATCCTCTTTGCATAGTCTGTGCGTAATATTTTAAGAGGACAACCTGTATCCTCGATCCCGTCTTTTGTCATGAAACGTCTGAAACTATTGGCAATTTTTGAGGAGATACCCTTAATGAAAGAATCTTGCCGGTTTTGTCTGATACCCATAACCATGGCATAGTCGTTAACAAATGGTATTAGAAGGTGAAAATCTTCAGGCGCGGTTTGGAGATCTGCATCAATATATCCTATAAAAGGGGAAAAGGCTGTATCAATTCCAGCTTTCATAGCTGTGCTAAGCCCGCCGTTTTTTGTAAGATTGACAAAGAAAAAGGAGTTATGTTTTGTACATACCTCCTCTATTTTTTCTTTACTGGAGTCTGTTGAACCGTCATTTACAAAAAGTATGCATGAAGGAAAATCTGCAGAGCTTTCTATAAATTTTGACAGTCGTTCCTCGAGTGACTTGATGTTGTCTTCTTCGTTATATACAGGTACTATTATAGTGAGCTTATAATCTGCTGTTTTATTCATATTCAAAATTTTGCTCCAAAGTTACTATTTTTTTGTTTTTTTGATGGTTTTTGGTAATGATGAATATTAACATAAGCAATGAGGCCATAAAAGCCATGGCTGCACCAAAATAGAATGGAGCGCCATTTCCAGCACTGTCATATAACTTCCCGGCTATCAAGCTGGCAGGGAGAAGTGTTATTCCGAGCACTGCATGGTAGATCCCAAAGGCTGTACCTTTTAAATCCTTACCAACAATATCTGATATAAAAGCTTTTTGGGATGTGTCTGATAGAGCACTATAGAAGCCATATGGAATAAAGAGCAGAATTAACACAATAGCTTTTGAAGATAGACCAAAAAAAAGATAAGTCAGGGCATAAACCATGAAGCCTGCAAAAATAAGCTTCTCTCTGCCGATTTTATCTGATAAAATTCCAATTGGTAGTGAAAAAATAACTGATACAGTATTGAACAGCATATATATAAACGGTACCCAGGCGTCTTTGACCCCAACTTCAGAACTCTTGACGAGTAATAGTGCATCGGTGGAGTTGCCAAGAGTAAAAATGAATACGATAAATATAAAAACGTAGAATCTCTTGGGTAACTGATTAATCTTGAATCTGTTATTTTCTTTTTCAACAGGTCTTCTGGTATCCTTAATCAGGAAAATAATGGTCAGTACTCCAATAAATGCCGGGATGGCAGCCCATATAAAAATCAAGTGGTAATTATGAGGAAAGGCAATCAAAAGAAGTGCTGCCAAAAGAGGGCCGATAATTGCTCCACTGTTGTCCATGGCTTTGTGGAAACCAAAATTCTTTCCGGTATCTTTTTTACTTACAGAATCACCAATAAGTTTATCTCGAGGAGCTGTACGAAGCCCTTTTCCAACTTTTTCAGTGAATCTTAGAGCAAGTATATGAAATGGAATTTTTGCAAGTGCATATAATGGTGTCACTATGGCTGTTATCCCATATCCAATTATCATAAACGGTTTGCTGCGGCCAATCTTGTCGCTCCAAAATCCTGAAATAAATTTAAGCAGTGAAGCAGTGCTTTCAGCTATTCCCTCTATCAATGAGATAACACTCTTTGATGCCCCTATTGATAGTAGGAATAATGGCATTACACTGTATACCATTTTGGTAGAAGTATCAGTGAAAAAACTTGTAAGCCCTATATAGAATATATTTTTATTAAGGCGAAGCCTATTTTTATGTTCTTTATTCATTTACTGTGTAATTTTTCAACTTGCTGTTTTTAATGCCATATGTAAAGTAAATAATAATACCTATAATTAACCATATCAAGAATCTCATCCAGTTTGTAATTCCAAGTTCAGTAATGAGATACATGTTTATCAGTAATCCCAATACCGGAATAAGAGAGAATGATCTCTTTACGGATATGTATACTATGTAGGCTGAACAGATTATAAAGCCGTACATTGGAATATTTGTTGCTTTATAACCAGAAAAAAAAGTTTTAAGTCCATCGAGATTGAAGCAAATAAGAGCGATTATTATGATAATTACAATTGGTGGAAGAAATAGTTTACTGTTATAGTAAGGGACTCTGAATCCTTTTTTTTCATTTCCTTTTTCGGATTGAATCTCATCTCTGTTTACGATAAGTATTCCTGCACAAACCACAATAAATGCGAAAAGTGTTCCGATGCTTGTGAGATCGGTTACTTCTGTAAGATTAAGAAAGAGTGTCGGCAATGCCACAAATAATCCTGTTATGACAGTAGAAAATGAAGGAGTATGAAATTTTTTATGAACTTTTCCAAACCTTTTGGGAAGCAATCCGTCACGACTCATGCTCATCCATATTCTTGGTTGTCCTACTTGAAATACAAGTAATACACTTGCCATTGCAAAAATGGCACTGATTGCTATTATTCCTGAAAGCCAGTTAATATTCAGTTTGTGAAATACAAATGCAAGAGGGTCCCCAACAGCGAGTTCTTTGTAGCTGACCATACCGGTAAGTACAAGGCTGATAGCCACATATAGTACTACACATATAATCAACGAATAAAACATGGCACGCGGAAGGTCTTTCTGAGGGTTTTTGCACTCTTCTGCTGTTGTGGAGATGGCATCGAAACCTATATATGCAAAAAAGACAGCCGAAACACCTTTGAGTACTCCTCCAAGACCATTTGGAGCAAAGGGTGACCAGTTGTCTGTATTGACATAGAATGCTCCTACAGATATTACAACCAGAAGTATTATCATCTTTACCAGAACCATAATATTACTTGCAATCTTTGTCTCTTCAATGCCTATGTATACTAGCACTGTAATCAGAACTACAATAGAAAAGGCCGGTATATCTCCTATTAGACGTAATCCTGAAATTTGAGGAGCTTTAGTCCATGCCATATATGATTCCTGAAGAGCTGAGGTAAGTGAGTCGAAATCCGTGCCTGCAGCCATTTGGACGCAGGCTTCACGAAAACCTCTTGAAGCTGAAAGATAGTCTGTAGTCATGAATTCGGGAACTTTTACTCCGAAACCATTCATCATACCTGTGAAGTAGTCTGACCATGAAATAGCTACTGCAATATTGCCAACCGCATATTCCATAATAAGTGTCCATCCTATCACCCATGCCACAAACTCTCCAAAACTTGCATAAGCATATGTATATGCACTTCCACTTATTGGTATTCTTGATGCAAACTCAGCATAACAGAGAGCTGAAAAACCACAAGCAATGGCTGTGAAGACGAAAAGAAGAGAAACGGCCGGACCTCCGCTGTAAGCGGCATTGCCTATTGTGCTGAAGATCCCTGCGCCTACTATTCCGGCTACCCCGAGAGCCGTAAGATCCAATACAGTTAGATTCCTTTTTAATTGTGGGTTGCTTAAATCGGCATTTGAGCTATTTAGAATGTGGCTTATGGATTTTTTCCTGAAAAGCTTTTCATTCATCAGTTATTGTTTAAGTTGCCAAATTTAATGATTCTTGTTAATTATATTTTTTAAATTTGTTACAATATTAAATTAAATGTTTATGAAAAAATTCACGATCTTTTTCTGTCTGTTTTTATTTTTTCAGATTTTAGTCAATGGAGAACCGGTCAATACTGTTGCAACAGAGGCAAGGCTGCTGCGTTTTCCCGATATTTGCGGAGATCAAATTGTTTTTTCTTGTGCAGGTGATCTTTATATTGTCAGTGCTGATGGAGGTGTTGCAAGAAAACTGACCTCAAACATTGGTTATGAGATGTTTCCGAGATTTTCACCTGATGGTAAGATGATAGCATTTACTGCCCAGTATGATGGGAATACTGAAGTTTATGTTATTCCTTCTACCGGAGGAGAGCCAAGACGACTTACTTATACTGCGACTCTTGTAAGAGACGATATAGGAGACCGTATGGGACCAAATAATATTGTAATTGATTGGACACCAGATGGCAAAAATATTTTATACAGAACAAGATCTTATTCGTTCAATGATTTTACTGGTCAGTTGATGACAGTGCCGGTTGATGGAGGACTTTCCACAAAAATTCCTCTTAAGAATGGTGGCTTTGCAAGTTTTTCTCCTGATGGCAAAAAGCTGGCATACAACTATGTTTTCAGAGAATTCCGTACATGGAAAAGATATAAGGGAGGGATGGCCGATGATATTAGAATATTTGACTTCGCATCAAAGACTTCAGAGAAAATTACGGATAATATCAATCAGGATATAATCCCGATGTGGTCTGCAGATGGGAAGAAAATATATTATATTTCAGACAGGGATAATTATATGAACCTTTACGAGTATGATATTGCTTCCAAGAATACCAGGCAACTTACTAAATATAACGAATATGACATAAAATTCCCTGCAGCAGGTGAAAATGCAATTGTCTACGAGAATGGGGGATATATTTATAAATACAGCATGGTTTCCGCTAAGGCCGAGAAAGTCCCGATTTATATCACGAATGATATAGCATGGTCGCGTCCGGTATGGAAAGATCTTTCCAAAAGTATATCATCATTTTCTCTTTCTCCGAATGGAGAGAGAATTCTTGGAGTTGCGAGGGGAGACATTTTTTCTATTCCTGCAAAAAAGGGTATAACTTACAATCTGACCAATTCCTGTGAAGCTAATGACAAATCTGCAGATTGGGCTCCTGATGCAAGCGGTTATGCTTATATTTCCGACAAGGACGGCGAGTTCAACATTTGGTTCAGGGATATAAAAAGCGGCAAGGAACGTAAACTTACAGATATAAAAGGGTATATTTTTGGATTTGAGTGGTCTCCTGATGCCAAGTATATTGCATGGAGCGAGAAGAAAAATACTCTTAATATCCTTGAAGTTGCGACAGGCAAAAATTATGTTGTTGAGGAGTCTGGAGTTGGACCAATTAATGATTACAACTGGTCTCCTGACAGCCGCTATCTTGCCTATACAAGACCTGGAAAAGAGATGAATACTATTGTTATATATGATGTTAAAGATAAAGGCAAATTTCAGATAACAGATGAATGGTACAATTCAGGCTCGCCTAATTTCAGCAAGGAGGGTAAACATCTGCTTTTTGTGTCTGCCCGCACCTTCAATCCAATTTATGGTCAAACAGAGTGGAATCATGTTTACACCAACATGTATAAGATATATGTTATTCCATTGACAAAGGATGCTTTTATTCCTTTTGCTCCTGAGAATGATGTAATAGTCACCGAAAAAGTAGATACAGAGAAAGCACCTGCCGATAAGAGTGCTGCTGACAAGAAAAGTGAATTACAGTATAATTTTGATAATATTTCTTCAAGAATAGTTGAGCTTCCCGTGGAAGCAGGCTATTACGGCAATTTGCATATGATCGGAAAGAACATCTATTATTCAAGTAGAAAGGGTGGGGTGATGTATGACCTGGAAACTCGCAAGGAGACAGATTTAAATGCAAGACTGATTTTTGCCTCTGGTTACAAAAAAGTTCTTGCCATCTCAGGTAATTCAATGCAGGTTATGGACATACCGAAAAGTAGTGTGTCAATTACTTCGCCTGTCCCTATAGGAGGTGTCAAAAAACTTGTAGACTATCATAAGGAATGGATGCAGATTTACAATGAGACATGGAGGCAAATGAGAGATTTCTTTTATGCAAGCAACATGCATGGTGTAGATTGGAATAAAATATATAAGCGTTATGCAGAACTGGTACCTTATGTAAATCATCGTTCTGATCTTACATACATTATAGGGGAAATGATAGGAGAATTGAATGTAGGACATGCATATTCTCAAAATGGAGAACATCCTGAAGCTCCAAGAATTTCAACAGGTTTGTTGGGTGCAGAGTTTTCAAAGGATAAGTCAGGCTTTTTCAAGGTTGAGAAAATAATTCAGGGTGCCAATTGGGACAAGTCAACTCGTTCACCATTTACTATGCCTGGCTCAGAAGTTAAGGAGGGTGAGTTTATACTGTCCATAAACGGTCAATCTGTAAAAGATTGTCAGGATATATTCGAATTGCTTCAGGGAACAGCAGGAGTTGTAACTGAATTTGAAGTTAATTCAGTTCCTGATTTTGCCGGTTCAAGAAAAGTTCTGGCCGAACCTCTTGCAAGTGAGGCATCTCTTCGCTATTACAACTGGGTTGAAAATAATATTCGTAAGGTAAATGAGGCTACAAATGGAGAAGTTGGATATATACATATTCCGGACATGGGAGTGCCTGGCTTGAATGAGTTTGTAAAACATTATTATCCGCAGCTTTCAAAAAAGGCATTGATAATTGATGATCGGGGTAATGGAGGTGGCAATGTCTCTCCGATGATTTTAGAGAGATTGCAACGTACTATTACTTACTTTTCAATGCATACAAACCAGAAAGAGGGTGATGTTAACCCCGTAGGTACTTTTCAGGGGCCAAAGGTATTGTTGGTTAATGAGTATTCTGCATCAGACGGAGATATCTTCCCATATCGATTCAAATATAATAAACTTGGCACTGTTATCGGCCGAAGAACATGGGGTGGAGTTGTAGGATATAGCGGTACAGTTCCTGTGGTAGATGGTGGATCTATTGTTACACCGTCATATGCCCCATTTGCAGCTGATGGAAGTGGCTGGATTATTGAAGGCAGAGGGGTTGAACCTGATATAGAGATATTTAATGACCCTTATAAGGAGTTTATGGGTGAGGATGAACAGCTTGAGAAGGCGATAGAGGTAATTAAGAAGCAGATGAAGGAGTATAACTACAAACCTGCAACAATTCCTCCATTTCCCGATAAAAGTCCAAAATAATTTTTAATTGGTATTGTCGAATAAAATTTTTTATACATTTGCATTTCAAAGACTGAATTACCGGAGATAAACTGATGAACCAATTTGCCAACAGTTGCTTATTCTTGATTAGTGGGCTTTTACAGAGTCACACTCCGGTGGTTTTTGCTAAAGAGGATCTATCTCTACTATCTGTTGTCAGCGGTGTCATATCAGTGATTACCTCTGTCATTACTATTTCTGTGATTATTCTAGTCATTAGCACGGGATAGGATCCTTTAAAGTGTAGAAGATATATTTAAATATAAATGAAGCTTGCTTTAACAGGATCCTGTAAAGCAAGCTTCATTTTTTTTTGCATAATTCAAACATTACAGTATGAAAAATTTAAGAAGCACTCTATCAACAACGGGAAGAAAAATGGCCGGAGCACGAAGTCTCTGGCGGGCAAACGGGATGAAAGAAGAACAATTCGGTATGCCGGTGATTGCAATTGTTAATTCATTCACACAATTTGTCCCCGGTCACCTACATCTTCACGAAGTTGGGCAGGAGATAAAGCAAATTATTGAAGCTGAAGGCTGTTTTGCTGCAGAATTCAACACTATAGCCATTGACGACGGGATAGCAATGGGACACGACGGCATGCTCTATTCGCTTCCTTCGAGGGATCTTATTGCTGACAGTGTGGAGTACATGTGTAATGCTCACAAGGTTGATGGAATGATCTGTATATCAAACTGTGACAAAATAACTCCTGGAATGGTAATGGCGGCTATGAGGTTAAATATTCCGTCTGTTTTTGTTTCAGGTGGTCCAATGGAGGCGGGTAGAATTGATGACAAAGATTATGATTTAATTGATGTGATGGTTAATGGTGCTGATGTTTCTTATCCTGAAGAGAAATTGGCAATACTTGAAAAAAATGCTTGTCCTACTTGCGGGTGTTGTTCGGGCATGTTTACTGCCAATTCTATGAATTGTCTGACTGAGGCTCTGGGACTGGCACTTCCCGGTAACGGAACACTTGTGGCCACTCACTCTTTGCGAAAGGATCTCTTTTTAAATGCTGCTAAACTTATAGTCAAAAATACGAAAGATTATTATTTCAATTCTAAAGAAGAGATATTGCCAAGAAACATTGCCACAAAGTCAGCCTTTATGAATGCTATGGCTCTGGATATTGCAATGGGTGGGTCGACTAACACTGTTCTTCATCTTCTTGCCATAGCCAATGAAGCGGAAGTAGATTTTAAAATGGAAGATATTGATTCTCTTTCAAGTATTGTACCTGTTATTTGCAAAGTAGCACCCAACAGCCATTATCATATGCAGGATGTACACAGAGCAGGGGGTGTAATGAGAATTTTGGAAGAGTTGGCATCCAAAGGTGTTTTGGATTTATCTGTTCATAGGGTGGACTGTGCAACTCTCGGAGAGGCAATTGAGAATAACAGCATTCTTAATCGGCAAGTTGATAAGAATGTGGTTAATTTCTATTTAGCGGCTCCCGGCATGAGACACAATTATAAGTTGGGTTCACAAAATAATTATTATGATCAACTTGACAAGGACTCAGTTAATGGTTGTATAAGAGATATAAAACACGCTTATCTAAGAGACGGAGGGCTGGCTGTCTTGAAGGGCAATCTTGCACCAAATGGATGTATTGTTAAAACTGCAGGTGTAGATGACTCTATTTTACAGTTTAGAGGAAGGGCAATTGTTTTCGAATCACAGGAGGAGGCCTCTGAGGGCATTTTGAGTGGCAAAGTTCATCCCGGTGATGTGGTGGTTATTCGCTATGAAGGTCCAAAAGGAGGGCCGGGAATGCAAGAAATGCTTTACCCTACCTCATATCTTAAATCCATGAAACTCGACAAAGAGTGTGCTCTTATAACTGACGGCAGATTTTCAGGTGGAACCTCCGGCCTTTCTATAGGACATGTTTCGCCTGAGGCAGCTGCAGGAGGGAATATTGCGCTTATAAAGGATGGGGATATGATAGTCATAGATATTTCTAAGAGATTGGTTTCGGTTGAACTTTCAGAGTCGGAAATAGAGAAAAGGCGTCACGAAATGCTCTCAAATGGTAATAATGCATTTTCTCCTCTTAATCGTGACAGGTATATAAGTAAGTCTCTAAAAGCTTATGCCATGCATGTTTCATCGGCAGATAGAGGCGGAGTAAGAGTAATTGATTAATTGTAAAGGAGCTATGAAAAATATTGTAAAAGGGTCTGAGGCTTTATTGCAGACGCTTATTGAAGAGGGAGTTTCTACAATTTTTGGATATCCTGGGGGTACAATGATTCCTCTTTACGATGAACTTTATAATTTTAAGGGTAAGATCAACCATATTTTGGTAAGACACGAACAGGGAGCTGTTCATGCTGCTGAGGGTTATGCAAGAGCAACCGGCAAGGTGGGAGTTGCAATAGCTACTTCTGGTCCAGGAGCTACCAACCTGGTGACAGGAATAGTAGATGCCTTTATGGATTCAACGCCTCTTGTATGCATTACTGCTCAGGTCAATCTGGATAAATTGGGAACAGATTTTTTTCAGGAGGCAGATATTGTCGGCATTACCATTCCCGCCACTAAATGGAGTTACCAAATAACTAAGGCTTCAGAAATTGTAGGGATTGTTTCCAAAGCTTTTTGTATTGCGTCTTCAGGCAGGCCGGGACCTGTACTTGTAAGTATTACAAAAAATGCACTTGTAGATGATGTGGACTATCAATATGTTCGTTACACCTCTTCTCGTTTAAATAAACAATTCTTCAAGACAAAACTTGAAGTAGAGATTTCCGAAGCTGTCAGAATGATTAATAACGCTGAGAGGCCGATGATTATTGCAGGTCAGGGCGTTATACTTTCAGGGGCGGAGAGAGAATTATTGGAATTGGCGGAAAGAGGTAATATCCCTGTCATCTCAACACTTATGGGGCTTTCATCTGTGTCGAGTAATCATCCTCTTTTCATGGGAATGGTGGGTATGCACGGCAATGTGGCTCCAAACAAAATGACTCAGCAGAGTGATCTCATAGTGGCAGCAGGTATGCGTTTCAGTGACAGAGTTACAGGCAATACAGAGAGATACGCTCCTAATGCAAAAATTATTCACATAGATATTGATAAAGCCGAATTCAACAAGAATGTCAAAGTTGCTCTTCCCTTGTGGGGTGATGCAAGGGCAATTTTAGGGAAAATAGCTCCGGAAGTTAAATTCAATGAGAGAAAAGAGTGGTTTTCCTTTATTAATGAATATTTGGAGAAAGAGCGTAAAATGATAATTAATAAACTTATGAAGCACGATCCTAACGGCATGATAAGTATGGCTCAAGCTGTCGATTGCGTTGCCAGATTGTCCGGGGGAGAGGCAGTTATCGTGACAGATGTGGGTCAAAATCAAATGTTTGGTGCCAGGTATTCTAAATTCAACAGCAAGAGAAGTTTTATTACCTCAGGAGGTTTAGGCACAATGGGCTATGGACTTCCGGCCTCCATTGGAGCAAAAATGGGTGTTCCTGACAGGGAAGTTGTACTTATTGCCGGTGATGGAGGGTTCCAAATGTCTATTCAGGAACTTGGGACTATTCTTCAATCTCAAATTAAGATAAAAATTTTGTTGCTAAATAATTCATATCTCGGAATGGTAAGACAATGGCAACAGCTTTTTTACGACAAACGATATTCGTTTACCGAATTGATAAATCCTGATTTCATGAAAATAGCCCAGGCATATAACATCGCTTCAAGAAAAATTGAGCATTGTTCAGAGCTCGAAGAAGGAGTAAAGGAGATGTTGTCAAGCGAAGGAAGTTTTCTTCTTGAAGTAGTAGTAAGGAGGGAAGAGAATGTTTTTCCCATGGTTCCTTCAGGAGCTTCATTAGACGAATCAATTTATAATACAGATAACTAAATAATAACGATATGAAAAGGGAATACATAGTAGTAGCTAATGTTAATAATCAGATTTCTGTTTTGAACAGAATTACATCAGCTTATCTTAAGAGACATATTAATATAGAGAGTCTCAATGTGTCTAGGTCTTACATAAAAGGTGTAAGTACAGTAATGATTTCTGCAATAACAACTGCTGAAATAATAGAAAGAATTGTCAATCAGCTTGGAAATATTATAGATGTGCATTCTGTTGACTATTTCCAGAGGGAGGATGTAATCTTCAAGGAACCGGCTCACTATAAGATATTAAAACACAACATTAATCAATAAACACAACTTAAATTAATTAGTAAAATGGCAAAGATGAATTTTGGTGGCGTTATGGAAAACGTCGTAACAAGGGATGAATTTCCACTTTCAAGAGCATTGGAAACACTCAAGGATGAGACAATCGCAGTAATCGGGTATGGAATTCAGGGTCCGGGGCAGTCTCTTAATCTCAGAGATAATGGCTTTAAGGTAATTGTCGGTCAAAGAAAAGGTTCAAAGAGTTGGGATAAAGCTGTTGCCGACGGTTGGGTGCCTGGAGAGTCGCTTTTTGAAATAGACGAAGCTTGCAATAGAGGTACAATCATTCAATACTTGCTTTCGGATGCTGGGCAAATAGAGCTTTGGCCAGTAGTGAAAAAATCTCTTACACCCGGAAAGGCACTCTATTTTTCACATGGATTTGGAATAACCTATAGTGATCGAACAGGCATTGTGCCTCCTAAGGATGTGGATGTTATACTCGTGGCTCCTAAAGGTTCAGGGACATCTCTCAGGAGACTTTTTCTTGAAAAAAGAGGATTGAATTCAAGCTATGCAATTTATCAGGATGCAACAGGGAAGGCTTTTGAGAGGACTATTGCTCTTGGAGTTGGCATAGGTTCAGGTTATCTTTTCGAGACTACATTTAAAAAGGAGGTTTATTCTGATTTGACAGGTGAGAGAGGAACTCTTATGGGTGCCATTCAAGGTATTTTTGCAGCGCAATACCAAACATTACGTGAGAACGGACATACTCCTTCTGAGGCATTTAACGAGACAGTTGAGGAACTCACTCAAAGCCTGATGCCACTTGTGTCTGAAAATGGAATGGACTGGATGTATGCCAATTGTTCTACAACAGCACAGCGTGGTGCTTTAGACTGGTGGAGGAAGTTTAGAGATGCCACTCTTCCTGTCTTTACCGAACTATACAGAGAGGTAGCAAAAGGCAATGAGGCTCAGCGTTCAATTGATTCTAACAGTATGTCGGATTACAGGAGTAAACTTGATGCTGAACTTAAGGAATTGAGAAATAGTGAAATGTGGCAAGCAGGAGAAGCAGTCAGATCTCTCAGACCGGAAAGGAGCGGAGAAAATAAAAGTTGAAATGGGCTATTTCCCTCATATAAAGGATATCTCAAGAGCGCGGATAACAATTAATCCTGTCATTAATGCTACTCCTCTTATGCAGAATCTAAATCTCTCAGAACGTTATGGTGCCAATGTTTTGCTGAAGCGTGAAGATCTTCAGGTTGTTCGTTCATACAAAATAAGAGGAGCTTTTAACAAAATCAGCAGCTTGACAAAAGAGCAGCTTAAAAGGGGGGTAGTTTGTGCAAGTGCAGGAAATCACGCACAGGGTGTGGCTTACTCTTGCTGCAGGTTGGGGATAAAAGGTGTAATTTATATGCCTGCCACAACTCCAAAACAAAAGGTCAATCAAGTGAAAATGTTTGGTAAAGAGCAGATTGAAATAGTATTGACAGGTGACACTTATGATGCTGCCTGTGAGGAGGCTAAAAAATTTTCTACAGAACAAGTTATGACTTTTATCCATCCGTTTGACGACCCTAAGATAATTGAAGGCCAAGCTACAATCGGTATGGAAATATTGCAGGACGCCAATGATAAAATTGACTATCTGTTTGTCCCTATAGGAGGTGGAGGTCTTGCATCAGGAATAGGTGCATACTTTAAACAGGTTAGTCCAGAGACCAGGATTATAGGTGTTGAACCAGAAGGAGCTAAAAGTATGAGACTTGCATTTGACAGAGGTGAGATCGCTTCCCTTGAATCAGTAGATGGATTTATTGATGGTGCTGCAGTAAAGAGAGTTGGTGAGTATACCTATCCTATTTGCAAAGCTGTTTTGGATGATTTAATAGCTGTCCCAGAAGGGGCTGTCTGTTCCACAATACTGGAATTGTACAATAAAAATGCTATTGTTGTGGAGCCTGCAGGGGCACTTTCTATTACTGCTCTGTCGAAATATTCAGATCAGATAAAAGGTAAAAATGTGGTATGTATCGTTAGCGGAAGCAATAATGACATAACCAGAATGGAAGAGATAAGAGAAAGATCTCTACTTCACGAAGGGTTGAAACACTATTTTATTATTCGTTTTCCTCAGCGTTCGGGTGCATTACTCTCTTTTGTGAGAGATGTGCTTGGTCCGGGAGACGATATTACCCACTTTGCATATGCCAAAAAAAATAATAGGGAGCAAGGGCCGGCTGTTGTTGGAATAGAGCTGGCCTCAAGCTCCGATTTTCCAAAGCTGATAGAGAGGATGAATCAAAAAAAGATTGTATATGAATATCTTAACGATAATCCGGATCTTTTCGGATTTTTAATAGTATAAGCTATCTTCATCTTAGTTCATCATGTGGGGCAAGATAGTAGCCACCTCACTCTTTAAAAAAAAGGCTGTCTCAAATTTGAGACAGCCCGTAGGTTTTAATATACAAAGTTGTTTACTGGTATATGACAATAATTACAGCATGCCTCAAACGAATAATGAAAATACCAAAAAAATATTACTAAAAAACGTTTTATTACAACATAATGTCACAATGTTGTAAATTAGTAGATTAAGATTTATTCATAATTGTGGTCTGCCTGTTAATGGACTCTTGATGGATTGCCTTGAAAATAGTATTGATCATCTCTTCGCTGAGTTTATATTTCTTCCCTTTTTCAACTATTTTCTCAACTACCTCTTTCCATCTCGCTGACTGAAGTATGGTTATTTTATTCTCTTTTTTGTAACTTCCTATAGTTTCGGCAATTGTCATTCTGTCATTCAGGATTTTTATGAGCTTTTCATCACAAACATCAATTTTGTGCCTGAGTTCTTCGAGAGTAAACATTAAGAGAGGATTATCGTTCGAAGGATCTCGTATTATAAGACTGTTGAGAATAGTTCCAAGTTCCGACGGGGTTATTTGCTGTTCGCTGTCACTTTTTGCGATTGCAGGGTAAAAGTGAGATTCTATCATCAAACCGTCATAATTCAAATCAAGGGCTTTTTGTGAGAGTTCCTGAATTAACTCTCTTTTGCCGCCCATATGACTTGGATCACAAATCATAGGTATCTCAGGCATTTTCTGCTTTAGTTCGATAGGTACTTGCCATTGAGGAATATTCCTGTATCGTGTTGTGTCGTAAGTTGAAAAACCTCTATGTATTGCTCCAACTCTGCGAATGCCGGCTGCTGCTATTCTCTCTATTGCTCCAATCCATAAGTTAAGATCTGGATTAACAGGGTTTTTGACAAGGACTGGAATGTCCACTCCCCTTAGGGCATCTGCAATCTCTTGCATGGCAAATGGATCTGCAGACGTTCTGGCTCCAATCCAGATTATATCAACTCCGTGTCTCAATGAGTCGTATACGTGTTTAACATTTCCAACTTCAGTAGATACTTTCATTCCAACCTCTTTTTGGACTCTTTTCATCCATTCGAGACCGGAAATTCCTACTCCTTCAAATTGATTCGGTCTGGTACGTGGCTTCCATATTCCTGCACGGAAAACCTCAATACCCAACGTTTTGAGTTGTGTGGCAGTTTCCACAACCTGTTCCTCAGATTCTGCACTGCAGGGACCGGCAATGACAAGGGGACGTTCTAACTTTTTAAGCCCCCATCCTTCAAAAGGTGAATTATTGCTCTTTTCCATATCAGTTTTTATTACAATTCAATACTTTTTTTATTTTATTTGAACTCTCTATAAGAGATTTAATTTTTTCACCCTCTTCTGTTTCGATTAGAGTCTCGAACTCTCTCAGTTTATCAATATATGTTCTGAGAACTGTAAGTACGTTTTCTTTGTTTTGCAGGAAGACAGGTACCCACATATCGGAAGAGCTTTTAGCAAGTCTGACAGTCGAATCGAAACCACCGCTGGCCATGTCAAAAATATTTTTTTCATCCTGTTCCTTTTCAAGTACTGTCAGTGCAAGAGCAAAGGAACTTATGTGAGATATATGAGAGACATAGGCAGCGTGTGTGTCGTGACTGGAGCTTGTCATGTATATGATTCTCATATTAAGAGTTTCATACATTTTTTGAATTATGTAAAGTGCATCTTTGTCAGATTGGTCTGTATCACATAAAATTGCTCCTTTTCCGTCAAACAGACCTGAAGTTGCGGCCCATGGGCCTGAAAACTCAGTTCCTGCCATTGGATGAGAAGCAACGAAACGTCCTCGGTTAACATGATTTTTTACTTTTTTACATATCTCAAATTTAGTTGAACTCACGTCTGTAATAACCGTTTTGTTTCCGGCTATATCAAGAATCTTGGGGAGCAGAGTGAGAGTTGCATTGGCAGGGGTTGAAATTATGACGAGATTACTTCTTTTTACACTCTCTTCCAGAGTACATATTTCGTCTACCAGTCCTAATGATAATGCTGCGTTGGCATTTATCTTGTCATTGTCAATTCCCAATATAGTTGCAGCAAAACCTCTTTTTCTGAGATCTATTGCAGCTGAACCTCCTATCAGACCGATGCCTATAATTGTTACTGTCATGTTAAATCAATTTTTAATTTTTTTGATTCTGTTGAGAGCTTCTTTAAGAGTCTCTATATTGCAGCATAGGGATATTCTGGCAAATCCTTCCCCATTTGTTCCGAAAATAAAACCAGGAGCAATGAATACGTTACTTTCATATAGATATTTATTGGAAAAGTTGGAAGAGTTTTCGTAAACCTGTGGAATTTTTGCCCAGACAAACAGTCCACTCTGTCGCTTGTCATAGGTTGATCCGGTTGCCTCAAATATTTGCCATACGAGCTCTCTCCTTTTTTTGTACTCGTCGTTTATTCTATTGAACCAATCTTCGTTGCATGACAGTGCTTGTGCAGCAGCTATTTGCAAAGGCTTGTACATCCCACTGTCCATATTGCTTTTTACTTGAAGAATGTAACTTATCAGCCTACTTTCTCCTGCAACCATTCCAATGCGAAATCCGGCCATATTGTGTGATTTGCTCATGGAATTAAGCTCAATGGCAGTCTCTTTTGCTCCTTCAATTTCAAGAATACTTATGGGATAGTCATTGAGGATAAAACTATAAGGATTGTCATTACAAATGAGAATTCCATGTCTTTTACCAAAATCGATAAGTTTTTTATATAGTTCATAACTTGCCGGTTTACCTGTTGGCATATTCGGATAGTTAACCCACATCAACTTCACTCCGCTTAATTCTATATTTTCAAGCTCCTGAAAATCAGGCTCCCAAGAGTTTTGGTATTTAAGATTGTATGGTATAATCTCTGCGCCAACCATTAGAGATATAGAGCTATAAGTCGGGTATCCCGGATTTGGTACTAAAACTTTATCTCCGGGGTTTAAAAAAGCCATCGACACATGCATGATACCTTCTTTGGATCCCATAAGTGGGAGGATCTCTTTTTCAGGATCTAGTTCAACTCTGAAAAAATGTTTATACCATTTTGAAAATGCATTTCGCAATTCAGGAATCCCGATGTAACTCTGATATCCGTTAGTCCCATAAGTTCTTGCAGAATTGACCATTGCTTCAATTGCTTCGTGAGGGGCAGCCATGTCAGGACTGCCAATTCCAAGATTTATCACTTTTTTCCCGTCTCTGTTCATTTGGTCGATCTCCTTAAGTTTAATAGAGAAATAATATTCATTGACCAGTGAAGTTCTTTGTGCAGGTGTTATCATATCGCTTAATTATGAATGTTTTCCAATGATTCTATGGAATGAGCATATTCTCCCAGTATCTGAAGGTCTATTACCTGTTTTGAAATCACATTTAATCCCTTCTGATAATTAGAATAATTTTCAAATGTTACGTCAACTATGAAGAAGTATTGAAATTCCTTTCCAATTATTGGCAAGCTCTGAATTTTTGTAAGATTCATGTCATTATCTGCAAGAATTGTCAAAACGCCAGCCAGACTTCCTTTTGAATGAGGAAGGCTGAAACAAAGGGATGCTTTAGTGGTTTTATAAAAGCCCACGTTATTATCAGTGTTTTTTTCATTCAGATCACTATTGGCAATTATCAGAAATCTTGTATAGTTTTTTTTGTTGGTCTCTATTCCTGATGCCAAAACCTCAAGCTGATATATTTCAGCAGCCATCTCTCCTGCAATAGCTCCAAAGCCATTTAAGTTATTCAATCTGATTTCCTTGGCACTTTGAGCAGTGTCTACAGACTCAACAAGTTTAATCCATGGATACTGTTTAAAAAATTCGCGACACTGACTGATTGCCATATGGTGAGAGTGTACTTGATTTATGTCTTTCAGCTGCTGCCCTGGTAAAGAGAGTAGATTTTGTTTAATCCTCAGATATTCTTCTCCTATTATTTTAACCGGATTATCTCTTATAAGTTCGTAATTTCTGAGTATTGTTCCGGCAACGGTGTTTTCAATTGCCATTACCCCATAGTTTGCTTTTCTATTGCAGAGTGAAGATATTATTTCTTCAAATGTCTCACATTCAATAATGTCAAGTTGGCATTGTGAAAAATACCTGCAGGCTGCAACTTCGTGAAAAGAGCCCTTTATTCCCTGAATGGCTACCTTTTTGGATTCGTAATTTTTTCTGTTATCTCTTAACATGGTTGGTATAAAAACAAAAAACCCCGCTTGTTCGGCGGGGTCTATATACATAAGTTAGTATTGTCAGTTTACATCATATATAAGCCCCGCTTTATTTCTAAAATAGAAATAAAAAAACCAGAATGAGGTATATATGAAACTGTTATTCATTTCAGTCGTATTTTCAATCGCAAATATGGAAATAAAAATTGAAATATGTATCCAAAAATTAAATTTTTTAAATATTTTTTGATTTAGAATTAAACATAAGGCCCAACATCATTATCAAAGAAGAAAGCACTATGATCTGTATCATAAGTGGATAGTCTGCGACAGGTATCTGTAGGGCAGGAGGAATAGACAAAACAAGAAGTATAGTTATTAATCCTCTTGGAGCAACAAAAATAAGAGGTTTTATTGGTTGAGATGTTATTTTAAGTTGAGCCGCCCTAATAAAAGTTATTAATGCCAATATTGCTATTGCCCAGCAAAGACTCGAAAGGTTGAGTAAATCTGCTGTATTAATCAGATATCCAAATAACATGAAAAAGAGAGCTCTTATAAGAAATGAAATTTCACCTACAAACTCTTTAAATTTATTAATCTCTTTTGCCAACTCCCCAGGTTTAAACATTGAGCTCCATTTATATTTGTCTATTTTGTCGATATTGCCAAGAAATAATCCAAAGATCATTATAAAGATGAGGGAGGGCAGCATAAATTCATGTGTAGCGATATATACAAGAAGAATGACTAAAATAATTGGAATAAATTTTATATGATGGTTTACTTTGCTCAAAAATAAAGAAAGACCCAAAGTTGTTATCAGCGAGATTACAAACATCAGTAATATCTGAAGTGTAAAATTTCCAAATGAATTGATGTTAATTATCTCGTTTGTGAGTATAAAGTTAAAAAACAGAACCCCCAATATGTCGGAAAAACTACTTTCATATACAACAAATTCTTTTAACGAGGAATCCAATGCACGAACGCTTGGAATAGCAATTGCACTGCTTATTATGCTAAAGGGAACGGAGTTAAGGAAAGCTGTTCTAAATGGGAAACCACCAATAAGATGAAACAGCACGGCAATACCTAATGCGACTATTATCATTGGCAGTAGCGCTCCAAACAAGGATTTTGTGATAACAGATACTTTGGAGCGTTGGAGATCAAGCTCAAGTGATCCTTCTAATACTATTAGTACGAGCCCAACAGTCCCGAGACCAGGCAGCACAGAATTTAAATCAGGAAGCTGAATTCCGAGTAATAGGGTAATTTGTTTCACTCCCCAACCAAGCAACAGCAGCAAGATGACAGAAGGAATCCGGGTCTTTGAAGATGTAAGGTCAAAGATATATGCTATAAGCAAAAGTATGCAGATAGTTATGATAATATGAGATGACATCTTGTGCTATTAAATTGTTGTACTTATTCCGAGACAAATTTCAATCCGACAATAGATATTATTAATGTAGTCAGAAAAAAAAGTCTCCAAAAATCAGCGGGTTCTTTGAAAAAGAGGATTCCAACTATTACTGTTCCAACTGCGCCGATACCTGTCCAGACTGCATATGCAGTACCTACTGGTAAGTCTTGGACGGCTCTGACAAGGAGTAACATACTAACAGTCAAAAATGCTATAAACCCTATGTACCAGTATGTAGAGATAATTCCTGACGATTCTTTTGCCTTGCCTAGGCAGAAGGCAAAGCCTGTTTCACACAATCCTGCAATTATCAATATTATCCACTTCATTGTATAAATTCTACTGCAAAAATAGGAAAATTAAGTTTATATACATTTTATAAAAAGCGAGGGTGTCCAGATTTGCTCGGACACCCTCGCAGGGTTAATTTTTGATTTGCGCCGGAATGATCACTTCCCAAGGGCTTTGTCAATAGCTTTCGATATCTCGTCTTCACCTCTAACGTATTTAGAGACTATCTTTCCCTCTTTGTCAAGCACAACAAGAAAAGGTATGCCAGAAAATTGATATAGTTTTGAAACTTCTGATCCGGATTTTGGTGCAAGCACCTGTATCCAAGGCATATTCTCTTGAGAGAGTGCTTTTAACCACTCATCTTTGCCTTTGTCAATTGAAACACTGATAAACTCTACATCTTGGCGATCATATTTTGCATAAACTTTCTTCAAATTGGGAATTTCTGATCTGCATGGTCCGCACCAGGATGCCCAGAAGTCAATGAGCAGTACTTTCCCTTTGAAATCTGACGGTCCGTAAAGTTTTCCATTAACGTCCGGATATTTAAATTCTGGTGCATAAGAGCCAATTTCCATCCTTGCAGCATTTGTCTCATTTTCTTTGATGTCCTTAAAGTATTCGACAAGAGGCGGATAATTTGGGTATTTTGTAAACAAGATATTACTGACACTTTTAATCAATTCGCTATCCTTTTGAGGATCAAGATGTTTGAGCGCAGCGACAATGCTGGTTCTATCAGAATACATCTCTGCAACATATCTTATTCTGCTTCTTCTCTCTTCATCCAAAAAATCGTACAGTTTCTTTGTCGTTGCATTTTTAACACTGTCATTAAGAAACTGTGTGCCATATGTTATTTTAGATACTGCAATCATTCCCTGGTAATTTCTGTAGTTTATAAAATTAAGATGGTTAATGACTTCATTTTTCGGCCCTCCTTTTATTAAATGGAAAGGTGGATTTTTAATCTTAATTCTTGCTGTATCTTTTCCTCTGAAATCCACACGGATATCTTCATCTTCTCCCCAAAACTTGATACTTTCCCATTTTTTGCAGTCAAGAGTATAAATTCCGGGCTTGTCGATCTTAAGTTTATAGCTGAATTTATTATCCCTGTCAACATCAAACTCGGCAATTGTCACTCTTTCGTTTCCCTCTTGTCTCAATATAGCCATTTTGAACAGAGGCTCATTGAATTGTACACTGCCACTAACTGTTATAATTTTCTCCTGTGCAGTTACAGCTGCAGGTATAAGCAATAATTGCACAAGTCCAATAATAATGACAAGCTTTGATTTAATAAGTTGTTTCATAATGAATGATTAATAATTTATGTATATGGATTAATTACCTGACAGTGATTTGTATAGTTTCTTCATCTCTTCGGGATAGTTAACCATACTCATTGCAAGCATTACACCTTTTTTTGCCGCTTCAGATTTTCTTTGTGCTTCTTGTGCCTCAAATATTGGAAGGTACTTTTCGAACCAACCGGCAGCATGTTT
This sequence comes from Bacteroidales bacterium, assembly GCA_018434395.1. GTDB lineage: Bacteria > Bacteroidota > Bacteroidia > Bacteroidales > UBA932 > Bact-08. The sequence goes on along the minus strand of JAHDPK010000002.1, from coordinate 126,557 downwards.
CCTTATTTTAATGTCCTGACATTTCTTATCTATCTACATTCCCCAGCCTAGTAATTCTGTTACCTGGATATTGGCTAACCCGTTTTTGTTGATTTTGGCATCAATCAACGATAAGGTTCTCTTCCAGTTTTGTGACTGAATGGCATAATAAATATTTGCCTTTTCTTCAATAGTTTGATAATCCTCTACACCTTCATTTTTCATTCTTTTTACATACTCCTTGAATCCTTTCAGGTCAATAACAGCACCAGCTCCTTCTCCATTAATAAACTTGGTTGCCCCATTTTCCCATACACTTCTTAGTTTCCTGTCAACCACATCTTTTGGATAAAGGTTGTATAATTCAAATCTGTTTTTATATATGTATTTGAAAAGTTCAGAATCAACATCTTCCATGTATGAAATAAAATATGTGAAATAATTTTTATTATTTTTAAAATTGGATGGTTCACTGATTTTAAAGAATTCTTGAGCTACTTCATTTGCCTCTTTGCGCAAATTGGCTATCTCGAGGGTATTCAGATATTTCAGTAAAAATTCTTCACTTCTTTCACCTAAAGCATATTTTTTCTGCATTGCCGAAAGTCCGTTTCCTTCCATACCTTCTTTTGCCAAAGCAATAAATTCATTTGCAGGCATGCTGCCGACAATTTTATTAACTACATTACCTGAAGGATCAATAAATACGTAAGTTGGAAATGCATTCACTTCAAACCTGTTTTTTAGTTCGATGCCTTCTCCTTTTTCCATATCAAACTTGGCATTAATAAAATTGGAGTTGAAATACTCAGCAACTTCAGGCTGTGTGAACACTTCGTTGTTCATTTGTCTGCAAGGGCCACACCATGTAGTAAAACAGTCGAGGAAAACAGGTTTATTATCTTTAAAAGCCTTATTCATAACATCATTCCAAGAACCTTTTTCAAAACGAATGCAGAATTTATTGAGTGCACTATCTCCATACGAGATGAATGTTTCTGCATCTGTAAAACCAGAAGCTGAATATATCAAATCACCATTTGAGTTTAAAAATAGATAAGAGGGATATCCAATTGTACCATATCGTTTTGCAAGGTCTGTATGTACTGTGCCCAAATTCATACTGAGGCAGATAAAATGTTCATTATAAAAATCTGCAACTTTGTCAAGTGAAAAAACATCTTTGACCATTCTCATGCATGGTTGGCAATTATCAGTGTAGGCATCAATAAATACAGGTTTTCCTGAACTTTTTGAAAGTTTGAGGGCATCTTCAAACGAAATATCCATAAAATTTATTTTCCTGCTGTTTGCCCATTTTTCCTTAGCTTTAGACAGAGCTTCGTTTGCAATTTCAAGGAAAAGAGTGGGATTGTTGTAAATGCGTGAAGGATGTATTACGCCAAGAAGATCGCCGTTTGGCATCATAAACGCATAGGTTGGGTACATATTCATTTGTAACAGAGGAGCGAATTCCTTTCCCTCTTGTGTTTCCATATCTATTCTGATTGCAACTAAATTGTTTGAGCTGAAATCAGCAACACCTTTGTCTGAAGCCAGTAATTTTTCCGACTTAAACTTTTGGTCGTTTACCATTCTTTTGCTGGTAACATCTACTAAAATTATTTTCTTTTCTTTTTCAGCAACTGATTTTGCCTGTTCAAAATTTAGATTAGAAAAATTCTGGGCAGCCGAAAAAATCGGCAGAAATGCGAGTAGTGTTGTAAGAGTAATTTTCATACAAATATTTATTTATTAACGATATCCTTTATTTTGAATTATGACCCCATAGGATATGTTGATGTCATAATTTGGTATTGGTAATATTTTTCTGTCATTTGTGACTGAAGGGTCTCTCAGTGCTCTTCCGGTTCTAATGAGATCCCATCTTGTGTGACCTTCAAATGCAAGCTCTTTCATTCTTTCAAGCAATATTTCATCAATAAGAGCCTGAGGTGTAGCAAAATTAGCAGAAGTAAGTGCTGCAGGTTTTGTAGAGAATGGGCGTCGTCTTATATCGTTCAATTGAGTAATCGAAACGTCATTGATGCCATTTATTCTGGCAAGAGCCTCTGCTTTTGTAAGTTTAGCCTCTGACACCCTTAAATATATTACATTATTATACCCATTACCATTGTTATACTTGTAGGAAGTCAAATCATTTGGATTTGAAGTTGAGCTGCCATACCACAACAAAGAAGTTGCTGTTGCAGGATCAACATAGCCTCTTCTGTCGCCGGAAGAGTAGATGCCTGCAAAATCAAGGTCAACATAGAAATAACTTTTGTTATAGAAATAACTGCCGAGACCGTTGGAGTAGTTATTGGCACTTGAGTAACATGGTGAAAGGAGAATAACTTCCGAACTGTAGTTTGTGCTGTTTGTTTCAGCACCGGTGCTGTTGAGAGGGAACATATAATTCGCATGTTCATTATAGGAAGTAGAAAAATTATACCCTTTTGTATTGCTGATAACTGAATCCGCATAATTTGCAGCCATCTGCAAATCCTGAAGATCATTTTTGTAAGTCCCTCTGTAAAGATAAACTCTGGATAGCAAGGCGAAAGCAGCAGTCTTTGAAGCTCTTGTTCTTGATACAAGTGTGTTTGCAGTGCCATTTGGAAGATCAGAGAGAGCTTCATTGAGATCTGAGATAATCTGCTCATAAGTTTCACCTACTGTCACTCTTGCCTGAATATCCTTTGGATTATAACCATCATAAGGCTTTAGTCGCATTATTACTCCAAGTCCGGTCATGTCTCCTGTAAGAGCACCATCTCCATATGTCTGAAGGAGAAGGAGATACTCATATGCTCTAATGAATTTTGCTTCAGCAATATGTCTCTTCATTGCTGAAGTGCTGTAATGGCCATACTTTTCGATATTGGCAATCACGTTATTTGCATAGTCTATGGCATTATATGTAGTACCCCAAATGCTCTGAATGAATCCATCGTGGTCAGAACTGTTATATTGAGAAGTTACCATATTTACAAATGAAGAATTACTCCTAACAGATAGTGTTGGTGTGCCAATTTCGCTGAAAAGAATGAAATATCCTGAATTTGCGTAGTTGTTGACACCTGTCGGAGCTCCGGAGATACTGGCATTGAGTCTTGTGTAAGCTCCAATCAGAGCTGCTTCTGCCGTACTTGAGTCCCTGTATGTAATTTCATCTACAATTACATTTTCAGGAGCAAGATCTAAGTTGCAGGAAAATGTGATTGTCAATGCGAATGTAATTACTATAATATTTAATATCTTTTTCATAATCATCAATTTAGTCAGTTAAAAACCCAATTTCACACCAAATTGAAATGCCCTGGTTTGAGGCATTGTCAAGTTATCATAACCTGAAGCGGTTGCCGAAGAACCGAATGCACTTACTTCAGGATCAATACCGGAGTATTTGGTGAATGTCAAAAGATTTGTTGCAATTGCATATATTCTTACCTGTTTGAATAATTTGGATTTTTGAAGCATATTTTCAGGCAGTGAGTATGCAATCTCAAGATTCTTTAGTCTCAAATATGAGTTGTCTTCAAGGAAACGAGTAATAGTACTTGAAGCAGTATAATCGTAGTTTCCAGTAATAGATGCATTCTTAAGTTTTGGAACTTCTGTTTTGTGGCCGTATATCTGCCAGAATTTCAAAATGTCCTTGTCAAGATTGTTTGCATCTTTTGTAGAATAGGTCATAAGTTGAGCTTTTGTATTGTTTATCATTTGACCTCCATAAGAAAATGTAAAGAGGAAATTTACCTCAAAACCCTTGTATATAAAAGAGTTGTTAAATCCTCCATAGAAATCGGGAGTTGCATCACCCATTATAAATTTGTTGTAGGGAGCTGTAGAGTTGTCTGCAGCCGGAGGAGTTTCACTTATTGTACCATCTTTGTATACCCACAATGGATTTCCATTTTCAGGATTTACTCCATACCACTTATGTAAATAGAATTGAGCTGCAGAATGACCTACTGCATAATACTTGTATGAACTGTTAAGCTCATCAATCTGATTTCCTTCAAAATTGAGTTTTAATATTTTGTTGGTATTTCTTGAGAGTGTAAGTGTAGTCATCCATTGAAAATCCCTGCCAGAGATATTATAAGAAGTGAACCTGAGCTCAATTCCCGAGTTGGACATATCACCAATGTTCTGGTCTTGTTTGGTATATCCTGTATATGCAGGTACATTCGATGAGAATAACATGTCGGTTGTCTTTTTGTAATAGTAGTCGAGAGTCATGTCAATCTTTCTGTCAAAAAGTGTGGCATCAATACCTGCATCATAAGTGACTGTCTTTTCCCAATCGAGGTTGGTATTTCCTGGTTGAGACATACTCAGATAAGGTTGTCCTGCATAATTTGCACTTGTAATTAAACCATACTCGGCTTGAGCGCCGTAATAGTCTGAATTAGCATCCTTACTTGACCAACCTACTGAGCCTCGAAGTTTAAGATCATTAATCCATTTGGCATTGTCCTTTATGAACTTTTCTTCACTGAGTCTCCAGCCGAGTGAAAATGACGGGGTGTTTATATAGCGGTTGTCTTTGTTGTATTTCGAAGAACCGTCAATTCTGTATGTAATTCCTGCCATGTATTTTCTCTTAAATTGGTAGTTGAGTCTTGCAAAACCAGAAAGAAGAGCGGATTTAGCTTCACCACCTGCTACAACACTTTTGGTCTGTGCAGCACCGACTCCTACTAAGTATTGACTGAAAAAATTACGACCAACAATTGAATTGGCGTAGACAGTTGAAGTTTCATAACTTTGTCCTAAAATACCCTGTATAAAATGATTGCCAAATTCTTTATTTATATTTAGAGTATTGTTAACTACAAATTTAGAACTCATGCTGACAGTCTCTTGAGCTTGATTTTTACTAACAACCTCACTGAGAGGAACATCGGCTTTTCTCACAGAAGTTCTCACATTATATAAATCAGTACCTACATCAGACCTGAGTGTCATCCAGGTTGTCGGTCTGAGTTCCAGATAAATATTTCCGGTTACTCGGTTATCAAGAGAGGACATTTTGTTTTGATATGCTGTGGCAACAGGATTGTATGCTTCTGCATAGCCATAAGGGTTTGTGCCCTGTCCGTAAAAGTAATCTCCTTTTTCATTGTATATCGGAAGATTAGGGGCTTTTCTCGCCGCAAGTGCATAAATAGTCGGTGCTTGAAGAGCATTGTTGTCAACTTGAGAAAGAGAAATATTTGTTCCGATGGTTGTAATCTTGTTAAGTTTAGAATCAAGGTTTACTCGAACTGATAATCTCTGCAAGTCATTGTTAATTATATAGGACTGGCTGTTGTTCAATGACATGCTTACAAAATAATTGGTTTTTTCAGTTCCTCCTGATACTGAAGCAGAGAGATTTGTACTAATTGCTGTTCTAGTAACTGCATCTATCCAGTCTGAATTGTAATTAGAAGTGAAAGGAGAATTGGGATAATATAATGAATAAATAAGGTTGTACTCCTCTCCATTGAGCAGGTTGAGTTTTCCAAGCGGATTTTCAACAGCCGTATTGAAATTTACATCAATTTTAGTTCTGTCTCGAACGCCTTTTTTTGTAGTAATCAAAATGACACCTGCAGCTCCTCGTGAACCATATATGGCAGTCGCAAATGCATCTTTCAATATCTCAATTGATTCTATATCTTCTGGATTAAGTGATGTCAGTGGGTTTTTCTCGAATGAATAGTTGAGTGTAGGATTATTCGTAATCGAGCTTGAAACATTTGTTCCAGCAAAAGAATATGCTGGCATTGATCCACCAGAAGTAGAAGTAAGGTTGTTTTCTCTGCTAGTGCCATAAATTGGGACTCCGTCTATCACATAAAGAGGATTATTATCTCCCATGATTGTGCTTATACCACGAATCGTAAGAACATTAGCTGCACCGAGTGCTCCGGAGGAAGTTGACATAAAAACACCAGCTGCCTGTCCTGCTAACATTTTATCTACTGACAGAGCACTTGTAACTTCTCGTGGTCTGACTGTAGTAACAGAACCTGTAATATCTCTCCTCTCCTGTGTAGAGTATCCGGTAAAAACAACCTCTCCCAGAGTCAATTTATCTTCTTCCAAAACAATGTTTACAGGATCGGGAGTGTTAACTATCTTTTCTACAGGCTTGTATCCTATAAAAGAGAATTTTAAAGTTTCGCCTTTGTGCATCTGAATTGAAAAATGTCCGTTAATATCGGTTTCTGTAGCCACATTAGTTCCCTTAACCTGGACATGTGTTCCTGGTACTGTTTTACCTTCAATATCCTTGACTGTTCCTGTAACAGTCATCTTTGCTTGTGAATACATCAGTGTTGTAGTCGCAAGTAAACAGATTAAAATTATAATTTTCTTCATAGTTATTCAATTTGAATAGGGTTATGGTTATCTCAACCTTTTTGTCCAGGCATCAAACCTTACATTCATATTAATTCCGTTAATGGTGTAATTTCCTGCAGAATTTGCAAAGCCACCTATAATCCATATAAGATCGTCTTTGCCGTTAAACACGTTTGGATATATACGTGAGGTAAAGGCAGATGGCAGTTGCAGCTCTGAAGGAAGAGCTGTCCAGTTCTTACCATCACTAGATGAAAGGACGGTAGTGAGCCCAATGCGAGTAGTTCCTACTACTTTTTCTCCTCCTATCATATAAAGTTTGCCATTATAACTGACTACTTTATGGCCAAATCTATTTAGATCGACTCCTGTGGCGGTTTCTGTTACCCATGTTAGACCATTGTCTGAAGAAGAATAGATATCGCCTTTTACATTGCTTTCTGATATGTATCCTACATAGCCGCCAGAAATCCAGAGCTTTCCTCCAAAAGAGTACATGGCATCCTCATTACGGTTAGTTACAGTTGAGGGAGTTGGAGTTATATTGGTCCAGTTTGTACCGTCACTTGTGCTGTATATATTTACCTGATTGAATGCTTGCCACATTCCGAAGCTATACATCTTTCCTCTGCGCAGATATAACTTTCCGTTATGAACAACAATCTGAGGAAAAGGTCTTCCAAGTGGATTGCCAACTTGCCCAGAAGTACAATCTGTCCAGTCTGTCCCATTTGTTGTACACATCATTTTCCATAAAGATGTTGATGAAGTCTCTGGAGATGTGCCATTTATATCTTTGCAAAACATTCTGACACCACCGATAGCATATAATTTGCCATTCATGACGGCCAGTTCGGCTCCAAAACCTCCAATAATTTTAGGATTTGTTTCAACCTTTGTCCATAGGCCACCGTCATCCGAAGAATATAATTCGTAGTATGCTGTTCCAGACGAAGCAGTACCATTTGGGTAATATGCTCCCAGAATATACAACTTGTTGTTAAACCAGGCTGCGCTGTAGGAGTTGAATGAAGGCAAGCCTGTCATTCTCATATCAGTGTTTATTTTCGCCCCGGATGTCTGGCTATGATCTACTTTTTCAACAAATGCTTTTACAGAATATTCACGCTGAGCATCTTTGAAACGCGTTGTAATCTTGATTGGCTGATTAAGATCAATTTCACTTTCTCCACTTTTGATTTCTGTGCCATTAACAAAAACCTGAGCTCCAATGGTAGTGGTAAAGATAGGTTTAATTTTGGCCAAAGTGGCAGAACTTGTGCCAAATAGAAGGCTGTCAAGATCGTTTTGGATTGTTTTAGCAGGCTGATCAACAGTACAGTCAAAAACACGTCCGTCAGGAAGCTGAAATCTGAATGTAAGTATGCCTGAGACATTTTCATATTCAATCTCATTTTTCTGACAGGAACCGACTACGATCATCATTACTATTCCCATAAATAGCGACCTTCTTTTGATCCTGTTTTTTTTCATAATGGTTATTAAGTTTTGATTGGTTAATAGTTTTATTTCAAATTTCAAAAAAGAAATAATCCGATGTAGCTCGAATACATTTAATAAATATCTACAAAATTGTAATTTTGGGAAAATTATATCTACAAAGTGATTTTCAGATATCTTATTATGAAGAGATTAAGAGTGAATATTTAATCTACAATCATATTGACTTAAGATATTTCACCAAATTGGTGTCACTGTCGATGTTCAGATGTTGTCTCATGCGATATCTGGCCATATTGACACTTTTTGGGGAGCAGTCAAGAAGAGATGCTATCTGTTTTGTTGATAAATTGGCTCTAAGAAGCAGAGCAATGTTTTTGTCATTTTTTGTAAGGTCAGGATGTAATTCTGATAGTCTTTTGATAAAAGAATCGTTTATATCTCTTATTTTATTCATGACAGATTCAACATCTTCGTTTCTTGTTTGAAGGTTGCGGATGTATAGATTAACTTTTCTCAGCTCAGAATATACCTCTTTTTCATCCATCTTTTGAGCCTTGCTCAATGAGCTCTGTATATTGCATAATATCTCATTGCGACTGTTTATATAAGTAGAGAGATTGGTTAATTCTGCCTGAGTATATTTTACCTCTCTCTCTGCAGCAATTTTTTTTGATTCAAGCTCCTGAACGTGACGTTTATTATTGATGTAAAAATAAATATATAGTAGTGTAAGTATCATAATTATCAACAGAGAAGCTGTAATTACTAGAGAAAGATTCAGTCGTCGAATGTCATTTTCCTTTTTTTGTAAATTAATCTCGTATTCCTTTTTTGTCAGTAGTCTGTTAGCGATAAGCTCATCTATATCACTGATGTTTTCTCCCTCAGATAGTTCCTTCTGTGCTTCTTCTCTTTTGATAGTTTCTTCGTAAGCAGCTTTATAATTCCCCATTTTGGCGTATAATATAGCTCTGTAGTCATGATTATTTATAAGTATCTCCTGAGAATTCAGTTTCTGACCTATTACCAGGGCTGAATCAAGGTAATTTATAGCTTTGCTGAAATCACCAAGAGAGATATGTTGATATGCCATGTTGTTGTAATTTTCTCCCAAAGAAAGAGTCCTTCCAGCCTTTTTATTAATAGAAATAGCCTCATTGAGATATTTAATTTTAAGAGAAGCATTTCCTTCTCCTTTAGCCAGGTTGTTGAGGGCTGTGGCTGTGATGGTTGAGCTATCTCCAATTGCTCTGCTGAAGGCTAAAGCTTTTAAAAAATATTTTTCGGCTGACTTTTGTGAGAGAAATTTCTGATTGAACAAACCAAGATTGTTGTAGTGAAAAGCCAGTAAATTGACATCTCCTAATTTTCTGAATAGAGAATCACATTTATTAAGACTGGTAACGGATTTAGAGTGGCTTCCTGCCCTAATATGAACGAGTGCATAATAGGCAGTTGCTATTGCATTTGTCCGGACATCATCTTTTGGGCAAAACGAGAGAGCCTCGTTAATGGTAAAAAGAGCTTTGGCTGTTTGACCGCTTTCAAGTAAGTTGATTGTTTGAGATATTAATTTTTTGGTTGCCTGAAGACTGTCCAATTTTGTTTTGCAGGAAGATGAAGATATAGATGCTGGAAGTATTTTGTGAGGCAAAACAACTCTGCCTGAAGAATCTTTTGATTTATTTACATCAATTTTGTTAATCTCAATATCACTCTTTTGCTGTGCATTACAAGGCACTGCCTTCGACAACAAAAAAGCCATTGAGAAGACAATAACAGATACAATTATTTTCTTAGAAGTTTTCAAGCAATAAACCATTAAGTACTGCAGTAAAAATATGAAAAAATGATGATTTTTATTGAACTTATATTTATTTGTGGAGGTGAAATCCCTGACTGGTTAATTCGGAGGAGACAAAACGCAAATATTCATCTGCTTTCAATGGATAATCCCAACATCCCATTCCGTGATGGAGTCTGCCTCCGAAGCCAACTTTAAATTTGTATAAACCGTATAGAGGATGAGATTGATCAGCATTAGGAGAAACGCCAAACATGTCATATTCCGTGCATCCCATTTTTTTTGATAATTTAATTGCTTCCCATTGGAGTGCATAACTGCCCATTAAATTTCTGTGAGAAGAAGATGAGGCACCAAAAAGGTATGATCCTCTATGTCCGGTTATTATTAGAAACATAGCAGCAAGAGGATTACTTCCTATTTCGGCCATGAGAAGAAATACTTTAGCAGGTGAAGTACTGTTTTCCATATTAACAGTAAGCAACGTCTCAAAGTGCTTGATATCGTTAAGTACTATTTTATTTCTATGAGCAGTTTCCCTATAAAGATTATACCATTTGTCGAGGCTTTCAATATCAAGTTGTCTTACTGTAACACCTTTTCTTTGAGCGAGACCAATATTATATCTGGTTTTAGGTTTCATCCTTTGAAGAATAGTATCAGTATCTGGCGTTAGATCAAGGTAAACAGTGCTGGATGGCAGTATGTTAAAAGATGCTTTCTTGAAATTCCATTTTACAGTATTAATGTTAAATCGCATTTCCTGATAATTCACAGCTGGTTCTCCAAGCCATCTTCCATATGGGTCGTAATTATCAGGGTCTTTTGCCCAATAAGATTCCCAGCATAAATCATATCGTATGGCTATACAGTCAGATGGGAGAAATTTTCGTAGTGATTCAGACAGATCTTCAAGAAAAAGTCCCTGATAATCTTCATCAGGCTCCAGTTCAGGGCCATATGGAATATATGATATGGAATGATTTGCATCCAAATGTTGAATTATGACAGATACATCAGAATATATGTCAGAATCTTCATTTACGGAATTATAAATTGATGATTTTTTTGATTTGAAATTGACAGCAATTGTTGAAGCTCCCAGATTTCTTTTAACTGCAGACCAAAATGCAGTCTGTTGTGCAATTGGTGTCATGTAAAGATGCCGTATGTCTTTCTTCTGAATATTGGTAAGCATACGACAAAGATAGCAATTAAAATGTTCTATAGGGATATTCGATTTTGGTTAGAAAAAGAGGATGTGCAGGAACTGAATTCCCCGCAAGACTTCTGTCTTTTTGAAGTAATATGTCTCTAATCCATTCGGGTTCGTTCTTACCACGCCCAACTTCGAGGAGAGAACCTACAATTGCTCTTACCATGTTTCGCAAAAAGCGATTGGCTGAAATTGAAAAGCAAAATGCTCCTGAATCTTCGTATTTTTGACCGTGACTTACTGACAAAACTCCCTGAAATGCAGTTGGTAAAAGAGGAGTAACACCTATTGGCGATCCTGCTTCCCAGAAAGCATCTGTTACTTTACAAATATTAGTTTTCACATCAGAATGAAGTTTTGCCATAGTTGTAAAATCCTTTTCTCCAATAAGGTATTTTGCAGCTTCATTCATTTTTTCTATGTCCACCTTGTAGGGGAAATAATATGAGAAGTCAGGGAGAAAGGGATCTTTGCGTGTGTGAATGAAGTAGCAGTAACTTCTGCCTATAGCATCATAACGTGCATGAGCAGTTCTACTAACATTGCATATATCGTGAGCAACAATGTCGGATGGGAGAATGGCATTCATTTTGTAAATCACTCTCTCGGAATCCTGAAGAGGTAAGGGATTGTCTGTGTCAAAATGTGCAACATAGTTAATTGCATGGACTCCTGCATCTGTTCTTCCTGCGCCGGTTACTTCACATTTTTCTCCCAAAAGGAGAGTTAATGCCCGTTCAACCTCTTCCTGAACCGAGAGTTGTTCCGGTTGTGTCTGCCAGCCGCAGTATCGTGTGCCTTTGTAGGAAATTGATATAAAAAAACGCATTGGTTAAAATTTGGATTAAATTTGTAAATATAATAGTACAAAAATACAAAAACAATAAATATGGAAACCGTAAATATCAAAGAATTAAACGAAAAGATTCAGCGGGAGAGTGCTTTTACAGATATGATCACGCTTGAGATGAACAAGGTGATAGTTGGTCAAAAGCATTTAGTGGAAAATCTTCTGATAGGTCTTCTTGCCGACGGACACATACTGCTTGAAGGAGTTCCCGGTCTGGCGAAGACATTGGCAATAAATACTCTGGCATCTACAATGGATGCCAAATTCAACAGAATACAGTTTACTCCCGATCTTTTGCCTGCTGATTTAATTGGAACACAGATTTACAGTCAGAAAAGCGAACAGTTTCAGATAAAGAAAGGTCCCATATTTGCAAATTTTGTACTGGCAGACGAGATAAACCGTTCGCCTGCAAAAGTTCAGTCAGCTTTGCTTGAGGCAATGCAGGAAAGACAAGTGACAATTGGAGACCAAACATTCCCATTACCACAACCTTTTCTTGTCATGGCTACACAAAATCCTATTGAACAGGAGGGCACATATCCTCTTCCTGAGGCCCAGGTTGACCGTTTTATGTTGAAAGTAATAGTTTCTTATCCTAAAAAAGAGGAGGAGAAACTTATAATCCGTATGAATAACAGTGGTACATTTCCGACTGCCAACACTATTCTGAAACCTGAAGATATTATCAGAGCTAGACAAATAGTCAGAGAAGTTTATATGGACGAAAAGATCGAAAAATATATTGTGGATATAGTTTATGCTACAAGAACACCTGAAGATTATGGTTTGTCCGGTTTGAAGGATCTGATTGCTTTCGGAGGATCGCCTCGTGCCAGTATAAGTATGGCTATTGCAGCAAAAGCCTATGCTTTTATAAGGAGAAGAGGTTATGTGATACCAGAAGATGTTCGAGCTGTTTGCTATGAGGTTCTGAGGCACAGAATAGGTCTTACATATGAAGCCGAAGCCGAAAACGTAACTACTGAGAATATTATAACAGAGATTATGAATAAAGTGGAGGTTCCTTAATATGACCAGTGAGTTGTTGAAAAAAGTCAGAAAAATTGAGATTAAGACAAAAGGGCTCTCACGGCAGATTTTTGCAGGTGAATACCACTCAGCTTTCAAAGGACGAGGTATGGTCTTTAGTGAAGTGCGTGAATATCAGTATGGTGATGACGTTAGGAACATGGACTGGAACGTTACTGCAAGGCTAAATGCACCTTATATTAAGGTTTTTGAAGAAGAAAGAGAGTTAACAGTTGTTCTTTTGATAGATGTCAGCGGTTCCAGACTTTTTGGTACAACCGACAAATTCAAAAAAGATCTCATTACAGAAATAGCCGCAGTTCTCTCATTTTCTGCTTCTGCAAACAACGACAAAGTTGGAGCATTATTTTTTAGCAGTAAGGTTGAAAAGTTTATTCCTCCTAAAAAAGGAAGAAGTCATTTGCTGAGGATAATACGCGAGTTGCTTGAATTTGAGCCCGAAAATAGCGGTACTGATATAGGCGAAGCACTCAGATTTCTTACAAACGCCATTAAAAGAAGATGCACTGCTTTTTTACTCTCAGATCTGATTGATGTAGATGAAGATTTAAAGCCACGTTATGAAGAGGCTTTGAAGATAGCTGTCAATAGACACGATATCTCCGTTGTCTCTGTTTATGATCCAAGAGAGAGAGAGTTGCCGGATGTTGGTTTACTTAAGGTTAAAGATGCAGAGAGTGGTAGAGAAGAGTGGGTTGATACTTCAAGCAAAAGTGTCCGTCAATATTTTGCCGAATGGAATGAAAGGGCTATGGAGGTTACAAAACAATGCTTGAGAAAGTATAAGGTTGACAGTGTAAGCATAGCAACAAATGAGGATTATGTTAAGGGATTGATTTCACTTTTTAACAGAAGATAAGCCGTATGGATCTGAAAGATACACTTTTGATTGGAGATCAAACAGTTTTGCATTTTAAGACGACTGTGCCAAAAGGAGTAAAATATCTCTTTCCTACGCCTGATAACCCGGTGGTGCAAGGAGTTGAACTGGTAGGCAAACCTCAAATTGATACACTGCAAAACAGAGGGGGAGAACTTGTTCTTGACACTAAAGTTACTTTAACTTCATTTGATAGCGGTTCATATGTTCTTCCACCTTTTCCAGCTTATCTAAGTAAGGCGGACGGTACAATAGATACTGTATGGTATGATGGGGGAAGACTGGAAGTTAAGACTATTCAAATAGATACAACTACTTTCAAACCTTATGACATTAAGGGACAACAGACCTATAAGTATACAGTGGGAGAGTTTATTCCATGGTTTGCGATTTTATTAGCTATAGTAGCTCTCTTTTATTTGGGCTATAAGCTTTTTAAGAATTATAAAGAGAAAAAGTCACTTTTCAAAAAAGCTGAACCTGTTGACCCCCCTCATATAATTGCTTTGAGAAATCTCGAAAGAATACGTTCTGAAAAATTGTGGCAAAATAATCAGGAGAAGAGATATTATACTGAGATTGTAGACACAATAAGACAATATCTCGAGCAGCGTTACGGTATTCAAACGATGGAAAAAACTTCGGCCGAGATACTTGAAATGCTTTCAAAATTTGATATAGAATCAAAGGTATACAAAGAATTGGAGGAGTTATTTCATGTGTCAGATCTTGTGAAATTTGCAAAGTATAAGGCAACCCAGCTTGAAAATGAGGAGGCCATACCTATTGCCGTAAGATTTATCAATTCCACATTCCTTCAGGGAATGGAAGAGGATAAGGATAAAAATCAAGATGATCAAGAGGATAAAGAAAGGAGAGATTAATTATGTTTTTTGAATATCCTGAATTACTCTATTTGGAGTTAATATTAATACCGTTGATTGCTCTGTATATTTGGAGAGAAATCAAGGGGGTCTCTCCTGCTTTGAGAGTATCAGCCACAGAACCATGGATGGGAAAAGGAGGAAGAGTAAAAAAAGCGATGAGACATCTTCCATTCATTTTTAAAGTCATAGCTCTCTCAATGATTATTCTGGCAATTGCTCGGCCTCGTTCTTCCAGCAATGTGGAGAAGGTTGATACAGAGGGGATAGATATTATTTTAACTATTGATGTTTCTACCAGTATGTTGGCCAGGGACTTTAAACCTGACAGAATAAGTGCAGCAAAAGATATTGCAATTGAGTTTATTGCACAGAGACCAAATGATAGAATGGGTATAGTAGTTTTTGCAGGTGAAAGTTTTACTCAATGCCCTCTTACTACTGACAGAGCTACTTTGATCAATATGATGAAGGAGGTTGAGACGGGTCTTATTGAGGACGGTACAGCTATTGGAAATGGACTTGCAACAGCGGTAGCAAGACTTAAGGATTCCAAGGCAAAGAGCAGAGTAATTATTTTACTTACAGATGGAGTAAACAACAGAGGAGAGATTTCTCCTCTTATGGCTGCCGAAATTGCCAAGACTTATGGAATACGTGTTTACACAATAGGTGTAGGAGCGATGGGAATGGCACCATATCCTGTTATGACTCCATTTGGCGTTGAAATTCAACAGGTTAAAGTTGAAATAGATGAACCTCTCCTTAAACAGATTGCAGAGAAGACAGGCGGCAGATATTTTCGTGCTACTGACAATACAAAACTGCTTGAGATTTATGGGGAGATTAATAAAATGGAAAAAAGCAAGATGGCAGTTGATTCATTCCCAATATATAAGGAACTTTTTATGACATTTGCATGGATAGCTCTTATTGCAATTGCATTGGAGATATTGACAGGATTGTTAACAACCAGAAGAATAGCTTAGGAATATGTTACAGTTTGCACAACCACAATTTTTACTGCTGATTTTACTGATTCCAATTCTTTTCATAGCTTATGCTATGATGAGAAGGAGTCGGAAAAAGAGAATAGAGCGTTTTGGCAACTCATCTACAATAAATGAGCTTATTCCTAAAGCTTCCAAAAGTAGAGGATGGATAAAACTTTCTATATATTCTATAGCATTTTTCTTTTTTGTAATCGGTCTTGCAAGGCCACAATTAGGAGCCAAAATAAAAGAGGTTGAAACTAAGGGAGTAGAAATAATTATTGCTCTCGACGTTTCCAACTCAATGCTTGCTGAAGATTATTCACCAAACAGGCTTGAAAGAGCCAAGCTTGCAATTTCGCGTTTAGTGGACAAAATGAAGGAAGACAGGATAGGACTTGTTGTTTTTGCCGGTCAGGCTTTTGTTCAACTTCCTGTAACTACAGATTATGTTTCAGCAAAGATGTTTCTTAACAGCATTAATACTAATTCTGTGCCTGTTCAAGGAACGGCCATGGCAGACGCTATTAACACATGTATAAAAAGCTTTAGTCAGGACAGTAAAAACAGCAGGGCAATTATTTTGATTACTGATGGAGAAAATCACGAAGATGACCCTGTAGAGGCAGCAAAAAACGCTAATAGCCTTGGAATACAGGTTTATACAATTGGCATTGGTTCTCCTGAAGGTAAACCCATACCGCTGCCTGAAGGTGGATTTTTGAAGGATAAAGATGGAAATATGGTTGTCTCAAAGTTGGATGAAAGAACACTTGTTGACGTAGCAAAGGCCGGTGGTGGTGTTTATGTTAAAGCTGGTAACAGCGATTTTGGACTTGATGCGGTTGTAGAAAGGATACATAATTTGGAAAAACAGACATATAAATCTGTTGTTTTTGAAGATTTTGACGAGCAATACATGTATTTTTTTGCTATTGCTCTTGTTTTATTTATCCTTGACTTTTTAATAGTAAACAGGAAAGGAAAGAATCTTTTTAAATGAGAGAGACATGAGAGGTAAAATTTTAACTATTCTTTTTCTATTTTTATACTCAATTTCATGGGGGCAGGCTGACAAGTGGAAAGTCAGACAGGGTAATGCATCTTATGAAAAAGGCAAGTATCAGGATGCTGAATTGGAATACAGAAGAGCTTTGGAAAAAAATCCAAAATCTACAAAAGCTGCCTATAATCTCAGCAATACAATGTACAGACTAAACAAACCTGCAGAAGCGGAAAAGTTAATGATGAAGATTGCCGATTCTGTCGATGACAAAGAGGTGAAATCAGCGGCTTATCATAATTTGGGAAATTTCAATCTGGCACAAAAAAAGTATCAGGAAGCAGTTGAAGCTTACAAAAACTCGTTGAGAATCAATCCCAATGACATGGAGACTAAAGCTAATCTTGCATATGCCCAGAAGATGCTGAAGAATCAGCAGAATAACAATGACCAAAATAAGGACAACAAAGATCAAGATAAGGATCAAAATAAGGACAAAAACAAAGATAAGGACAAGAATCAGAACGATAAAGACCAAAATAAAGATCAGAACAAAGACCAAAATCAGAATCAACAGTCTCCGCCAAAAATAACTCCTCAAACTGCAGAACAGATGCTTCAGGCAATTCAGAATCAAGAGAAGGAGACTCAGGATAAAGTGAAGAAAGAAAAGGCAAAGGTCTTTCAAGAAAGACAAAAGGAAAAAAATTGGTAAAGTATTTAATATATGGAAGTTAACCTATCAAAAAAGATAATACTGCTTCTCGGAGCTTTGCTCATGTCGATAGCTGTCTGGGCACAGGCAGCATTCACTGTCGATGTCCCGAAAGTTGTAGGGTTGGACGAAAATTTCAGACTTGTTTTTACTGCGACAGGTGAGCCGTCCAATTTCAATCCACCCGAATTTAAGGATTTTGATGTATTGGCCGGACCATCTACATCAACGATGACCAGCACTCAGATAATTAACGGAAAGAGAACTGACAGTTATCAAGTGAGCTACACTTTTATCCTTCAACCCAAAAGTACAGGAACATTTTCCATACCTTCGGCTTCTGTGACAATTGGCGGGAGGGTTTATCATACTAATCCCGTTTCTATCGAGGTGGTTAAAGGAGAAGGTTCATCTGCATCAGCTCCTTCGGGAAATGCAACTTCATCAAGCAGTACTTCTATCTCTTCAGACGATATTTTTATGAAGATGAGTGTCAGCAAGGGGAGGGTGGTTAAGGGAGAGACTCTTGTTGCAACGCTCAAACTTTATACAAAAGTGCCTATAGCCGGATTTGAAAATGTTAAATTTCCTTCATTCAACGGATTCTGGAGTCAGGAGATAGATACTCCTTCAAATATCGAATTTACAAGAGAGAGTGTTAACGGTAAGATATATAATGCTGCAGTTTTGAGAAGATATCTCTTAATTCCGCAACAGACAGGTAATCTTATTATAGACCCTTCAGAGATGACTTGTCTTGTTCAGGTTAGAGTATCTTCCGGGGTTTCCAGATCTATTTTTGATGATTTCTTTGATTCTTATCAGGTTGTAAAGAAAAGAGTAAAAGCTCCTTCTATTCAGGTAAATGTTGCACCTCTTCCAGCTGGAGCTCCTGCCTCTTTTGCTGGGGGAGTTGGTGACTTTAAAATGTCTGTGAAACTGACAAGAGATTCTGTTAATGCAAATGAAGCTGTATCACTTATAGTTTCTATCAGTGGCTCAGGCAATCTTAATTTAATTGATGCTCCTAAAGTTGAATTCCCTGCTGATTTTGAGGTTTATGATACAAAAATTTCAGATAACACGAGTGGGCCTGGAGCAAGAAATTCCGGAACCAAAGTGTTTGAATACCCTGTTATCCCGAGGGGAGCTGGAGTGTTTGAATTAGGTCCCGTTGAATTCAGTTATTATGATATTTCAGCTCATAAATATAAAACTCTAAATTCCGGAAAACTGATTTTAAGAGTTGGCCAGGCAGTCGAGGGAACGGCTTCTTCTGTTGCATCACTCCCAATGGGTATTAATAAACAGTCTGTAAAAAGTATTGGAAATGATGTTCGTTATATTCGCACAGGTGTCTCAGGTTTGGCAAGAGCCAATCACTTCTTTTTTGGCTCTTTTCCGTTTTTTGTATTCTTCATATTGATCGTGATAGCTTATTTTGCAATGGATAGATTTTTATCAAAGAGAATAGAGAGAAACAGAGATATTGCTGGAGTTAAGAACAGAAGAGCGCTTAAGGTTGCTCGAGCCAGACTTAATGCAGCAGAGAGTCTTATGAAACAAAATCTTTATAGTGCTTTCTTTGAGGAGTTGCATAGAGCTATACTTGGTTACTGTTCAGATAAGCTTAACCTTTCAATGGCTGAACTTTCAAGGGAAAACATTGCTGAATCTCTACAAGCAAAATCTGTAAGCAAGGAGCATATTGATGAATTAATTTCGTTGATTGATACATGTGAATATGCAAGATTTGCGCCCGATCAGGATAAACCAGAGATGAGCGGTAATTATAAAAGAGCAATAAAACTAATTTCAGAATTGGAGGTTTAGTCAATGAAACGGATATTTCTTCTAAATATTTTAATATTCTTTTGTCTTGTATCCTTTGGTCAGTCTCCAAAGGAGTTGTGGACTGAAGCCAATAACAACTATTCTAAGGCAAATTATGAAGATGCCTTGGCCGGTTTCAAGAAAATTGAAGAATTGGGTTATGCTTCACCTGCTCTCTATTATAATATGGGCAATACCTATTTCAAATTGAAACAGATAGGAAAGTCCATTCTTTATTACGAGAGAGCCCTTAAACTGGACCCTTCAGACAAAGATGCTCTTAACAATTTGCAATTAGCCAGAGAATTTACATTGGATAGAATAGAGGAAGTCCCTGATTTTATTCTTAATACATGGATAAAAAGCATTAATTACTCTTTTTCGTCAGATGTTTGGGCATATATTGCTCTTGTTTTATTGGCCGGTGTTGCTCTTTTTCTTTTGTTTTTTAAATATGGACCGACATCAAGAGTTAGAAAGGGCTCTTTCTTTGCATCAATGGTCTTTTTACTCTTTTTCTGTATCTCAATCTATTTTTCCTGGAGTCAAAAACATGTTTATAATCTCAAGGACACTGCAATAATCATGAAACCTGTGAGTACTGTAAAAAGTTCTCCAGATAATTCAGGAAATACTCTTTTCATCCTTCATGAAGGGACAAAAGTTTCATTACTCGATGAAATAGGCCAATGGAAAAAAATTGAGCTGGCCGACGGGAGACAAGGCTGGGTATCTTCACTTGACGTTGAGATCATATAACCCTTCTCGTGAGAGAAGATGATCTAGATTGCCAAGATTATACATAACTATTGCTGTCACTACTGAAGTGTGGTTCATATATTCAGGGATGCTCATGTTGTATGTGTCTCTTTCAGTATGCCAGATTTCCATGTAATTAAAGTCGTAACCCTTAGGATCCCCGTTGTCGAAACTGATGGTTGGTACTCCATTCATAGCAAAATAGGCATGATCCGACCCACCGGCAGTCTTAGGCAGAGGACGAGGTTTTGAAGTTCGTTTGTTCAATTCAAAAGAAAAATCGGGATTTATGGAATCAAGCGGTTCACAAACCTTTTTGAAGTCATCATACATGGCTTCAGGCACAGTAATCCCTTTGGTAACAGTTGGCCCACCATCACGATTAAAATAGTTGGAAATTTTAACAAGTTTTTCAGGATTGGTTCTTACCCAATACTCTGAACCTCTTAGACCAAATTCTTCACCTGCCCAGAGACAAAAAAGAAGAGTCCTTTTTGGTTTTGCTCCGGATGTAGCCACAAGACGTGCTGCCTCTAATGTCGGGGCTACACCTGAACCACAATCAACAGCTCCGGTGGCGACATCATAGGAATCAAGATGTCCTCCGCACATTACATACTCATCAGGATATACGCTGCCTTTAATCTCTCCTATAACATTGTGTACAACAACAGGACCTGGTTTAAAATGATTACGAATATCAAATTCAAGTTGAAAATATCTCCTTTCCCTTACTTTTTTGAGAATAATATTATACTGTTCTTCATCAAGTTTTATATCTGGGCATGTTGGAAGAGAATCGAAACTCATTAGAAAAAGATTTTTCTTGTCGTAGAGCGCTCTTATTGGCACCTTGGCAGACTGTATAATTCCAAGTATACCCGCCTCTCTCATCTCTTTGTAGAATAGTGCCGGAGAATCTTTTAAAGGTTTAAGTTCCTTTTGTTCTTTCCGAGGATTATTATCGTTCCAACGTTTTATTGAGTCATTATATTTTACTATGTCTTCATTTTCCTTAATAATTCTGTGTCTCTCCTCATCTGCAAATGTTGAGTAATCAATAGGAAATCCGTCGCTTTCTCCGGTAATAAGTACCCACGCTCCTTTTAGCTTTCCTTTCATTCTGTTAAACTCTTCTTTGGTTTTTGGTTCCAGAACAACATGGCCTCTTTGGACGCCTTTGGTTCCTGCTGTGTAGGAGGGCGTTGCAAAATGAAGTACACACCCATCTTCACTCAGCATGCGTCCAAACCATGGACCCCTGTTAAATCCAACAGGGAATGTGTCAACAGCCTGAACAATTACATTCAGACCCCATTTTCGGAAAAGATTGGCTGCCCAAAATGTTGCATTTTCATATGCATCTGAACCACAAACTCTTCCTCCAATCCGATTAGTCAAAACATCAAGATGATTCATGGTAAGGTTGTGACTTTTACCCTCTTCGATTATGCGTGAGACGATACTGTCTTTTTGGGCTTTAGATTCAATAGTCATTATTGGGAGAAGGAAAAGAGACACAATAATGACCTTGGCTTTTACTTTAATATTCATAATGGTTTTTTATTGTCTATATATTTGCCATAGTTAGGAGAATCCTCTTCAATTTTAATTTTGGCACCGGAGAACTGTGGTGCTGCAGTGGGCATTACTGCCGGTAATGAAGGCCAAGATCCTGTTGCAATAAAGGTCAGGGAGGATTTAAGCCAGTCTTCTTCAAGGCCGAAATCATGATATAGATCATCCGGACGTTGCTGGTCAGGCACAATCCCGTTCTCATAATCACCTTCTCCAAGACTGTTAACGCTGTAAAAAGCAATTGGAAGGAAGACGTAATCCGGATAGAGTTCTTCATTTTCAGGATAAAACCAAACATACATACCATTCGGTTTACCATAAGTTGTACGGCCAACTTGAAGTACATTCATCAAAGGCTTGAACCCATTAACTATGATCTCACTTGCGGAGGCTGTACCACCACTTGTCAAAATAATCAGTCTATTCAGGTCAAGAGAATTGGAAATCCTTTGAACAACTGTCATTGTATTAACGTCAGAATCATAGGCCGACAGTTTATCATTATGTTTTCTCCTTGCCACAATTTTTCCGTTGGCACTTGCAGGTGCAATATAGTTTGAAAGCAGTTGAGTTGCAGCTGCGTCTCCTCCTCCATTATATCTAAGATCGAGAATAAGTTCTCTGACATTAGCAGCTTTGAAAGTAGCCATAGCGCCGTCAATTTCAGATGTCATACCAGCCTTGAAGGCATAGTAGTTAAAGTATGCTACTGGATATGGTAACCCCGGGAAATCAGCTGAAGTTATAATCATGCTTTTTAAAACGGATTTGGTGTTCACTTCTCTTGCATTAGTGGAGAAGGTGTAGGAGCTTCCATCATATCTTTTAAAAGTAAAAGAGTTGGAAGAGTTATTCATTTTACTGTTGAAAGTTCCGTTTCTAATGAGATCCATGACAGGAGTTCCATTAAGATGAGTCAATTCAAATCCTCTCTTTACTCCGTTTTCTGACATTGGAGAGTTGTCAAAAACATATCTAACTCTGACGCTATAGTCATTGTAATAGTCAATTGGCTGTGAATAACTTGCTCCGTATGTCAGATATATACCTTTTTCAGAGTCAGTATATTCCTCTCCGGACATCATCCACGACCATCTGTCTTTAGGTACAAGCAATGTGTCAAAATAGTCATAGATAGAAGAGATAGGGGCAGGGTCAATGTTGGTCGGCATCTCCTTGTACCAGTAATATACATCTTTCATTAGTGAGTAAAGATAACTTTTCTCAGTCTCAAGTTTGTCACTTTCAACTTTTTCACATGAAGTAGCAATAAAAAGACATGTGCCAAGTGCAATAAAAAAAAGATATTTTTTCTTCAACTGTGCAATCATTTTCTATAATAATTTCTTTCAAATATAAACATTTTTAACGTTGAGACGTTTTAAGTTAAATGAAAATAATATGATTATGAACACTCAAGAATTATTATCTATTGAAACAAAAAATATTTTTGCAGCAAAGGGCACACCTCTTACTCTGCTTGGCAAGCAGATAGAAGTGGGTGATGTTGCGCCTGAAATTAATGCTGTAGATGCCTCGATGAATGAGGTAAAACTATCTGATTATAAAGGTAAGGTAGTAGTAATAAGTGTGTTTCCTTCGATTGACACACCTGTTTGTGCTACTCAGACCAGAACTTTTAACAAAAAAGCCACCGAGCTATCTAATGATGTTGTAATTCTTTCCATATCAAAGGATTTGCCATTTGCTCTTGGTAGATTTTGTGCAGCTGAAGGAATCAATAATGTGCATACTCTTTCTGATTATAAGTATTCCAAATTTGGTCTTGAATATGGATTTCTGATAAAAGAGACAATGCTTCTTGCAAGAGGAGTCCTCGTAATAGACAGAAACGGGGTTGTCCGTTACAAGGAGATTACCAGGGATATTGTCAATGAGCCGGATTACGATAAAGCCTTCGAAGCAGTGAAAAAATTGCTTTAAAAAGACAGTATATTTTTATATTTGCGAATAAAGACTTAAACTATGGATTTATTCGCAAATTTTATTAAAAACCTCAGCGATTTTCTTTGGGGGTGGCCAATGATTTTATTATTATTAGGCACCCATATTTATTTGACAATTGTATTAAAATTTCCTCAGAGAAAAATTTTTACAGGGATAAAGCTATCTGTTGCTAAAGACAAGGGTGCAGCGGGTGATGTGAGTCAGTTTGGTGCATTGTCAACAGCTTTAGCAGCGACAATAGGTACCGGGAACATTGTGGGAGTGGCCACAGCAGTGGCTCTGGGTGGTCCTGGTGCTGTTTTGTGGTGCTGGCTTACCGGTGTGTTTGGTATTGCAACCAAGTATTCAGAGGGATTATTGGCGATTAAATACAGAGTTAAGACATCCGATGGAACAATGATTGGTGGCCCAATGTATGCTTTGGAGAGAGGACTCAAAATGAAATGGCTTGGTGTACTGTTCTGTATTTTTGCTGCTGTTGCAGCTTTTGGTATAGGGAACACAGTGCAGGCTAACTCTATTTCAATGTTATTGAATGAAACCTATTCTATCTCCAATTATATTACTGGAGCTGTAATTGCAATTCTTACCGCATTGGTTATTCTGTTTGGAGTTAAGGGAATTGCTAAAGTTTGTAGCACATTGGTTCCCTTCATGGCATTTTTTTATGTTTTGGGATGCCTTTACATTTTAATAATGAATTATCATTTTTTAGGAGATTCTTTCAGAATAATTTTTGAATCAGCTTTTAATGCGAGAGCTGCAGGAGCAGGTTTTCTCGGGACTACTGTCATGATGGCAGCAAGATATGGTATTGCGAGAGGTCTTTTTTCGAATGAGTCGGGACTTGGTTCTGCTCCCTTGGTTGCTGCAGCTGCCAAAACAAGAAACCCTGTCAGACAGGCTCTGGTATCTTCCACAGGTACATTTTGGGATACTGTAGTAATTTGTGCCCTGACAGGGCTGGTAATTGTTAGTTCTATTCTTGCATTTCCCGATATTGATCATACAGATGGTGCAGCTTTGACTAAAGCTGCATTTTCTAAAATCCCGTTTGGTTCTGTAATACTATCTGTCGGGATACTTACATTTGCTTTCAGTACAATTTTAGGCTGGAGTTATTATGGCGAGAAAGCGGTAGAATATCTTGGCGGTAAAAAAATTATTTTTTGGTATAGAATAGCGTGGATAATAGCAGTCTTTATCGGTTCGGTGGTTAACTTATCGCTTGTTTGGAATATAGCAGACTGTATGAATGCTCTTATGGCAATTCCAAACTTGATATCTCTCATCTTGCTTTCAGGTGTCCTTGTCAAAGAGACTAACAAATATCTCTGGTCGGGAAGACTTGATGAAACTTCAATTGATGAGGCAGGTTAATTTACGAGTCTTTTAGTTCAAAAAGTTATATTTTTTTCCATATTCTCTCATCTGTTGAAGAAAATCTGCAGGATATTCAACCTTGTAGTCAATTATCTTACCATTTTTCTCAACTGGAATAATGTCAGGGTTTATAAATCCTCCGTAAGGCTTAAGATTAAGAGCAGCATATCTCTCTTTGACCTCCTTGTGAAGATCAGGGTCAATTTTTATACCGTAAGTGGTTACAAGTCTTTTCCCTGCTTCATAATCGCCTTCTGATTTAATTCTTTGAAGCTCTCTTAAAAGTTCTCCAAACAGAGAACGCAGTTTCACATAGTCGTTTATCACAAAATAAGTTTTACCGTCTCTTATTCTCTTTTCAATTACATTTTCTGACTTCCCTTTTTCATAGCACCACTCAGAGATCATTTTGCGCCCCTGCATATGAGCCTGAGTGACACTTTTTCCAAGATCTATTCTGACTAGCTGAGTGAAAATCCCATTACGGATATAGTTGATGTATTCAGCTTTGTAGGCAGTATCATTTGGCATTATTCCAAGCTCTACTAGTTTGGGGTCTGCAAGGTAGTAAAGGGCAAATAAGTCAGCTCTGGACTCTTCGAGAGTTGAACTGAAATCTTTCAAGGCATTTGGAGATGTACCTTCTCTTAGTTGGCCTGATCCATGTCCAAGACATTCATGAAGATCTGTATGTAAACTTCCTGTCAGAGTTCCGTACTGTTTAATTAGTTGTACCTCTGAATCATCCCATGAGAACTCGGCTGTCATACTTTTTGGAGACTCTTCTGCGGCCTTGTCATAGGCTTCGGTGATGTTAGCTATTGTAACAGATTTTGAGCCATATTCTTTGCGAATCCAATCGGCATTTGGCAAATTGATCCCAAGAGGTGACACAGGATAACAGTCTCCACCTAGTTGTACTGCATTGATAACTTTTGCGGACACACCCTTAACATTCTTTTTTCTGTATTGAGGGTCTATAGGTGAATGATCTTCAAACCATTGAGCATTTTCACTTATTAACTGTGTACGTTTTGAGGCTTCAATATCCTTAATATTTACCATTCCTTCCCAAGTGCCCTTAAGCCCAAGAGGGTCATTATAAGTTTCAATGAAACCATTAATAAAATCTACATGAGAGATTGTATCTTTAACCCATGCAATATTATATTCATCCCATTTTTTAAGATCTCCGCTTCTATAATAGTCACAGAGAAGCTTAATATATTGTTTCTGTATATCGTTTTCTGCCACTTTTGCTGCCTTGTCAAGGTGATAGACTATTTTTTCGATCGCATCTCCATAGAGACCTCCGACTTTATAGGTCTCTTCCATCAAAATCCCGTTCTTCTTGACAAGTCTGGAATTAAGTCCATATGATACAGGCCTTGAATCATTAGGCACTTCCATTTTTGTATAAAAGGACTCAGCCTCTGAGTATGTAACACCTTCATAAAAATTGACTGCACTTCCTGCAATCAGATCACCTTTACCAGATATGTTTTTTCTATATGGGGCAACAGATAGATCGAAAATGACAGGAAGCATTTCTTGCTTCAATGAATCCAAACCGCTCTGTGACATCAATTCTCCGAAATATTCCTTAGAACATCCGGGAATAATTTTTTCCTCTGCATAGTGATGATGAATCCCGTTGCTAAAAAATACCCTTTTTGCATATACTGTAAATTCTTTGTAATCACCACATTCCTTATCTCCTTTATAATTATCAAGTATGGATTCTATGACTCTTCTCACCTTAAGTCCATATTTGGAATTCTGATCCCAGAAGATATCTCTTCCACATTTGACAGCTTCACTCAAATGATATATATACTCTTTCTGCTGAAGAGACAGTGAGTCCCATCCTGGAATCTGAAAACGGATTATTTTAATATCAGCAAATTCGTCTACCAAATATTTGAATGGCTCCTGAATTTTCTTTTCAGATGCCTGTTTGCATGAGCAAGTTGAGAGCCCGGAAACTAAAGCAATAAGCATAATTTTATATCTTTTCATAAATCTAAATTTGCACAAATATAGCTCTTTGTGATATATAATAATTACATTTGAAGTAAAACAAGGATGATGAAAAGAATACTTGTGGTGGCAACTGCACTGTTAATTACTATTGCAGTTGTAATAACATCATGTTCCAAAGATGGCTCTGAATCAGGATATAACAGGATAATTCTTGTCTATCTTGCAGCTAACAACAATCTTAGTAGTTATGCTTCTGACAATGTCAGCAATCTTTTAAAAGGATATCTTCCAAAAGAAAATAGTAATGATGTTCTTCTCGTGTATTCTCATTTGATGGACCATACTCCTGTTTTGCTGAGGATATACAGAGACGATAACGGAGTGCCGCAGCAGGACATCGTAGCTAATTACGACAACCAAAACTCAACCACACCACAGGTATTAAACTCGGTACTTAAAAAGATAAAAATTATTTTTCCGGCTAAGGAATACGGGCTTATTCTCTGGTCGCACGGAACAGGCTGGTTGCCACAGAACTATTATGACAATCCGGAAATGTTTGGGGTTTTTATGCCTGATCCCTATTCAGATATAGTGAAAAGTTTCGGATTTGAATCCGGAGTTGAGATGGATATTAAAGAGATGGCTGCTTCAATACCCTATCACTTTTCGTTTATTATTTTTGACTGTTGTCTGATGGGAGGAGTTGAAGTAGCCTACGAAATTAAAAACAAGTGTGACTATATTATAGCCTCTCCGGCAGAAGTACTTGCAACTGGATTCCCTTATGATGTTATTATGGAACCACTATTTAGGTCAAAAGCAGATCTTGAAGAGGTGTGTCAGCGTTATTTCGATTTTTACGATTCACAAAATGGGGTTTACAAGTCTGCTACTATAGCACTTTACAGAAGTGATAAATTTGACGAACTTGCTGCTGTTTGCAAAAGTATTTTTGCTACAAACAGAGAAAAATTAAATTCTCTTCAAGTAACGGGTATACAGAGATATTTCAGATTAAACAAACACTGGTTTTATGATATTGGTGATTTCATTTCAAGGATAGCATCACAACAAGAGCTTTTGCAGTTTAATGATGCTTTGAGCAAGGTAGTTATTAAAAAGTTGACCACACCAACATTCCTTGATTTTACAATTAACAGTTATTCAGGACTCAGTACATATATTCAGAGCAATGGCTCTTCGTTTCTGGATTCATATTATAAGGGGTACAAATGGAACATTGCAACAGAGATGGTAAAATGATAAATTGTTGTATTGAGTTATATTTTTTGTAACTTTGCCGCCTCTAAAAAGGAAACTTTTTGGTGCAATGGGGTCCGGACCATTTCCGGATTGAGTAACACATTTTTATTAATTATCATGAAAACAATTAAACTTAACGGGGTTCCAAGAGTAGTATCCAACAAACAGGCAATCAAAACCTTAAGAAGAAACGGCTCGGTCCCGTGTGTTCTTTATGGACAAGGAGTAGAAAATCAGCTTTTTTCTGTCACTGCAAAGGATTTGATGCTTTTGACCAATACACCTAATTCTTATATAGTTGATCTCCAGATTGATGGCAAAAACTATAAATCCATTCTTCATGCAATTCAGTATCATCCTGTAACAGATGAGCCTTTGCACGTTGACTTTCTTTCAGTTTCAGATGAGAAGCCTGTGTCAATAAATGTTCCTATTATTATTACAGGTAATTCTGAGGGAGTGCGTCAGGGCGGCAAACTTGCAGTTTCTGCAAGAAAACTCAGAATATCAGCCATGCTCAAAGATTTACCGGATTCAGTTACAATAGATATTTCAACTCTCAGCATAGGAAAGAATATTACAGCCGGAGATCTTAAATATGATAACATTCAGATTATTACTCCCAAAAGTACTATTATCTGTTCAGTGAAGATGACTCGTGCAGCATTAGGCACAACAGCTGCTCCTGAGGCAAAGTAAATTTCTTATTCGGTGAGCCATGAGCTTTCTGATTGCAGGTTTGGGCAATATTGGTTCCGAGTACGCTGATACCCGTCACAATGCAGGATTTTATGTGTTGGATACTCTGGCAAGATTATCCAACATAGCTTTTATAAGCAGTCGTTATGGATATATAGCCGAATATAAATATAAGGGCAAAAGATTTTTGCTGCTTAAACCATCTACTTACATGAACCTTAGTGGTAAAGCTGTCAATTACTGGTTAAATGCAGAAAAGATTGATCAGGAAAATATGCTTGTGGTAGTGGATGATATAGCTTTACAGTTTGGCTCTTTAAGGATGCGGAAGCAGGGTAGTGACGGAGGTCATAATGGCCTTAAAGATATTATTTCAACTTTGGGGAACAGTGATTTTCCACGTCTTAGAATAGGTATTGGAGGAGATTTTCCAAAGGGAGGGCAAATAGATTATGTACTTGGAAAATGGACTGACCAGGAAATAAAATCTCTCCCTGGGATTGCAGACAAAGCTGTTGAAGTTATTAAATTATTTGGTACTGAAGGCGTTGAAAAGGCCATGAATTATTGTAATGCAAAATGAGCAGAATTGATAAGTACTTATGGTCAGTGAGAATATATAAAACTCGTACTGATGCTACTGAAGCTTGTCGATCAGGTCGTATAAGAGTAAATGAAATTCAGGCCAAACCTTCTAAAGAGATTAAACCTGGAGACATAATATCTGTCCGAAGAGGGAACATTCATTTCACCTACAGAGTTATTGCAGATGTCGAACGCAGACAGCCTGCTAAAATGGTTGATCAGTATATCGACAACATAACTCCACAAGAGGAGTTGAAGAAATTGAACCTGCCCAAAGAGTCGTTTTTCTTTTCAAGAAAAAGAGGCACAGGGAGACCTACCAAAAAAGAAAGAAGAGATATTGACGAACTTTTTGACAATATTGATTTTTACTATGATAACGAAACGGAAGCAGATTAACTTTTCCCTGTTATTTCGAGTAGCGTACACTCTGCCGATTTTTTTAATATTGAATATTCTCCAAGTCCGGCAGGTATAAGCACAGTTTCTCCTTTCGAAACATCAAGTAAGGAGTTTTTGGAGTTAATTGTTATTTCTCCTTCTATTAGCATGTATATTATAAAACTTTCAAACTGTGTGCTTTCGTAGTAAAGAGTCTTATTTGGATTGAGTTTGGAGATCTTAAAATAGTTGCAGTCAACAAGTATTTCATGCTCTATATTTTTGTAGTCAGCGCTATGATATTGAGAGAGATCATATTTTTTATAATCTATTATATCTATTGCCAGATCAAGATGCATTTCTCTGGCGGTTTCAGGGTGATGTTCTCTGCCCCAGTCATAAACACGGTAGGTAATATCAGAAGTTGTTTGAATTTCAGCCACTAAAATGCCTCCTGTAGCAGAATGAATTGTTCCGGGTTTAATTAGAACATAATCTCCTTTTTTAGGAGTAATAACATTGAGTATTTCATTGACAGTGTCATTGTTGCATTTGTCAAACAATTCCTGAGGGGTAGTATCTCTGTTGAAACCCATATATATTTTTGCATCGGGATTAGCATCGACAATATACCATAACTCTGTTTTACCATTTGAATCATGCCTTACAAGAGCTGTTTCATCATCAGGATGTACCTGTATCGACAATTCTTTCTGAATATCCAAATATTTGATCAGTATTGGAAATTCCATTCCGAATCTGTCATAAATTGCATCACCTGTTATATCTCCGAGATAGGTTTCTACAATCTCGTTGATATCGTTTTTTTTAAGAAATCCATTTTTAATTACTGATGTATCACCATGTAGACCACTTAATTCCCAGCTTTCTCCGACAGGATTGTTTCCTGAATAAGGTTTCCCTAATAATTTTATTAACTGATCGCCACCCCAAACTCGTTCTTTAACTATTGGTTTGAATTTTAGTGGATAGAGTGTTGCCATAATTGCGATTTATTAAAATGAGAATTGAGATCAAGATAATAAGAGAAAGTAAGTAATATATATAATACATGTTTCCAGGGAACAGGTCTTTGAAGCCTGCATCAGCTGGTAGCTCAGGAAACAGAATAACAATAAGATATGAAAACCCATTATTAATAAAATGCATAAAAATTGTAGCCCACAGAGAACCGCTTTTCCAATAGATCCATCCCATAAGTGAACCTACCAGAAAGGCCGGTATAGCCTGCCAAGGATTAAGGTGTATTACACCGAATATTAATGCAGACCAAAAAATAGCTTTTAATGGATTCATATGTTTCAGAAGTCCTCTAAGAATAATCCCCCTGCAAAATGTCTCTTCAAACAATGGTGCAAGTATTACCATCATTATCAAGCTGCTGAGCTTGTTTTCAGTAACACTTTCAAAAAGTCTCTTGATAAAATCTGGAACAGTCATCCACGATGAGAGTGGTTCGGTAACGTAATTAAACGATAAAAGCAATGGTATAAGTAGAATAAAAAATATTATTCTTCCCATTTTGCCGAAATTTGGACTGTTTAAAGGAAGTAAAATGTTGGATTGTTGCTTTTTAATAGATCTTACAATCCACAAATAAGGCAGTAAAAATATAAATGGATAAGCAATAGTCCCATACCATTCTGTAAGTGAAGGAAAAGCAAATCGCATAATAATTGTGAGTATTGTGCTCAGGGCAGTACCCCCAATTAATAGAATTATAACAAGTATCCAGCTTTCTTTTAAATCTGGAATATACGGCCAGAATTTTTTAAGCATTAATTAAATATTAGTTGCATTTTTACTTTTTAAAAAGGGGAGATGGGTAAATCTTCCTTTCAATCAGCTTTGAAAGTCTGGTAACAACATTTTCCCGATCTTCCTTGTAGGTAACTCCAAACCATTGGTCAGGAGTACTCAATACTTTACAGGAGGCTTTATTGCTTTTGATAATTCTGTTTACAACATAAGGAATGTAAAATTCAGCAGATAAATCTTCTCCATTTTGTAATAGAAACTCCGTGAAAAGTTCTTCTCCCAATGTAAATAAATCCAGCGTAAATCCCCACATATTCATTGATACCAGAGTTTCAGGTACTATTTCTACAAGTTCATTTCGCGGATTAAGGCCATAAATTGATTTATCCTTTCTTGCAATATTATGATGCTCTTCTACATCAGTAAGATAACCCTCCGAATTGACTGAACATATTCCGCGTGACACACTGCCGGATTCAGAAAGAGTGTTGGCAATATTAAAGCCTACCATGGCAAAAGTCCCTGTGTTTCCTTCACACTCTTCAAGAAAGTGACCAAGCACCTGGAACGAGTTACAGCCATAAAAATCGTCAGCGTTAATGACGGCAAAAGGAGTGTCGATAACATCTTTTGCAACCAATACGGCATGTCCAGTCCCCCAAGGCTTACTTCTAAGCGGGTTATATTTGAGCCTGTCAGGAATATTTTCCAGTTCCTGCTCTACAAAATCATATTCAACATTATTCCCGTATCTTTGTTTTACGGCATCTTCAAATTGTTTTCTGAAACCATGTCGTATGGTGAAGACTATCTTTCCGAAACCGGCTCTGACAGCGTCGAAAACAGAGTAATCCATAATCGTTTCGCCATTAGGCCCAACACTGTCAAGTTGTTTTAATCCTCCATATCTGCTGCCCATGCCGGCAGCAAGAACAAGTAATGTTGGTTTAACCATTCATTATTATATTAATTATCTTAGACAAAATTATTACTATTTTTGCGAAAACAACTATTTAAAACAAAGATGTGGCAAAGAGTTAAGGAATCCGGATTTTATAAGCTTATTAAAAACAAGTTTTTTATAGCCACTCTTATTTTTGCTGTCTGGGTAATATTCATCGATAAGAACAGCCTGATTGACTGGTTTCATATAAGACTGAATATTGTTAGACAGGAACGACAAATCGAATACTACAAAAACGAAATCAAGTCAATTGATGAAAAACTTCAGGAGCTGAGTTCAAATCTTGACAGTTTGGAGAAATTTGCAAGAGAACAGTACTATTTTCATGAAGATGATGAAGATCTTTTTATTGTGGAAGAGAAAAAGTAAGTTTCAACAAGTCTCTAAGATCATCGCTATTGTAGGTAGGGCCCCCTTCACAAGGAAGATTCTTATAATTATAATAGAACTGGTCAATGCCAAATATCATTGCTCCTTCGATATCATTGGCAAAATCGTCTCCGGTCATAATAGCTTCTTCTTTAATCCCGTTCAAAGCTCTTAGTGCTCTTTTGAATATTATAGGAGAGGGCTTATGTATTCCCTGCTCCTCAGAAATCAGGACAGCATCGAAGAACTGTTCAATCCCGGAATTTTTAAGTTTTTTATACTGTACTTCTTTAAAGCCATTAGAGATAATCGCAATTTTACAACCGGCTCTTTTCAACTCCGCAAGGACTTCTGCTGCGTAAGGCATTAAAGCGGTTTGGTTTGGCATTGTATCGAGATACTCTTCTCCAATTATTTTTGCAAGCAAAGGACTGTCAATATTGTACTTAAGCAGCGTCTGGCGAAATCTTTCACTTCTTAACAATTCTTTTGTAATTATGCCTTTTTCATATTGATCCCATAAAAAATGGTTTATCATTTCGTAATCATTATAAAAAGACTCTTTGCTCGAAATCGGTAGTGAGTATTTGTCAATCAGCCTGAATATATTCCTTTTGGCGTTAAGATCAAAATTCCATAAGGTACGATCGAGGTCGAATAGAAAATATCGATATTTTTTTTGAGATTTCACCTCTATTTAGTATAATAGTCAATCATTCTATTAATTGCTCTTATACATACCGGACAGAAAGATGGTGAGGTGTTGGTTTTCATTCTACAGTCTTGAGCAGGCCTGAATATTCCTTTAGTCATGTATCCCCCACCTTCATAAAGACCAACGCCATCTTTTCCCATCATATCTTTCCACTTTTCATCAAAATGGACTTTTGTAGTCAAATTAGGTTCCCATGGTTCAACTTTAAGGTTGTAGAAATCTTCATAACTTACTTCAGATGTGTAATATTCATCACCCAGACCGGCGAATGAATGGCCAAATTCATGTACAAAAACCATTGATTCTGTTGAATGGTCAGACATGCTTAAAGCATAATAGTTATAAATGCCTCCGCCACCATATTTATCGGTATTTACTATAACGTGGATTGCGTCAAAAGGTGCGTTAGAAACAACTGAAGCTATCAGAGAGTATTCGGGTGCGGTTAAGTATCTGTCTATTTTGAATGTATAGAAATTTGATTCGAGAACTGTTTGCTTCCAAATGCCTTGATGAGGAATATCAGGCCCACTGTCTTTGGAAATTGACTTGATAGCCCAAATGTTAAAGTCATCTTTACGAGACTTGTAAGGCTCTATGTTAAAAAGATAATCAGTAAATTTCTTGGCATCTTGAAGAAACTTATCCATTTGGTCAGCTCGATATCCTTCGGCAACAAAGAGAAGATCCACTTTTTTTGATTTATCGCCGTTATTTATCAGAGATACAATCTCAAAGTCGTTTTCATCTTCACAGTTTATCGACATATCTTTTGGATCAATTTGAAAACTGCAGAGTTTTGCAAGCTTGCCGTTTGATTTTTTTCGTTCATAAAAAATAACCTTGACGACATCTTTTGGCCAAGGGATCCAGCAAGCGCCAGAAAAAGCCTTGGATACAGATTTGGCTTCGGCAGTTGTCCTCCATTCCTGGAATAAATTGTTAAATCCGGTAGTATAAATTATTTTACCGTCGCCTGCAGCCACTTGCATGTGATACTCTCCATAATCGAAAGGTGAAATAAGGTTTGTTTTAGTACCACTCCATTCTTTTTCCTTGTGAAGTCCTTTTAAAAATATTTCCTGTTTTTCGGAATTTCCTGCGAACACAAGATCTATTCTAAGCCTTTGATCGGTAAAATAATCGTAATAAACCAAATTGTCCTGTTTTTGTCCTTTG
The DNA here is from genome assembly GCA_018434395.1 of Bacteroidales bacterium. Classification (GTDB taxonomy): domain Bacteria; phylum Bacteroidota; class Bacteroidia; order Bacteroidales; family UBA932; genus Bact-08. The sequence continues at coordinate 91,916 of JAHDPK010000002.1, read as the reverse complement.
GCTGAAAAAGTGAGTAAAACAAAAAAAATAAAAATATATGATTTTTTCATTTTATGAGTTGTTATATGCCGGTGTACGTTTCTGGTGTAATAGCCCGAAGTTCATTTTTTACTTCATCACTTATATCGAGGTTGTCGATAAATTCGGAAATGAGTGTCTGATTAACAGGAAGGTTTGTCCTGGTAAGAGCTTTTAACGTTTCATAGGGATTTGGATAATTTTCTCTTCTAAGTATTGTCTGTATAGCTTCGGCCACAACAGCCCAATTTGCATTCAGATCTTTTTCTATTGCAGACCTGTTTAATATAAGCTTGTTCAATCCTTTTAACAGTGATTTGACGGATATTATGCTGTGGGCTACTGGAACCCCGATGTTCCTAAGAACAGTGGAGTCAGTCAGATCTCTTTGAAGTCTCGAAACAGGTAACTTCGAGGAAAGATGTTCATATATTGCATTTGCAAAGCCTAAATTGCCTTCTGCATTTTCAAAGTCTATAGGGTTGACTTTGTGTGGCATGGCTGATGAACCAACTTCTCCTTCCTTAATTTTTTGCCTGAAATATTCCATTGATATATATAGCCACATATCACGACAAAGGTCAATTAAAATGGTATTTATTCTTTTAAGACAATCAAAAAGTGCCGCAAAATAGTCGTAATGTTCAATCTGTGTTGTGGGATAAGATCTTTTTAATCCCAGCCTGTTACTCACAAAATCGTTTGCAAGTTTGTTCCATTCAATTGAAGGATAAGCTACATGATGAGCATTTAAATTGCCTGTGGCACCTCCAAATTTGGCTGCCAACGGAATCATTTCATACATGTTATATTGTTCCTTAAGACGAACGGCAAAAACCTCAATCTCTTTGCCAAGCCTTGTAGGAGAGGCTGGTTGGCCGTGTGTTCTTGCAAGCATCGGTATATCTTTCCACTCTTCTGCAAGTTCTTCAAGCTTAGATATGAGTGATTGCAACAAAGGGTTATATAACTCCTTGAGTGCATCTTTCATAGAGAGTGGAATGGAGGTATTATTAATATCCTGAGAAGTAAGTCCAAAGTGAATAAATTCTTTGAATTTGGAAAGACCAAATGTGTCAAATCTTTTTTTTACAAAATATTCAACAGCCTTAACATCGTGATTTGTAACAGTTTCAATGCCTTTAATCTCTTTTGCATCATCAAGTGAAAAATCCTTGTAAATATTGCGAAGTGTGCCAAAAGTTTCTTGTTTGACTTCTGAAAGCTGTGGCAGAGGAATTTCACATAAGAATATAAAATATTCAATCTCTACATAAAGTCTGTATTTTATCAGTGCAAATTCTGAGAAGTACTCAGATAATCCTTCAACCTGTTTGTAATATCTTCCGTCCACGGGTGAGATTGCAAGAATATTGTCCATATTGTGTATTATTAAGTCATAAAATTACTAAAGATTTTCACAATCTGTTTGCCTTCTTTAACATCATGTACTCTTAATATGTCTGCTCCTTTGAGAAGTGCTTGTAGATTAAGAGCAACAGTTACAGGCAATGATTCTTCGGGAGTTATGTTTAAAAATCTGTAAATCATGCTTTTTCTGGAGATTCCGACTAAAATAGGCCAGAAACTTCCATCTTCACTTTTTTTTATTTTGAACTCATCCAATCTATTCAACATTGTATAATTCTGAGGATTATCCTTAGCAAATCCGAATCCCGGATCAATAATTATCTCTTTTATTCCCTTTTTTGTAGCCGTTTCTATGAAATTAACGAAATAGTTGCGAACTTCACTTACCACATCCACATATTGGCAGTGGCTTTGCATAGTTTCAGGGGTTCCCCTTTTGTGCATGGCAATGTATGGTAATTCAAGCTTTGCAACCATGTTAAGCATTTCAGGATCATCTTCTCCGGCAGAAATATCATTTATGATAAAATCACCAATAAAATCATAAGCCCGTTCAACAATTGAAGCCCTAAAAGTGTCGATTGAAACAGTGCACTGAGGAAAATATTTTAAAAGAATCTTCAAACCTGGCTGAAGATATTCCCATTCGAGTTCTTCAGGAATACTTCTTAATCCGGGTCTGGTAGAGCATGCTCCCAGGTCAATAATATCGGCCTCCTCTTCTATCATCTTTTCAAATTTTGAGATAATCTCATTTTCTGTAGTACAACGGCTCTCACTGAAGAATGAATCCGGATTGAGGTTAATTATACCCATCACTGACGGATAATTGATCTTTATCATTTCTATTTATTAACTAACTTTGCTTTAATTACAAATATAGGACTTATTATGCTAATTGTTCTGGAAGGACTGGACGGGGCAGGGAAATCTACCCAGATGTACATGATAGAGAATTATTTCAAAAAAATGGACAGGACTGTCAGACTTCTTCATTTTCCGAGATTTGATGCACCTGTTTTTGGAGATCTCATATCTCGATTTTTGAGAGGAGATTTGGGAAAGATTGATGAAGTTCATCCATTACTTGTTGCCTTGTTGTTTGCAGGGGACAGACATGACGCTGCTCCTTTGATCAAGGGTTGGCTTGAAAAGGGAGATATAGTAATTCTTGACAGATATGTATATTCAAATATAGCTTTTCAGTGTGCCAAAGCACATGACCAGCATGAGGAGGAGATGGTGAGAGATTGGATTATCGATACGGAATTTCGTCACTTTGCTATTCCAAAACCTGATCTGAACTTGTTTTTAGATGTTCCAATTGACTTTATTTTTCAAAAATTAAATGAAGTGAGGGTAGGAGCAGAGAGAAAATATTTACAAGGCAAGATAGATATTCATGAAGCAGACATTTTTTTTCAGAAACGAGTCAGAGATATATATCTTGCCCAATGCAAATTGGACAGCAGTTTTATAAGGATTGATTGTTCTGGTGTTTCAGGAGAGATGCTTGATGCAGGCGCAATATTTGAATTGATTTTAAAACAAATTGAAAAAAAATGTTGATATGAGATTTTTAAGAGGGTTTTCCAGAATATTGTTAGGACTGACTTTCATTTTTTCAGGATTTACCAAGATAATTGATCCGGTGGGAGTGGGGTTGATATTTGCAGAGTATTTCAAAATTATAGGGTTGGCTGCTGCTCCCGTGATCTGCCAGGTCATGGGGATAGTGCTGTCATCTGTAGAGTTGCTTTTAGGTATTTCCTTACTACTTGGTATAAGGATGAAAGTAATTACTTCAGTTACACTGATATTAGTCTCATTTTTTACAATAATTACTTTTTTTCTGGCAATTTTTAACCCTATCCACGACTGCGGGTGTTTTGGAGAAGCAGTTAAACTAACAAACTGGCAAAGTTTTTATAAAAACATTATATTATTTATCTGTGCACTGATAATATACAGACAGAGAGATACATTTGTTCCAATTGCTCCTAATCATTGGGAGTGGATACTTGTTTCTTTATATGCATTAGCTGTCGTAACCGTTTCCGTACGTTGCTATCGGCATTTGCCTCTGATTGATTTTACGGATTATAAAGCTGGGAAAGATCTAAGAGAGAATTTCATTTTACAAAAAAATGAAAATCAGCCTGTTTTTGAAACAGTATTGATTTATAAAAAGGGGAACACTATCAAGGAATTTTCGATTGAAAACCTTCCAGATTCTACCTGGACATTTGTTGATTCGAGAAGCAAGAAGGTAAATAACACAGCAGAGCCAAAATCCGGAACTTTTGCAATATCTGACAGAAATGGTGAATATATCACTGATTCTATCTTATCTTACAAAGGTGCTCTTTTTATTACTTCTATCCCTTATTTGGAAAGACTTGATCAAAAGACTATTAAAAAAATTGTCGAAAGAGATACTCATTTTAAATCTATGGGTATTAAACATATTATACTCACCGGCTCTTCTTTTGAGAGTGTTGATGAAATTTTCGGAAATATTGATAACCTTGTTGTTTATTATTCGGACTATAAAACTCTCATAACTCTAAATCGTTCAAATGGGGGATTGGTATATCTCTATGATGGTCAAATTTCTGCGAAATGGTCAATGATAGATGCAGATAGACTTAATATTGAATCAATCATAAAGGAGGATCCAGAGATAATATCGGCAAAAAAAATTATTAAGGAGCGTGTTACAGTAGAAGTTTTTATTGCTCTTCTTTTGTTGGTGATTTTTCTTATGAGGTTGATTCTCAGGATTACATATAAACCAAATTTAAAAAAAGATGAAGATTGTTCGAGAGTGTAGTCTTAAAGATAAAAATACATTTGGCTTTGATGTAAAAGCTGACTTTTATGCAGAGGTAGAAAGTAAGGAGGAATTGAAATTGTTGCTGAGTAACTCAGAATATTCCCAAATTCCCAAAATAGTAATTGGGTCAGGATCAAATATCCTTTTTCGAAGAGATTTCAAAGGGATAGTTATACATCCTGCCATAATGGATATTTCTATTGTCGGTAATGACTGCGCTTATATTTACTTAAGAGCTGGTGCAGGTGTGGTTTGGGATGATCTTGTGCAGTTTTGTGTAGACAGAGGGTGGGGAGGTGTGGAAAATCTTTCAGCTATTCCTGGATGTACCGGGGCAGCTCCTGTTCAAAACATTGGAGCTTATGGGGCAGAAGTTTCAAATGTAATACATGCGGTGGAATTCATGTTTTACAATGATCTTTCTGAAAGGGAATTTTCTTGTGTAGAGTGTAATTTTGGTTACAGAGATAGCATTTTTAAGCGAGAATTGAAAGGGTGTGGAATTATAACATATGTTACACTCAGATTGACTAAGAATCCTGTAATCAACGCTAATTATGAGGATGTAAAACACGCTTTGCATGGTTTGGACAATCCTTCCATTCATACTGTCAGAGATATAATATCTTCTATAAGAGCTAGTAAGTTACCAGATCCTTCAGTTGTCGGCAATGCTGGAAGTTTTTTTAAAAATCCGGTTGTTAGTGAAAAGCTGGCTCTCTCTATCAAAAATAGTCATCCTTCACTAAAGCTTTTTCCTTCAGGAGAGAAATATTATAAAATTCCTGCTGCATGGTTGATAGAGCAGTGTGGTTTTAAGGGGAAAAGAGTTGGAAACGTTGGTGTTCATGCAAAACAGCCGTTGGTTTTGCTTGCTTTTGAAGGAGCAACAGGGGATGAATTGATAAATCTCTCACATACAATTATCCAAACTGTAAAGGAGAGATTTAATGTGGATATTGAACCAGAAGTTAATATATGCTGAATCAATTATTGATTAAAGTTTTCTCTTGATTTCAACAATTGTATATGCCTCAATTACATCTCCGATCTTAATATCGTTGTATCCGTCTACATTAAGGCCACAGTCAAATCCGGCAGACACTTCCTTGACATCATCCTTAAATCGCTTGAGCGATCCGAGAGTCCCTTCGTGTACAACTATGCCATCGCGTATGACTCTTATCCTGTTGTTTCTCGTAATTTTTCCGTCTTTAACCATACAACCTGCTACTGTGCCGACTTTTGAAATTTTAAAAACGTCCCTTACCTCTGCTGTGCCTATTACTTCTTCTTTCTCTTCAGGAGCAAGCATACCTTCTATACCACTCTTAACCTCATTTATGGCATCATAGATTATAGAGTAGAGTCGTATTTCTATCTCTTCTTTTTCAGCAAGTTTTCGTGCATTAGCCGAAGGTCTTACCTGAAATCCTATGATTATCGCGTTAGATGCAGCAGCCAGCAACACATCACTTTCCGAAATAGCTCCTACGGCTTTGTGAATAACATTTACATGGACCTCCTCTGTAGATAGTTTAATGAGAGAATCGGAGAGAGCCTCGATTGAACCATCTACGTCTCCTTTAACAATGATGTTAAGTTCCTGGAAGTTGCCAACTGCAATTCGTCTGCCAATTTCTTCGAGAGTTATGTGTTTTTGTGTTTTAAGTCCCTGAATCCTGAGTAGTTGTTCTCTTTTGTTGGCCAATTCTCTTGCCTCCTTTTCATCGTCCATTACATTGAATGTTTCACCGGCTGCTGGAGCACCATTTAATCCAAGTAGTGAGACAGGCGTTGACGGGCCTGCTTCATTTACTTTTTGGCCTCTTTCATTGAACATTGCCTTAACTCTTCCGGTATTACTTCCACTCAAGATAACATCACCGACATGAAGCGTTCCTGATTGAACAAGGACAGTCGCCAAATAGCCGCGTCCCTTGTCAAGTGAAGACTCAATGACTGTTCCATGAGCTTTTTTATTGGGATTTGCCTTAAGGTCGAGCAGTTCTGCTTCAAGAAGTATTTTCTCAAGTAATTTGTCAACATTGAGTCCTTTTTTGGCAGAGATTTCTTGGCACTGATATTTTCCTCCCCAATCTTCAACCAAAAGATTCATTGCTGCCAGTTGTTCTCTTATTTTGTCGGGATTAGCTCCAGGTTTATCAATTTTATTGATGGCAAAGATCATAGGTACACCTGCTGCTTGGGCATGATTGATTGCTTCTTTTGTCTGGGGCATGACAGCATCATCGGCTGCAATTATAATTATTGCCATGTCTGTTATTTTGGCTCCACGAGCTCGCATGGCAGTAAAAGCTTCATGACCCGGAGTGTCAAGAAAGGTTATTCTTTGTCCATCAGACAGTTTAACATTGTAAGCTCCAATATGTTGGGTAATGCCTCCAGCTTCACCTGCAATTACATTTGATTTTCTGATGTAGTCAAGTAATGATGTTTTGCCATGATCGACATGTCCCATTACTGTTACAATTGGTGGTCGAGTGACAAGATTCATTTCGTCATCCTCTTCTTCATGAATCGCTTCCTGTATCTCGGCAGTAATAAACTCGACTTTGTATCCGAATTCTTCAGCAACGAGAACCATGGCTTCGGCATCAAGACGTTGGTTTATAGAAACCATCAGTCCAAGATTCATACATGCTTCTATCACTTTTGTGACAGGCACATCCATCATTACAGATAAGTCGTTAACGGTTACAAATTCAGTTACTCTCAAAATATTATTTGACAACTCCTGAAGTTCCTGTTCTTCCATATGCCTCTGACTGGCTATTTCACGCTTATCACGACGATACTTGGATCCTTTAGTCTTTCCCTTGCTTTCGATCATCTTGGCATAAGTCTCCTTTATCTGTCTTTGAACTTCGTCTTCATCAACTTCATTTTTAACAGGTTTAAATCTGTCATTACGTTGAAATTTTGGATTTTTCTGTGTAATGTTCCCGGGTTTCCCTTTCTGTTTAAATTCTGTTCCTTTTGACTCTTTTGACAGATCTACTTTCTCTTTTCCACTTTTGTGGATTCTTTCTCTTTTACCTTTATTTGGATTAAAGTGAGAATTTTGTTTCTGATCGGGTTTTTTCTTCTCAAATTGAGAAAGATCTATAGAACCGTTTATCTTAAGCCCTGAAAGTTTCTCTACCTTAGTCTCTATGTGAATAGGCTCCTCTTTTTTATTGATTTCGCTCACTTTTTCTTCAGTTTTCACTCTATCCTCTTTCTTTTCACTCTTTTCTTTTTTTTCTTCCACAATTGCTGCTTTATCCTTATATTCATCATCTTGCCGTACAGCCTCAGGAGAAGTCTCTTTCTCAGACTCATCGACAGAAGGCGCATTTTCAGTTGTTACATTATCATGTGGCTCTTCTTTTTTTAACTCTTCGGTAACAGGTGATTCTGGTTCAGGAGTTGTGACAGGCTTGGTCTCTTTTGTATCTGTATGTGCTTTTTCAAGTTGTGGTGTATGTATATCAGTGTGACTGTCTGTATGAGAAGAGTGTCTGTTGAGCTGATCCAGATCAATCTTACCAACAATTTTTGGAGTAACTGGAGGTTCAACAATTGTCGTCTTAATAAAGACTTCTTTGACAGGAACGTAGTCATCATTATCTTCGACTTTTGATGACTCGGCTCTTTCGGTAATATCCTTAACCTTTATTGCAACTTTTTTTGACTGTTCTTTAATAAATTGTTCCTGACCGAACTCTTTACGAACTAATTCATAAATTTCTGGAGTCACTCTGGTTGTTGGTTTTGGATCAATTTCAATTTTTTTGGTTTTGAGAAATTCAACAAGTGTTCCCATACCAATATTGAAGTCCTTAAGTATACGGTTAACTCTTATGTTTTCATCAGCTGTCATTCATTATCCTCCTGTTAAAAATTACTCTTCAAATTCTGCTCGAAGTATTCTTTGTACTTCATTTACGGTCTCTTCATCAAGATCTGCCCTTTTAACTATTTCTGAGACCGGAAGGGCAAGAACACTTTTCGCAGTATCACATCCAATATTTTTTAATGCAGAAATAATCCATTCATCTATTTCATCGCTGAAAGCAGTTAAAAGCACATCTTCCTCATCCTCGTCTTCAAGATCCCTGAATACGTCGATATCCATACCAATAAGCATGCTGGCAAGTTTGATGTTACTTCCACCCTTGCCGATAGCGAGAGAGACATCATTCGGTTTAAGGTAGACGCTGATCCGCTTCTCTTGCTCATTGATTTTTATTAACGAAATTTTAGCCGGACTCAAAGCTCTCTGTACGAGCAGTTGTAAATTTGATGTCCAGTTTATTATATCTATGTTTTCATTTCTTAGCTCTCTTACAATTCCATGTATTCTGGAACCCTTGACACCAACGCATGCTCCAACTGGGTCAATCCTTTCGTCGTATGACTCAACAGCCACTTTAGCTCTTTCACCAGGTATCCTGACAATTTTTTTTATAGTTATAAGTCCATCGAAAATTTCGGGAACTTCCTGTTCAAAAAGTCTCTCAAGAAATACAGGAGATGTTCTAGATAAAGTAATAACAGGCTTGTTGTTTTCCATCTCAACTTTAGAAACCACAGCTCTTATAGAGTCACCTTTCCTGAAAAAGTCAGATGGTATTTGTTCTGATTTTGGCAGTAAAAGTTCATTACCTTCTTCATCCATAACCAGAACTTCTTTTCTCCATGCCTGATACACTTCTCCAACTATTATCTCTCCTATTCTGTCCTTATAGTTGTTGTAAAGATTGGCTTTTTCTATATCCATTATTCTTCCTGAAAGATTCTGGCGAAGATTGAGTATTCCTCTTCTTCCAAAACTTTCAAGTTTTACTTCTTCTGTAAACTGTTCTCCAATTTGATATGAGTCATCGATTTTGGACACTTCTTCAAGAGAAATTTGAGTGTTAGGATCCTCAACAACCTCAACAACCTCTCTATTTCTCCATATTTCAAAATCACCTTTGTCAATGTTAATGATTATATCAAAATTGTCAGCAGTGCCGTACATTTTGATGAGTTGATTACGAAAAACGTCTTCCAAAACGCTCATCATTGTTGGGCGGTCTATATTTTTCAACTCTTTAAATTCAGCAAATGTGCTTACTAGATTTAACCCTTCCATATAGATTTTTTGCTTTTAATTATCTAAAATTTATAAATGGTTTTGTAGATTTAATGTCTGACAACAAAATTTTTTCCTTAATCTCTTTTTTTTCACGTTTTTTTTTGCCATCAATGGCAATTGTCTGACTATAGGATATATCTATATAATTGTCAGTAGCTTCGTTAAGTATCCCTGTTATCTTATTTCCATTTTTTAGTTGGACAGAGACTTCCTTTCCCAAATATTTGAGGTACTGTGGCAATATTCTGAAAGGTTGGTCCAGACCTGCAGAAGTGACAGTGAGAGAGAAATCTTCAACATCTCTGTTAAATTTATCAGTAATAATTTTGGTTATGTCTGTGCAATTGTCTAATGATACATCAGAGAAATAAGACTCAACAGTTACCTCAACATCATTATCCAGGCTTATGTTAATATCAACAAGGAACAATGAATTGTCTTTCAAGTAATTTTCAATAAGAGCAGCTATAGTTTCTTTTTTTATCATAAAAATTGTACAAAATAAGGGGACTTTCGTCCCCTTACATCTTTTCACTTAACCGATGCAAATTTAGAAATTTTATTATTAACAACAAAATATTTTTTTATTTTCATAACTTTACGCTATGAAAAAAAGTTATAAAATCATTAATGATCCTGTGCATGGTTTCATAAACATTCCATCAGGGTTAATTCAGGAGATTATTGAGCATCCTTATTTTCAGCGACTTAGAGATATAAGACAACTTGGGATGACTAATCTTGTCTATCCCGGTGCTACTCATTCAAGACTTTTGCATGCTTTGGGGGCAATGCATCTAATGAAAGAGGCAATCGATGCATTGAGAAGTAAGGGGATAGAGATTGATGCTTCAGAAGAGGAGGCTTCCATGTGTGCAATGTTGCTGCATGATATTGGTCATGGCCCTTTCAGTCATGCACTTGAAAACAACTTGCTGGTTGGTATTTCACATGAGGAGATTTCTCTTGCTATGATGAAGGCCATCAATAAAGAGAAAAATAATGCTTTGGCCAAGACTATTGAAATTTTTGAAGATAAGTATCCAAAACACTTTCTTCACCAACTTGTTTCAAGTCAGCTTGATGTCGACAGGCTGGATTATTTGAGAAGAGATAGTTTTTTTTCGGGTGTTGCGGAGGGGATGATTGGTCATGAGAGAATAATAAAAATGCTGAATGTTCATGAAAATTCGCTTGTGGTTGAGGAGAAAGGTATTTATTCGGTAGAAAAGTTTCTTATTTCAAGGCGTCTAATGTTTTGGCAGGTTTATTTGCATAAAACTGTAATAGCCGCAGAACAGTTATTAATACAGATTCTTCGCCGAGCAAGGGAGCTTACGCAAGGTTCTGTTCAACTTCAAGGCTCTTCTGCAATCTTTTTTTTCATGAGAAACAAATTTTCCGAAGGTGATCTTGATGATCGTTCAATACTAGACAAATTCGCAATGTTAGACGATAATGATTTCATTTCAACTATTAAACAGTGGCACTATTGTGATGACAAAATTTTGTCGCTATTGAGTAGAAATCTCTCAATGCGTCGATTGCCTAAGATTATACTTTCTTCAGAGCCAATCAATCCTGAATTATGTTCAGGCGAAGATTATCTTGTCCATTGCGGTGAAGTTGTAAATGAAGGGTATGACATTGAAGGTGAATTTATTGGCATTATGTCTAAAGATGGTAAGGTTAAAAATATTTATGATATCTCAGACATGCTTTCAGCTAAGGCTTTTTCTCAAGTCACAAAAAAATACTTTCTTTGCACAGCCAGATTATGAAAAAACAGATGATGATAACAGCTGGAACTATTGCTAAGTTGGTTCATGGAGAAATTTTTGGAGATCCTGAAACAGTAGTAAGTTCAATCACAAAGATTGAACAAAGCAAGCGAGGCTCAATAAGTTTTTATGCTAACCAAAAATATGAAAAATATCTTTATAATACTAAGGCAAGTATTATACTGATTAACAAGGATTTTATCCCTTCTGCCCCCTTACCAGCTCCGTGTATAATTAAGGTTGATAATGCATATCAGTGTATGCCGGTTTTACTTGATCTCTTCAATACTATTAAGGCTAAAAACAAAAGAGGAAGAGGTTTTTTTACGAAGATTTCCTGGAGTGCAAAAATTGGGAAAAATGCATATATAGGTTCACATTCTTATGTTGGTAAGTCGACAGTGATTGGTACAGGGTCTCAAGTTTACCCACATTCTTATATTGGTGATAATGTCACTATTGGGGAGAATACTATTATTTATCCGGGAGTTAAGATTTATGCTGCTTGCAAGGTAGGTTCAAATTGTATAATTCATGCAAACGCAGTTATAGGAGCAGACGGGTTTGGATTTTCTCCTGATAGTAATGGAGTCTACAATAAAGTACCTCAGATTGGGAATGTAGTCATCGAAGACAATTGTGAAATTGGAGCAAATACTACCATTGACAGAGCAACAATGGGGTCAACAATAATTAGGAAGGGAGTCAAGATGGACAACCTTATTCAGATAGCACATAATTGTGATATTGGAGAAAACACTGTTATTGCTGCTCAGGCAGGAATTGCAGGTTCTACTGTAATAGGTAAAAATTGTATAATAGGTGGGCAAGTCGGCATAGGTGATCATCTTGTCATTGCAGACAACACAACTATTGTTTCCCAGGCTGGAGTTCTTAGCAATATTAAAGTTCCAGGCACAATTTTGGCTGGCTCTCCTGCTTTTGACTACAAAAAGTTCATGAAGTCATATGCACTTTTCAGGGATCTTAACAAAAAAAAATAATGCTATGCAGTGTACTCTGTCAAAGGTTGTAAAATTTGAGGGGAAAGGATTACATACCGGACTTTTTGTGCATATGGAAATCCATCCTGCTTCGATAAATCATGGCATTGTGTTTAGAAGAGTTGACCTCCCAGGAGAACCTGAAGTGCCTGCCGTTGCTGAATATACTGTTTCTACCCAACGAGGCACCACAATTGGAAAAGGCGATGCTCAAGTATCTACCATAGAGCATATTATGGCGACTCTGTTTGCCCTTGGAATAGACAATGCACTCATAAAGATAGATGGCCCTGAAGTTCCAATTATTGATGGAAGTGCATTGGGGTTTGCAAATAGGTTGTCTGAGAGTGGTGTGGAAAAGCAAAATGCATCTTCCAACTATTATACTCCTGAACGTACAATTTATTACAAAGATGACAAAAGCGGCTCAGAGATAACGATAGAACCTGCCTCAGAGTTAATGATTGATGTGACAATTGATTTTGACTCTGATATAATTGGCAGGCAACGTGTTATATTTGATAATAATACTGATTTTTTAACTGAAATAGCTCCTTGCAGGACTTTTGTATTTATTCACGATATATTGCCACTCCTGAAACAGGGACTTATTAAGGGTGGTGATATTGATAATGCGATAGTTATAGCAGATAAGCCTTTATCCCAAGAAGATCTGGATTTTATAAAAAATAGTTACCCTGGTGTTTTGAAAGGCGATCTTTCAAGAGGGTATATCAATGAATCAGGTTTAAGGTTTAAGGATGAGTGTGTAAGACATAAACTTGTAGATCTAATTGGAGATCTTGCTCTTACGGGAAAAAGGATTAGGGCACGCATAACTGCATATAAGCCAGGACATAGTATAAACACGATAGTAGCAAAAATTATGAGAAATGATTTGATGAGGTCAGATGCTATACCTCAGTATGACCCTAACAAAGAACCACTTGTAGATATCAACGGGATTAAGAAACTTCTTCCTCACAGGCCTCCTTTTCTTATGGTGGATAGAATTATTGAAATGACTGAAAATGTTGTAGTAGGTATTAAAACTATTGGGATTAACGAAGGATATTTTATCGGTCATTTTCCGGACGAACCTGTTATGCCAGGAGTATTAATTCTTGAATCAATGGCACAAGTTGGTGGTATTTTAGTCCTCAACGAAGTTGACGAACCTGAAAAATACTCAACCTATTTTGCAAAAATTGATAAAGTTAGATTTAAAAGAAAGGTGGTCCCAGGAGATGTAATCGTCATTAAAATGACTCTTACTCAACCGATTCGTAGATCAATAGTCTATATGAAGGGTGAAGTCTACGTTGGTGATTCCTTGGTTTGTGAAGGAGAGATGGTCGCTCAGGTGATTAAGAACAAGGAGTGAAAAACAATTGTATGAGTAATACATTTATCCATCCGAAAGCCAGAATAGGTAATAATGTAACAGTTGGTCCATTTTCTTATATTGCAGAAAATGTGGAGATAGGCGATGGTACGATAATAGGGCCTCATGTGACTATTCTTGACTATGTAAAACTTGGCAGTAATAACAAAATTTATCCCGGAGCTGTCTTAGGCTCTACTCCTCAGGACGTGGGATTTGCCGAAGAAGAGACTTGGCTTGAGATAGGAGACGACAATATTATCAGAGAATTTGCAAATATGGCAAGAGGTACTATACATGGGCGGGGGAAGACAGTTATGGGTAATAATAACATGCTTATGTCTTATTCTCATGTAGCTCATGACTGCGTGATTGGCAATGGAACAGTTATTATAAGCTATGTTGGTTTTGCCGGCTTTGTTGAAGTAAATGATTATGCTACAATTGGAGGAAAGGCTGCATTTCATCAGTTTACCAGGGTGGGAGCTTATAGTATGGTATCAGGAGCATCTGCCGTAAGGAAGGATGTACCTCCTTATGCATTAACAGGGAATAATCCTGTAGCTTTTTATAAATTGAATATAGTGGGTCTGAGAAGAAACGGTTTTACAAGTGAGCAGATATCCAGAATTGAGAGCATTTACAGAACTCTATACGATTCGGGCCTCAATATTTCAGATGCTTGTGAAAGAATAGAACAGGATTTTGAAGAGAGTACTGAGAAAAGAACCATTCTTGATTTTATCAAGAATTCCAAAAGAGGCATAGTTCCTAAAATTTCGAGACTTATACATGGATAACAGTCATTCTGCTTCGGTTTTGTTATCAACTGCGTATCTTCCTTCGATTGAATATATAAGAGCAATAGCTAACTCCTGCAGGCCTGTAATTGAAAGATACGAGAACTATCAAAAGCAATCCTACAGAAATCGTTGTTATATATACAGTTCAGCCGGGCTTTTACCACTGATAATACCCATATGTCGAGAAGACAGGAATGACGAAGATACAAGAAGAATTGACAAGGTAAAGATAGATTATACCAAAAAGTGGCAAAAACAACATTGGAGAGCCATATTTTCTGCCTATAATTCCTCTCCTTTTTTTTGTTATTACAAGGATGAAATATACTCATTTTATACTGAAGAAGAACCTTTGCTGTTTAACTATAATAATAGACTTTTAAACACTATTCTTGATCTGATTGGAATATCATCAGTACCTGAATTCACGCAAAATTATATAAGAGATTTTGAAGGGAATGACTACAGAAATTATTTTCATCCAAAAAGAGAAGTGCTTTTTAATAATAAATATGGGCAATACTATCAGGTATTTGCCCATAAATATGGATTCATTCCGAATCTCTCAATAATAGACCTCCTCTTTAACGAAGGGCCTAACTCCATCACATTCTTTTTCTAAAACCTAAAGCCTATAGTTGCCAGCATTTTCCAAGCAGTATATGTTGATTCGCCTGTTGGAGCCAATAATGATGACCCTCCCTGCAAAGGAACATTTTCATAAAGCCTGAAATTTTCTGAATTAGAGATTCGTCTCTGAATACCAAAATCGGCAAAAAACCCACTTCCAAATTTAAATCCGGCACCACATGATACAAACTGTGTGTCAAATCCATAATTTCTCTCAGGATTTTGATAGAATGAATATCCTGCCCTCAAAGAAAAAATTCTGTTTAACCTAAACTCAGCACCTGCCCTAATATTACTAGTGTTTTGAAAATCCTCCTCTATCAAATCATTTTCATTATCAAACTCATCAAAATCAGAGTCAGCATCATCCATCCGCATCCATTCGTAGCCGACAAACTCATAATCAAGAGATATGGATCCTCTTGTTCCGAAAAAATAAGATATGCCCAGATTTGCCCTTGCAGGTGTAATCACCAAGTAGTCGTAAGAACCCTTTGGAGATTTTAATAAGACATGATAATTATCACTGTATTCAGCGTACATGCTTTCTCTCCATTCATCTTCCAGCGAGAAAAATGTAGGAGTAGCCAGGCTGGCACCCAGTCTTAGCCCTTCAACAGGAACGTAAATAACGCCTGCTCTTGCATTTATGCCAACGCCGGTTGTAGTCTGCTTGTAAATATGTTCAAAATCTTTGAACTTTGAATCAAACTGATTTAAATTCACTGCAAACTCACTATAAGACTGCCAGTCTGTATATCTCAAGGACTGTAGTCCCAGGCTGAATCCAAAGTAAAACTTATTGTTAACATTTCCGCTAAGAGTAATAGCATATTCTGATATTCCTCCAGTGGTTTCTCTTTTAAATCCCTGATCAAGAGGACCCCCAATCACGATAGAGTTACCCACAATATTTTCTGTGGCAGCAATATATTCACTTTCGGAATCAGGTAGCCTGTCAAGCAGATTGGTATTCCATGCTAGAACGGAACGCCAAGATGCACCACTGTTGTAAAACGGATATGTATCGCCAACACTTTGAATATCCAACTCTGATGAGTTGATTCCATTTGTATTGTATGCAAGAGATGAGAGCCAACTGGTGTTGTCGGCGCGTCCTTTTGCCGATACCCGGTTATTAAAATTATTCAGTTTATTCATGGATACAGACACATTCAATCCTTTAAGATTGCCTGTCTTTCTTATGCCGTTAAGCGGAGTGACAAAACCAAAGGAAGAAACCCCAGCCCTGAAGAAACGCTTGTCTGTATTTCTGTCCAGATAGTCTGTTTCAGTAAGAGTTGAAATAGTGGATGGAGTAAACATAAATTCAGAATACCTGTAAAGTCCTGCTGAAGCTGGATTTATACTGATAGCTCCAAGATCTCCACCGATAGAGACAATCGCGTTTCCCATAGCTAAGCTCTTTGCACTTCCTTCATAAAAATTTTGGGAATACCTTAAAGCGTCATATCTATTTTGTGCCGATAGTAAAGTAGTAAGTAAAATGGCAACTGTAAATGTAAATGTCTTTTTCATAATAAATTATCTACGATAAACTGATCCACTGCCTGAAGAACTTCTCCCACTACCGGATGATTGAGATGATTGAGTAGAAGAACCTGAACTCTGAAATGTTCCCGAATTTCTAGTTGGCTGTGAATAAGTATTGTTAATATTACTTCTTTGAAATTCAGAACGGTTTGTAGATGAATTTTTACCGGTAGAAATTCCAGAACCACTATTAGAGCCGGATGCCGCATTATTTTGACGTACCGGGACTCTATAATTTCCGGTTGATCTTGTATATTCAGACTTCTTTGGTGAAGTTGAATGAGCGCTACTCTTTATGCCAGTATTTCCAGAATTAGCGTTTCTGACAATGTTTGAGTTCCCTGAGCTCTGATTAATAACTTTTCCACTACTTGTTGTAAAACGATCTTGGCTGTTTTCTCTTCTGTAAACACTCTGTGAAGGTCTGTTACCGGAATTTGAAACAGAACTGCCCCTTATTTGGCTGATTTCTGCCTTGGACATTCTGGTATAACTTCCGGAAGAGTTAATTCCGCTATGCCTTTGATTAGGATTGGAATTATCAGAATCTCTTCTGCCATACAAGTGACGTTCTACCGGTACAACCCAGTAAGGTCCACTGTACCAGCCACCTGATGGCCAGTATCCGTAAAGATCATATCTTGGTCCCCACCAGCCGTAATATAGATCACGATACCACCAATAATCGTAATAATAAGGATTATACCAAGACCAACTTGAATAATACCATGGATCCCAATACCCATAATACCAATTGAAGGTAAATCTCCAACTCGGATTCCAATAATAGTATGGATGATTCCATGCCCATGGATAGCTCCACCAGTTAGAATAATCATTTACTGTGAAATGTATTTCATATTCTGGTGAATTAAATTTGGTAAGCAATTCCTCATATGAATCATATTCATTGATGTCAACAAGAACAGTGTCGGCTTTGGATAATGGGAGGACTGTCTTACCGCTTTTCTCGTCTACTACAATTACTTCCTTCGTCTTTTCCTTCAATGCCTGCAGCTCCTTGTCAGTCGCAGATTGGTCATCAGCTTTACGAACAACTGCTATATCAGTACCTGGTCTATAATATGCAGGATCTTCGTAAGAGGCAGATGAATAACGACTTCCGGTGCCGCAAGAGCTCAATGCAAGAATAACGGCTGCCAAGTAATAAAGTTTGTTTTTCATAACACACCTCCTGTGTATTAAATATTATTTCTACTTTTGTGCTGTTCAATACAAATTTACACAAAAATTGTACCACTGACAAATATTTTATTTAGGTAATGGCAAAAGAAGTTAGCAACAAAGAGGAGAATTATGCATTATGGTATAATAATTTGGTTATCAAGTCTGAATTGGCTGAAAACTCAGCAGTAAGAGGATGTATGGTCATAAAGCCCTATGGTTATGCTATTTGGGAAAAGATGCAGGCTCAGCTTGACCGGATGTTTAAGGAGACAGGCCATCAAAATGCCTATTTCCCTCTATTTATACCAAAATCTTTTTTAAGCAGGGAGGCAGAACATGTTGAAGGGTTTGCCAAAGAGTGTGCCGTTGTTACTCATCACAGACTAATGGCAAATCCAGATGGTCCAGGTGTGGTAGTAGATCCTGATGCAAAACTTGAAGAGGAGCTTGTTGTAAGGCCTACATCTGAGACAATTATATGGAATACATATAAAAATTGGATTAAATCATATAGAGACCTTCCTATTCTTGTCAATCAATGGGCAAATGTTGTAAGATGGGAGATGCGTACAAGGCTGTTTCTCAGAACAACTGAGTTCCTTTGGCAAGAGGGTCATACAGCACATGCTACAAGCGAAGAGGCAATTGAGGAGACATTGAAAATGGTGCAAGTTTATGCTGAATTTGCAAGAAAGTACATGTCAATGCCTGTAATTGTGGGAAGAAAGACTGAAAGCGAGAGATTTGCAGGAGCAATAGATACTCTTTGCATAGAGGCTATGATGCAGGATGGTAAGGCTCTTCAGGCAGGCACTTCTCATTTTCTCGGTCAAAATTTTGCCAAGGCTTTTGATGTTCAGTTTGCCAATAAAGAGGGTGGACTTGATTATGTATGGGCTACTTCATGGGGAGTTTCTACAAGGCTTATGGGAGCACTTGTTATGGCACACAGTGACAATAATGGGCTGGTGCTTCCTCCAAAGCTTGCTCCGATTCAGGTAGTAATGGTTCCTGTTATTAAGAGCGATGGAGATTTTTCCAATATTTTGGAAAACATGTCTCAAATTAAAAAAAGATTGGAAGGAGTTGGCATTTCAGTTAAAATTGATGATAGGGACAATCTGCGTTCAGGCTTCAAATTCGCAGAATGGGAACTTAAAGGTGTTCCTGTAAGATTGACTGTTGGACCAAGAGATTTACAAAATGGCACTGTTGAAATTTCAAGGAGAGATACATTAACCAAGGAGATAGCAAGTCAAGATGGTCTTGAAACACGAATTTCACTTTTGTTAGAGGATATTCAGGAAAATATTTATAATAAGGCTTTGAAATTCAGGGCAGAAAATACATTTAAGGTAGATGATTACAATACCTTTAAAGAAAAAATTGAAGATGGGGGTTTTTTGCTGTGTCACTGGGACGGTACTGCAGAGACTGAAGCAAAAATCAAGGAGGAGACTAAAGCAACTATCAGGTGTATCCCATTGGATTCAGAGGAGGAGGAGGGCAAATGCATTTATAGTGGTAAACCTTCACATAGAAGAGTTGTTTTTGCAAGAGCATACTAAATTGAAACTTATTTTCTATTTTTACAGAAAAATGAATTATAATAACTAATATGGCAACGGAATTACCGTCAAGACAGCAGGAAATACTGGAAGCGCTTAATAAAAAGGCGCAACTTAAACTTCAGGTATTTAATCAGACCTCAGAGGTTTTTTCTCAGTTAAAGGATATTATTAATGAGATGAGTAATGACCTTAATGATCTTCTCGATAACGACAACAGGAGGATAAGGCTTGAGTACAGGGACAGGGGTAAATTTGAAGCGGAGTTTAAATTTGCTGATGATGTTCTAATTTTCAGCATGCATTCTGATGTTTTTCTTTTTGATAGAAACCATCCCATATGGAAAAATGAATATGTTAAGCAAGATCCGACTAATTCTTACTGCGGAATCATAAGTATTTATAATTTTCTTTCAGACTCCCTTAAGTATAACAGAGGAGAGGATTTGGGGTATCTTGTGGCAAGAGTTTTTGTAAATAAAGACAAGTTCTTTCTTGTAGAGGGCAAAAGACAAAGGAACAAAGTTGTCAGTGCATTTGGAAAATCTGCTCTTGGCAAGGAGGAACTGGTTCAGATAGTTGAGACTGCTATTCTTTATTCACTTTCATTCGATCTTCTTGTCCCTCCATTTGATCTTGTCAAAGTAGCAAGTGTGGAGCAGATGAATGACAAGATAGAGAGTGCAAAATTGCAAACAGGCAAACGTATGGGGTTTAAATATAATTCGGACGATGTCCTGGAGGATTAGACTTGTTATAATTTTTTTATCCTTAATGATAATTTGGCCTGCACATGCTCAGGACATTAAGAAAGAGAGCAGTGAGGGCTATGAGTTATGTGTTTCTATTGCTTCCAAATTTAAAGTGCCGCAGTTAACCCCTCCACCATTACAACCAAAAAGTAACTGGAAGAAAGGAGCTTTACTGGATTTGGGAATAACCCAAACATCTTTTACAAATTGGGCTTCAGGAGGATACCCGTCTTTTGCAATGAATGGAGTATTGAACATGCATGCTAACTACACAGTCAAGACACTTTTCTGGGAGAGTAGATTGCAACTTGCTTACGGCTTTATTCAACAATTTGGTGCACAAAACAAAAAAAGCGATGATAAAATAATTCTTGATTCCAAATTTGGATATAGAGCATGGGGAGACAAGTTCTATTTTTCGACTATATTCAATTTTAAATCACAGTTTGCAAAAGGATATAATTATACTTCAGATACTACAAGAATTCTGGTTTCTGGACCATTTTCTCCTGCATATGCTTCTCTTGGAATAGGTATGGATTATAGACCAATAAAGAAATTGGCGCTAAATCTATCACCCTTGACAGGTAGCGTAACGATAGTTGACAGACAAAAATTAAGATCAAGATACGGAAACCAGGCGGATCAAAAGATTAAACTAAAACTGGGAGCGCAGTTTAAGGTTGATTACAGTACAAGGATTTTTAACAGAATTGACATTATTACAACAGCAACTTTGTTTTCAGATTTTCTTGATGATCCTCAAAACCTCATAGTTAATTGGGATATCTCTTTGATCTCCAAGCTTAGCAAATATTTTGCTGCTAATATCAAAACAAATCTGGTATATGATGATAATATTTTGATAGAAGATTCAAAGGGTGTGGTTGCACCTAGAGTTCAGTTTAAAGAGATATTTTCATTCGGATTTTCATATGCATTCGGAGATTTTAAAAAATAATGCTGAAACAATTTAAGGAAGCGACTAATCTTATTTCTCGCAGAGGTAAAATACTTGCAGCTGTGAGTGGAGGTGTTGATTCAATGGTCATGGCTTCACTCTTTTATGAATGCAAATGTGATTTTTCAATAGCAAATGTCAATTTTAAACTAAGAGGTGAAGAAGCTGATATAGACCAACAACTTGTAATAGACTGGGCAGAGGAGAGAGGAATTAAACTTTTTACTACAGCTTTTGCAACTGAGGAATATGCTTCTAAATATGGTATTTCAATAGAGATGGCTGCCAGAGAATTGCGTTACAACTGGTTCTACAAGTTAATGGACGATGAGGGCTTTGATTTTTTGGCAGTTGCACACAATCTTAACGATTCTGTTGAGACGTTTTTCTTGAATATTCTCAGAGGAACTGGTATCAATGGACTTGGAGGGATAAGGCAGGAGAGAGATAATGTAATTCGTCCAATGATTGAATTTACCAGAGATGAGATAATAAGTTATGCTAAGAGTAATAATGTCCCTTATAGGGAGGACAGCACTAACAATGACGTTAATTTTGCCCGTAACAGGATAAGGAATAATGTTTTTCCTCAATTTTCATTGATTAATCCTTCCTTTTTAAGAACTATAGAGCGAGATATGAAATATTTTCGTGAAGCAGCAGAGATTGTTAATGAACAGTTTCAACTAATTATTTCACAAGTTCTTGATCGTCAAGATGGAGTTTTCCCTCACAAAATCAGAATTGATAATTTGCTTTTAGCTGGTCATTCTGAATATTGGCTTTATATGATTCTCGGCGATTATGGATTTAATTCAAGTCAGTCTATAGAAATTAACAAATCGTTAAAAAGGGAATCCGGAAAGAAATTTTATTCAAAAGACTATATTGCTGTCAAGGATAGAGATTATCTTTTGATTTATCCATTCTCAAGTGAGTCTGAATCTCAAACTTTGCTGAATTCAGTTAAAATTGAGAAGCCATATGATGATTGTGTTCATATCAGTATTCTTGGTCAAACGTTTTTTTTGAGAATATATCCAAAAGAGAAAGATTTTATGCCTTTAGCATCCAAAAAAATTTTATTTATGGATGCATCAAAGGTCAAATTTCCATTGGAATGCAGAGTTTGGGGTGACGGAGATCGTTTCGTGCCACTTGGCATGAAGAACTTTAAGAAACTAAGTGATTTTTTTATAGACGAGAAGCTTGATGTCAAAATCAAAGAGCACCAACTGGTGCTCTCTGACGATAATAAAAATATTATTTGTGTATTAAATCACAGGATTGACGATAGATACAAGATCACATCTTCGACTTCGGAAATTCTTGAGGTATCTGTCAGTTAATCAGTTATAATATATGTTATAGGGAAGTCTTGCAAATGTCCTAACTCCGTTTTCTTTTGCAAGTGAACGGTAGGCCTTGTCGAATAAAGATGATGGATTAGACAAAACTTTTACAGCTTCACCACTTTCCTTAAATTGTTCCAAAATTCTTTCAAACTGTGTTTTAGGAATAGGATACTCTACTACTCTGTAACTTTCCACAGAACTCATAGCTGCAGCAGAAGTAATTGCATCTTGAATACCTCCGGTTTCATCTGTGAGTTTTATCTGAAGAGCATCCTTTCCTGACCATATTCTGCCCTGGGCTATTGAGTCTACATTAGCAACAGAAAGCTCTCTTCCTTCTGCAACTAGATTCAGAAATTGATTATAAATTTTCTCAACCTCTTTTTGCATAAAGGCAATCTCTTCGTTGTCCATAGGCCTGTATACCGACAAAATATCACTGTGTTTGTTTGTGTTGACAGTTTCAGGATTAATATAAAGATGATTTTCGATTGTTTTTTGGGCATTAAGTGCCAAGCTGAAGACTCCAATCGACCCTGTTAAAGTAGTATTGTTGGCAAAAATCTTATCTGAATTTGCAGAAATCCAGTAACCTCCTGAAGCAGCATAGTCTCCCATGCTAACAACAATAGGTTTCTTTTCTCTTATAAGTCTGAGCTCTCTTTCAATCATGTCAGCACATTGTGCAGATCCTCCTGGAGAATTGACTCTTAAAACTACGGCTTTAATAGAACTGTCTTTTCTGATTTTTGCAAGCATGGATACGAAATTGTCAGAAGCAATATTGTCATTGCTCTTGCCCATAATAATCTCTCCATTGGCATAAACGACTGCTATTTTGTTCTTTTCCTTAAAATTGAGTTTTTTGGTTGCTGTGATATAATCGGACAGAGAAATTGCTTTCAGATCTTTTTCTTTCTGGACTCCAAACAGTGACAGTAGCATATCGTTTA
This sequence comes from Bacteroidales bacterium, assembly GCA_018434395.1. Lineage (GTDB taxonomy): Bacteria > Bacteroidota > Bacteroidia > Bacteroidales > UBA932 > Bact-08. Next base: position 68,612 of record JAHDPK010000002.1, on the reverse strand, counting down.
GCTGATCAACATACATTAAATCATCCACTAGTCCAAATTCTTTAGCCTTTTCTGCATTTGTAATCTCGAGATTATCTGCCATTTGGTTAATTCTTTCAACTGGAATACCTCTGGCTTCTGAGATTTTTTCAGTCCAAGTGTTCCATACTGCATCAATATAAGCTCTCAATTGTTCACGATTCTCATCACTCATTTTATTGCTTACATACTGTTCTGCTGCTGCTTTAAATTTGCCGTGTCTTATAAGTTGTGCCTGAATCCCAAGCTTGTCGAGAAGGTCCTTGAAGAAAAGAGAATTGACACTAAGTCCTGTAAGATAGGCACTGCCGGTAGGATTTAAATATATTTTATCAGAAGCTGTTGCAAGATAGTATGCAGGTTGTGAGAAATTATCAGCATAAGAAATAATTGGTTTGCCACTTTCGTGGAAACGCAATAGTGCAGCTCTTATCTCTTCTAAATGAGTTATACCTGCATTCAAATCGTCCAGATCCATGAGAATGAATTTTATTCGAGGATCAGAAGCCGCATTGTCAATTGCATTAACAACACTCAATATACCTAAACTTTTGGAGGACAATTGCAGATTTGTAATGCTGACGCTGGCAAGAGGATCATCTGTTGGCTGTTCTGTAACAGGATTGCTAAAATTAATGTTTAGAACTGCCGAAGACGGAACAGTTGGTATGCTCTTTTCTGTAAATGAAGCTATTGATCCAAATATCCCAAAAAGAAGAATAATGCCAATAATAATTGTTATTAAAGAGCCAACAAAAGTCCCGGCAACAATTTTTAGAAAGTCTTTCATATTTTTCTTAATTATTAATCAAACAAATATAAGAAAAACATTATATTTTTCTCAATTTGTATCCAACTCCTCGAATGTTATCAATGCACAAAGGTGTTGAAGAAAGTTTTTTCCTCAGGTGAGAAGCCAATGCTTCAATAGATTGTTTGGGATCGATATCTTTACCTTCCCAAATGGCCGAAACCAGATCAGAAACTTTGCAAATTTGATTGTAGTTACTGCAGAGTATTTGAAGAAGTCTGTTTTCGTAGAAAGAGAGAGTAGTTGTTTCTCCATCCTGCATCACCAGGCATCTTTCTTCAGGAGAGTAATTGATATTCCCAAGAGTATAGATCTCATTATTCTTACTTGAAATCTGCATGCATTTCTGAATCCGTATCAATAATTCTCTTAGACCGAAAGTTTTTTTCAGATAATCACTGCACCCTATCTCAAAACCGTTGGCAACACTGCTATCGTCACTTATCGATGTAATAAAAATGATAGGTATGTTTTTATCCATGGTCCTGATAAGTCTGGCAACTTCAAAACCATCTATTTCTGGCATGTTAATATCAAAAAGGCACAGGTCGGGATGGAATTTGTTATATTGTTCCAGTGCGGTACGGCCATCACTTACAAATGAGAGTTCGTAGCCACTCATTTTAAGAAACTCGCTCATTGCGTAGCCGAAATTCAGCTCGTCATCAGCTAATAGTATTCTCTTTCCCATGATCAGATTTTATTGATAGAGTAAAAGTGCTTCCTTTTCCAACTTCACTAACAAGGGTAACTTTACCTTTATGAGCCTTAACTACCCACATTACATAATTAAGCCCTAGTCCGAATCCTTTGCCTTTTTGTGCATGCTCCTTTTTGCTGCCTCTGTAAAACTTTTCAAATACCTTGGACTGTTCTTCTTTAGGGATTCCAATTCCGTTGTCTTCTATAGATATAGAAAAGTACTTTCCTTCTTTATATGTAGAAATATTGATAATGACAGAGTCGTTTGAGTATTTTATTGCATTGTCTATCAGATTGCCAATGGGATTATATAAATGAAATAACCACGCAAGAACTTTCCTGCAAATAGTTAATTTACAAGCATCTAAAGCCGTTTCTTCTTGCAAGTTCTTTTGTAATTCTTTCACTCAACCTTGTTTTTGTTGTGCAAAATGCTTAAATTTGCACAACGACATAAATGATTGAGTTATGGAAAGAATCACGATGTATAACCGGACATCAGGCAAGGGTGACACCCTGCGCATCCGGCTTCGTCTCATTGATGGAAGAGACGTAACCCTCTATCACAGCACCGGCATTCGGGCCAAGGTTGCAGACCTCAAGAAGTTCACTCCGGAAGGAGAACTCAGGCCCAAAGTCACTGTCTTCAACAAGGAACTGAAGGCGGAAATCAACCAGCACTTCCTCGCCATGGGCAAGGCCTACGCCCGTATGAAAGACCGCGGTATGGATATGACTTCTGCAGTTCTGGAACAAGAGATAGAGAAGCTGCTCAATCCCGTCGTTGAAACCCGCAAGCTCTCTGCAGAAACCCTCTGCGAGCGCTATGTCCGCTTCGCTGATGAATCCAAGCGTGACGGTATCATCGGAGCCGACCGCTACAAGATGATCATCGGCCAGGCAGACAAACTCAAGCGCTTCCTCACCATCAAGGGTCTTTCCAAAATCTCCGTCACCGAATTCGACACCGCCCTCCTGCTGGAGTATCGGCAGTTCGTCTTCGATGAATTCACTTATGTCGAGAAATATCCCAAGCTCTACCCGGTCGAAAAGAAGCTGGGCGCACGTCGCAACCCGGACCACCGTGCCTCCATCAACACGGTCGTCAATACCATGAAGAATCTCCAGGCCCTCTTCAATGAGCTGGAGAAGACGGACGAAGTGATGAAGTCCCCGTTCCGCCGCCTCACCACAGAAAAGAAACGTGCCGTCATGCACACGATGTATGACAGTCCCGTATTCCTCCGTCAGGACGAATTCCAGAAAGTCATCGACACCGAGGTCCCCAAGAAACTCCAGGGCACCAAGGACGCCTTCATCCTGAACTGCTGCTTCGGCTGCCGTATCGGAGACTTCGGCCGCCTCTCGATGGACAAGATCTCCGTCAGCCCGGAAGGAATCCCGTACATCCACTACATCCCTTCCAAGACAAGCGGCACCCAGGACACCAACAAGGAAATCATCACCCCCATCATCCGCCTGGCCTACGACATCATCATGCGCACCAAGTTCGACTTCGGCGTCAATCTCAGCAAGGCCGGAGCCAGCTTCTACAACAAGAAAGTCCGGGACCTTATCGAAGCCTGCGGCATCGACCGAAAGGTCTCCATCTATGACCAGGAAAAGCACGACAACGTGTACGTTCCCCTCTATGAGGAAGCCTCTTCCAAGCTGGCCCGCAAGACCCACGTCGATATGATGTCGAAGGTCCAGGTCAACCTGTACGCCGCCGGTCTCCACCGGGAAGGCAGCTCGGCCGTAAACCGCTACACCAATATGGAAATCAAGGACCACTTCGCCCTGATGAACGTCGCCTTTGACCAGAAGCCCTACACGGTGGATGCAGATCTGAACATCATTGAAGAAAACGAGTAAAGCCATGTCCCAGGAAGTTCTCTACAATATATGGAAGGAAGGCGTCCTTCAGGAAAAACGCCAGGCCCTCGTCAGCAAGTTCGCATTGACCGAACTCGACCGCCAGTACATCGACATCGAAGATAATATTGACGCCTTTGCCGCAGAGGCCGGCAACAGGTTGGGCGAGATTTATAGCTACATCAAAATCGGCCACACCAACGGCGGCAACTGGAACGGCCTGCTCACCTTGTATAAACGTCGTCTGGACTACCTTCTCACCGACTACATCAATCGCCTGGTAGAGTCCAGGGAATATGCCGTGGATGAAATCATCGACCAGATGGAGAAGTGGGTTGACACCACCACCGAAATCATTTCAAGCATCATAGAAGAACAAAAGGCCGATGTAATCCAGAAGGGAGCCACCAAGGGAACCATCAATCCCACCACCACAAAGAAACGGCTGGAGGCCCTGGACGGCGTCCGTGACGCTCTCTTCGATCAACTGGAACTCAAACAGAGACGTTTCCTGCACGACCTCCCTGAGATGGACTTTGCCGAACTCGGGCCAGACGCCCCGGCTCAACCAACTCCGGAAGACAAGCCGAATCAGAAGAAAGCTGTCAAGCCTCGCAAGTCCTTTGCCGAGTGCGTTGTTGACTCCAGCAAGAAAGATGAAGTCATCGAGAAGATCCGGAACCTTGTCGCTGGGAAAACCGGAAATCAGGCTTACATCATCTTCGCCGCAGCCGTCAAAGCTGGCCTTATCCTCAAGCCGGCGTACAATGCAGTAGTCGAGGTGTTCGGCGATATTGGTGCAGAGTCCGGATACAGCCGCAAGATGGTTAAAGGTGCATTCCTTCCGGAAGAGCTGGAGCCTATCGTCAAAGTCTTGCAGAATCCCTCATAAAAACCCTTCAAAAGGCAATATTTGTGGAGTTTAGTGGAGCTAAGAAATGGCTCTACTAAACTCCATTTCAATTTCTTGTACCCCTCTTTTATTATGTCCAAATTCGCATTGGCCAATCGAAGAGGGACGGCTGCTCGATGTATCCTCTTCCTGGCAACCGGAGCGATGCCACCCGACGAGCAGGGTGTGCAGGCGCTGCGGGAAACCAAATGGATCATAATGTAGAAGAACAACTTCAGACAAAGCAGTTCATCCAGTACCAGCTGAACAAAGAGGATCTGGAAACCGTCCTGGGCTCTCTCGTAGAGAAGATCATCAGCCGCTACGAAGCCGCCAAGCGCGAACCCAGGCTCACCATCAAACAAGTCTCCCAGAGACTCCAGGTTGACCCTTCCACCCTGTGGAGATGGGAAAGGGACGGGTATCTTATTCCCACCAGGCTTGGGCGCAAGGTCCTTTACAACGAGTCCGACATCATCGCCATCGAGGAGGGCCGCGTATGAGCCAGCCCCGTAAACTTGGAGACATCATGCGCGAATACCTTCTCCAGTCCGACGATGACTTCGCCCGCGCATTCCGTAAACTCTATCAGGACCACGGCTCCCACTTCCTTGACGAAGATGAGCCGCCCAAACCACAGGAGGACCAACAATGAGTAAGACCCAGAAAATAACAGACCCCATCGCCGCTATCAATGCCGAGGCCGACAAGGCCCGCCGCTCCGCCGACAAAATCGGCATCATGTCCATCAAGTCAGCCAATCAGTGGGTGGACGATGCTCTGGAGGAGCCCGACCCCAAGCGCTACTTCTACGACCTCCTGGTCGAAGGAGAATGCACGGTCATTATCGCCGCCTCCAACACCGGCAAGTCCATCTTCACCACCCAGATGGCCGAAGCCGTCGCCCGCGAAAACGTCGTGCTCTACCTGGACTGCGAACTCAGTTCCAAGCAGTTCCAAATGCGCTACGTCGAGAGCGACACCCATGTCATCCACCGTTTCCCCGACACACTCCTCAGGGCAGAACTCCGTCCGGAGGACATCGTGGACACCGGCCTGGAGCAGGCCATCCTCGACAGTATCGCAGCTGCCGCAGAGCAGCGCGGCATCCGGCACATCTTCGTGGACAACATCACCTTCCTCCTGAACGACTCCGAGAAAGGTGAATCCGCAGGAGCCTTCATGAAGAAGATTCTGTACCTCAAGCGCCTGTACGGTCTCACTCTGGTCATCGTCGGCCACTCCCCGAAACGGGAGCCCCGCACTCCGATGACCCAGAACGACCTGGCCGGATCGGCGAAGCTCATCAACTTCTTCGATGCCGGAATTGCCATCGGCCGCTCTGCCAAAGACCCCACCTGGCGCTACGTCAAGCAGGTCAAGGTCCGCACCGGTGAATACAAGTACGACTCCGACAACGTCATCCTCTACAAGCTGCAGCAGATCCAGGGATACACGCAGTTCGTCTTCCAGGACTACGTTCAGGAATCCACCCAGCTCCGCGAGAAGAACGAATTCACCGAAGCCGAGGACCTGCAGGAACTCATCGACCTCAAGGCCCAGAACAAGACCGTCCGCCAGATTGCCGACGAGACCGGCTTCTCTCCGACCACTGTCCACCGTAAGCTGAAAAAGGCCGAAAAACTCGGCTACACACCCAGTGTCGGCGGCGTTCCGTCCCAGGGGGAACCGGAACACGAGGAACTCCCGGAACAGCAGAAACTGCCCTACAAAGACGAATAGGCCATGGACTACAAGTATCACCTTCGCAAGTATGCCGGGAAATCCTCCCGGCTCACTTGCCCCAACTGCAACCGTCCCTGGTGCTTCACGCCCTACGTGGACGATGCCAACAACATCCTCGACCCCACTGTGGGCAGGTGTGACCACGAGTCCAGCTGCGCCTATCACAAGACCCCGGCCGACTTCTTCCGGGAGCACCCTGAGGCCCGTCCCCGTGAGGAGGACTGGAGGCAGACCCCGGACTGGTTGAAGCGCGATCGCCCCCGGGGCGTCCCGGTAACGCGCCACGCCATACGTCCGGATGAAGCCGGCACGAGGTCGCAAATGCCCGTTTGTGAACTGCCTTCGGAGATTGTCGCCAAAACGCTCAGAAACGTGCCAAAATCCACGCTCCAGGAATTCCTTGAGACAATCTTCACCGCCGACGTTATCGAGCGCCTGCGGGCTGATTACCGACTCGGCGTGACCAAAGACCGTTCCGTCGTATTCTACCAGATTGACGCCCAAGGCCGGGTACGCACCGGAAAAATTATGCAGTACAATCCGGCCGACGGCCACCGCGTGAAAAATGTCGGGGTTCCTGTCGATTGGGCGCACGCGAGACTCAAGAAATCCAGAGTGCTGCCGGAGAACTGGAATGTGAGCCAGTGTTTGTTTGGCGAACACTTACTCTCTCAGCGCCCGGATGCCATAGTCTGCTTGGTGGAATCAGAGAAGACAGCCCTTATCGGCTCCGGATTCTGTCCGCAGTACATCTGGGTGGCCACTGGCGGCAAGACGCAGCTCGGACCAAAGCTCTCAGTCCTCCAGGGCCGCAAAGTCCTCGTGTTTCCTGACATCGATGCAACCAAGGAATGGCGCGAAAAGCTGTCCTCGATTCCCGGCCTCAATCTCACATTCTCCACCATTTTGGAGGACGGAGCAAGCGCCGAGGACCGTGCCGCGCAGATTGACATCGCCGATTATCTCCTGCGCTATTACTGTCATCCTGAGCGCAGCGAAGGATCTCCCGTTCCACCTGTTCCACTCCGTTCCGGAACGGAACAGCCGTACTACTCCAACCCCGTTGCCCGAGAAGTCGCCAAATACTTCCCGGCCGACGTAATGCCCGAGGTCGCGGCACTCATCGAAGACCTGGACCTCGAACTCGTATCTGTCACTCAAATTCAACCTTCTTAGCGCCATGCACAAAATCATTCTCGATGCCGGTCACGGAATCAACACCGCCGGCAAACGCTCTCCGGACGGAAGATTCCGGGAGTACAAGTTCAACCGTATCATCAGGGACGCAGTGGCGGAGCACCTTCGTCTTCGCGGCTACAACGTTGAGATTCTCAATCCCGAGGAAACCGACCTTTCGCTGCCGGACAGAGCAACCCGCGCCAACAACATGACCTGCCAAATCGGTCTTCCCATCCAGAACGTAGCAATCATCAGCATCCACGCCAACGCAGCCGGTAACGGCTCCCAGTGGATGAAAGCCCGCGGATGGTGCGCCTACACCTGCAAGGGCCACACACTCTCCGACGAACTGGCCAACTGTCTCTACAAAGCCGCCAGGAAACATCTGCCCGGCCAGCGCATCCGTACCGACTACACCGACGGCGACCCCGACTTTGAAGCGCAGTTCTACCTGCTTCGGAATACCTATGCAGCCGCCGTCCTCACCGAGAATCTCTTCTACGACAATCCCGACGACCTTGCCTTCCTGGAATCCATCGAAGGCCAGAAAGCCATCGTCGCCCTCCACGTCGAAGGAATCGTCGATTTCATGGAACACGTCCTGGTCTGATTCTGCCGGCAAAACCCTCCGTCATGGCCGGCTTGACCGGCTATCCCTTGCGCCCCTCGCCATACCCGGCGGGGGCGCTCGCTTTTCCCTCTGCCACGATTTTCGTAACTTTGTAAGCCCAACCGATTATAACCAATGGAGAAATATAAAACCACATTGACCCCTTCCATCCAGCGACTTATACTGGAACGAGATGAATTCACTTGCACTGAATGTCGCCGCCAGGTGCCCAAAGTCCTTCTCTTCATAGACCGGATTCTTTCTCCGGAAAGTGAGGAAGCTCTTGGCGATGTGCCCGAGGAAGACAAGTACACCTGCCTGTGCGAAGAGTGTTATAAGCAGGCGCACAGCCACCTTCAGATCAAAGCCGCCACACGTACGGCTGAGCGCAGAAGGCAGCTGGAGATGCTGGTGGAGTGGCGTCGTGAGAATAAAGGTTTGGAATCCGACACGACCTCTTACCTGATTGACTATATCAACGGAAAGATTGAGCCATATTCACTTTCGAAACAAGGCACGCAGAATGTTCGGAAGGCCATCCGTAAGAGCAATTTTACAACAGCGCTGGATGCAATTGACGAGACCTTTCTGCATTACGTCACTTTCGACAATGGAGAGGACATAAACCAGGCATCCGTCAACACTTTCATCAATAAGATTGGCGGCTATCTTTACATCAACAGCCTGCCGCCGGTTGAGCAAGAAATGTATCACGTGCTCAACTGTTGCAAAGTCCGCTTCAATTACTGGGATCAAAAGAAAGCGAAAGGGTTTCTGCAGGACTATGTGAATGCCCTACGGGAACAGGGCTGGGATGAAGAGAGAATTCTTGAAGATTTGAAAACCGAACTTCGTCGTGTTTCCAATGACTCAAAGAACTGGAGCGAATGGAAGGAAATAGTACTCAAATGGACATCAGATATCCGTGGATGGAGTAAAGAAAAACCCTTGGTCCAAGACGAATCCGGCAAGCACAGCATTCCGGATGAGCACATGAATCGGAACGAGGACATTTCCATAACTTTTGCTTCTGACCGCTTTGTGACGTTCAAATATCTCTATGAGACAAGCGGTTTTTGCAATCCTCATAGGTGGAGAAATGTGCTCAACTATTTGGATGACGAACTGTATCGCTTCCTCATTAACCAGCGGAACGAATTCACATCAAAGAAAGGCATCCCCCTGGCAAAGCCGATAGAAGATGTAATGGTGGATTATGTTGTCGGAGACCACCTGCTCAGCCTGATGCTTGAGGATGATGAGGATTTAGGAGCAGGTAATGAGAACATGCCGACTGGTGTCAAGTCTTACTTCTTTGAGGACTTGTTTGTTACCATCCTGCGGGATATGTTCAGCTATTTTTATCTCCCTTCCACCAATTACGATTTCCGGTCAAGTATAAAAGCCATTGACTATTTCATCAGGAATTACAAGGAAGTCTTTAGAAATGAATGACATAAAAAAGTGATCTTAATAGAATGGAGTTGCAATCATAAGTATGATTGATGCCCGTTTATTATTCAATAGCTCATTACAGGCTCAATGGAATGCAACGGAGGGCTACAATCATCAAATAAGCGGCTGTCCTTCAGCCGCTTATTTGATGATTAATTTTTATTTATGAATGATTCGAGACCAAGCAAATCGCAATAAAATCTTTTATATTACGTGAACAATCTGCGTATAATTAATCGCAGGCTGGTTAGAATAGTACGCTTTAGCCACTTCCTTCGCTGCATTAATACGGTATTTTTCGAGCGCCACTTCTGAGTTGTATAATTTCCAGGCTCTGTCGATTGCATCCTGTTTTTCTTTCGTCACGCTCTTCTTGACGGTTTCGATTAATTTCAAAGCTTCCTTGTAACTCGGACTCTCTGGATCTACGCCAGCAAGCAAGTCGGCGGCAAGGTCATAATCTTGAACCGCGATGGCAGATTTCGCTTCAAGAACAAGTTGCGCGGAGCGCTCCTTCTGATAATCCTTATAAATGTCGACAATGGCGGCGCTGACAAGACTATATGACGGTAAACTTTCCGGATAAAGAGCTAAAAGCGCGAGCGCTTCGTCATATCGTTGCTGTGACGCAAGGGTTTTTGCTTTAAGAATGCTGTTCTTGCAGTTCTTTTCATCATAGTCTATTATCCTTTTTTTGCAGTCTGAAAGAAAAGACGAATACTTAGGATCTCTGGCATTGATTTTTGAAATAGCATTTGATGTTGCTTCTTCGATACTATACCCACTGCCTGAGAGGACGACAGGAATGCTCCCAATAATCGTCTTCGTAGCCATCTGGAGGACGTTGATGGTCAAATCGATTTTAAGGGTTTCGATGGCCTTCATTCCACCTTCTACTGTCTGTATGTCGTAGACGGCAAGTTTGGGAAACATAACAAATGCCCCATCATAAAACGCAGCAACTCCATTATTCGTGGCAATCTGCTCCATTTTTTGAGAGAGACGAGACAATCCGGACTGTGAGAAATACTCCAAAGATTCCGGGCATACTACACCTATGCATACATCACTTGTAGTCGGCTGCGCGAACGCGGTGAAATAGCAAAGGGCCAATATGGCCGAGATAATATATCGTTTCATAACAGCTGGCTATTTGATTGTAATATAGATAGTATTTCCTTTGATGTCGCGACTGATTGTGAGCCCGAGTGAGCGCATAAATTTAAAAATCTCCAGAGCAAACTTGTTTGTATTGTAATTATTGCCTGTGGTCGGGTCTTTAAGTGGGATACGGACATCATCGAAAATCATCTGCGTATCGGTCGTGCCTTGGATATGGTAATTGTTTTTATAGGCGTGTGATTCCATCCACAACTCAAGCTCGTCAGATAACTGTAGTCCCTGGTTGCCGACATCGGACGACATGGTATAGCCAGAATTGGCATCAAACCCAAAGTTTATAATAATCGAACGTCCGTTGTTGACGATATCGGTGAATTTTTCCTGCATAACATTGAGAAAATCGGTGGCACAACTCTCAATTGCCTTGCTTGCAAGTTTCCCAATATCATCCGTGTAGAACTTATTACTCTCCCCAACTTTATTGGCGAGAGAGTTACCCGTAGATATTTCGTAGGCGGTGACGATGATTTTAACGGAATTGCCTGTACTTGACAAAAGGACATCATCCTCTGCCTCAACATATACATCGGCTCCAGACATCTGCACAATCTGCGCCTTGAGATCCGTCTGGTTGTCCGAGGTGAAAATATTGTTATCTTTGGCCGCTTTTAATTTTGCGGTAAAATCCACTGTGGTGAATCCGCGCGAATCAAAAGCTTCTTTAATCTTCGTGAGAACTATACGTTTGTTAACATCGGATTCTAGAATGGTCCTAATATCCTCGCCCTCTTTGGTATATGGTATTACCATGATCTTAGGCTGTACTGTTTGAACCGATGGGGCGGACGTCGGATCTTGTGCAAATGCCACACTGGAAGTAACAACTGCTAAAAGTGCGGCTAAGATTGTCTTTTTCATACCTACTAAATATTAAAGACCAAATCTCCTAATAACCCCGTGTTGCTCCAAATCCTTCCTTAATGAAACAACATTAATGGTTATGTCGGCTGAGATAGTCCATGCTTTATACTTCGTCCAAGAATAATCTGAAACTGGAACGGAGGACATGATGAAACTCTTGTGCCTTCCGTTTTCAAAAAACTCTTTAAAATAACGTGGATTAGCTTGATGCGCTTGTTCTTCGTTAATGCCAACTAAAGGAGATGAATATTGAGACCCCGGAACACCTCTAAACAGTATTGTTTCCAGTGCATACCTTTCAGCGGCGTCTAAAGCCTCCACCTTTTGTTTCCCAAAACCTGAAGACCTGAGCGTGATGGTATTATTCTGGTCAACAACCAGATTGCATGATTGAACCGGATATACCTTGGGTGAGCACGAAATAAGGGTGCATAATAACACAAGGCAAAGAATGATAGTCCTTTTCATCATTATTTCACTATTAATCGGCATTTGATGGGATTATTCGCAGAGAAATTAGAGAGAATCTCTTTACCCCCTTTCACAACTTTACATTCAGCAAAATCATCGCCGGATAATTTTTCCACAGTGATCAATCCGATTTCGCTCGGATACGGTTTGCCTTCAAGCATCTCCGTGACCTCCACCATCAAATTATCACCAACCTTAATTCCTGCATTTTTCCCCCCATTAATCAAGACCGTTTTCGCGACCTCTTTTTTAACTTCAGGTATTCTTAGTATTTTAGTGTAGACGGGAAAGGTCTGAATGAAGTATTCATTTACGGGTTTCTCTATAGATTCTAACGCCTGATTAACAGCCTGTTCCTTTGAAGCAGCTTGCGGGCTTACAGTTGTTTGGAAGTGAGCAGCTTCTGTTGTCTCACCAGTCTCAACATTATTTACTTTTAGCGTGAAAGCAGCACTGGCTTTATATCCATTTACGCTTCCGTCGGAATTCTTCATAGTATAAATGTTCATCTTAACTAGATGTCCAATGATCATATATTCCGCAGCCAAAGCAACATCTTGTTGAACTGTATTCTTGCTATCTATAAAAGCTTCCGTTTTTTGGAACTCCAGTTCTTCTTTAACCTTAGCGTAGCTTGTTCTGTCAACTACAGTGAATCTTTTTGTATTCGAAACAATCTGCACTATTTTTTCTGAAACAGCATCAACGAAAGGGGAATCTGTTTCTGAAGTAAACTTTGCTACACCAACCACCATCTTGTCGTTACTCTGCGAGTGGGCGTTTAACCCACTCGCGAGCAATACGACGAAAAGCATTAATAATTTGAATGCTTTTGATTTCATAACCCTTAAATATTCTCAGCGGCTTTGAGGCTGTTGACAAGATTAGTCAAGAGTTTTGTAGTTTCCGACAGCTTGTAAGTCGTTACATCAATGGCATCTGTAAGCCATGCTGCCGCCTTAATGGCAGGTGCAGCCTGCATCGGGTTAAGCTTTTTTACATCATTCTTAACATCCTTAAGTTGCTCTGCCGCTTTTGTTGCATCAATGGTTGCTTGAGTGATCAAAGGGAGAAGCGCAGCATAGTCACCAGCATTTGCTTTATACTTGGTAATATCAACTTCGCCGTTCCCATTGTCAATGATTTCTGTCTTGTATTCTGCAAGAATATCGTTTGTGCTTACTGCAACAGCAAGAAGAGGTGAAATGCTATTGACCAATCCATCGACACTTGCAAGATTGACGGCTCCAGGATTGTTGACTATTCTCGAGTCTTTTCCTTCCATCAAATTGTTAAGAGGTTGTGCAACAGCGCTTTTTATAGCCTCCGGGAACGATGCAATCATTCCATTAATCAGATCTGCAATATTTCCTCCAATAGGCACCATAGTGTCTACTTTCTTAGAAATAGCATTTGCCTTCTTTACGGCATCCTTAGAAGTGAATTCGCTTTTCAAAGCTTCACGTTCCGCCTTGAGTTCATCTGCCGTTTGGGCAAATAGGCCGAATGTAACCAACATTGCAGCCGCACACAAAATGATTTTTTTCATAAAAATTGTGATATTAAATGGTTAATAAAATGGTCTTTTCCTATATGGTTATCTATTTTACAACAACATAAAAAACGCGAGCGAAACTTGCTCTAATTGAGGTCGTAGGAAAACCTTTAGGGAAACAAGTAACGCCCGCGTAAATGCTATGCGGACGTTAGTACTTGTTCTTGATCCCTAAATTCTATTGAAATTTCCTACGTTTCAATTAAGATCGAACAAATAGCTAACGCTGTATGTCTTTTTATCATTTGGCCTTTTTCGCCAAACGATGTGCAAATATAACAATTCTTCGAATAATGAACAAATTAGAGGTATTACCATGTATGTCCCATTATATAATGAAACAGAACTAATTGATCGCTCATATAATAGATTGTTAAGAAGTTACCTTGGAAAATCTCTTTCGGATGCGTTTAATTATTTCTCTGATTCATCAGAACATATTCTTTCTATGCGCAGGAGAACTTTACGATAATTTTGGCAATAATTTGATTTTTTGCCGAAATTACCGTATCTTTGGTGCCGTATGACGAATGCTGATATCATATTGAACTATGCGGCATCTCACGGGGGAACCCTCGTGAGGAAGGACTTTATGCCTTGGTTTGAATCCACCTATCCTAACGGATCTGTCCGGAGCATGGATACCGAATTGAGGCAAATGGTTGCAGCCGGAATGCTGGAGAGGACAGGATACGGACATTTCCGACTATGCCCCGATGTAAAACCTCCGTATAGTCCTATTGTAAGCCCAGAGATGAAGACGTTGTTCTCGGGTATCAAAGAGAGATACCCTTATGCAGAGTTCTGCATCTGGCAGGCAAGGGCGCTATCTTCATTTATGCATCATGTCCCCAGTATCGATATCATGATTCTGGAGACGGATCGTAGCGCCGCCGAGGCTGTTTATGATGATGTCAGAGAGCTGGTCGAAGGACGGACAGTCCTTCTGCGGCCTACTGAAAAGGAGTGCCGGCTCTATGCCTCAGGAATGCCATCCCTCCTGGTGAAGGATTTGATTTCGGAAGCTCCCGTTATCCGCGTGGACGGTGTGACCACGGCCTCCCTGGAAAAAATCTTGGTCGATGCCACCATCGCTCCCGAGTTTGAGTTTGCTCGTGGTTCAGAACTCTATACTATCTTTGAGAACGCCGACCAGATGTACGACATAGGTAAGAAGACCTTGCTACGCTACGCCGCACGACGTGGTAAGAAAGAAGAGATTGAGAAACTAATAGAATCGACAATGCTATGATTGACCCGAAAAGCAGAAGCCTGGAATGGATTCTTGAATCCTGCCGAATAAACAATGTGAGTGATCCGACGCTGATGGAAAAGACTATCAGGGCATTTTCGTTGCTGGAAGCCCTGGCTCGTTCTGGTTGCCCTTTTCTCTTCAAAGGCGGTAGTGCATTGATGTTGCAACTCGCTTGTACTCAGCGACTCTCGGTCGACATAGACATCGTATGCCCGCCTGGTACGGATGTCATTTCATATTTGACACCATATGCCGAGGAATATGGATTCGGAGAAATTAAACCATCCGAACGAATCTCCCGGACGAATGTCCCAAAAACGCACGCCAAGTGTTTCTATCAGGTCTCGTACGTCACCAATACCGCTACGGAGAAGATACTTCTGGATGTATTGTTCGAGGATAATTGGTATTCTCGCATTGAGCAACTGCCTATCGTCAGCCCTTTCCTGACGATGACCGGCGAACCGATGAAGGTAAACCTTCCTAGCAAAGATGACCTGCTGGGTGATAAGTTGACGGCTTTTGCACCTAACACTACAGGGATTCCGTACATCAAGACAGTCATCGGCCGTGGTGGATTGCCCGAGGAGCGCCACTGCTCCATGGAAATCATCAAGCAACTGTTCGACGTGGCCTCCCTGTTCGACCGGATTGATGATTTGAGCGCGGCCAGGGCCACCTTCGAAAAGATTGCGCCCATCGAACTGGACTACAGGCAGATGGACAGTGGAGATCTAAAGCCAATTCTTGAGGATATATACAAGACCTCCGAACTTATATGCACAGGCATCTATAAGAATGACCAAAGTTTCGAATATCAGGAGTTGGTTCGTGGCATCAACCAGATAAGGCCCCTAATCATCAGCGAAAAGTACAACCATTACTCAGCTATAGTCAATGCCTCCAAGGCAGCGTATCTTTCCGTACTGCTCAAAAAGGGCATCAACGAAATCCAGCACTACGATCCCTCCATCGACTTGCGGCCCGTCAAATTGGGTAATCCTATTAATTCTGCCATCAACAAAGTTAAGACCTTTCGTCCAGAAGCCTTCTTTTACTGGATGCAGATAGAAAAACTCTTGGCCGAGTAGCAGACACCTCCATATTATCCTAAAGCCAAGAAGAATCTTGTTCCGTTCCACAAGGGGAATGGAACAGGTGGAACATCCGGAACAAGATAGCCGGATAATGCCGATGCTTTTGTTCCATCTGTTCCGCTTGTGCCACTCATTCCACGGAACGGAACAGAACAAGGCGGCGATTTTGGCCGATATTCTTGTTCCACTTGTTCCGCTTGTTCCGCACAGGGGGTGGAACGGAACAGAACAAGGTCGATGGTTTGGGCCGATAGATACGGCCGCTTCGCGCCCGTTATAGGAGAAAGCGGTCAAAGCCAGTTCGCTCCGCTAAAGCTGCGCTCACTCGCTTTGGTTCCGTCCTCCGGGGCACAGAGCGCCCCTACGAACTCCACTTATGGCAGCTCCACTGTGAGACTCTTCCTTCCGCGCTGACGCGCTCCAGTCAGAGACTCACGGCCGTTCCGCGCCCCGGCTTCGCCGGTCCTGATGCGAGGGGTATCAGAAGGAAAGAACGTCCTGCAGGTGCCGGGGACAGTGCCATTAAGCGGTCAGCCTGCGGCTGGTTTATCCCCACCCGGTCGCTGCGCTCCCTCCCGCCCAATAAAGGGAAAGCGGTTGCGAGACTCTTGCCGGCCCCACGCAGCGGCTGCCTGCCGCTGCACTTGCCATCGCACACCCAAAGCCGGCAAGAGACTCGCCATTGAATCCCCCCTGGCCCCCCAAGGGGAAGACAATCGCCCGGGCTCCGTCGTGCCCCGCTCCACCGAAAGTGCTGAAAATCCGTGAGTTAACATAATCTTATCGAGATTGTGTCACTCCTCGCAACACCGTCATCTCACGCATCAAAGTAGGGAGTATGCGTGGGTCAGAAGCCCGCCCGGATGTCCTGCCAGCTGCGGGTGTACACAATCTAGATTATGTTAACTAACTCCCTGAGTACCACGCAGGTAGGTCAGCGCCGGTACACGCCCGGTCGAGGCGGCGGCAGGAGAGCGGCCCCCTTCAAGGACCTCCGGCCTCCAGGCCCGTCAGGGGGCCGCGCACTTTGCGCTCCTTCGCATCAGCGTCAGTGAGTTGCGAACCCCGCTCCTGTCGTCGTCTCCTCCGCAGGCTCCGGAGACCACGACATCCGCTACTTTCATTGAGGAATCGTCAGTAGGTATTCGTGGGCGCAAAGTGCCACCACGCAGAGCCGCAGTGCTTCTCGACCGTCATCTCCCGCATTCAGCGTCCGTGCAGTGCGAGCATCCTGCCGCCTTACGCAGCTCCGCTGCTGGGTCGTTCCAGGCCGTGACTCCTCTTCCTCCGCAAGCTCCGGAAGAAGAGTCCCGTCCCTCCACTCCAAGGTAGAGTTAAACCTGGCCGCTATTCCTCCAGGCACTTTGGTCCTGCCGCTAAGGCGTCAGGCCGCAAAGAGCCTTCCGGGCGTCCAGGACACGGCCGTCCCGGCCGTTAGCGCAGACAGTGTCCGTCATCCCGTCTTTGCGTCAGATGCCTCGCTCCTGCCACAAAGCCGTGCTGCCAGCCACAGACTGCGCGGTTCTGCCCGCATCGGCGACGTAGCGTCCTGCTTCTATTCGAAGGTTTGTGCCTGTTCGCGTTCACCCTGGTACCCCGCTCGACCGTCAGTGCTACGCTCACTCCTTTGGGCCGTTCCGGCCCAGGCCGGTGAGGCCGTCTTCCCACCCACAGCGCCGGGCTCTTCCGCTGCTCCAGGGAGCCTAAGGTCTCCCTTCCGCGGCGCTACAGAGCCCGCCGCCTTCCCCTTCAAGACCGCCTCCCCGGCCACGCTCCACTTCGTTCCGCGCCCTATGGCACTTGAAGACTTGCAGGCGGCTCCCGCATTGAGGTCAGAGGGAACGCCGGCCAAGTCTCCCGCCCGGACGCCTCCGCCTGCAAGACTTCCAGCACCATAGGCCAACCAGGGACACACGCCCGGGCCTCGGTGCGACATCCACCGGCATCACCCGCCCGAAGGCCGGAAAAAGGGTATAAATATATACTCAGGGAGGCAGCGGCTGACGCCGCTGCGGGTGCGATAATACTTGCTTAAGTCGCTGATTTTTACTATATTTGTGTAGCCTTGAAGGCCCTACTTTGTTATTGTTCAATCCAAGAGTTACAGCAGCAGGATGCCCCGGTACTACCCAAACATACTTTTCAGCGACGGCTTCGGCTCTGCCGGTGATACTACCTGGTATCATCGGGATGGGAAGTGCTATACCAGGAAGAAGTGCAAGCCGGTCTTCCCGGGGACTCCCGGCCAGATGGTCCAGGCAAGCGTGCATCAGAGGGCCATGGCCGCGTGGCGGACCATCCCGCACCAGACACAGCTGCTCTGGAATGACCTGGCGGAGAAGGTGGAACCCCATCGGCCACCGTTCGACCACAAGGCGTACATCTCTGGCAACAATCTGTTCGTTTCGGCCTATCACGGCTTTGTCACCCTGGGGAATGAACACGTACCGGAGCCCCAGGCCTTCGTCAAGTTCCCGCCGTATGCGCTGGAGTTCGTGTCTGGAGCCGTGGACGGCGATGACCTGCGGCTTACCTTCCGGTGCTTCGTCTGTGGGGTGGACCATCCGGAACGGTACCGGGTACTGAACCGGCTGCACCTGACTTCACCTGGCGGATGCATCAACCCGGGGAAGATGCGGAACTTCCTGGCCCTGCAGGACTGCCCGGCTCCCGGCGGCGTGATAGATTTCGTCATCCCGGACTACAAGAATTTCTCCCATCTGGATCTGCCCAGATATCAGATCAACTGCCGGCACCGGTTGCTGGACAATGTGACGGGATACAGAAACCAGCTCATCCAAGAATCTTTCCAGTTCGACCTCCTCTAAACGGGAGGTTTTCTTTTATAGTCTTGCGTCTTTCTTGCTAAAGTTACACTTGAAATAAAAGTGGCTAACTATTTGTATTTGAACTATTGCAATAATTCACTAACTTTGCTTTCAGAAGAATGGACCTGAATACTTAAACCTAAACTTAAACTTCATGATAGCGCTTCCTTCCATTGCTTTCGGGGGATTTTCTGGGTCGGCAAAGGGCGTTACGGCTCGCCAGGTTGGCGGACGTAGCGTCCTTTCCTTGAAATGTTTCCCGACCGGAGCAGCGACGGGTGCCCAGCTTGCCCGCCGTGCTTCCCTCAAGAAGATTTCGAAGAGCTGGAAGGCCCTCTCCTCTGAACAGATGCGCGAATGGGACCGCCTGGCAGAACACGCCAGCGGTGCTTCTTCGCTCGGACAGAAGGCGGAGATTTCCGGCCTTAATCTGTATATCCGCCTGAACTCCTACCGCGTAATGGCCGGGGAGAGCATGATGGCGGATGCTCCTGCAGCCGAGGTGGCCGTTCCCAACGTGTCCTACTCCCAGGTTGTTGTCACCCCCGAACTGGTCGTGTTCGGCGGAATCAAGCATGAGCCTTCGCCGCTCAAGTTCGTGGTGAAGATGTCCGTCTCCCAGAGCGCCGGTGTTTCCAACGGCTGGAGCAAGACCGTCATCATCAATCCGGGGACGGAGGATGACTGGGGCGAGGTGGATGTCACCACGCTGTATCTCAAGACCATCGGCGTGGAGCCCGTGCCCGGTGAGAAGGTCTTCATCGAGACTTACTGGCTGGACACTGCCACCGGGTTCACCGGCATCGAGTGCCGTGATACCGTCATCGTCACCGGCGAATCACCTTACCAGCGCCGTGTCAAGGCTACGATGGATAATCTCGATCCCAACGAGGAAAGCCACGTCTCTTCACTGGATGTGGACTTCTCTACCGGCGCTCCCGTAGCCGAGTTCAATGCAATGTGCCTCGGGCATAGCAATGTCGCATCTTCCGAGGTTTATCTGGACCAGCAGCTCCCTGCAGAACTGATTGGTACCGGTATCTGTCTGGGCCGTGGGAACGGTGCTGACGAGAAGATTATCCCGCAGTCCTACCTGGTCTATATCCGCAACTATGGCGGCAAGGCTGAAATGACCTTTGCCCACCGTGGCGGCTACTACGTAAAGCCTACTGAGTGCTTTGGCTCCGGAATCATCTACTAACCTTCAATCTGAAACGCTATGTTTAACAGTACAGGAAATAACTTCGGAGCCGGCCAGATAACCTTCAAGGATTATCAGGCGGAGAACTACGTGGTCCTGAACTCCAAGTTCACCTTCGACCCCACCAACGCCGACTACCAGGCCTGCGAACAGCTGGAAATCTACGTCCCGGATCTGACCATCGACCGCAGCGCCGTAGGTGGCGTTTTCATCCGCTTTGTCGAGGATTACCACTATTCCTGGGGTGATTCCGTGTATGACGGCGGCACGGTGCTCAAGTCTTGGATCAAGGACAAGAACACCATCGTCATCGAGAAGCAGCCCTGGTTTGACCAGAACGGCCCGCTCATCATCTACGTCCTGACACTCTACCCTCAGCTCAACCAGGGAGCCAACACCATCAAGAGCACCATGCAGCGACTTACAATGACCACGGAAGGTAATTACCTGCGCTTTGGTTACGAGACCTTCATGGTGGAGTTTGAGCACTGGGTGTTTATCCATTTGATGTTCTCCAGCTGCACATATGCATACCGGGATTCCCTCTGGGAGGTCCTCATGGAAGAGTTGCCCTCGGATATCACGGCTGATGTCCCCATTTGTGGTGGCGGTAACCAGATGCATCCGAACTGCGATGGTATGGCAGAGGCACACATCGAGAACAAGGTGCTCAGCAACCAACGCCGGGTGATGGGCTTCTGGGACACCGGACACGATCCCTTTGTGTATGCCTTCCTGGTTCGTGACAACAATGCATAACAGCTATGGCCCAGAGGAAGAAAATAGAACTCACGCGCCTGCAGGGCATCATCGCTGTTGCGAGCTTCAGCAGCGGCGTCCTGATTGCGTCAGTGTGTCTCTTCTTCATCCCGCCGCTCGGAGAAATCGCCTCGTCGGCCATCTCCATTGTGAGCGAGCTGCTGGTCCTCTGCGGTGCGATCCTGGGCGTGAAAGCCAGCTATGATGTCAAGTTCCGGAAGTTTGAAGCAGAACTCCGCGACGTTATCGAGAACGAACGTAAGACTAACGAATAAACCTACCTATGAAATACTATCTGCCACTCCTTCTTCTGCTCACCGCTTCTGCCTGCAGTACTGTCCGGACGCTTCCAGTCCAGGACAGTACCCGGGTGGAAGTCCGCTACGAGACGAAGACCGTCCACGATACGGCCTACGTCGAACTGCCGGTCATTGTGGAGAAGGTGGCCACGTTGGATACTGCGTCTGTGTTGGAGAATAAATACGCCAAATCGGCTGCTTCCGTGTCCGATGGTGTCCTTACCCATTCGCTGGAGACAAAGCCCGTCAGGGAGCCCGTAGCCGTCGAAAAACAGATTGTTTACCGCGACTCCTTGGTGTACCGGGACAAAGTCCAGACGGTGACGATCGAGGTAGAGAAGAAGCTGACCTGGTGGCAGTCCTTCAAAATGAAACTCGGGGTTGTTACCCTCGTGTTGCTCGTGATAGTAGTAATCTACTTTATATTCCTTATTATCAACCACTTCAAATCCTAAACCACTATGAAGTACATTCCTTCCATCGCCTTTGAGGAGATGAGCGGCAGCGCCAAGGGCGTGACCGCTGCGAAAGTGAAGAACCGCAAGTACATCCGCAACCGCGGATACGGCGGCAGTGTCCGTACCTCTGACCAGGCACAGGTCAAGGCTGTGTTCAAGAGGCTCACCACCATGTGGCGCAGTCTGACGAACGAGCAGATCCTGGCTTGGAACAAACTCGCCCTGAGCCAGGAGGCCAAGTCCGTCCTCGGTACCAAGGGCAAGATTTCGGGCGCGAATCTCTTCACTCGCCTGAACTACTGGATCGTCGCTTGCGGCGGTTCCGCTCTCACCACTCCGCCCACCCTCGTGGGTGTCGAGACTCCGGGTGCCTGCACCATCGTCTGCACCGGCAGCGCTTTCACCTTCAAGCTGGACGCCGTTCCCGCTGACGTGACCAACCTCAAACTGGTCATCGAGGCTACCGAAGGCCAGTCCAACGGTGTCAGCCGTGCCTACAGCAAGGCCGCGCAGATCAAGATGGTCTCCAGCCCTTCCACCTCCGCCGTGGACATCAAGTCCGATTACGAAGCCAAGAACGGTGTCCTGGGTGCCGGCGCTCCCAAGGTGTTCTTCCGTTACTACTTCGTGAACAGCGCCACAGGCGAGAAGTCCGGCATCATGCTGGCTTCCGTCACCTGGACCGCAGGTGAGTAGTTCTCACGGGCCAAAAGCCTGAACCAGTCAGCCCCGACAGTCTTCACGGATTGCCGGGGCTTTCGTATGGCCATCTCGCAGAAAATGCGTAAATTGCGTTCGCTAAATCGAAATTTGTATGGCAAATACTACAGATAAATTTTGGGTACGCACAAAGCAATTCTTTGATTCAAAGACATGGCGTATTATCAAAGATATTCTCGAATTGGCACTCTTCATCTACTTGTTGATAAACGCTATTGGCCGATTCTCAAGCACAAAAGGATATGTAGGTGCATGCTTCTGGGTCTTGGGAATTCTCATGGCCGTGGCTGACTTGATAGGTGTCTTGCGCGGAAAGCAGGGTAATTAATTCGAATTTTATGGTAACTTGTTTTGATGTATGTGAGATTCTTGAAATGCTGTCTGAAGCATCTGTAAAGGTATTTTTGGACGGCGGTTGGGGTGTCGATGCACTTATAGGCAGAGAAACAAGAATACATAACGACATCGATCTGTTCGTAGAGAAGAAAGACTACTGTATAACCATATCCGTGATTACAGGGAAGGGATACAGAGAAGTTATAATGGACTATACGACCGACAGCCATACTGTCTGGAAAGATGACAACGGAAGAATAATCGATCTGCATTGTTTCGAATATGTCGAAGATGGAATTCTATATGACGGATACACTTTCCCAAGCGAAACTTTCTCAGGTAAAGGAAAAATCGGGAATATTGAGGTGTTCTGCATAAACCCGGAGGCACAGGTACAGTTCCATCTTGGATATGAATACGATGAAAATGATGTCCACGATGTTCTGTTGTTATGCAGAACTTTCAATCTTGAGATACCGGAGCAATATAAAACTCACATCTGATTCAATATGCTATGATTACTGATAGTTATGATATTGAAACTGAACCAATGATCAATCTGTTTGATTTCTACGGCAGACGTGGAGATTTTGCAGATATATGCCTGATAATATTCTCGAAGGAAATTCATCGGCATTTACTTGATTCCTACGAATCTGAAATTATTGCAACTATGTCGGCTTGCAATGGCGACACGCATATCTATAAAACAACTTATAAAGGAGTTACGATAACTTTCTACCTGTCAGGAATAGGTTCAGCAGTAGCATCCTCTCAATGTCATCTTGCAAGCTGGCTAACTGGAGCATCAAAGTTCATTATGTTCGGTTCCTGTGGCAGTCTTGACCGTACAACCACACAAGGTAGATTTATCATACCGACACAAAGTTACAGAGGGGACGGGTGTTCATATTATTTTGCAGCACCATCCGACTATATTGATATAGCCGCAAGCAAGGAACTTTCCATAATTTTCGACAAATTATCTGTACCATATATTACAGGTAAAATATGGACGACAGATTCGATGATCAGAGAAACAAAAGGACTTGTACGCAAACGTATGGAAGAAGGGTGCATCGCTGTAGAAATGGAATTGGCTGGAGTTCAATCTGTGTGCGACTTCTACAATTTGAAGTTGTATGCTTTTTTTGAAGCAGGTGACATTTTGGATACAAATGGATATGAAGCCAAAGGCTTGAACAATGCCAACCATAGTTTAAACAAACTTTATATTGCTTTAGAAACGGCAACCTACATCTGAAGTATATCAGAATTGTGAATTCTCTGTTTATCGAAATGAATAGGCCCCGACAGTCCAAGAGGATTGCCGGGGCTTGTCGCTTTTCTTTGTCTGGGGAAGCGTGTAACTTTGTAGTCGATTCAAAAACCGCTCGATATGACCGATAGATACTACGCCGCCACAAGAAAGAGTTACGACCTCCACGGCTGTACTGAACTTTGGAAGACAAACGACAGCCTTCAGTTGTGTGCCGACAAAGGAGATCCGCAAGGATTCGGGTTAACTGCCTACGTTGCCATCGACTTTGTGTTCGATGATTCTTTTCTGGACGATCAAAGGTATGAGAGCGTCCGGAGGATTACACAGGATGCGTTCAGGAAGCAATGGAACAAGAGTTTCGACGCACTGCAGAAGGCGATGCTTCACGGTGGGGAGTATTACATCCAGAAGGACGATACCGGGCATAGATTCTCGTTCCATGCCTTCCTGAGAAATCCCAGCCGGCATTACTCCATCACCTGCACCCAGGAGGAAGAATGTGCTGTGTATGAAATTGAAGTCGAGGATAACATCGTTTATAGAAGGGGAACTGCGAATCATAGCCGGGCCATCACTGAGACCACGTTCTGCAAGGCCTACAAAGTCGCTCTGGAATTCTTCTACGATGGCTCCGCCATGCCGTCCAATCACGAGAAAGTATGGGAGGTATTGGATGCGCTCGGCGGTTCTGACGAGCCGGAGAAGCCGGTGCTCATCAGCGCGGAGTATCATTACCAGACAGCCCGGGAACTGATGCTGAAGCGCAAGGAAGAAATCAAATTCCGCCTGCTCGAGTTGGATGATGTTCCGTCCAAGAGGAGAGAACTGCGGGCGGAGATGAAGGGCATCGACTACTGCGTCTCCATCCTGGACAAGAACCATTAGGACGGCATCTTCTACTGTACCGAGACGAGGAAGGATTCCTTGTGGTACTGACTACGATAGCCGGTCACGGTGTCCAGAAGGATGAAACGGCCGTGTACCTGGTATTCGTTCAAAGCGGCACCGGCACGGGAAACATAGTCGGGTATCCTGACGTGGACCGGATCTGGTCCACAAGGTTCATCCGCGAGATAATTCCGAAGCATACCAGGATGACATCCACGGCCAGGCTCAGTCAGTTGAAGTTTGGCAAGAAGCCGGTAGCGCTCCGGTGCAGGCTCCACCCCGAGAATCACTGATACAGGTATCATCAGCGTACCGTCTACGGCCGTGGCGTTGGATAGCTCGATGGCATAAGGAGGGAAGGATTCAAAGCGCTGCGGCTCGGGAAGATGCTCGTCTCCCAGCGTGAAGAATCCGTGGTAAGCCGACACGAACAGATTCTGGCCGGAGATATGCGCCAGGTGATCGAAAGGAGGCCGATGCGGTTCCACCTCCGCCGCGAGACTGTTCCAGACGAGCTGTGTAGAGTGGGGGACAGTCCTCCAGGCGGCCAATGCCCTGCGATGCACGTCCAGATGCTCCAACTGGCCTGCAGTACCGCCATAGACGGGATGCGAACGCTTCCGGGTATAGCACTTGCCATCCCTATGATACCAGGTGGTATTGCCTGCGGAACCGTAGGCGTCATTCACAAGTATGGATGGACGAAATTGGGGCATAGCCTAAGTTTACAAGTTTTGGGTTGAGAGGTAGCAAATAGGAACCTCGGAGCCAATACAAAGGTACCAAAAATCAGCGATTTAACCAACATTCAAAGCACCCGCAGCGGCGGGAGCCGCTGCTTCCCTGATATATATTTATACCCTTTCTTCGCCGGTCGCTCGAGGGTTGTCGCCCGGTGTTAGCACCGACGCTGAATCGAAGGACAATAGGGTGGCCTATGGTGCTGTCCAGTCTCTTAGTCGCCGGGGTGGTGTGCGAAGGGATTGCGGGTGGCGGCTAAGAGTCTGGCAGTGCCATAGGACGCGGAACGAAGTGGAGCGTGTCCGGGGAGGCGGTCTGGCGTCGTGGGGGCGGCTGGGCTCTGGAGCGGAATACTGCGGAGCCCGTCAGGGCGGAGCAATGGAGCGGAGGAGACCGGACGCGAAGGGTGGACAGACGGCCTCACCGGACTGAGCCGGGACGGCTCACTTGCCCGGATAGCGGTACGACGTTCGCGGCAGCGTATGCTGCCTGGCATTGAGGCTCCGGCGCAGTCTGTGGCGGACTTGTTTCGACACTGTCTGCGCCAGCAGCCGGAACGGCTGCCTCCCGGCTGCCCGGAACACTTCTGTCGGGGTTTACCCCGGCAGAGGTGTGGAGGAATAGCGGCCGGGGATAACCAAGCCGTAGGCTTACCGAGGAGCGGAGCGGAGTAAGCGAGGCTGGCGGCTTGTCCGACTGCCTCGCTTACGGAGAGAGAGCGACCCAGCACCGGCAGGTGCCTAAGGCGGCAGGATGCCCGCACTGCACCGACGCTGAATGCGAGAGATGACGGTCGAGAAGCACAGACGGTCTTCGTGGCGGCACTTTGCGCCCACGAACACCACCTAAGCCTCCTGTTGAAGAACGTAGCGGAAGTTGTGGTCTCCGGAGCTTGCGGAGGAGACGACAACTGGAGCGGGGACGGCACGGCACTGACGGTCCTACGAAGACGCGCAAAGTGCGGAGTGAGCGACGGAGGGGAGGGGTGGTCCCCTCCCTGAGCGAACTCCTCTCCTGCCGCCGCCTCGCCCGGGAGTTCGGAGGTAGAACCCTCGCAACTTACTGACGGAGCGTACTTAACATAATCCGGATTGTGCTAACCCGCAGCATGCAGGACGTTGGGGCGGGGCAGTGTCCCGTCGAATAATGATGCCCTTCAAGCGGGTGATGCCGGTCGAGCGAGGAGTTACACAATCTCGATAAGATTATGTTAACTCACGGATTTTCAGCACTTTCGGTGGGGCGGGGCACGACGGAGCCCGGGCGAATATCCTCTCCCCTTGGGGAGCCGGAGGGGTATGGACCTGCACGGCGAGCTGACGGAAGTCCAGGAGAGGAAGGACCGTCAGGGACTGGAGCGGAGGGACTTCCGGCTGCTGGCCGTGACCGCTTTCCTTTTATCGCGCGTAAGCGCATGTGCCTTCCTGACCGGCTTGACGGGCTGGAGGGCACTGATAGACCCAGCCGTAAGTCTCTGAACGGCTCTGCCGGACAGAGTCTTGCGGATGACCGCTTCTTTCTGACCTCGGCATCAGGATGACGCTGAATCGTGGCAGGGACGCCCGAACCGGGGTGCGGAACGGCCGCGAGTCTCTCCCTGGAGCGGCGTCAGCCCGGAAGGGAGAGTCTCGCAGTGGAGCTGCCATAAGTGGAGTTCGTAGGGGCGCTCTGTGCCCCGGAGGACGGAACCAAAGCGAGTGAGCGCAGCTTCAGCGTAGCGAACTGGCTTTGACCGCTTTCATCCTGAACGGACGCGGAGCGGACGAACCAATCGGCCCGAATCACCATCGGCACCATCGGCCTTCATATTGGCCCCCATCAGCCCGGAAATCCGGCACCTTGTTCTGTTCCGTTCCGTGGAATGAATGGAACAAGCGGAACAGATGGAACAAGAAAGTCAACCGGAATCAGCGATATACCCTGTTCCGTTCCATAGGGAGAGCGGAACGCGCGGAACGACCGGAACAAGGAAGTCAACCCGGATTAGCGATAAGGCTGGTTATCCCTGGAAATGGTTGACGGAACATGTTCCAAGTGTTCCACCTGTTCCATTCCCCTGGTGGAACGGAACACGCAGGCTGTTTGTAAGATAATTCAATAATCTTGCAAGTGAACGAAAGAAATTTGCTAAATTTGTATGCTGTCTTCGGACAGCACTACATACAGAAAGCGTTTAGCTTTATTCCGCCCAAATGAATCTGGACAATTCATGTGATAAGGGAATAATGTTGACGCTTACGCTTGGCTATATTATGGGCGTCTGCCCACACTATAGCAGAAAGTGTGGGCATATCAACTCCTTATTCTTATCACGGGCAGTCCAGAGCCTATTTGGGGAATAAGACTAAGTTGGCTCACGCTTTCTTTTAGTATAATCTCCCGAACAGAGCCATTAGGGGTACGACACTATAACCGTTTGATGCTTGATATTATTTGCGGTAATCCTTTTCGTGTTTTAGGAGTTTATTCAAATGCGCCTAAAAGAGAAATTGTAAGAAATCAAGGGAAGATGGATGTTTTTATTTCGGCCGGCCGGAGTGTGTCATTCGAATCTGATTTAATGTCTGTAATACCATCTCCTGTTGAAAGGACAAAACAGACCGTTCAAACTGCCCTTGCCCAAATAAATCTGCCACAAGATAAAATCAAGTATGGTTTGTTTTGGCCATGCATTAAGACATCCGCGGATTCTCTTGCTATGGACGCCTTAAAAAGTGGCAGTTTTGATTCTGCCATAAGTGCTTTATCATCGGAAGAGAACTATTCGGCAAAGTTGAATCTTTCTTTTATCGGATTACTTAAAGAAGATTATCAATTAGCCATTCGTGTATTCAATCTTCTCATCTCAAATGCCACAATGCGAAAAGCGTTTGTGGAAGATATAACAGATGAAACCTTTACTATTTCGAGGGACGATTTGATGCACCTGTACCTTGATGAATTGGTTAAGGTTATTCCCGCTGGTTCGCTCATTCCAATCCTGACTCATCAGAACGATAAAAAGTATCTTACACAACAAGCAGTTAAAGAACCGATAAGCATCATAGAGAATGCTATCCAGGTGGCGAAGTCTGTCAGAAGAACGGATGCTGAAGAATCATTAAAAGCGGGCAAGAAGCTAATCCGTGATACAAAAGACGCTTTGGAGTCCTTAGGTGCGTTTTATTCGAAGGATGATTTTGAGTACCAAAAAGTTGCAGACGCGCTGGCGGATCAGATTCTTCAATGTGGCATCAACTATTTCAATAATAGCGATGATGTCAAGAGCACGAAAATTAAGAATGCCCTGGCCGTTCAGAAGTATGCTCTTGGGGTCGCGGCAGGCCAGTTAGAGATTGATAGGTGTACTCAGAACGTTAATATCCTTCGCAAGCAACAGGCTCAATTACCGCCTGACGCCGTAACAACGGAAGATGCAGCTATCAAAGTCTTATTGTTATCGTTCGCTCACTCTAATAATTCGTTCAGCGATATATCGTCCTTTCTTGTTAATTGTGCAGAGCCTATTCTCGGGATTAAAGAAAAACTTGGAAAGGCTAATGGTTATTATTTAAAGGTTTCCACTCAAGTAGTCAACAGCGCTTTATCAGAACTGATAGATCTTGTTAATTCTTCGCTCGAATCCCTGAATAATAACTCAAGTTCAGTATATGAAGCAAAGAAAGCATTGGAATCTGCTTGGCACATCACCATTGATATGGATAAATTTGATGTTGAGCAAGATTTTTTGAACGGGCGCTACTCGACCAATAAACAGACGCTAAAGCATATGATCGACGAAGCTAATGGATTTGGCATCTTTGGTTTCGTCGGTTCATATACGTCTCCCATAGATTTACGCACCGATGAAGAGTATTTCGCCGGATGTAAAACAAGCGCTGACTTTGAGGCGTTTATGTTGAAGTACCCGAATACGAAATTAATGTCGGAGGCCTTGGCGAAGAAACACCAATGTCAGATTGATGAAGAGAAGGCATGCTACGAGTCGTGCAGGAAATCCGGAGATTTCACACGATATGTTCGTCTCTATCCCAACGGCTCTCATATATCTGAGGCCAAAAAGAGAGTAGAAGAGCAACGGGTTAAAAACGAGGCGATTAAAAAAGAGTTTGACGCATGTCATTCTAAATCTTCACTCCAGGCTTTTCTTGACAAGTATCCTAATAGTAAGTATAGCTCAGACGCAAGGAGTAAGATTCGAGATTACGAGAAACAATCCAAAGAAACTATTAAGTGGGTGTGGTATATTTTCTCTGTACTGCTTATAGAAGTTGTTTGGGGGCTTATTTTTTCCAACGGGGATGGTTTCTGGGCTGGAATTGGATACAGTATTATTGGCTGGTTCATGTATATAAACATTTTAGTGTTCCATCTATTGAAATTATTAGGGCAGTCTATTTTTGATTTTGATGATTAAGAGTATTATGAGAAGGTTGTTATCATTGTTTTTGATTAGTATAGGCGCGGTTGCTGGCTATGCTCAGAATCCCTCTGTCTTAGAAAAAGTCGATTCTTCGCAAGTTCAAAGTCTTCAAGAGTCAATAACCGTTCTACAGAATCAAATAATATCCCTGGAGAAATCAAATGCTTCAAATGCATCGCGCATCGGTTCCTTGGAGCAGATTATTCGTCAATTGGTTTCTACAACTGATGAGAATAAAGCTGCTACAGAACAGCTTAGTGTGGATTTATCTCAGTCTAAAGAAGTTTTTACCAATACTACAGGCAAGTTATCCGCCGGTATAGACGATGTAAATAACAATCTTTCAAATGCAACTACGGCCATCAAAAAGAATTCTACGCTTGGTATTATTCTATTTGTCATTGTCCTGCTACTCATAGCCGCAGCTGTCTATCTCGTTTTCAAAAAACTCTTAGCAAACAAGTCTTCACTTGGAAAGCTCCAGGCGGCACAAGACGATTTGCAGAAAGCCCAAAAGTCTATTCAAGAAGAGAGCATCAAACTTGACTCAAAAATCGTCGAGTTATTTCAGAGCCAAATTGCCAAGGCCGATGTGGAGAAGACATCGACAACGTCTGAGCCGGATCATAGCCTTGTAATATCCATCGTCAATGAGGTCGCGAGAATTGAACAAAACCTTGGGAACATGGATTCTTCTGTTCGCGGAGTCTCCAACCTGAAAAATAGGGCAGCTGCCATTACGTCGTCTCTAAAAGCAAAAGGATATGAGTTTCCAAAACTTTTGGGAGAGAGGTTTAGTGATGGCGATAATATGATTGCCACTATGGAGTTGGATGAAACACTTCCCGCAGGCACACAGATAATCAAGAGGGTTGTAAAACCGCAGGTTATGTATAAGGGCAAAATGATTCAAGCTGCGGATGTCGTGGTTGCGTATAATGAATAAAATCGTTTGATATATGGCACGTGTTAATTATGGAATAGATTTAGGAACAACTAATTCCGCAATCGCTCACTTCGAGAATGGAGAAACCGTCATTAAGAAGAGTCCAACTCAAGGTGATACGACACCTTCTTGTGTGGCTGTCAGTCCCGTAGGCAGAATACTTGTCGGGCAGAAAGCATTCCGGCAGTATCAGAAAGACCTCCAGCTTTCATTTGTCCGCCAGGGCTATAGTATAAATTCTTTCGTGGAGTTTAAGCGCCAAATGGGGACTGATGAAACGTTCTATTCCTCAAATTCAAAAAAAGAGTTTTCTCCCGAGGAACTTTCAGCAGAAGTTCTTAAGGAACTAAAGAAATATGATCTTTCTGGCAGTACAAAATGTGCCGTTATTACCGTACCGGCAATGTTTGAGAATACGCAGAAAGATGCCACGAAACGTGCTGCTAAATTAGCCGGTTTTGATTATGTCGAGCTTATCCAAGAGCCTGTGGCCGCATCTATTGCATATGGTTTAACGTCAAAGATGAAAGATGCTTATTGGCTTGTTTTTGACTTCGGTGGAGGAACTTTTGATGCGGCTCTCATGAAGATTGAAGATGGCATTCCGACCCCAATTGGAACAGCCGGAAACAACAAACTAGGTGGAAAAGATATAGATAAGGCCATTGTTGAACAACTTTTTATTCCTTACTTCCGAGAGCATTACGCAATTGATTCACTATTAGCGAATAACGGAGATGCTTTCAAGAATGAATGGAAAGCAAAAGCAGAAGAGGCAAAGATCCAGTTGTCTTTCAACGAATCATTTGAAGTTGAAACCGATCTTGGCGATGATTACGGATGTGATGATAATGGGGAGGCTTTTGAGTTGTGCATGACCCTGACCCAGAAAGAGTTTGAACCTATTGCCGCACCTATCTATCAAAAAGCAATTGACATTACAAAGGATCTGCTAAAGAAACACAACTTGCAGGGTTCTCAACTTGGGGCGATTGTTCTGGTTGGTGGTCCTACCCATTCTCCTATTGTCAGGAAGATGCTTCGAGAACAGATTACACCCAATGTTGACACAAGCATTGATCCAATGACTTGCGTTGCAGAAGGAGCCGCACTCTATGCTTCCACACTTGAGATTCCTGAGGTTATTCAGGATGAGAGTCGTGATAGATCAAAAGTACAGCTCGATGTTAATGTGAAAGGGAATTCTGTTGAAGACAGCGAGTTTGCCTTCGTTGCCCTAAGACCTGACAAATGCGACAACTACTTTGAAAAGACTGTTGATGTTGAGTTCGTCAGGACTGATGGGGCCTTCCAAACTGGCAAAATTAATGTTGGAGCAGAAGGAGAGGCTGTAGAATTGAGGCTTGTGAAAGACAAAACAAATGTATTTAAGATTCATTGTTTTGATGCTGCTGGGAATTCTCTCGAATGTGAACCCGGCGAAGTCAGTATTCTACCTATTGGCGGAACTGACGCGGTTATGCCTTTGTTCATCGGCATCGGCGTGGCAAATGATAATGGCGATGAGGTTTTCAAGAAGATTGATGGCCTTGAGAAGAATCATATGCTACCTGCAGATGGTGTGTGTAATGGACTTAGGACTCAAAAAGCAATTAATGCCGGCGTGATAGAGGATGAGGTTCGTATTACAATATATCAGACGGACAGCTACAATGAGAATACCCGTGCCCTATATTGCAACAGGCAGTACGATATAGTTTTTACTGGTGATGATATTCCCGGTTTCCTCCCTGTCAATAGTGAGGTCAATATTAGGATGCACGCCGATAAATCTGGATCCATTGATAGTTTCATTATCAATATCCCATATCTTGATTTTGATCTAGACGTAACGGACCGTGTCACCAGTTCGACACTTACTGCGGTTTCAAATTCCTTCATTCGAACAGAACTTAGGAATGCTGCCGTCCGTGCAAAAGAGGCAAATGCAGAAGACTTGATTCAAGAGATTAATGCTCTCAAGTCGAAATATGAAGGCATGTCCAAAGACAGAGACTCTGTTGATGCCTTTGTTGAAGAAATGAAACAGGCTTGCCGGAAGGTTGATGATGCGTATGCTAAAGGTGAGTGGGACCGAGCAGAAAAGGAATTGCGAGACATCTTTGATGAAGTAGAGAAAGATGTTGACAAGTATGGCAACAACCAAGCACACAGTATTTTTGAGCAACTGAAGGCCCGCACGGAGGACGCTATCGAGAAAAAAGATATAGCATCAGCAAAGGTTCTTATAGATAATCTACATGCTTTTGATTATAAACTGGCTGAGATAGAATACTTTATCTCTTGGATTTATGGCTGGAACAGAAACTTCGAATTAAGTGATTGGTCAAATCCTGCCCGTGCTCGTACACTTCTCAATACTGGTTTAACCATCATCAATGATGGCCCCACTGCAGAGCGTTTACGTCCAATTATTAGGGAACTGATCAGTCTCTTACCCGATGACCAGGCTCCGGACATGGGTGGTGGCATCTTAAAGCAAGGCGGGCAAAAACCCAGTTAAATTTATTTCCCATGGCGCAATTCAAACGAAACGACCATATTGACGAATATGTGATAGCCTTCCCAATTAAGGACGGCCAGTACGCCGAGACTTATCGTGTCAAGGATACCGCTGGAAGTAACTATTTTTTAAAGTTATTCAACCCGGCGAAGATGCATAGAAGTCAATTCTCTGAAGATGGGGGAGTGTTAGAATTGGAGATAACCAAGTCTTTGAATCATCCCAACATCACTCATACCCATTCATCCGGGCAGATTATTACCAACGGACAGCATTTTGAATACGTTGTCTATGACTTTATAACTGGAGAAACTGTCGCCCAAAGGGTGGTTCGTGAACAAAAATGCTCTGTAGGCGATGCAGTTGAGATAGTGAAAAGTGTCCTGAAAGGAGTTCAGTATTTACATTCACGGGAGGTCCCCATCATACATAATGAACTGACTACCAAGAATATAATGCTTGAGACTGCAGGAAAGAGATTGCCGACACCCAAGATTATTGATTTTGGATATGCACGTTATTTAGGCCAGGGACAAAACGCTTTTAATAAAAAGGGGTTGAACCCTTTTTATATGGCCCCGGAAGCATTTAATGGTGTCTTTTCTGTACAAACCGATTTGTACTCAATTGGAGTGATGATATATCACCTTTTGTATGGGATACTTCCTCATTTCATTGAGATTTCAAGGTTTAGTCCGGATTCTACAGAATGCATAGATGCTATTATAGCTGAAAAGGCAAAACCATTAAAGTTGCCTGACTCCAAGTTGTTAGTCGTTCCTGAGAACCTGCTCAACATTATGGCCAAAGCTCTTGCTCCAAATGTTGATGATCGTTTCCAAAGCGCGACTGATTTTATAGCGGCACTAAACGGAGATGTACTTGTACAACCACCCACTTATGGAATGCCTAAGATTAGGCCGGAAACTATTGAGTCCAAATCTATTCGCAAAGGCAGTGGTTTCAAGGATGTGGCCGGGATGAAAGAATTGAAGGCACAATTACAATCTGACGTTATTGATTTGCTCCAAAATCCTGAGCAGGCAAAAGCGCTCGGTCTGTCTATCCCCAATGGCCTTCTTTTCTATGGCCCTCCAGGATGCGGCAAAACTTATTTTGCAGAGAAGTTTGCCGAAGAATTAGGGTGCAATTATCAGTATATCAAGTGTTCAGATGTTGCGTCTCCTTATATTCATGGAGGACAGGGTAAAATTGCAGCTGTTTTTGAGGAAGCAAGGAAGAATGCTCCAACAATCTTGTTCTTCGATGAGATAGATGCAATGATAAAAGATCGCAACAAACACACTAATGTCAGTGAAGCTGGCGAGGTTAATGAATTTCTCGCTCAGTTGAACAATTGTGGTGCAGACGGCGTTATAGTAATAGGCGCGACAAATAAACCTGATGAGATTGACGAAGCCGCTTTACGCGCAGGCCGACTTGAGTTTAAGTACTATATACCGCAGCCGGACTTTGAATCAAGGAAAGAATTGTTCAAGATTCATTTGCGACAGAGAAAAACGGAGGTTGGAATAGATTATGCTCACCTGGCCGAACTCACTGATAATTACATCGCTGCCGATATTAAGCTTATTGTCGACAATGCCGCACGTCTCGTTTTTCGAAGGAAAGAAAGCCGTATAACGAACCAGATCCTGGAAGAAGTTATCAGCACATCGAAGCCTTCTATCCCGATTGATGTTATAAGAAAGCATGAGGAGATTAGGGATAGATTTGAAAGGAATGAACCCATAAGAAGAAAAATAGGTTTTTAAAACTTGATTCCATGAGTATTGAAGAATTGTATCTAAAAACAGTATTTTGCTGCATGGCCTGCGACGGCTCAATCGCAGATGAAGAAATACAAGTACTCTGTAGTTTCGTTAAAGAAACAGATTTATTTAGCGGAATTGATTCTCAGGGCATCATTAATCAATATGTCCAGGAGATTAATATCCAAGGTCCACATTATTTGAAGGCATTTTTAAAAGAATTATCTGAAGCTGAACTCACAGAACCGGAAGAGTTGACAGTTATTAAGCTCGCTCTTGAAACCATCAAAGCTGATAATCACATCGATTATTCCGAGGTCAGTTTCTTCAAAAAAATTCGTTCACGCCTTAATGTGTCTGACGAAGCCATCCGTGATAGCATCGAGGTTGAAGACTTGTTCCTGAACCAAGACATTATTGACGACGAAGAGATTGACTTCACTTCAGTTTTTTCCGAGATTAAATTATCCGTAGCTTAAGTTCCCTAAATGGCTAATAGTAAAGCGCTTCCTGTAACCATTTTGGTTGCCATTATTTTTGGAGTAGGTATTTGGTCTTATTCTGCTTTAGAAAAGAATTCGGATTCCGGGATGTTCAAACGCGCTAAGGCGGAGAATACCTTCGATGGTTATGTGTCATATATCACGGAGTATCCTAATGGAAAGCATTCTAAAGAAGCAGGAGATGCTATTTGTCAAATAATCGGCAACACTCCTCTTGAGAATCTTAGCGACATTGCGTCTACAGTAAATCGAAAAATTCCCAAGACGGGCCCACGGGAGCGATGCCAGTCTGCTGTAGAACAAGCGGCTGACAAGGCGTATAGCAAAGCCCTTCGGGAAAACACAGTGGAGAGCTGGAACCATTTTATCAAATATGTCCCCAAAGACTATATAAAGGACGCAAACACAAAAATGGTTGATGCAGCATACGCCGAAGCGACTAAAACCAATACTATTGCGGGTTGGAATCATTTCAAGAGTGTCGTTGGTTTCACTAATTATAGAGATGCTGACCAGCGAATAGAGAATCTTGAAGCTAAGCAATGGAGGAACGAAAGCAATGCATGGCGATTGGCAAGTGAAGAAGGAACGATTGCGGCATATAACAAATATCTGAAGTTTCACCCAAGCGGCTCGCATGCGGCAACAGCAAGAAAGAAAGTTATTGATTTGGAAGTTGATGGCATTTTCGCAGGCTCCCATGGAACCTTGCCATCTATGGATCGGACGTATTATGGTTACTCTTCCACCAGCTCTGTAACCATTCATAATGGTACTGGATATACATTGACTATATACTATAGTGGGAATTCCAGCAAAAAAGTATCTATCCCGGCAGGGCAGACAACGTCATTCTCTATGCCTAATGGCGAGTATCGTGTGGCGGCATCCGTCTCCAGTGCAAGTGTGCGTTCTTATGCAGGACGGGAATCTTTAAATGGTGGCGGGTATGAGGCGGATTACTACATTTCTACCTCAAGATTCTAAAAAACAAAAGAATATGGAAGAACAAAAGAGTAATGTTTTGGTGGAGTTGATAAAGAATTCAACCCCTGAACAAAGAAAAGAAGCCCAAGCAATTGCAAAGTTCATCTCCAAAATGATGTCTCTTGCTCCAGAGTCCCGACTCGAAGAGCAGATGGAGACCCTGGACAAATACTTCGTTGATAGCGAGGTTAAGCATAAAAGAGAAGAGATGGCCCCGTATATGTTGACATACATCGACAATGTATGTCAAGACTACTACAATCGAAATAAAGACAATTTCGAGAAACTTGAAGAAAAAGATCCCTTTGCCATAGTGGTCGGGCTTATTATGGCCGATTATATATTTACTGCAGATCAGTCCAAACCAGAAGTGGAAGTATTCTCGCTGTACCACAAATACATAGAAGATTACCGGTCTTACTTGGAAGGCATCATTGTAAACAAAGATCGATATGACTTGACGGTGAACCAGGAGGACATCTTCAAGAAGTATTTGAAGTTCAAGGCAGATTATAAGGAGAGCCAAAAAGAAATCAATTTCGGTCAGATAATATCTTCAATATCTGATCATATGGACAAGTATATTCCCCTGATAAAAGCATTAAAAGAGGAAGGACTGGATGATCATTCTGTTAACTATCTTATAACAGAAATCCTTATCAACCAATATCTAATGGTTGCAACCGGTTTGTCTCAAGGACCATTCCAACAATTGGGCCCTATCCAAGGGATGACTGATGCCGATTCTATCAAAAAGTATATTGCAGCCGGAGAGCATATCTCCTCTGAGTTAGAGTTGACCGAAGGTCAAAAGAAGTCCATAAATAACGGAACTACGCTCCTGCAAAAAATGATGCCAGCATCTTCAGGTTGTCTTGGTATGATAATAGCCATAATTAGCCTTTCCGCATCCATCATTGGCTTACTTGGATGGGGATTATCTTCTTTGATTGCTTGATTTCCAGTTTCTAAATCCCATGATTTGGATTTTCTTCATTCCGATAGCCTTGCTTTTGATTGGTCTTGCCGATTTACCAACCGGCTATTATACCTTGGTACGTATCGCCGTGTGCTTAATTAGCGCATTATCCTGTTATTGGAGTTACAAGAGTGATAATAAGGTCGGAATAGCGACGGTGGTATTTGGACTGCTGGCTTTGTTGTTCAATCCCATTATCCCAGTCTATTTGCAAGACAAGGAGATTTGGACTGTCATAGATATTGTTGCTGCCATATTATTGTTTATCAGATATTTTACGCTTAAAGATAAGGTTGAGGAATAAGAACAACTATTTCATGAAAACAAGAAGAATCATATGCATCATCACAACTCTTTTGACTGTCTTGTCTTGCGGCAATGTACAGAAGAAAGGAGCGAATAACAATTTGTTTGAAATGATTCAAGTCCTATCGGATGTGACAGCAGATTCATTATCAACCTGGCAGGATGTGATGAACGCAACGACTCCGGTCCTTGACAGCATCATCTTGGATGCAACCGATGATGTTAATTTGAAGAAGAGAATGCTCGGTCAGGAATTGGGGTATCTTGTTATGGAGGCACTCACAGATAAATATCTGGATTTGGAAAAACATAGAGAGAGTGCTTCAAGTGAAGAATTGGATAGAATTGTTTCAACTCTTCAAGAGGCTCTATCTTGCTGGTTTTACTCAAAAGATGAGAGACTCCCACATATTTGGAGAGATCATTATTATGTCTCAAACAAAAATGCAGAAGAGCCTTCTAACGGATTCTTCCACATTATGGTGTCCCTTCCAACTCCTGAGCATCCCACCCCCGTTCTCTACATTTATTATCCGGAGAGCGCGGAAGGACGACCTGCGATCATTTTTAGAGAGCATCTGGAAGATGACTTGGTAGATGACAAGTTTGATTTGCGTGACATTGTAACACTGCAGGACTGGTATAAAAAAGACGAGGTCGAAAAAGGGTTCCCGATGTATGCTACGGCGGGTGAAGATGTGGTTAAGAAAATGCTTTGCAATTCTGTCATGTATTTATTGTTTCAAAGCGGGAATGCCTCAGACGGAACTACTGGTGATGTTGAGATTGCGAGGGTTCATTTGGAACCTTTACAGATAATGTGGCAGGAACTTGTGAAAGAATGAACGCTGCTATGATAAAAATATTGTCAATTATGGCCACGATGGTGGTCTTGTTCTCCTGTGGGGTAAAAAAATCGATTCCGGAATCTCTTCAGAACGTTAAATCAGTAGTTGAATGTTTGGACTCTGCTGTTACATCGATGTATGGCTGGGAACCTCAGGATTCAACTTATAACAAGTCGGTGGATACGCTTGTAGCAGGTATTATGAATCAGTATAATGAGGACAAACCGGACTATATTCCCTCCAATCCGTCTGCTCCAGCAGTTACGCAAGGGGCTTATAATCAAGCGAGAAAAACGTGGGTAGAGTTTAAGTACCTTGTGGATTCCGATAAATATGAGGAGGCCTTGGATTATTATTTCGTCGATTCAGCAGGGGGCGATGGGAAAAATGCAGGTGATTTTCTGGTCTTTCTGAAACATTCAACTTACCGTTATACTTTCGATTCTGAGGTTTTGTTGCCAATGATGCGTGAACTTCGTGGTGACACCTTCGCCGTTGAGCAGTACATTGACATACTTCATCTTGAGAAAGCAATGGAAGATGCTTCTATAGCGATGAATCAGCGAGATGAGCCGTATATTCCTGAGGTTTATCCATATGTGGTGAAAGACCTTGGGTTTGCGCTTGCGTCGAAAGGTAACTTGGAGGAGGCGCTCAACCTTTCTGGTGATTTGATTTCCGCTATTTACGATATTACCGGGAGTGCCATATATTCGAACTTCTTTGGGACACAGTACGGAGCCCAGCTGTTTGAAGCGGAGGATGATATCAAGACCGCTATCGGTTTATGGGAGAACTTTGAACGATACCTGGAGGAGTATAAAGACGACTACTCTCCGGAGGAGTTAAGTGATATGAAGACACGCATTGACAGAGAGAAACAAGCTTTGGCTAACAAGCGATGAGAAAGAGTTTTATAGTTTTCTTGGCCTTTGGCTTCATCTGCCTTGGTATGGCGTGCAGCTGCCGTTCCCGCAATGGACAGAAGTCCACAACCGGGAGTATTCAGACGGAGAGTGTTCAGAGCGAAGAATCAACTCCTATAGTCTCCTATGAAGAAGATGACCGATGGTACACATCTGTGAAGGGACACGTTCACCCTGGAGCTCTGGAGAATAATGAGACCCGTGAGATGGTGACTGGCATCTGGTGGAACAAGAAAAAGGGCAAAGGAAGAATTGAACTTGTTCCGGCTCTAAAGAAGCTTGGTGAGAACGGTCCTTATGTTGATATTCACACCAATGAGCCGTGGGAATCGGAATACGAAGGGTATGGCGATAGTATGTGGTATTTCCAAATTGACTGCTGGTACAAAGTAGTGGAGC
Organism: Bacteroidales bacterium; assembly: GCA_018434395.1. Lineage (GTDB taxonomy): Bacteria > Bacteroidota > Bacteroidia > Bacteroidales > UBA932 > Bact-08. Next base: position 28,778 of record JAHDPK010000002.1, on the reverse strand, counting down.
CCTTATTCCTACACTATTACTTCAATCCTCACTTTGTGTATGAAGGAGACCTTGACCAGGATGGAGTACCTGATTACGGTATCCTCCTAACGCGCCACTCGAATCTATGCTTATATGCACTCCTGACCATTAACGATGGTCATTGGAAGCTTCTTACGGAGCCCTTTGATGTGGCATACAACCTTCGTGCGTCCGGAAAAGAATTGGCGCGAAAGGGAGATAGGAAGGGCGAGATTAAGATTACCAAATCCGGATTCGATGACGATGGATTGAGTACATTTATGGATGCAATGATTGTGGATACGGTGGTCGTAGCCAAAAGGATTGACATCAAGGATTTCTTGTAGCGTATGTTCAGTGAGCCAATTGTGAGCCAATTGCATATTTAAAATAAGCGACTGAAAATCAGTCGCTTATTTGCTATTTTGCAAGAAAAATCTCGACTCGGTCGTTTATTTTTGAGCCAATTGTGAGCCAATTGAGAGCCCCTTGATGGAGTAGTAGGTCCCCTTGCCACGAGTTCCTGTAATAACCAGATAATCTGAAAGAGAGGAAAGAATGCGTGTGGCGGTTGGCTTACTCACATTGAGCAGTTGCTGAACATCGGAATTCGTCACTTTCTTCTCTGCCAGCACATAGTTAACCACTGCAATCCCTCGATCATCAATTCCTGCCTCTTTGAGCTGCGCGGCAGGACTATTATAGAACGTGATCATCAGGCCACCGAAGGATGTGTCGAACACTGGCGGAAGGAGTTTTTCTGCAATGGCTCCATTTACAATCTTCCCGATTCCTCGTCCCCAGGCTTCGACTTCTCCGCAGCGGAAGAAGGCATTGGCGATTGCTGGATTGAAGGCTTTGGAAGGGTGTTTCTTCAGCAAGTTATCCACCGTCCAGGATTCCGGAAGTTCGCCGGGATTCCAAAAGACGATGCGGTCCGGATAGACACTGATCTGAATGGGTATCTGCTCCTGGTAATCCTTATGAGCCACGGCGTTCAGAATACACTCGCGCAAAGGGTCTTCAGGGAAAGGGGGTGTCTCGACCCGCTGCAGCCCCTGGTACGTAATCATATAGTTCATGTACTTGGTCGTGAGCAAATCGAAGGTGCGGTCAACCTGCTGGACCAGACTGCCGTGGATTTCATCTTGGAATGCCAAATCTGAGTCGGAACGGAAGAATCCAATCTTGATGAAGGAGCCAGGGAACAACTTCTCCGGTTTGGGATGGAACATCAGGATGCCGGCACGGGTGATCTGTTCATCGACCATCATGTCAAGCGAGGTCAGAAATTCCGTAGTAGTGTCGGAAAGTACTTCCGGGTCCATTCTCTTTTTCTTGATACCGCTTTCTTTGAAGTCCCGGATGGATTGCGCATCAAGATCTTCCGGTTTCACGGAAGGGACTGGGACGTTGCACCAGCGAATGCCGACTTTGTCGAGGAGGAACTTGTTGAGGGCCGCGCCTTTGAGTTCCTGTTTTGTGCTGCCGGAACGGTAGTGGTACTGGCCCTTGTAGTTCACAGGATAGGGATACGGCTCTACAACCATCTCGATGTAAGCCTTGTCGCCTTCGTGATGAAGGTTCACATCTACCATGATACCCAGAACGTCGCGCACTTTGTTCGGCAGGTCTTCCATCAGTTTGTCGGCATTGTCCAAGCCTACCGGCTTATGCGGTGGGTCATCATCCACACCAAGGAAGATGCGGCCGCCGTTAGCGTTGGCGAATCCGCAAATCCACTTGTAGTATTCGTCTTTCCAGATAGCCTTATACTCTATGTTCTGACTTTCGTCCATACAAAACTCGTTTAGTCTGACAAATATAGCGATTTTACGCGAGCTTTCCTTTGGCGCGGAGCATTTCCCGTTGGTGGTTATCCATGAAGGCACGCCAGTCCGGGAGCCCAGACATGAATTTGGTGCGCTGCTGAACGGTGCCTTTGATGTCCAGAATCAGTTCTTCTTCGGAATAGTATGGCTCCAGGGCTCTGACATAATCGAACAAGCGCCGGAGGCACTCCTTCTTGCAATACTCGCCGAAATTGTTCTTGCAGATTCCGCCTGTGTAGTAGATTTGTTTGCTCAGGTCTCCGCCTTGCTCAACACGCAGGAAGGCACCGATGCTCTTAATGAACTCAACAGCGCTCTCCTCGGTGATTTTGTCGCCTTTGAATTTGATTTTACTGAAGAAGGCTTCGTCCACTTTGTCCAGAACAGACACCAGGCCGTAGTCGCGGATATACTTCTCAATCTGGAATTCGCCGGCGTTACTCATTGAATAGTTCTGGAACATCCGGTTGTAGATGTAGTCCTTGACGATTTTCACTTGGTCGCGGCTGAGACGTTTGTTGTCTTGTTTCCAGGCAAGCAACTGGTTGAGTTGTGAACGGCGGGCTTGCATCATTTCAAGCGGTGTGACAATCTTCTTTCCGTTTCGCTGGTTATAGCATTCAGCGCAATAGGTGGCCAGATTGTCTTCGTCGGTTCCTCCTCGATTCGGGTCGATGACGTAATCGGCACAGAGATAGACAGCTGGGGCTTCTGCGCCGCACTCGCGGCAAGTGAAGCGGTCACGGCGGAAGATGGCATCTTCCATTTCGGGTGATATGGTTTTATTGCTCATTGTCTTCTGGGTTTTCTTCGGTGTATTGTTCTTTTGGTTCGTCAAAGTCAGCGTCGAATGTTATTGAGGAATCAAGCGTCTCATACTCTACCGCTTTCATCTTGCCGGTCGTTCGGTTGTACCGAATCTCAACATCAGTTGTATGGCCCCGGCGATTCTTTGCAAGCCTTATCCGGTAGTGCTCCAGAAGATCTTCAGAAAGGCCTTCCGTCTCATCACAGAGGAAAAGAATGGTGTCGGCGTCGTATTCCAGCGCGCTTGATTCTTTGAGGTCTTCGAGACGTGGTGCCGGATTAGATGAGTAGGAATGTGACCTGTGACTGCGATTCAATTCGGCCAGCGCGATAATTGGGATATTCAGTTCCCGGGCAATGAACTTCAGCTCGCGGGAAATGGCAGAGATTTCCTGCTCGCGCATTCCTTGATAAACTGCTGGAGGCTGCATAATGTTGATATTGTCCACAATGACCAGGGCAATATCGTTTTCTTGCATCGCTTCCTGGATCTTTTTACTGAGTTTGTTGTACTCGATCCGGGGCGTGTCATCTATGAAAATCGGCGAATCCTTCAAGTCTTTGCATACGAATTCCAGATGTTCCCATTCCTCAGGGGACAACTCCTCGCCGCGGGCTATGGCGCGAGTCGGAAGGTCTGCGGCAATGGTCAGTAAACGCTGCGTGATTTGCTTTGCGCTCTGGCCCATTGTGAAGTACAGGATTGGAATATGGTGGGCATTGTGGGCGTTGACTGCCAGATTGAGCGCTAAAGATGTAAGGCCGATTCCGGCGAAGGATGCGAGAATAATCATATCACCTGGCATCCATCCGTCGGTGCAATCGTCCAGTTCTTTGAACCCGGATGTTATGCCGCCGGTCCCGGCATCCGTTTCACAACGTTCGACATAGTTGTCAAGAACTTCGCTGATGACGGAGTCCATCTTCTGCAGGCCGCATTGGAATATCTGTTCATTGAAGTATTTTTCGTTTTCGTGCATAATTATCGTAGCAGTATGCAAATTTACGAATTTCATAGCATAGGGAAAAGGCAACCCCCGATCTGGTGGGACCGGGGGTTGCGCTTGGACCGTCAGGAAGACAGTGGATTAGTACTCGCAATTGTTCAGGTAATCGACGATTCCTTCGACGTGAAGGTCAACCAGACACTTCTGGCCAACCTTGCTCAAAAGGAAACTTGCCTCTTTCAAATTGTCCATGAAAAGATTCTCGGTAAGGACTGCTGCACAGTACGTGTTCCGAAGCAGATAAAACCCTTTCTCAAGGTCCGGGTCGTTGTCAGTGTAGTCGGTACGGATGCGGAAGCCCGGAAGGTTCAGGGAAGCTGCGCAATAGAGGCTGCTGGCCAGTTCGTCGGACTGAGTGTGTCCTTCGCAAGTGTAGGCGCACCAGCCTCGGGCGGAGTGCCAGAGTGTTCCGTCACCGGCAGCGTTGCAATGGATGCTGACCAGGATGGTGTCCTGGACGGGATGGCCGATACGGCAGGTCAGACGATTGGCCCGGGCAACCCTTTCCTTCAAGGAGACGTCGCGGTCTTCGGGCACGAGGAGCTTTGCGTCGTAGCCACGCAGAACAAGATGCTCCACGACAGCACGGGCAATGATTCGGTTAATGACACCCTCGCGCACAAGTCCGTCCGGAGAGCGTTTGCCAGCGGTGTTGATGCCGTGGCCATTGTCAATGAGGATTTGCTTCATGACTTTTGGTTGGAATTAAGAAGTTGGTAATTGAGTGACAGTTACGAGTTCGAGGTCCAGGTCTTCGATGAGCGCTGCGACCTCGGGCATTACGTCGACCGGGAAGTATTTGGCGACTTCTCGGGCGACGGGGTTGGAGTAGTACGGCTGTTCCGTTCCGGAACGGAGTGGAACAGGTGGAACGGGAGATCCTTCGCTGCGCTCAGGATGACAGTAGAAGCGGAGGAGCCAGTCGGCGATGTCAATCTGGGCGGCACGGTCTTCGGCGGTGGCTTCGTCTTCCAGGATAGTGGAGAAGGTGAAGTTAAGTCCGGGGATGGAAGACAGCTTTTCGCGCCATTCCTTGGTTGCATCGATGTCAGGGAACACGAGGACTTTGCGGCCCTGGAGGACTGACAACTTTGGTCCGAGCTGCGTTTTGCCGCCGGTGGCCACCCAGATGTACTGCGGGCAGAATCCGGAGCCGATGAGCGCCGTCTTTTCTGATTCCACCAGGCAGACAATAGCATCCGGGCGCTGAGGGAGCAAATGTTCGCCAAAAAGGCACTGGCTCACATTCCAACTCTCAGGCAACACTCCGGATTTCTTGAGTCTCGCGTGCGCCCAATCGACAGGAACTCCGACATTTTTCACGCGATGGCCGTCGGCCGGATTGTACTGCATAATTTTGCCGGTTCGGATGCTGCCCTGGATGTCGATCTGGTAGAACACGACGGAGCGGTCTTTGGTCACTCCGAGACGGTAATCGGTCCGCAGGCGCTCGATAACGTCGGCGGTGAAGATTGTCTCAAGAAACTCTTGAAGCGCCGATTTTGGCACTTTTCTGAGCGTTTTGGCAACAATCTCCGCAGGCAGTTCACAAATGGAAGTTTGCGACCTCGTGCCCGCTTCATCCGGACGTATGGCGTGGCGCGTTCCCGGGACGCCCCGGGATTGTTCGCGCTTCAGCCAGTCCGGGGCCTGCCTCCAGTCCTCCTCACGGGGACGGGCCTCGGGGTGCTCCCTGAACCAATCAGCCGGGGTCTTGTGATATGCGCAACTGGACTCGTGATCACACCTGCCCACGGTGGGGTCGAGGATCTGGTCTTCGTCATCCACATACGGAGTGAAGCACCAGGGACGGTTGCAATTGGGGCAAGTGAGCCGGGAGGATTTCCCGGCATACTTGCGGAGGTGATACTTGTAGTCCATGGCTTAGTCATCTTTGTAGGGCAGTTTCTGCTGTTCGGGCTCAGGTTCATATTCCGGTTCCTCTGCCGCAGGTGCTGCGTTGACGTTGGGCTGGTAGCCCAGTTTCTCGGCCTTCTTGAGTTTACGGTGGACTGTGGTCGGCGAGAAGCCGGTCTCTTCGGCAATCTGGCGGACGGTCTTGTTCTGGGCCTTGAGGTCGATGAGTTCCTGCAGGTCTTCGGCTTCGGTGAACTCGTTCTTCTCTCGGAGCTGGGTGGATTCCTGGACGTAGTCCTGGAAGACGAACTGGGTGTATCCCTGGATCTGCTGGAGCTTGTAGAGGATGACGTTGTCGGAATCGTACTTGTACTCGCCGGTGCGGACCTTGACCTGCTTGACGTATCGCCAGGTGGGGTCTTTGGCGGAGCGGCCGATGGCAATGCCGGCGTCGAAGAAGTTGATGAGCTTGGCGCTGCCGGCGAGGTCGTTCTGGGTCATCGGAGTGCGGGGTTCCCGTTTCGGGGAGTGGCCGACGATGACGAGGGTCAACCCATAGAGCCGCTTGAGGTAGAGAATCTTTTTCATGAAGGCTCCTGCGGATTCTCCTTTCTCGCTGTCGTTCAGGAGGAAGGTGATGTTGTCCACGAAGATGTGCCGGATGCCGCGCTGCTCTGCAGCTGCGGCGATGCTGTCGAGGATGGCCTGCTCCAGGCCGGTGTCCACGATGTCCTCCGGACGGAGTTCGGCCCTGAGAAGGGTGTCGGGAAACCGGTGGATGACGTGGGTGTCGCTCTCGACGTAGCGCATCTGGAACTGTTTGGAACTGAGTTCGCAGTCAAGGTAGAGCACGACGTTTTCGCGGGCGACGGCTTCGGCCATCTGGGTGGTGAAGATGGACTTGCCGGTGTTGGAGGCGGCGATGATGACCGTGCATTCTCCTTCGACCAGGAGGTCGTAGAAGTAACGCTTGGGATCGGGTTCCTCCAGGGCGTCGTCCACCCACTGGTTGGCGGACTTGATGGACATGATGCCGATTTTGTCGGCAGAGCGGCGGGCCTTGGCGGCCTCGGCGTTGATAGCGGCGATGGGGTCTGTCTTTTTCTGGGTCTTGCTCATTGTTGGTCCTCCTGTGTTTGGGGCGGATCTTCCTCGTCAAGGAAGTGGGAGCCGTGGTCCTGGTAGAGTTTACGGAATGCGCTGGCGAAGTCATCGTCGGACTGGAGAAGGTATTCGCGCATGATGTCTCCGAGTTTGCGGGGCTGTTTCATATCCGTCCCTCCTCGATGGCCTCGATGTCGGACTCGTTGTAGAGGACCTTGCGGCCGAGCCGGGTGGGAATAAGATACCCATCCCTTTCCCATCTCCAAAGGGTGGAGGGGTCAACATTGAGTCGCCGGGAGACTTGCTTGATGGTGAGCTTGGGTTCCCGCTTGGCGGCTTCATAGCGGCTGATGATCTTCTCGATGAGGGAGCCCAGGACGGTTTCCAGGTCGTCCTTGTTGAGCTGGTACTGGATGAATTGTTTGGTCTGAAGCTGTTCTTCTACATTGTGTATCATTTGTCTTCCCGCAGCGCCTGCACACCCTGCTCGTCGGGTGGCATCGCTCCGGTTGCCAGGAAGAGGATACATCGAGCAGCCGTCCCTCTTCGATTGGCCTTTGCAATTTTCGGCATAATAAAAGAGGGGTGCAAGCAATTAAAATGGAGATAAATGGCGTTAATTCTACGCTCCATTTATCTCCATTAAAATCCGCTTTCGGCGGTGGATTATGCAAGATTCTTCAGCTGCTCGATGATGGGTTTGAGTTCGGCTGCTGTGAATCCGTTGGTAGCCATCTTGGCATTGTAGCCGGAGGATGCGCCCAGGTTTCCGAAGGTTTCGATGACTGCGTTGTATGCCGGGCGAGTGATGATACCCGCCTTGACGGCGGCGGCCAGGATAATGTAGGCGTCGCTGCCTTTCTTGTCTCCGATATGGGCCTTGAGACCGTCGATGACTTCCGTCACCTTGGTCTGGTCAACGACGAAATCGGAGAAGGCCTTACGGGGCTTGCCGCGGCCTTTCTTGTCAGACTTTGGTGCTGGTGCCGGTTTAGGCTTGGTATCAGGGCCGATCTCGGCGAAGTTGGCGTCGGCCAGGTCTTTCAGGAACATCCGCTGGGTGTGGGCCATCTGCTTGAGCAGTTCATCCCGGACGCCGTCCAGGGCTTCTATCCGGTGCTTGACGGTAGAGGCGTTGATGGTTTTCTTGGAAGCACCTTTCTTATAGACGTCCTCCTTCTGCTCCTCGATGATGCTGTCGATGATGTCGGCCGTGGTGTCTGTCCATTTCTCGCCAAGGTCGATGATTTCGTCGGCGGTGCAGGCTTTGGATTCGACCAGGCGGTTGAAGTAGTCCGTGAGGAGGAAGTCAAGGCGGCGCTTGGCGAGGGTTAGCAGACCGTTCCAGTTGCCGCCGTTGTTGTAACCGATGATGATGTAGCGGTATATCTCGTCCAAGCGGTCATTGAATTTCTGGGCGAAGCTGTCGGTGTTGGCATCGACGTTGACAAAAGGCCTCTCGATGTCCGTGAGGGCAATCTTGCCCGCAAGGCGAGTCTGCCGCTCCTGCAGCTCGCCTTCCTTCCAGATGTTGTAGAGAACTTCCTGGGTCATGGTGTTATTCTCCTTCTTCTATGATATTGAGGTCCTGGTCAACCTTGTAGGCCTTCTGGCCGAAGGCAACGTTCATCAGGGCAAAGTGGTCTTTGAGTTCCATGTTGGTGTAGCGGTTCACAGCCGAGCTGCCCTCGCGGTGCAGTCCGGCGGCGTAGAGGTTGACCTGGACCTTGCTCATCATATCGACGTGGGTCTTGCGGGCCAGCTTGGAGGAGGCCTCCTCGTAGAGTGGGATGTACACGTTGTCGTGCTTTTCCTGGTCATAGATGGAGACCTTGCGGTCGATGCCGCAGGCATTGATGAGGTCCCGGACTTTTTTGTTATAGAAGCTGGTTCCGGCCGTGGTGATTTTGAAACCGAAATCGAATCTTGTGCGCTGAATGATGTCGTAGGCCAGGCGAATGAGGGGGGTGACGATTTCCTTGTTGGTCTCCTGCGTGCCGCTGGTCTTGGAGGGGATGTAGTGGATGTACGGGATGCCTTCCGGGCTGACGGAGACCTTTTCCATGGACAGGCGGCTGAAGTCGCCGATGCGGCAGCCGAAGCAGCAGTTCAGGATGAAGGCGTCCTTGATGCCCTGGAGTTTGTCGGGGACCTCGGTGTCGATGACTTTCTGGAATTCTTCCTGACGCAGGAAGACCGGACTGTCGTACATCGTGTGCATCACGGCACGTTTCTTCTCCGTGGTGAGGCGGCGGAAGGGGGACTTCATGATTTCGTCCGTCTTCTCCAGCTCGTTGAAGAGGGCCTGGAGATTCTTCATCGTGTTGACCACGGTGTTGATGGAGGCGCGGTGGGCCGGGTTGCGGCGGGCTCCGCGCTTCTTTTCAACCTTGTAGAGCTTGGGGTACTTCTCCACGTACAGGTATTCATCGAAGACGAACTGCCGGTACTCCAGCAGGAGGTTGGTGTCGAACTCGGTGACGGAGATTTTGGAAAGGCCTTTAATGGTGAGGAAACGCTTGAGTTTGTCCGCCTGGCCGACGATCATCTTGTAGCGTTCCACTCCGATGATCCCGTCACGGCGGGATTCATCGGCAAAGCGGACAAAGCGCTCGCAGAGGGTTTCGGCGGAGGAGGAACGGACTTCGACGACGGGATTGAGGATCTTGTCAATCTCTTTCTCCAGGACATCGGAAGTCATGTCCATTCCCTTGGCCTTCATCAGGGCGTAGGCTTTGGACATGGCGGTGAAGTGGGTGTTCAGCTCTGCCTTCAGCTGCTTGTTGTAGACGGTGACTTTGGGCTTGAGGGTGCCTTCCGGAGTGAACTTTTCCAGGTCCTTTATCTTGGCGCGGATGCCGGTCTTGTGATACAGCGTAACGTCCCTTCCATCGATGAGACGGAGTCGAACCCGAAGGGTGTCACCCTTGGCGGAGGTCCGGTTATACATCGAAATTCTTTCCATAAATCACTCATTTTGTTCTATGTGCAAATTTAGTGAATTTGCACAACAAAAACAAGTTTGAGTGAAAGAAATGTGAAAGAATCTACAAGAAGGAAAGTAATTAGATTATTGTAAATTAGCTATTTACAGGAATGTTCTTGCGTGGTTATTTCATTTATACAATCCCAGTGGCATTTGAAATATGAAGCATATCACCATATACCTTCTCGCTTCCTTCGGGAATATTAGTAGTAATTTTAATATTCTTTTTGGGGTCTACATTGTGACGTGCAATATGGGGGTCAATGGCTTCGCGGATATTAAAGACTTTTTTATCAAGCGGGGTCTGTTTTTTCTCAAATTTGTTTATTTCAAGTATGTTTTCAATCAAACTATTAAGAAAATAAAGTTGCTCTTTGGATTTCCCGAGAAAATAGGGGGCAGATTTACTGTCTGCCATCTCAGCAACTTCAATATTTGTAATTGAAGATTGAAGGGGAGAACGGAGTTCGTGAGTCAGGAAGTGAGTGATATTTTCCTTTACTTTGGCCAGAGTTACTTGTTTGTAAAGCATTCTTGTCTGCAATACAATACTTATCATTATAAAAATTGTCAAAGCAACAGAAGCTAACAGCATAATAAGCAAGTCACCTTTAAAGACAGTCGGAGGATATGTTATGTGGGCTTTAATTATCATGTCTTTTGCTGTGTTAAGAGGCAAGGTTAAATTAAAACTTGAGGTAAGAAGAAAGAATGATTTATTTTGTTTTTTATATTCAGTTTTATAACTTTTTTGGGGATCAGAGTATGTAAGAATATAATTTGTTATTTTACCTTCTTCAATTAATTTTTTAGAAAAGAAAGTTGATAAAGTATCAATATTAAGAGGTAAAATGTTTTTATAAGCATCCTGGAGTGCTTCTTCGATTGAAACTTTTGTAAATTTTTTCCCATCTTGTAAATCAATGTTTTCCACATTCTTATCATCTATTTGAATGTCTGAAGGCATTTTATTGGAAATTGTCACAGAAAAATTATCTAGGTTACTTATTTTAATGAGTCTTGAATTAAGCTCCTTATCTATTGCATCTTTAAGAATTTCCTCAGTTTGAGTAAGATATTTAATCTTTTCATTGTCAATTAGTCTATAGAGCCAGACACCCTGTATGACAAGTAATAAAAAAATTGCAATAATAGATATTGTAAGTGCCCTGTTTAGCATTTTCAGCAAATTGTCAGTATTTTTTCAGCATTCTGTATGCAAATCTAACAAATATTATTAATTTATTTGTAGTGCAAAAAACACATAAAAATTTAAAGCCATGAAAACAACTTTTGAAAAACTCAATGAGAAAGAAATGATTAACGTAATAGGCGGTGATCAAGTTTTAATATATACTGATGAAGACGGTAATGTTTTCTACATCATTATACGTGATGGCAGAAAAAATTAATTGTAAGTTTTAATCCTATTTTAGCCCTACTTTAATGATAATTTGCTGAAAATCAGCAAATAGTGATTTTTTTGATTTGTTTATAATTTAATGTACAGGAGACCATTCAGACACTACCATCAACTGGACTCCATGGACTGTGGTCCTACGTGCCTGAGGATGGTGGCTGCCCATTATGGACGATATTATTCCTTGGATACCCTTAGGAACAGATGTGAATTTTCCAGGGAAGGTGTTAATTTGTTGGGAATTGCCAAAGCTGCTGAAAGCATCGGTTTTAGATCGACCGGGGCAAGGCTTTCGTTTGAGGACCTTTGCAAAGTTGATTTTCCTGTAATTCTTCACTGGAACCAACGTCACTTTGTTGTGTTATATGGGATTAAAGGCAAGGGAAAAAATAAAAAAATGCTTATTGCTGATCCTGCCACTTCGCTTGTGGAATTAAATGAAAGTGAGTTTAAAAAATCATGGTACAGTACTGTTAAGGACGGAGTTGGTTTAGGAATAGCTCTTTTGCTGGAGCCTACTCCCCAGTTTTATGTAGAGGAGGGTGAAAAGATTAACCGAAGAGGTTTTAAATTTTTATTTAAATATCTGAAACCATATAGTAAATTTATCTTTCAACTGGTCATTGGACTGGTTATAGGTAGTTTATTGCAGTTAATACTGCCTTTTCTTACTCAAAGTATTGTCGATATTGGAATTGGCACAAGAGATCTCGGATTTATCTGGCTTGTACTTATAGCTCAGCTTATGCTTACAATAGGCACGGTTTCAGTTGAGTTTATTCGTGGCTGGATTTTGCTTCATATGGGTACAAGGATCAATATATCTCTTGTCTCAGACTTTCTTACTAAATTAATGAAACTGCCGATAGGTTTCTTTGATACCAGGATGACGGGTGATCTGCTACAAAGAATAGACGATCATAAGAGAATTCAAAACTTTCTTACAGGCTCGTCTTTGAGTGTTCTTTTTTCTTTTTTCAGCATTGTAATTTTTGGAATAGTCTTGTTGATATACAGTCCTCTTATATTTCTAATTTTCATTGTTGCATCTGTTATGTATGTGGTTTGGGTAATGCTTTTTATGAAAAAGAGAAGAGAACTGGATGACAAAGCTTTTACTCAAAATGCTGCAAATCAAAATTCTGTGATACAACTTATAACAGGGATGCAGGAGATTAAGCTAAATAGTTGCGAGAGACAGAAGAGATGGGAGTGGGAAAGAATTCAGGCAAGACTTTACAGGTTAAATATTAAAGGTCTTGCTCTTGGACAGTATCAGGAAGCAGGGGCAACATTGATCAATCAGATCAAGAATATATTAATAACAGTTTTTGCTGCAAGTTCCGTTTTAAATGGGGAATTGACTCTCGGTATGATGCTCTCTGTGCAGTTCATCAATGGTCAGCTTAACGCTCCTGTAATGCAGTTGGTTTCGTTTCTCAAGTCTTCACAGGATGCTCGTCTTTCTTTGGAGCGGCTTGCAGAGATTCATGACAAGAATGATGAAGAGAGTTCCGAAAAAAGTTATATAACAGATATTGAAAAAAACAAGCCGATTTCAATCGAAAATCTATTTTTCAAATATGAAGGTGCCGGTTCTCCTTTTGTGCTTAAAAATATAAATCTCACTATTCCAAGTGGTAAGATTACTGCAATAGTTGGAACAAGTGGAAGTGGGAAAACTACGCTGGTGAAATTGTTGTTAGGTTTTTACAATCCTGCCGAAGGTTCAATAAAGTATGGTGATCATAATCTCTTTTCTTTGAGTATGGAACACTGGAGAGCAAAGTGCGGAGTGGTAATGCAGGATGGATTTCTGTTTTCTGATTCTATTGCAGGAAATATTGCTCCTGGAGAAGATCAAATAGATGTTGACAGGCTTGAAAGGGCGGTTACTATAGCTAATATTAAGGATTTTGTCGAGAGCCTTCCACTCTCATATAATACTAAAATTGGTCAGGAGGGGCATGGTCTGAGTCAGGGACAGAAGCAGCGACTGTTGATTGCAAGGGCAGTCTACAAAGATCCGGAAATCATAATGTTTGACGAGGCAACAAACTCTCTCGATGCCAACAATGAGATGCAGATTATGAAAAATTTGGAAGATTTTTTTGTTGGAAGAACTGTATTGGTAGTTGCTCACAGACTAAGTACGGTGAAAAACGCAGACAATATAGTTGTTCTTGACAATGGCGTTATTATAGAATCCGGAACTCATTCTGAATTGATTGAGAAGAGAGGGGCATATTGGCAGTTGGTAAAAAATCAGTTATATGTCTGAAAGGAGAAAAATAGAGATAAGGTCAGATGATGTGAATGAGATTCTCACAAGACCACCCGGGTGGATTGTGAGATGGGGAAACACTCTTATATCTGCTATTTTTATCTTATTTGTCATCGGCTGTGCAATATTTAGTTATCCGGATAAATTGACCGCACCTATCGTCGTTACTTCTGCAAATTTGCCTGCTCAACTTATGGCCAAAACAACAGGTAAGGTGCAGGAATTGTTCAAAAGTGACGGAGATTTTGTGAAAGAAGGTGAAAGTATCGCAATGATTGAAAATTCAGCTGATTACAATGATTATATTAAATTACGTTATGTAATAGATAGTGTTATTGGCAGCTCCTTTAAAGCAGAAATTATTGATTTGCAGAACTTGCCTATCAATCTGTTGTTGGGCGACATGCAGGCATTATACAATCAATTGGTTAATAAGTTGGCTGAATATAACAATTTTGTCCAGCTTGATTACCATAGGAAAAAGATAGCTTTACTGAAAAAGGAGTTAGATGTACAGAGATCTGTAATTAGTCAATACACAAAAAATATGTTGCTTTTTTCGGAACAGTATGAGCTTGCTTCAAAGAAATATCTAAGAGATAGCACTTTGTTTGTTCAGAAAGTTCTTTCCCAGGCTGATTTTGAAAGTAGCAGGATAGCTAAACTTTCTGCAAAACAGGGTTATGAAGCTGCAAAGAGAGAAATAGACGAGTTAAAAATTGCTGCGCTAAAAAGTGAACAGTCAATACTTGATCTTGAACTAGACAGGGAGAAGCAGTTATCGTCGTACCAGACAGAGCTTTCCAGCGATTATGATTTGTTAAAAAGTTCCTTAAGAAAATGGGAACAGGATTACCTGTTAATTTCTCCTCTCAATGGGAGAGTCTCTTTCACAAAATATTGGCAAGAGAATCAGAATGTTTCTGCCGGTGAGGTGGTTTTCACAGTTTTGCCTGAGCAGAAAGCCTCAATTTCAGGTAAAATATATCTTCCTTTGTCAGGCGCAGGTAAAGTCAGGGCGGGCCAAAAGGTAAATATTAAATTTGACAACTATCCTTATATGGAATTTGGAATGGTTGAAGTAAGAGTAAGAGGTTTGTCTTCAGTTCCTGCAGTCGTGGAGGATTCCCGCGTTTATGTGGTTGATGTTGAATTACCTGACAGACTTGTTACAAATTATGGCAAAGAGCTTCCATTTTCAGAAGAAATGATGGGAATTGCCGAGATTATTACAGATGAGCAAAGTATTCTTAACAGAGTAATATTCCCTGTCAAACATATATTTAAAAGCAGAATGTTATGAGAATTACTTTGGTAATACTGTTTGTTGGAGCTATTTCTGCTTGTTGCACTTCTCTTATATCCTCGCTTTTCTATAGAGTGAAATGGTTCAGAAATGTCAAGAAAAGCAGATGGAAAGTATTAAATTTTACTGTAACTGCTCTTTTTAGATATAGTAGTAAATTTTTTGCTCCCTTTACTCTATTGCGCGAAATGATGCAATGCACTTTACTTACCTGTTTGATTTATAAGTATTTCATCTCGCCAGTTTATTATCTGTCGCCCAAATGGATTGTTTGTGTTTTTCTTCTGACGGTGTTTGTTACTGTCGCGATTCAGTTTTTGGTATTTTATAAATTCTATGACGAAAATCTTGCTGACTGAAGGATTTTTTATAATTTTGCAGGCATGAAGAAATCGTTCCAAACAATACTTGCATTAGTGTTTCTTAGTTCCTATGTTGTTGCCAGTTTGGGCATCGGCGTGCACGAATGTTCCAGGAGCGGATCTATAAACATCAGGCTTTTCGCCTATTCAAGAAGTTGTGATGCCGTTCACCCGGTCTGTAATTGTTTTCATCACCATCATGACGGTATTCCCGAGCATCAGCATCATTCATCTAACTGCTGTCATACTACTATTTATCAGATTTCTCAGGATTATGACATCGTTAGTTTTAATCATTCAGCCGTTTCTGCTTCAATAGATTCTAATTCGCAAGATTATATAATTTTTAATTTTGAGGATAGTGCTATCAATGGCACAGCACCTTTTAGTGAGAGTGCTTATACTCCTCCACCTCTTCCAATTGATATAAATCCATATTCTTTCTGCTCTCAGTGGAGATTGTAGAGATTCTGTCAACAAATAGATAACATCTTTTTTGTAGGAATCTTTTACAATTTTTTAATTAATATGAAGAGAATAATTATTACTTTTTTATTTACAATATTTATAACAACACTTTCATTTTCACAGACAATTCAAGGTATTGTCAAGGCACAACATGAGAGTGGGGAAATTGAGCCATTACCTTACGCATCAATATATTGGCTCGAAGGTAAATTTTCACTTGAGACTGATCAGGATGGTAAATTTACAATCAACAATGTACATTCAGAAAAGGTCACTCTAATTGCAACATATATTGGTTATTCGAGAGATACGTTAATACTTGAAAATGGAGAAAACAGGGCTGATTTTATTCTTAAAGAAGAGAACAACAGCCTTGATGAAATTAGAGTTGTAGGAAGGCAGGAGGGGAACTATATTTCCAAAGTAACTCCTGTTAAAACAGAAGTTATTTCAGCCGCTGGTCTCTGCAAAATGGCCTGTTGTAATCTTGCAGAGAGTTTTGAAAATTCTGCCAGTGTGTCAGTGGGTTATTCTGATGCGATTACTGGGGCAAGACAAATCAGACTCCTTGGTTTGTCGGGTCAGTATACGCAGATGCTTGACGAAAATCGTCCCGTCATGCGGGGAATTGCAGCTCCATTTGGTCTCTCGTATATTCCCGGACAATGGCTTGAAAGTATCCAAATTGCAAAAGGACCTTCTTCGGTTGTAAATGGTCTTGAGGCAATTACTGGTCAAATTAATGTGGAGCACAGAAAACCTACAACTGAACAACCACTTTTTGTGAATCTCTTTTTGAGTAACATGCTGCGTGCGGAAGCAAATGTGGCCTCATCCCTGCAGATAAATCCAAAGTGGAGTACTGTCATACTGGGGCATTTTTCAACTGACCCAATGGAACATGATGGTAATGACGATGGATTTAAGGATGAACCTCTAACTACTCAGTTTAATTTTTCAAATCGTTGGTTATTTACCCCTTCCAATGGTATGCAACTGAGATTCGGTCTCAAGGCAATAAGCGACGAACGTATTGCCGGTATGAATGATTTTAAAAATGGTTCGAAAGTTACGGATGACCTTTGGGGTTCAAAAATTAAAAACAAGGGTTTAAACGGATATGCAAAACTGGGCATACCCTTGAATGAGAGTAATTCAAAAAATGTTGCCGCTGTGGTGGACTATTCAATGTATGACATGAACTCTTTTTTTGGTTATAAAAGTTATGATGCAACTCAAAATTCATTTTTTGTCAATATAATGTTGCAGAATCAAATAAATGACAATCATAAATATATAATTGGTTTGAGCGGTCAGTACGACAATTTTGACGAGCATTTGAATGAAGCGTATGTTGGAAGAGAAGAACAATCTGCAGGTGCTTATGGTGAGTATACATATGTAAATGGAGATAAGATAACTGTGGTGGCAGGGCTTAGACTTGACAAAAATAATATTCATGGATGGCTTTTTGCTCCAAGGATGAATGTTAAGTACGGTTTTACCGATAAGCTTGTTTTCAGAGCATCGGCCGGTCGTGGATTCAGATCACCAAATCAAATTGCAGACAATTTAGGTATTCTTTCTACGGGAAGAAAGATAAAAATTGAGGAAAACCCTGATATGGAGGAGGCTTGGACTTATGGCATGAATGTTACAGGATATCTTCCGATAGGGTTTGACAAAAATGCTACAGTTAGTTTTGAATATTTCAGGACTGATTTTCAACATCAATTGATCGTAGACCAAGAAAGAGACCTCTCTTCAATTTGGCTTTACAATTTGTCTGGACGGTCATATACAAATACTTACCAGGCAGATTTTTCAATTCAGCCTGTTGAAAGATTTACAGTTTTGCTTACTTACAGACTGACTGATGCCAAAGTGACTCTTGAAAGTCAGGGACTTGTTGAAAGGCCTCTGATGAGTAAGTACAAGGGCGTGCTTAATTTACAATATGCCACAAGAATGAATAAGTGGACATTTGATTTTACGGCTCAGCTTAATGGCCCTGCAAGATTACCAAACTTTATGGACAAGGAGTATTCTCCTGTGTATTCTGTTCTTTTTGCCCAGGTTACAAAAAAATTTAAAAAGCTGGACGTATATATAGGTGGTGAGAACTTGACTAATTACCGCCAGAAAAATCCCATTCTAAACGCAGACCAGCCATATAGCGAGGGATTCAATACAACAGTAATTTGGGGACCACTTATGGGGATTAAATTATATGCCGGTCTGAGATTTACTCTTTGGAAATAATTATTTTAATTTTTTATTAATTTTACAAAATATTACAGTCATGAAGAATTTATTTAAATCAATCTCGCTCATACTTGTTGCATCTCTGTTTTTTTTCTCGAATGGGGCAAACGCTCAGGGGAAAAAGGCAGCTAAAGAGATGGAAGTAACCTTTTCGGTTGATATTGATTGCCCTAACTGCAAGAAGAAACTTGAGGATAAATTGCCATTTGAGGCAGGAGTCAAGGATTTGAAAGTCAATCTTGAAAATCATACAGTATGGATGAAGTATGATCCTTCCAAGACAGATAAGGTTAAACTTGCAAAGGCTATTGAGAAACTCGGTTACACTGCAAAGGAGATCGAGGTTACAAAGTAGCTTGTAATGAGAAGAGAGATTCTGCTAGTTTTGTTATTGACAATCACCTTTAATTCACTTTGTTCGCAGGTGAATAAAGGTGATTCTCCTTTTTATGAGAAAATGAGAACTTTGCCTTTGGAAGAGAGGGAAAAACTGATATACGACGAAATAATGTCAGGAAATGTTCCCGATTATATGAAAGGTTTTGTAAAAATATCTTATAAAGACAGGGATGCAAATCATAAAACTCACAGGGTTACTCTTTTTGTTAAACCGGATTATCTGACTGTGGGAGAGGGTAAATCTGCCTTTATCATTCCCATGACTCCTGCAACTGCTCAGAAAATTGCCGATTCTTCAGGCTGTTCTCTCCCAACTCCCAAAATAGTTGATATCATATATAAAAAGTCAAGATTAAAAGTTGAACCTTTCAACTATATTCCAAGAGGAGACAGAAATGAGACCCCAGATATTTTTTATGATCATTCTAGAGTTATATTTGCTCAAATAAAGGCTGCAGGTTACAAACCTGGGGTATTTATTGCCGGCAGCAAAAAAGATATTGTTATAAGTTCAAAATTGCAAGATTCTTTAAGACCAGGTCATGTTATAATTTACGGCTGGCACAGATTGGATGGTACTCCCATCCAGCCCGTGTATAACGGCCACTTGGGGAGATATGTGGATTACAGCCACGGCGTGAGGCTGATTTGTGATACCATAAAAATTGACGGCAAGAAATACAACTACCGGGATGTGCTGCGAGATTCTCTTTTGTATACATTGTTGAGTAATGAGGACAAACCATTGGTTATTACATCATATTCTTACTGATTTATACTACTATGAAAAGATTTGTTTTAGCAATATTTATATTATTTACTTTTTTTATGACTGAGAATTGTTTTGCTCAATTATGGATTAGAGTAAATTTAGCCGGCTATTTGCCTCAGGATACCAAGTGTGCAGTATTATTGTCACTTGATAAAGGTGCCTCTGGCAAATTCGAGGTTTTTGAGGTACTTACCTCTAAATTGGTTTATAGTGGCGAAGGGAAAGCTGTTAATGCGGCATCTTGGGGTATGAAAAGTGCCTTTAGGATGAATTTTTCTTCTTTAGTTGAGGAAGGGGGATACTATATCGTGTCAAACGGGGTTCGGTCTCCAAACTTCAGGATTTCATCCCGGGCATATGACGGACTTTCTGATCTTTTGCTTGTTTATATGCGTCAGCAACGTTGCTACGATAATCCATATACAGATGCTATATGTCATGCAGATGATGGTTTTATTGTAAATCATCCTACTCGTAATGGAGAAAAAATTGATGTTACAGGTGGTTGGCATGATGCTGCTGATTATCTTCAATATCAGACTACGTCAGCCACAGCTCTTTATCAAATGATGTTTGCATGGCAGCAACAGAGTGATAAATCTGTTTTTAAGGATCTTTATGATGCACGTGGCAGACTTGGATCTAATGGTATTCCTGATATTATGGATGAAATAAAGTGGGGAATGGCTTGGTTGTTGAAAATGAATCCTGAAGATAAAGTAATGTTCAATCAAATAGCTGATGACAGAGATCATGCAGGCTTCAGGTTCCCCCAGGACGATAATATTGATTATGGTTGGGGGCCGGGAAAAGGAAGGCCTGTATATTTTGTAACAGGTGAACCCACAGGGCTTGGCAAGTGGATAAATCGTACAACTGGTGTCTCTTCTGCAGCCGGTAAGTTTGCTTCTTGTTTTGCGATGGGTTCAGAACTTTTTAAGGATTCTGATCCTGAATTTTCAAAAATGCTTAAGAAAAAAGCATTAGAGGCTTATGCCTATTCTGAGGAAAAGCCTGGAAATACACAGACAGCCTGTCTTGTTTCTCCTTATTTCTATGAGGAGGACACTTATGTGGATGACATTGAACTGGCAGCAGCTACTTTATATACTTTTAGTAATGACGAGCACTGGCTTAAAAGGGCTGACTACTGGGGTGAACTCGAGCCTGTAACACCATGGATGGAGCTTGGCAGAGGCCGGCACTATCAATACTATCCTTTTGTAAATTTAGGGCACTATTTATTGGCATGTTCTTCTGACATGAATATTCGGAATAAGTATTTCTCCTTTATGAAAGATGGGCTGGAATGTTTGAACAAAAGAGCTGCGGATGATCCATTTATATTTGGAATACCTTTTTTATGGTGCTCTAACAACCTGGTTTCTGCTGCAATAACCCAAGCTCATCTTTACAGAAAAGAGACAGGTGATACTACATATCTTGAGATGGAAACTTCATTGAGAGACTGGCTTTTAGGATGTAACCCATGGGGTACTTCCATGATTGTGGGATATCCTCAAGGAGGAGATTATCCTGACTCTCCTCATTCGGCTTATACTAAATTGAAAGGAGATTTGCCTGTAGGAGGTCTTGTAGATGGTCCTATTTATCTGGAATTATTTAAGGACAGAGCGGGCAATGCCTTGACAAAAGAGGACAAGTATGCTTTATTCAACAATGGAAAAGCCGTTTATCACGATGATATAGGAGATTATGCTTCAAATGAGCCTACAATGGATGGCACAGCCGGTTTGACTTACTATTTTTCTTCCATGGAGAGTGAAGGTAAGACTTATGCAAAATCAACGGGAGATAAGGTTGATTTTGAGAGGGATGGATATGGAGCTATTGTGAGAATTAATCCGGACAAAAAGCTTATTTACCTCATTTTTTCAGCTGATTCGATGTTTCAGGGAGGCGAAAAAATATTAAAGACACTTGATAAATATAAAATTAAAGGGTCATTCTTTTTTACTGGTAATTTTCTCAGGATGGAGGAGAAGAGAGATATAATATCTAAAATAATTAAAAGAGGTCATTATGTGGGAGGTCATTCTGACATGCATTTATTATATGCGGAATGGGATGGTAGGAGAAAGTCTTTGGTAACACCGGACAGTTTAGTCTCTGATTTGCAGAAGAATTTTGAGGAGTTGTCAAAATACGGTGTTAACACTTCTGATGCCAAATGGTTTTTACCGCCATTCGAGCATTATAATTCAGAATCTGTAGAGGTTTTATCAAGGGCTGGAGTTCAAACCATCAACTACACGCCTGGAACTGCAACACCTGCTGATTATACAACTCCTGAAATGGAGAATTATAAGACTGCAGAAGGGTTAATAGACAAACTTTTTGAATTTGAAAAAGAAAAAGGATTGAACGGAGCAATAATACTCATACATCCCGGAGTGAGTGATTCAAGACCTGACAAGTTATACGATCAGCTTGGAACCATTATAAAAAGACTGAAAGGGTTAGGGTATTCATTTGATAGACTTTAAAATATATGGATATGTACAAAATAATCAAAAAGATTGATCTTACTCCTATAATTACATTGATGGAAGTAAATGCTCCAAGGATGGCTCATGCTGCTAAACCGGGGCAGTTTCTGATAGTAAGAGCTCACGATAAAGGAGAAAGAATTCCGCTTACGATTTGTGATTTTGACAGCAAGAAAGGAACAGTCACAATTGTAACCCAAATTGTAGGAGCCTCCTCTAGACAGATATGCACGATGAATGAGGGAGAATTTTTTAAAGATTTTGCAGGTCCTCTGGGGCAACCATCCGAGTTTGTTTATAAAAGTGATGAAGAGCTTTCAAAAATGAGATATCTTTTTATTGCCGGCGGATTGGGCACGGCTCCCGTTTTTCCTCAGGCCAAGTATCTTCATGCCAAGGGAGCAAAAGTGGATGTCATTATTGGTGCAAAAACCAAGGATCTTGTTATTTTTGAAGAAGAGATGAGAGCCGTTTGTGATAATTTGTACATATGTACTGATGATGGGAGCTATGGGAAAAAGGGACTGGTAACTGATATCTTAAAAGAATTGCTGGAATCAGGAGAAAAATATGATCAGGCAGTTGCAATAGGACCTATGATTATGATGAAATTTGTAACCTTAACAGCTCGACCTTTTAATCTGCCATTGATTGTAAGCCTTAATACGCTGATGGTTGATGGTACAGGAATGTGCGGTGCATGCAGGGTTTCTGTGGGAGGTAAGACAAAATTTGCATGTGTTGATGGGCCAGAGTTTGATGGCTACCAGGTTGATTTTGATGAAGCTATGAGACGTCAAATGATGTATAAAAATATTGAAATTGAGGCTGATCATAAATGTAAAATTGGATTGAACAATGAGAAATAAGATACCAAGAGTTCCTGTTAGAGAGCAGGATCCTGCTGTAAGAATTAAAAACTTTGACGAAGTATGTTATGGTTATAACGAGGAAGAAGCCAGGCTCGAAGCTTCAAGATGCTTGGGTTGTAAAAAGCCTTCCTGTATAGGGCAGTGTCCTGTGTCAATTCAAATACCTCAATTTATTCTTGAGGTTGAAAATGGAAATTTTGAAAAAGCAGCTGCTATAATTGCAAAGGATAGTTCTCTTCCTGCAGTTTGTGGTAGGGTTTGCCCTCAGGAGACCCAATGTGAAGGGGCTTGTATTTTAGGTGTTAAAGGAGAGCCTGTAGCTATCGGCAAGCTTGAAAGATTTGTAGCTGATTGGGCAAGAGAGAAGGGTATTTGTTTTTCAAGTTCTGCAAATTTAAATGGTAAAAAAGTTGCAGTTATTGGAAGTGGTCCTGCAGGATTAGCCTGTTCTGCCGATCTTGCCAAGTTGGGCTATCAAGTGACTATTTTTGAGGCACTTCATGAGCCGGGTGGAGTGCTGCAGTATGGAATTCCAGAATTTCGTCTACCAAAAGAAAAAGTGGTTAAGGCTGAGGTAGATAATGTTCGTGCTCTTGGAGTAAATATTGAGACAAATGTTATCGTTGGTCGGACTGTAACTATTGATTCTTTAATGAAAGAAGAGGGTTTTGATGCTGTTTTTATTGGTTCAGGTGCTGGATTGCCTAAATTTATGGGTATTCCTGGAGAAAATCTTAATGGAGTAGTTTCTTCAAATGAATTTCTTACCAGAAATAACCTTATGAGGGCTTATGATCCAAGTTACGATACGCCTATTTATGTTGGGAAAAAAGTTGCTGTTGTAGGTGGAGGAAATGTAGCTATGGACGCTGCAAGGACAGCTTTAAGACTAGGTGCCGATGTGACAATTGTTTACAGAAGAACTGAAAAAGAACTTCCGGCCAGGGTCGAAGAAGTTCACCATGCTAAGGAAGAAGGAATTGTTTTTAAGATGCTTACAAATCCTGTTGCAGTTTTAGGTAATGATAAAGGGTGGGTAACCGGGATAAGATGTATCAGAATGGAACTTGGGGAACCCGACGAAAGTGGAAGAAGGTCTCCTATTCCCATCCCGGATTCAGAGTTTGAAATGGATGTTGATGTAGTTATAATGGCTCTTGGTACATCTCCCAATCCGCTTATTGCAAATACAACTCCTGGTTTGGAAACAAACAAATGGAAATGTATTGTTGCTGATGAGAACGGAATAACAACTAAACCCGGAGTATTCGCAGGAGGAGACATCGTGACAGGAGCCGCTACAGTTATTTTGGCTATGGGAGCTGGAAGGAAAGCAGCAGCTGCAATTGACAGATATTTGCAATCTAAATAGTGAATTATAATATTTTTATGGCACAGAAACCATCAATTCCTAAAGGAACCAGAGATTTTACACCTGTTGAAATGGCTCGCAGGGACTATATTTTTTCTACTATCAAAAGTGTTTTTCAACTTTATGGTTACTCTCCAATTGAGACCCCTGCAATCGAAAATCTGTCAACACTTCTGGGCAAATATGGTGATGAGGGAGATAAGTTGCTTTTTAAAATTCTTAATTCAGGCAATGCTTTTGAAAATATTGAACCAACACTTTTGAAGGATAGCAGTGCGTTGTCATTGAAAGTTTGTGAAAAAGGTCTTCGGTATGATCTTACTGTACCATTTGCCAGATTTGTTGTACAGCATCAAAGCGAGCTTCAGTTTCCATTCAAAAGATATCAGATTCAGCCTGTTTGGCGTGCTGACAGACCACAAAAAGGACGTTACAGGGAGTTTTACCAATGTGATGTCGATGTTGTTGGAAGCGATTCTCTGCTCAATGAGCTCGAATTAGTACAAATTGCCGACGATGTGTTTGCAAGATTTGGAATTAGTGTGGTTATTAAGATAAACAATCGTAAAATCCTTTCAGGATTGGCTGAAGTGGCAGGTTGTCCGGAAAAACTCACCGATATTACAATTGCCATCGACAAGATTGATAAAGTAGGACTTGAAGAGGTCAAGAAAGAGTTAATGGAAAAAGGCATCGAAGACAATGCCATTAATACAATAGAACCTGTCTTACTTATAAGTGGTAGCAATAGGTCCAAGTTTGAAGTTATGAAGAGGCTTCTTGAAAATTCTCAGACAGGTTTATTGGGAGTTGAGGAGATGACTAAACTGTTTGATATGATAGAAGTTGCTGAGATTAATCAGAAAGTAGAGTTCGATCTCTCACTTGCAAGGGGACTTAACTACTATACAGGCGCAATCTTTGAGATTAAGGCACTTGATGCTGAGATTGGTAGTATTTGTGGAGGAGGAAGGTATGATGATCTTACAGGTATTTTTGGGTTAAAGGGTCTTTCTGGTGTCGGAATATCTTTTGGTGCTGATAGAATTTACGATGTTCTTCTCTCATTGCATAAATTTCCAAATGAGGCAATAAATACAAGCCGGTTACTTTTTGCAAATTTAGGAGATGAAGATGTGCTGTTTGCGCTTCCAATTATTAAAAAACTTCGGGCTAAAGGGATAATTGCCGAAATTTATCCTGATGCTGTAAAACTTAAGAAACAGTTTGAATATGCAGAGAAAAAAAATATTAAGTATTTGATTATTGCAGGGAAAGATGAGATAACAAGAGGTATTCTTAATATAAAAGAAATAAATACTGGAGAACAGAATCAAATCGAAATCAATAATTTGATTGATTATATAGAATAATAATATAAAAGTAAAGATAAAATGATTTGCAAATTTTGTAAAGTGTAAAATTTATATTAATTTTGCAATCCTACATCGCGGAGTGGAGCAGTTGGTAGCTCGTCGGGCTCATAACCCGAAGGTCGTAGGTTCGAGTCCTTCCTCCGCTACACAGAAGCTGACTTAAAAGAAATTTTTAGGTCGGCTTTTTCTGTAGTTGTGATTATTTGTATATTTGACATAAATCAAACTGAATAATGGTTGTGGATACAAGTAGTAAAGAATTTATAGACTTGTTAAAAAGTGGAAATGAAGCTGCTTTTAGTCAACTGTTTAATCAGTATAATCTTAACTTGTGCTCATATGCTTATAGAATATTGAACAATAATAATGATGCTCGAGAAATTGTATTGACCACTTTTTGCAATATATGGGAAAAAAGAAAATCAATTGAAATTAATGAATCACTGAAATCATATCTTTATAAGTCGGTATATAACAATTGTATAACAGTTCTGCGACAGAGAAAGCAATATCATAAATACATAGAACTCGGGCTTGGGGATTTATATTTTGACCGTATTATTCAAAATCCACATGCAGAATTGCGTATCATAGATTCTGAAACCAGAAAAATAATTCTATCAGCCATTAATGAATTACCAAAGCGTTGTAGAGAAATATTCATAAAGTGTAAGATTGAAGGTCTTTCATATTCTGATGTAGCCAGTAATTTAAACATTTCAGTTAAAACAGTTGAAACCCAAATGTCTATAGCTTTGAGAAGATTACGCACAAGTTTGGACTGGTTACTTATTTTGATGATAGAATTCACTTGAATTTATAAATAATTCAATACTGTTTAAGGGTATTTTTCATTTATCACGTCTTAGAAGTAAAAAGTGATGAATGATGCAAGGAAAAAATAATTCAAAACCAGATTCTCTTCTTGTAAAGATTTTGAATGGAACTGCCTCGAAAGAAGAAATACTTTTTTTTTCTGAATGGATAAAGGATTATCAAAATGAGCTCTATTTTGATAGATTCAAGGAAATGTGGCATGTTTCAGTAGATGAAGAGTATAAAAAGAATAATCTGCCTTTCAACAATTCAGAAAGGTTCAATGAATTCATAAAGAAATCAAGACAAAAAGATAGGGTAAAAAAGAATCTAAGTCTGGCTGCATCATTTGCCATAGCTGCTTCTGTTATATTATTCGTTGTTCTCAAAGTTCATGAAAATAATTCTGGAACTATAAAAGATCAAAGTCTTGCAAATCTTAATTTCTCACGAGATTCTGTAAAAGTTGAAATTTATAATGGGAAATTTGTTCATAAACTCAAGGACAAAACTCACTATATTGCATTGGACGGTGTTCTGACTCAGAAGATAGATACTATAATTAAAAAACAATCTCTTACAAAGAGTTATAATTCTGTTACAACTCCTTCAGGAGAAAGAGTAGTTATGGCTTTACCAGATGGTTCAAAAGTTTATTTGACTGCAAATTCTTATTTAAGGTATCCTGTTGAATTTGGAAAAGACAAACGCGAAGTAAATTTGGTAGGTAGGGCTTATTTTGAAGTCAAAAAGTCTTCTGTTCCTTTTATTGTCAATACTTCTGATATGAATATAGAAGTTTTAGGAACTTCTTTCGACGTTGAATCGAGATACAACAGTCAAAATTCTTCAGTTATTCTTGTCGAAGGTTCTGTTAAGGTTTTTGCAGATGGGAAGACTCAAATAATTCATCCCGATGAGCAGATAAGTTTGCATAGAATTACAAGAGAGATAGTTGTAAAGAATGTTGATTCTAAACTCCTTACTATGTGGAGAGATGGTGTTTTGATTGTTAACGGTCAATCATTTGATGAATTGATTGATAATTTGTCATCGTGGTATGGTGTAGAGATCGTGAACAATACTTCTGTTTCAATGAACGAAAAATTCAACGGAAGATTTGACAGAGAAGATATAAAAGTTGCATTGGATGCCATATCGATAAGTGCAAAAATAAAGTACAAAGTAATAAATGGCAAACTTATTCTTGAAGACAGACAATAGTATAAATATAATATAACACACATTAAACTAAATACTTAAACTATGAATAATTTTATCAAACTCGGGCACCTCCGGCTTTTGCTGGTAGTGTGTTGTTTGTCTCTGTCTGGAGGGCTTTCAGGAGCTATTCAGCAAGAGAGAATTACCCTGGATTTGAGAGATGTTCCTATTACGCAGTTTTTCAAGGAAATTGAAAAACAAACACCTTTCAGATTTTTTTACAAAAATTCGCAGGTAGAAAATTTATCAAATATTACGATTGTTGTGCAAGATAAAACTCTAAGCAGTGTATTGGAGCAGGTTTTTGAACAAATCAATCTGAATTATGAAATTACCGGGAATCAAATTGTTATAATTCAAAAAGAATCAAATCAAAATCAAGAACGTGTAATAACTGGCGTGGTTGTGGATAAGAATGATATGCCTCTCGCAGGAGTCGCTGTTATTATTCCTGGAACTACGAAAGGTGTAACTACTGATGAAAATGGTAAGTTTTCGATTGTTATTCCATCTGAAAAATACAATAGAATCGGTTTCAGAATGATAGGAATGAAAGATCTGGAAATAACTCTTGATAACAGGAAATTTTATGAGGTTATCATGGAGGAGAGTTCTCTTCAACTGTCAGATGTAATTGTTACAGGTATTGTGGACAGGAAAGCTGAGAATTTCACCGGATCTGCTTCGACAATTTCCTCAAAAGATCTTGTTAGGGTCGGTAATAAAAATGTATTAGAATCTCTTAAAAACATAGATCCTTCAATATATTTTATTGATAATTTTTCTCAGGGATCCAATCCAAATGCTCTTCCTCAAATGCAGATAAGAGGAACGTCAAGTTTTCCTTCGGATCAGTCTTCCACAGGGATCACTTTGAAAGGTAATTATGGGAATATGCCCAATATGCCACTATTTATTCTGGATGGTTTTGAATCAACTGTTGAAAGAATAATGGATATGGATATGAACAGAGTGGAAAGAGTAACTATTCTTAAGGATGCATCAGCAAAGGCTTTATATGGTTCGAAAGCTGCTAATGGTGTAATTGTTATAGAGACTAAAAAACTGCTTGGCGATCAACAGAGAGTTACTTATACGGGTAGTATGGATATTTCAATGCCGGATCTTACCAGTTATAATTTAGCAAATGCAGAGGAAAAGCTTGAGATTGAAAGATTAGAGGGTGTTTACAGTTTTCCTAACAATCTTGAGGAGCAACTAAAGGCTAATAAATTGTATAATGAAAGGAAAAAACTCATTAAGGAAGGGCTTGATACATATTGGCTTTCAAAACCACTTCGAGTGGGTGTTGGTACCAAACACAATATAAATATTGAATTGGGTGACAGTAAAAGTCTTAAAGGTATTGCAGATTTTACTTATAACAAAATTAATGGTGTCATGAAAGATTCCTACAGAAGAAACATATCAGGGAGTGTCAATCTCTCCTATAGATATAAAAATATTCTTTTTAGGAATATTATGACTGCAGTAAGTAACTTTTCACAGGAAAGTCCATGGGGAACTTTTGGAGATTATGTAAAAATGAATCCTTATTGGAGGAGCAATGACCCTGAAACCGGTTTACTTCTAAGGTGGGCTGAGCCTTCAACTTTTACTCCAAACCCAATGTATGATGCCACAATCGGCACTCTTAATACTTCAAGTTATCTTGATTTTACAGATAATTTTTATGTTGAGACTAGACTTTCAAAGTATATAAAGGCAATATTGCGAAT
>JAHDPK010000045.1:0-27435 GCA_018434395.1 Bacteroidales bacterium | reverse complement strand
GGCAATGGCACTGCTAAAATTAATGGAATATGTTGAAGCAGAATCAAGTTCTTCCGGGAATGTTACAATAATACTTTTACCTTTAATTTTTGTCTGAAGCATCTTTTTTTGGGGAGGAGAAAGATATATTAGTTTAACAGGATCCTTTAAGACTACATACTCATTGAAACGAAGTTCAACCTGTCCTCCTTTTCTGGGGAAGTTTGTCTTATTAGAATCTGGTATTACCTTAAGAAGAACCGGAGCCAAAGTGTCTTTCGGACCTCCTGAAGGAGGTGTAGAAGTATTTGCACACGACTGAAAAAAAACTAATATGGCAATCAAAATAACAGCCAAATAACATCTGTTAGTTTTCATTTATGACATCCTCCTTAATATCATTTCTTAAAACACTTTCAATCCCCTGAACCATAGACAATTCTTTAATAAGCTTATCCAAGTCATCTTTATTGTGGACATCCAGATCTATACATCCTTCAAATATGTTGTCGTGTGTGTTTATAACTACTTTTCGTATATTAATATTCATCACTTTGGCAATAATTTGGGTGATCTCATTTAGAATGCCCTTTCTATCCAACCCTTTCATTATTACTCTCGCTAAGAATGACAGGCTTGTATGAACTGCCCACTTAACCTTTACAATTTTCTCAGCCACACTTGATGCAAGGGCGATTGCCTTGGGACAGTCCTTTTTATGGACAATAACCTTGCCATTGTCATCCTGAAAACCAATAACCGGATCTCCAGGAATCGGAGAACAACAAGAAGCAATGACATACGTAAGTGTTTTGTCCATAGGATTTTCTTCAAGTAAAAAATCTTCAACTTTGTTTTTTTTCTTAAAAAAACTTTTGCTTTTATCTTTATAACTATCTAATTTTTCTTTAAGATCTGAAATATCAATTGTTGATGCACCAATCCTATAAAAAAGTTCATCTTTATTCTTTTGTTTGTATATATCAAGCAACTTTTTATAGATTGCAGGGTCTGATGCAATATTAAGTTCATTTAGTTTTGCATTCAATTTGTTTTGTCCTTCCTTTATAAGCGCTTTTCCCTCTGCATTGAGTACATCCATGATATGAAACCTTGCCTTGGGGGTTTTAACAAAGTCAAGCCATTCACGTTGAGGCTTCTGTGATTCAGCAGTAATTATTTCAATCTGATCTCCGTTTCTAATTTGATAGGAGAGAGGAAATAATTTATAATTGACCTTTGCTGCAATAGCTTTATTACCAATTTCACTGTGTATTGCATACGCAAAATCAAGAGCAGTAGCGCCTTTGGGAAGAGAGATTGAATCGCCTTTTGGCGTAAAGGCAAAGATCTCTTTTGAAAAAAGTTCCTTGTGAAAATTATCCAGGAAAGTTAATGCATTAACATCCGGATTTTCAAGAACTTCTCTGACTCTGTTGAGCCAATTTTCAAGTTCGCTCTCTGACAGTTTGACACCCTTGTATGCCCAATGAGCAGCAATGCCTCTTTCTGCCACATCATCCATCCTTTTAGAGCGAATCTGAACTTCAATCCAATTGCCTTGCTTGCCAAGAACAGTGCAGTGCAAAGCTTCGTATCCATTTGCTTTAGGCGTACTTACCCAATCTCTTATCCTGTCTGTTTTTGAAAGATAATTTTCTGTAATGAGAGAATAAATGTGCCAACATTGTACTCTTTCTGGCTGATTTGGTTTTGGTTCAAAGACGATTCTTACTGCAAAGAGATCATATACCTCATCGAAAGTTATATGCTTTTCTATCATTTTTCTCCATATGGAGTAGGGGGTTTTAGTCCTTTTTGTGATAGTAAATTCATAATTATCCTGGTGTAAACTTTCTGCTATTGGCTCAATAAATTGGTCGATTGCAAAGCCTCTTTCTGCTACTGTTTTCGCAATACGAGCCTGTATCTCGTCGTACTCGTTTGGGAAAGAATGTTTTAACCAAATATCTTCCATTTCAGACTTGATACTGTAAAGTCCGAGTCTGTGAGCAAGAGGAATAAAAATGTACATAGTCTCACTAAGAATCTTGTCTTTCTTAAGTTGAGGCATCGAATCTATAGTCCTCATGTTATGAAGCCTATCTGCAAGCTTAATCAATATAACTCGAACATCATCATTTAATGTTAGGATAATTCTCTTGAAATTTTCAGCTTGTCCTGTTGTAGAACTATCAAATACGCTTTTGATTTTAGTTAATCCATCAACAAGAGATGCGATTTTAGCTCCGAAGAGCCGTTGTATATCCTCTATATTATATTCTGTATCTTCAATAACGTCATGAATTAGAGCACTAACAATCGATTTGTATCCAAGACCAATCTCCTGAACAACAATTTTAGCCACACAAATAGGATGTATGATATAAGGTTCTCCAGATCTTCTCCTCACGCCATTATGTGCAGAACGCGCAAATTCAAAAGCCTTGAGCACCATTTCATATTCAGATTGATCAGCGCATCTTTTAAGGCTGGCCAATCTCAGCTCTTCAAATTCCTTATCTATAAGAGCATTGTCTTCAGGAGTAAACACATCCATTTGTCAATAACGCAAATCTCTTTTACCCATTTTAATCTGCTCTATCTTACCCGCAATCTCAGCTCTTCTTTCGCTGTTTTTTATTTTAGCAAGTTCATTCTCAAGCATCTCATATCCGGCTTTTTTTGTCTCCTCTGATGAATAATCTTCAAGATACTCAGTAAGAGTAAGCATTGCATTTGGTGTACAGAAGTTACCAATGAAGCCCGGAATAGCGTATTCCATGAAATGTTCACCAGTTCTTCCAAGCCTGTAGCATGAAGTGCAAAAGCTCGGGATAAACCCTCTCTCTATCAGCCAACGAATTGCATCATCCAACTCTCTTTGATCTCCAACTTCAAATTGTTCCCTGTCCAAGTCTTGACCTCTATCTCTCTTTTCCTGGTAACCTCCGATTTCCAACCTTGTTCCGGCATCAATTTGTGAAACTCCAAACTCAATTACTTCATCTCTAATTTTTGGACTCTCTCTTGCTGTCATTATCAATCCAGTATATGGCACAGATATTCTTAATGTAGCAACAAGTTGTTTAAATTGTTCATCTGTGACTTCGTAAGGTAAATCAATATTCAAACCGAGTGCAGGCTTTATACGAGGAAAACTTATTGTATGAGGACCAACTCCTAATTTTTTTTGCAGGTGAATAGCGTGGCTTACTAATCCTAAAACATCATATCTCCAGTCATAAAGTCCGAATAAGGCACCTATGCCCATATCGTCAATTCCTCCTTCGAATGCTCTGTCCATTGCATCCAGACGCCACATGTAGTCACCTTTTACAGTATTTGCCGGATGATATTTAGCATATGTTTCTTTGTGATATGTTTCCTGAAAAACTTGAAATGTTCCTATACCTGCCGCCTTGACAATTTTATAACCCTCAACATTCATTGGTGCTGCATTAATGTTAACTCTACGAATCTCCCCGTTGCCAACCTTTACACTGTAACATGTCCTGACTGTATCGGCAATGAACTCAGGAGAATATTTTGGATGTTCTCCATAGACCAAAATCAATCTTTTGTGTCCCTCTCTTTCAAGAGAAGCTACCTCATCAATCAACTCCTCTTTAGTAAGAGTTTTTCGAACAGCATTTGTCAGAGAACTTCTAAAACCACAGTATGAACAATTGTTAATACAATTATTACCAATATATAGTGGAGCAAAAAGCACTATTCTATTGCCATATATAACTCTTTTCAAATCACGTGCTGTTTCATAGAGCTCTTCCAAACCATCACGGGATTTTATCGCAAGCAATGAAGCTACTTCTTCAAGATTTAAAGCTTGTTTAGCCTTACTTTTTGCAAAAATTTCCCGAAGGCGACCTTTGTCTTCCTTTGTGTTCTCAATAAGTGAATGCAGTAGTTTGTCATCTATGAAATCTTCTGCATCTTTAGATAAAATTCTGTTATTCATGATATTTTATAATTGTCAACATTTTGAAACGAATGCGAAAGTTCTGCTCCAAACAGAATAAGTGTCCAACTGATGTTCATCCATACAAGGAACAGTGGAATAGCAGCAAATACACCGTACACTGTGTTAAGCCCAGTAACAAGTAATTGAGTTTCAACATATAAAACCTGCACAACGATAAAAGCAAATGCAAGAATTAAAGCTGAGTTAAATGCTGCTGCAAATTTAACTTTAGTATTTGGTATTAAAAAGTACATCATTGAAAATACTAATACAACAACTCCATATAAAAGAAGCCATGTAAATATTGATGTAATTGGCACATAGCGATCAAGCTCCAGACCTATTGATTTCAAAGCATCTGTATAAATAAGACCAAATGACATAAATATAAGCAGAATGAATGGAAAAGACATCAACAATATAGGGTAGAAGATAAGCCTTTTATGAAGAGGTCTACCTCCGGAAACTTTCCACACGTCGTTAAAAGCCATTTCAATATTGAGCATCAGATATATAACGGCAGATATTAAAATGATAAAAGTTATAAAACCAAAAAGACCATTTTCAAGTGAAACAATTATATTATCTGCAAATTTTAACAGATAGTTAATTATCTGCTCATTTCCTTCAAAATATTTATAAATAAGCGTCTCCATCTCATTCCCATATCCAAATCCTTTTGTGACAGCGAATACGACTGCAACCAAAGGTACTAGAGACATTGTTGAATAATAAGTAAGACTGTGAGCCTGAATATTAGCTTTATCGGTAGTAAAGCCCCTGACAGTCATAATGAACACTTTCAAATATTTGATTATCCGGGCTTTCATCACACTCAGCTCGGATAGATCAAGATGCCAAATATCAATCATGAGAAATTTAAGCACTCTTTGATAAGTGTGTTTTACTGCAAGTTTTTTCAAGATATTCTACTCATGTTTTATTAATTTCAGTAGTTGGCCAATTTATCAGCCATTGTGCTCAGATCCTTTATCTTTTGACTGTCAGGATGTCCAATTATCTCTACAGGGTCGGCAAAAAGTTTCCATTCCATCTTAGAAGCAAATTCTTTAAGCATTTTTAAGCCGCCTCCACTCCAACTGTAAGAACCAAACAGCGAATAAAGTTTCCCTTTGGGTGATGAAGTTTCAAGTTCGTGACAGAGTTGAGCCATCATAGGATGCATTCCAGTGTTATAAGCACATGAACCAAGAACTACAGCATTGTATTTCCAGATATCCCTGAGTATGTATGAAACATGCGTTTTGGAAACATCGTAAATATAAATATTCTTTATACCTCTCTCAACCATCTCTCGTCCAAGATAATCAGCCATTTTTTCTGTATTTCCATACATTGAGGCATATGCTATAACCACTCCCTTTTCCGATTCATGTTTACTCCATCTGCTATATAGAGACAGAGCCTTTAAAGGATCTTTACGCCAGATTGGGCCATGTGACGGACAAACAAATTTAACTGGCACACCATCAAGTTTGGAGATAGCTTTCTGAACCATATTGCTGTATTTTCCAACGATATTTGAATAATATCTCAACATCTCTCCTTCGTACCTTGATTCAAAATCAAGTTCATCATCAAAAACAGCTCCATCAAGAGTTCCAAAGCTGCCAAAAGCATCACATGAAAAAAGAATTTGATCAGTCAAATCATATGTCATCATAGTTTCTGGCCAATGCACCCAGGGTGTCATGACAAATTTAAGTTTATGATGACCTAAATCCAGTATATCTCCATCTGAAACTTCCATGAAACATTCTTTCCCAATTTTATAGTATGCTTCAAGGATTTTATATGTTTTAGAATTTCCAACAATTTTCATTGAAGGATATATTCTGCGCAAAATATTTATCATACCGGAATGATCTGGTTCCATATGATTTACAACAAGATAATCAAGAGGTTTACCATTTAAGATACAATCTATCTCTTCAACATAGTTATCCTTAGAACCAAACTCCAAAGTGTCAATCAAAACTGATTTGTCATCAGAGATTAAATATGAGTTATAAGACACACCTTTAGGCAACGGCCAATTATTCTCGAATAAAGATTTTTTTCGGTCGTTAGTTCCGATGTAGTAAACTTTGTTGTTAATTAAAATTGTTTTCATTAATAATTATTTATGTAAATATTAACCAATCATTTCTCTTAATTCTTTTTCAGTAATCATTGGGATTCCTAACTGTTTTGCCTTTTGCAGTTTTGAAGATCCCGGGTTTTCTCCCACAAGAAGATATGAAGTATTGGGTGTAACTGTATTTGCAGCTTTCCCTGAATGGCTTTCAATCAGAGATTTCATCTCTTCTCGTGAAATTGGGAACACACCAGAAATAACAATATTAAGACCTGATAGTTTTGTGGAGACAGTTTTATTTTCAGTTTTCTCCTCAAGTTTAAGACCAATATGTTTAAAATCATTAATTAGTTGTAGGTTAACAGGAACGGAAAAAAAAGAAATGATTGAATCTGCCAGTTTATCTCCAACTTCTTCAACTTCCAGAAGTTCTTCCCTACTTGCAGAAATGATATTATCAATACTTAAAAAATGGCTGGCGAGATTTTTTGCCGTAGTCTCACCAACATATCTTATACCCAATGCATAAAGCACTCTGGAAAATGGTACACTCTTGGATTTTTCAACACTTTTCAGAAATCTGTCTGCAGATCTCTCTTTCCAGCCATCCAAAGATAAAAGCTGTTCAACTGTTAACCTGTAAATATCTGAAAGCACTTTGATATAACCTTTGTTATAAAGCTGATCAATCGTAGCTTCTCCGGCAATAATATCCATTGCTTTTCTGCAGCAGAAATGCAGGAATCTTGCCTTAATTTGTGTTGGACAACCATATTGGTTAGGACAATAATGCTTTGCCTCACTCTCTTCTTTTATCAATTGTGTTCCACAGTCAGGACATTTATCAGGAAATATTACAGGCACAATAATGTTACCACGTTTGGAAAAGTCAACAGCAGTAATTTTAGGTATAATTTCTCCACCTTTTTCTACATATACATAGTCATTAATATGCAGATCCAATGCCCTTATCTGGTCAATGTTATGAAGAGTTGCTCTTTTGACAGTTGTACCTGAAAGAAGAACCGGTTCAAGATTTGCAACAGGTGTAATAGCGCCTGTTCTTCCAACCTGAAAATCAACAGATATGACTTTGGACAGAGCCTGTTCAGGTTTAAATTTAAATGCTGTTGCCCATCGAGGTGATTTTGCCGTATTGCCCAGTAATTTTTGATCGTTAAGGTTGTTTAATTTGATAACAACACCATCAATAGGATAGGGAAGTCCTGTCCTTTCAACATCCCAGAAATCCAAATATTCAAATACTTGCGTTAAATCCTCACATTTTCTAACATATGGAGAGGTCGGCAATCCCCATTTTCGAGCCTGTTCAAGAAGTTCAAAATGTGTAATATATTTTGGATCGTCTATCATAAGATGATAAAACAAAGCTTGTAATCCACGCTTTCCAACCTCTTCGCTATTAAGCAGCTTAAGAGAACCAGAAGCTGCATTTCTAGGATTTGCGAATAATTCTTCTTCATTTTCTTCCCTTTGGCGATTTAATTCATCAAAAGATTCCCACGGCATGAATATTTCACCTCTAACTTCGAATTCATCAGGATAGCCAGAATCAGAAAGTTCCTTAGGCACTGAATTAATTTTTAGTACATTTTTTGTTACGTCATCACCCACAAAACCATCACCTCTTGTAACTGCTTTTATTAGTTTTCCCTTAAAGTATGTTAAACATATTGCTACCCCATCTATCTTTAGCTCACAAACATATTCGACGGAATGTTGTAAGATTTTTCTGACTCTTTCATCAAAAAGTATTAGTTCTTCCTTATCGTAAGTATTACTAATTGAAAGCATTGGATATTTATGTGCAACTTGCTTGAAATGAATGCCTTTATCCTGTGATAAAATGTCACTTCCAACATGTAAGGAAGGGGAATCATTAGACTTGAATTGTGGATATTTCCGCTCTAATGTTTCAAGCTCATTTAAAAGAAGATCATAATCGAAATCAGATATAATCGGCTTATTATCAATGTAGTACCTTTGATTATGCTCGTTAATTTCCTCTCTTAACTGAAGAATCCTATCAAGTATTAACTTATCTGATTTTTTCATATCACTGCCTACAAATTTAGATTTTTTTTATTTATTGTTACCTTTGCACGGATAAATAAAATTAAGAAAAAAGATGAAAGAAACAATCATTATATTGACAGGAGGAGGTCCGGCTCCTGGAATTAACACTGTTATAGCCAGTATTACAAAAACTTTTATATCCAAAGGATATAGAGTATTGGGAATTAACGGAGGTTATAAAGGGTTATTCTCACAAAAACCTGACGTTGTGGAGCTGGATTTTATTTTGGCAGATTCAATTTTTAACAGAGGTGGATCATATTTGGTTATGAGTCGTTACAAACCGACGGCAGAAGATTTTGAAAATAATTTCAATTTGGAATTGTTTACTAAAAACAATATAAAACTATTAGTAACAATCGGAGGTGATGATACTGCATCAACGGCAAACAGGGTTGCAAGATATCTTTATGAACGCAATTATCAAATTGCCAATATTCATGTTCCTAAAACAATAGACAACGATCTTCCTTTACCGCTTCAAAGGCCTACATTCGGTTATGAATCAGCCAAGGCAGAAGGAGCAAGACTCGCTACAACTATATATGAAGATGCAAGGACAAGCAACAACTGGTTTATCATATGTGCAATGGGTAGAACAGCTGGTCATCTTGCTTTTGGAATTGGTTCTGCAGCACACTATCCTATGATTGTGATACCGGAAATGTTCAATAAAACGACTATTACGCTAGACAAAATTATTAAATTGTCTGTCTCTTCAATAGTTAAAAGGGCTATTTTGGGCATTAAGTACGGATCAGTTATGATATCAGAAGGCATATTTCATGAACTCAGCAATGAAGAATTAACAAAATCCGGTATTATATTTTCATATGACGATCATGGTCATCCTGAACTTGGCAAAATCTCCAAAGCTCATATTTTCTGTGAGTTAGTCGAAAAGAGATTAAACGAGCTTAATATTGAAGTAAAAATTCGCCCTGTTGAACTTGGATACGAACTTAGATGTCAGTCGCCTGTAGCATATGATCTTGTATATTGCACTGAACTTGGTATAGGTGTTTATCAGCTCTTTACAGAAGGGAATACGGGCTGTATGGTTTATATAGATCACCTTGGGAAAGTTAAACCTTTATATCTGTCAGAAATACAAGATCCTATTACAGGAAAGATATCACCAAGAGGAGTGAGTATCGATTCTGACCGTGTTCAAGCTGTAATTAAAAATATATTTCATTTTATAACAGAAAGTGATTATAAAGCTGCATCTAAATATCTTCCCGATCCGGAAGAATATGATTTTATGAAAATTCTGAACTGGTAGTTTTTCCGAGATGGGGAAATTTATTATTTACCAGGTATTACCAAGACTGTTTGGGAATACGACTAGTGAATGTGTTCCGGGAGGGACAATAGATGTTAATGGGTGTGGTAAATTTTCCGATTTTGATGACTGTATGTTAGAGTCAGTCAAAGAACTTGGATGTACATACATTTGGTTTACAGGAATTATTGAACATTCCACTAAAACAGATTATTCAAGTTATGGAATATTCAAAGATTATAATCAACTGGTTAAAGGCGAAGCCGGTTCACCGTATGCAATAAAAGACTATTATGATGTGGATCCTGATCTCGCCGGAAATGTATATAATCGATTTAATGAATTCAAAGAGCTGATTGACAGAGTTCACAATGCAGGCATGAAAGTGCTGATAGATTTTGTGCCAAATCATGTTGCAAGAGTCTATATGTCTGATTCTACACCGGATTTTATTCATGATTTTGGATCTTCAGATAATCCGGGCTATTCATTTCATCCAATGAATAATTTTTATTATATCCAAAACGAGAGCTTTAAATCGCCTATATCATCCAGTTATCCGTCTGAAATTTACTACGAATTCCCTGCTAAAGTATCCGGTAATGATTGTTTCAGGTCAAATCCCACTATTAATGACTGGTTTGAAACTGTTAAACTAAACTACGGAGTTGATTACAAGTCCGGTGGAATATGTTACTTTGATCCAGTTCCTGATACTTGGAACAAAATGGACGACATCTTAAATTTTTGGTTAA
Source organism: Bacteroidales bacterium (assembly GCA_018434395.1). Classification (GTDB taxonomy): domain Bacteria; phylum Bacteroidota; class Bacteroidia; order Bacteroidales; family UBA932; genus Bact-08. Next base: position 17,239 of record JAHDPK010000045.1, on the reverse strand, counting down.
TGACAGGTATTGACGGATTTAGATGTGATATGGCAGAAATGGTTCCAATACAATTTTGGCATAAGGCTATTCCCAAAGCAAAACAGAAATTTCCGGAATCAATTTTCATAGCAGAGGTTTATAATCCCTCAAAATACTCAGATTATCTTGAGTTTGGGAGTTTTGATTATCTTTATGACAAAGTTGGGCTTTATGATACTCTTAAAATGATAACTCTTGGTAATAAGTCTGCTGAAGATATTACTAAGTGTTGGCAGTCGCTCGGTTCCATTCAACCCAGAATGCTCAACTTTATAGAAAATCATGACGAGGTGCGTGCTGCATCAGATTTTTATGCATGTGATCCTTTTTCTGCAATTCCTGCATTAACTGTGTCTTTGATGCTCAACCAGTCGCCCTTTATGATTTATTTTGCACAGGAACTTGGAGAAAGAGGCATGGATACAGAAGGCTTCAGCTCTTTGGACGGAAAGACGTCGATATATGACTATTGGGCATTATCTTCAATTAAAACATGGAGGTCAAGCAAGGAAGAACCTGACATTAGGAAGATTTACAGGAAATTAATGTCAATCTCAACTTTGGAAAAAGCAGTATCTGAAGGTAAAAATTATGATCTTCAATACATGAATCCTGAATCTGATTATTATAATCCTAAATTGCATTATTCTTTTCTAAGATCATTTCAGAATGAAATAATACTTATTGTTGTCAATTTTTCAAATGTTGATTCTTTGATCAAAATAAATATACCAAAACATGCTTTTGAATATTTTGGTATTGATAGAGCAATTACAACAACAGGCATTGACTTGATTGATGAAGTAAAAGTTGAGGAACCTTTATCTACTGAAATTCCATACTCTTTATCTGTCAAAAAAAAGTGGATAAGGATTATTAAATTTTTACTTCAATGATATCATCCCAGGAAGTTGTATACTTTTTGGACAGATAATTTGAGAATGTTATGAGCTTGTTAACTCCCTGGGTAGCAGTAACAAGAGTGTTGTCTCCAAAACGAGAATTTATGTCATCCAACGTTTTCATGAGATAGTTATGTTTCTGCATCTCGTCATTATAAAAAATATCTGACGGAGTATTATCTTTTTTTGAAATATCCATTAAAACAACTCCTGCTTTTTTATAGGAATATTCTTTTCTATAAATTTTAACAAGTGCCTCAATAGAGCCTTTAACAATCTTAATCGTACTGTCAGTAGGAAATTCTTGTGTAACAATAGAACTTCTATAATATGGATAAGCTCCTTCCTTGAATTGATTAGTCAAAATAAAAACATGAATGGAATAGCAGACAGAATTTTGCCTTCTGAGATTAGCTGCAGCACGTGTAGCAAATGTTGCTACAGCTTGTGATAGCTCTTCAATATCAGATAATTCCTTTGAAAAACTTCTGCTAACACATATCTGTTTTTTATCTTTAATACTCTCTTCAAAACTAATACATGACTCTGAATGCAGCTCTCTCCATGTCCTCAAACCAACAATGCTCATTTTCTCCTTTACCCATTGTGGCGATGCAAGTAAAAAGTCATAAGCAGTCATTATATTGTTTTTTACCAACATTTTAGAGTACTCTCTTCCAATTCCCCATATCTCAGAAACAGGGAAAGTTTTTAAAACATTTCTAATATCTGTTTCATCACGCAAAAAACAGGCTCCGTGTAATTTAGAATCTTTTTTTGCAATTTTACTGGCAATTTTAGCCAGCGTCTTTGTGTAAGAAATTCCAACGCTTATTGGTATGCCAGTATTTTTTTTAATCTTATAGGCTAAATCTTTGCCAAATAAATCCAGTTCCGATAATTCAATACCTCTTAAATCTAAAAACGCCTCATCAATAGAATACACCTCAATTGAAGGGACATTTTCCCTCAAAGTTTCCATTACTCTATGAGACATGTCACCATAAAGAACATAATTGGAGGAGAATACGTAAACACCATTTGCTTTTACTAAATCTCTGATTTGAAAAATGGGCTGTCCCATTCTAATTCCCAATGCCACTGCTTCCTTTGAACGAGACACGACACAACCGTCATTGTTGCTTAAAACTATAACAGGCTTGTCCCACAAAAATGGAGCAAATACTCTTTCACAACTGACAAAAAAACTATTGCAATCTGCGAGACCAAACATGGAAATAGTGAAAAATACTGGAGATTACAGATGCAGATACTATGGCAGAAACATTGGCGGCCATGTCTGAGAGTTCAAAGCTTCTGTCTGGATTGAGCGATTGAAGAAATTCAGTGGCAACAGCAAAGAAAATACCTGACAATGGTATGATTACCCACAAGAAAAAAGATACATTAGCTTTGAATTTTCTTTTAAAAGACACATAAAGCAAAAAGGGGTATGGAAAAAAGATCAGGAAATGAACAACTTTGTCTATGGCTATACCCATTATCTCTTTAGGAACATTAATATCACTAACGTTAATTGAAAATAACATGAGAGAAAGTACTGTTAATATGTATAAGTAGAACGTTAACTTAATTATGTAATCATATTTTATTTCTTTCATCTCTTTTTGATAATATATCTTACTACACCCCAAATCATAAACTCTTCATCTTTATTGACTTTAATAGGTTTAAACTTGCTGTTTGAAGGAACAAGAAGTATGCTGTCAGACATGATATGTACCGTCTTAAGTGTGAACTCTCCATCGAGACAACATACAGCGATGGCTCCATCATATGGAACTACCGATTTATCAATTATAAGCAAATCACCATCATCAATCCCTTCACCTATCATGCTGTCTCCATGAACTTTGGCAAAAAAAGTGGCAGATGGATTTTTAACAAGAGCACTGTTCAAATCAAGTTTATTCTCTATAAAATTCTCGGCAGGTGAAGGAAAACCGGCATGTACAGAACTACCTGCTACAGGAATTTGCAATGGTTCAGAAATTTCGGGAGAAAAAAATTCCATGTCTGGATTTATCATAAATTAAGAATTAAGGAATATAAACAATATTAGAAATTAAAGATTTTTCTCTTCCATTTACAGCTATAACAAAATAATTTTTTCCACTATTCCCCTGGAAGGTTAAACTTGTGCCAATTTGTCTGCAATTTGCATTCCATTTTGAACTTTTTCCTATTCTTTCAAGCTCATAAACAGCATAAGAGGTAGCATTCGGCACATAATTCCATGTTATAGCCTTGATAGTTACAGAAACTTCAGGTGCAGCAGGAACAGGTGTTGAAGAATCGGATCCCATTTTCGGGACAAGACTCTTGTAATGATAAATAGTGCCGGCGATATAAGAACTTAGAGCAGGATTAAATATATGTGCTACCCGAAACCAACAGTTACCGGCAACACTGGCATAGGATCTACTTAGTGAAATTTCGTTGAGAAACTCGCTAAGAGTATATGCAGGGTAGGTGGGATCTCCAAATTTATATGCTGCAATACCGGGAATAATTGGTACACCATTGGCATTTGCATTCCAGTAACTTAAAACGGTTGCAAAATCTGCAGTAGGATGTCCTATTTGCCAGTAAATTTGAGGAGCAAGATAATCTACCAAACGTTGCTGAAGCCACGACTGTGCATCAGCATAAACAGTCATGGAATTTTCCTGTTTCCCCTGAGGTGATATGCCATAAAGTACTTTGGGATTTAAGGATTTAACTGTATTACCAATATCTTGTACCATCTCATCCACATTAGCCTCTCTCCATGCATCCAGATTTTTTCCTCCACCATATGTATTATATGTCGCCTGATCATTAAATCCAAACGGATTGGTTGCAGACTTCGCTCCAGCAGGGTAAAAATAATCGTCGAAATGGATACCGTCAACATTATAATTATGAATAATTTCAGTAACAACTTCTCTAAGATGAGTTTTCACTGCAGGCAATCCTGGATCCAGATACCTGTTATTTTCATAAACGATACACCACTCAGGATGAAGAACAGCCGGGTGGTTGGAAGCTAAAGTGATAGAGGTGGAGCCAATTCTATATGGATTTAGCCAGGCATGTACTTCCATTCCGCGTTTGTGTGCCTCTTCAATAGCTACAGCCAGAGGATCAAAACCAGGATCTACTCCCTGCGTACCAGTTAAATAATAAGACCATGGCACCAGATTTGACCTGTAAAATGCATCAGAGGTAGGCCTTACATGAAACAAAATAACATTAAAGTTCAAATTTTTCAATTGTTCAATAATAGAAACCAAAGCTGCACTTTGAGAGGCAGCAGAAGCTCCTCTTACAGGCCAGTCATAGTTTCCAACAGTTGTAAGCCAGGCAGCTCTGAACTCATGTCTCAAAATAATATTGTCTGTAGATGGATTAAACTGAAGCGATAATTCCTCTTCTGGCTCAGAAGGCGGGTTATCATCTTTTGAACAAGAAAGGACAAAAATTGACAGTGAAGAAAGCACCAGCAATCTTGTGTAAAATAATCTTTTGTTTTTCATTAGTTTAGGTTATAATCAAAGGGACAAATTATTAATTACAAATTTTGTGAAAATAGTTAACAAACAAAAATAATTAATTGACTATTATTGAACGTGGATATACAGGGTTTTGAGTGGTTGCACCAGGTTACTTTCCGATACAATATGTAAAGTAATACCGAGCTGGCTAAATCAGCACCTGCTTTGAATTTGACTACTCTCTATTACACAAAACAATCTTTGTATGGTCAATTACAGGAGGGTCACCTGCAAAGGCATTTTTAACATTGATGCTTGTGATTTTGTTGAAGGGTGACATTTTTCGCAAACTACCGGCATGGTAATGCCATGTAATACAGGCTGTGTATGGCTTTATCAGTAGTTTCTTTCGGATGCGGAGTGATGTAGATTGCCAAATATCTTGTTTCTGAAATCCGGGTCCAGTTTTCAATTTGCTGTTGAACTTCCGGTATCGGGTTATTTTTATTGCTGAAAACAATACTCTTGTTGATGTCAACAAAGTAATTCATCGCTGATGCCTTCGTAGGAAATTACCAATTCCGGAAAATCTGATATGCGTTTAATCTGCACCTTTATAACAAAGCGGTTAAAAATAAAAAATTGATCGGTGCTTGCTTCTTTATCCCAAAACCAAAATTCATTGTCGTATATGAAATTTGGCTTTGAACGCTTGCCACCTTATTGAAATAACGAGAAATGAGCCACTGATAGTAATGTTTTGCAAAACGAGGGCTTTTATGAAGGTTTACGGTCAGCTTCTTTTCGTCTGGTTTTGGTTCAAAGTTTACATACAGATATTGTGCAGTGGTGTTCAATATTGAACGTGGGCATGAAATGCCCATGTTGTTTGAATATGGGCAAAATACTTAAAATATTGCCCACGTATTGAAAACGTGGGTACGGAATGCCCATGTTTTTGTAACGTGGGTATGTGATACCCATATTTGAATAAATTACTTTTTAAGAAGCTCATAAAGTGCTTTGTTTATGTAAATTATCTCCTTTCCAATTTTTTGAGGCACCAATATTCCAATTTCTGCTAATTCAGAAAGGTACTTGCCAGCGGTTTTTCGCTTCGCAATGCCTTTAAATTCCAGATGTTCAATTTTTGAATAGGGGTGCTCAAAAAGCAATTCAATAAATTCTTTGGAATACACCTGAGGTTTCTCGGCCTTAACTTTTTCAATAGTTTCGAGAATTAAGCGGTTAATGCTATTGACCTGCTTTATAGTATCTGTGGCGGTTTGCTCAATGCCTTTCAGAATATAGAGTATCCAAGGCTCCCAAACATTGTTAAACGTAACTTCTCTCAACAAGCGGTAATATTCGCCCTTATTGTGAATGATGAACCCACTTAAGTAGAGTATAGGGCTATCCAATAAGCCTTTCAGCATCAGGTAAAGGACATTCACAATTCGACCTGTTCTGCCGTTTCCATCGTAAAAAGGGTGAATGCTTTCAAACTGATAATGCTGAACTGCCAGCTTGATAAGAGGTGAAACATCATCATCTTCATCTATATTGAGAAATTTTTCCAGATTAGTCATAAGGTTGCTGATGGCATCTTTATCATCGGGCGGTGTATAAATTACTACTCCGGTAGCATCATTTTTTAATGTTGTGCCGGGCAGTTGGCGAAGCCCTGCCGTGTTTTCTTCGAGAATATTCTGAACCTGAATAATGCCGTTGGTGCTTAAAAATCCTTTCTTGTTGATAAACTCAGTACCTGCAAACAATGCCTCACGATAGCGAAGTACCTCTTTTGTGGCAGAATCGGGTTTGAAGGATTTAGCCGTTAATGCCTGGTATAATGAATCGTGAGTGGTTATCACGTTCTCGATTTCGGACGATGCTTTGGCTTCCTTTAAAACATTCTATTTGGTATTTCCGGTTTTAGAGCCATGGTACTATGTTTTAATTATTTTTTACTTGTAAAAAAATCTGCCAATAATTCGGCTTGTTTTAAAACTGTTTCAATTGCTTTTTGCTGTTTGTCGGGAGGATAGCCATATTTATTTAATGTACGGCGTACCAATACCTTATCAGAGCTTAATGCTTCATCAATAATTTGTTTGATGGCTGTTTCAATATCGGCATCGGATTTTCCTTTACCTGTTACTTCAAATTTTACAAGACGAGCTTTGACAGCCTGAAAAAAGGCAACTTCATCTTTGATTGCCATCGCCTTTTCATGCGGTACTGAAAGGGCAAATGCCTGACTTAATAAAGAAACTTCTTTAATAAAGCGTGCTTTGCCGTCCTGTAAACCTAAAATGTGCTCTTCTGCCTGTAAAATGATGTAAAGTTTATTTTTTGCATCAGCATTGAAAAAACATTTGTAATTAAATCCAACTCCAGGGAAATTTTCATAATAGGCTTGTGGTTCCTCTACAATAATATCTTTATAGGATTTACATTCTTCAAAAAACATTTGCCTTATTATTTCGAGTTTTTCGAGCATTGCCTCAATTGCTCTTTCTATATCCAAAGTTGGGTCACCCTTACCACCTGCATTTGGAACGGCTCCTTTCGTTGCAGACATTTCTATCAGGATTGATTGTAATTTTGATTTTGCAACAATGGTTTTTCTGGAATATCTTTCTGCAATTTCTGTTGGCTGTTCTGAAAATACAATTTGAGTGTTTTAGGTTGGTGCTGCTCAAATAAAAGCCTTTCAAGGTCTGAACGTCTTATTATTGTGCGCTTACCCGCTTTACCTGTAATCAGTTCACCCCGTTCAATCAATCGGTAAACTGTACGTCTGCTTATTCCTATCAATTTACAGGTTTCCGAAATACTCAAAAAGGCTTTAGCTGTTAATTCCTCGATAGGTTGATTTTTTATGTGCAGGGTTTCCTTATTGCTTTGATCAATCTTATCAGCCCTTTGTTTGGCTTTGTATGCTGCACTATTGCAACGGTGTGAACAGTACAACGTGGTGGTGGTAAGAGCTGTGAACTCATTACCGCAATGCTGGCAAATTCTTTGTACCCTAATTTTTGAACTCATTATTGTAGCTTATCGTGCCTTTAAGTGTCAATGTGTGCCAATTAATCCCTTTAAAAATGGGTTGAGGTACAAATATTCTCTTCAATCCTTTACAAGGTACAACGAAGGTACAAATAATTAATAAAAAAACAACTATTAAATATATTTGTATGTATTAAAAAGCCCTATATTAAAGGGCTTTATATTGGTTTATTGATTGTTTTGTATTAGGTTGTTTTGTAGTGGTTACTTTCCGATACAAAACTTTGAAAAAATTGAATCGAGTATTTCATCTGTAGTAATTTCTCCAACAATCTCTCCAAGATGGAAAATAGCCTCTCTTATATCTTGTGTAAGAAGATCTGTTGGAAGTTTTTCGTCCATACCGTTGCGAACACGTTCTAATGCTTCAAGCGCCAATTTTAAAGCCTCAAAATGACGAACATTATTTACCAATATTTCACTTGAATTAGATGCAATATCTTCTTGACTGTTAATAAGTATTGTCTTGAGTTTGTCTAGTCCAATGTTTGACTTGGCAGAAATTGGTAGAATAGCATAAAGTTTCAAACCTTCGTCCAAGGCTTGATTTTTAATATTATTTATAAGGTTGTCCAGTACTTTTTTACTAACCAGCTCACATTTATTTAAAAGAACTATAACTGATTGATCTTCCTTAATCCTGGAAGCCAAGGCTTTAATTCCAATGGCAAAAGTGTCTTCTCTTTCTGCATCCAGCAGGAGCATTACTATATGTGCAGATCTAATTTTATCATATGTTCTTTCAATACCTAAAATTTCAATCTCTTCTTTTGCCTTTCTTATACCGGCAGTATCGACAAATCGGAATGCTATTCCAGAGATATTTACCACGTCTTCTATAAAATCCCTTGTTGTGCCATGAATATCTGATACTATTGCTCTTTCTTCACCAATTAAAGAATTTAAAAGAGTGCTTTTACCAGTATTTGTTGCTCCCACAATTGCCACAGGGACACCATTTTTAATTACGTTACCTAACTTAAAAGATTCAATAAGTGATGATATATGATTTATTATATGATCTAAAAGCTCTTTTAACTTAGCTCTATCCGCAAACTCAACGTCCTCTTCGCTAAAATCAAGCTCAAGCTCCATAAGTGAAACTAAATCAAGAAGAGACTGTCTCATTGAGGAAAGTTCCGAAGAAAAACCACCTCTCATTTGACTCATGGCTATTCTATGCGATGATTTTGTCTCTGAAGCAATCAAATCAGCAACAGCTTCAGCCTGAACAAGATCAAGTTTGCCATTAAAAAATGCTCTTTGAGTGAATTCTCCAGGTTTAGCGATTCTGGCTCCTGCTGAGATAAGAGAGATCAATATCTCTTTTTGTATGTAAGTAGATCCGTGACAAGAGATTTCAACAGAATCTTCACCGGTAAAAGAACTTGGGCTTCGGAAAATTGACACCAATACATCATCTATAAGTTCATTTCCCCTGTAAATATTTCCATAGCGGATTGTATGACCTGGAGTGTCACTTAAATCAAGCTTTCCATGTGGTTTAAATACAGCAGAAAGGATATTAATTGCATCTTTTCCACTTACTCTGATTACAGCTATTGCAGCCATACCGGCAGAAGTCGATAAAGCACAAATTGTGTCATGAACATATAAATCTCCATCCATAATTGTAATATTTATTTAAGTTCAAGTTTAACAATATTTTCTACGTGATGTGTATGAGGAAACATATCAACAGGTTGAATGGCTGTTATTGAATAATATTCCGACATCAAAGATATATCTCTTGCTTGTGTTGCCGGATTACAACTGACATATACTACTTTAGAAGGTTTTGTTTCAACTATTACTTTAGCTATATCTGGATGAATACCTGCTCTTGGAGGATCCAGTATTATAACGTCTGGGTGGCCATTATTTTTTATAAACTCTAAAGTCAATATTTTTTTTATATCTCCTGCGTAAAAAAAACAGTTTAAGACATTATTTTCCATAGCATTAACTCTTGCATCTTCAATGGCTTCAGGTATATACTCTATACCAATGACCTTGGAAGCTCTTGATGCCAAGAAGAGAGCTATGGTTCCTGTACCAGTATACAGATCGAAAATTATTTCATTTCCAGACAAAGATGCATAATCTCGAACAACGGAATATAATTTATACGCTTGTTCAGAATTAGTCTGAAAAAAAGATTTTGGGCCAATTTTAAATTTAAGTCCTTCCATTAACTCATGTATTGCATCAGCCCCATAGTATTTAATTACACTTAAATCTGATATTGAATCATTTTTTTTGTTATTTATCACATAATTAAGTGATGTAATCTCAGGAAATTGTTTAATTAATTCATCCATTAATTTGTATATAAGGTCTTTATTTTCATAAAAAAATACCACAATAACCATTAAGTCACCTGTAGATGCAGTTCTTATTATCAAATTTCGTAAAATACCATTTTGATCTCTAAGGTTGAAAAATGGAATTTTATTTTTTATAGCATAATCCTTAATGAAGAGTCTTATTCTGTTTGAAGGTTCTCTTTGCAGATAGCATTGCTTTATATCCAAAACTTTATCAAACATACCGGTAACATGGAAACCAAGTCCCAATCTTTCGTCTTCAGAAAGTGTATCGGCTTCCTCATTTGTTTCAATCCATCTTTTATTAGAAAAGGTGAATTCAAGTTTGTTTCGGTAATACAAATCCTTTTCAGATCCAATTATAGATGATATGGCTGGCAATTGAAGTTTGCTAATCCTTGAAAGCTGGTCATAAACTTGTTGTTGCTTGAATTCAAGCTGTTTGGAATAGGGTAGTGGTTGCCATTTGCAACCACCACAGGTACCATAATGTGAACAAAAGGGTTGAGCTCTAAAATCTGATGGCTTAACAATTTTTTGAACAACACCTTCCATATAATTCTTTCTTTTGGAAACGATTAGAATATCGACTATATCACCAGGCACCACAAATGGTACAAACATAACTTTACCATCTACATGTGCAATTGCTTTTCCTTCAGCTGCTATGTTCTCAATTTCAACCGATTCAATTATTTCTTTTTCTCTTTTGCTCATATATAAATTTTCGAATGTCTAATTTAACTTTTTAATAACTTAGCTAATTATAAATATACAAAATAATAGTATATTTATAATATATAAAAGCATATCAATTTTATAACACAATTTATATTATGTTAAATACAAATTTAACACCACTACCCGAACGAATGAGACCGACTAATCTTGACGATTTTGTGGGACAAGATCATCTGGTTGGGAAAGGATGTGTTTTGCGCAATATGATAGATTCAGGCAATATTTCATCGTTTATTCTTTGGGGACCTCCTGGCGTAGGTAAAACAACATTAGCTAAAATAATAGCAAAACAACTAAACAGACCATTTTATATTCTCTCCGCAGTATCTTCAGGTGTCAAAGATGTACGTGACATTATTGATAAGTCAAGAAAAAACAGTCTTTTTAACAATTCCAGACCTATTCTTTTTATAGACGAAATTCACCGGTTCAGCAAAAGTCAGCAAGATGCGCTTTTAGGTGCTGTAGAAGATGGTACTATTGTATTAATAGGTGCTACAACAGAAAATCCTTCTTTTGAAGTTATCACTCCCCTACTTTCACGGTGTCAAATATATGTTCTCAAACCACTAGACAGAAAATCGCTTGATATTATATTGGATAGAGCTCTTAAAGAAGACCAGATTTTAAAAAATATTGATATTTCTGTAGATGAGAAAGAAGCTCTTTATCGATACTCGGGGGGAGATGCCAGGAAACTTCTTAATATATTGGATATCATCGTTCAAACACATCAAGGAAACAAAAAGGTTACTATAAATAACAAAATAGTTATTGACAAATTGCAGGAAAATATAGCACTTTATGATAAAAATGGAGAGCAACATTACGATATTATTTCTGCTTTTATTAAAAGTATTCGGGGCTCGGATCCTAATGGCGCTGTATATTGGCTTGCAAGGATGCTAGCAGGTGGAGAGGATATACTTTTTATTGCAAGAAGAATGGTAATTTTGGCTTCAGAAGATATAGGACTGGCCAATCCTAATGCTCTTTTACTGGCTAATGCATGCTTTGATGCTGTTAACAAGATTGGTATGCCTGAGTCAAGAATTATTTTATCAGAAACCGCAATTTATCTTTCAACATCTCCAAAAAGTAATTCTGCATATTTGGCTATTGATGCAGCTATGGAAGAGGTGCAAAAAAATGGTGGCAGATCTGTTCCTCTGCATCTTAGAAACGCACCAACTTCACTGATGAAAGAACTGGGTTACTCTGATAATTACAAATATGCTCATGATTTTCCTGACAATTTTGTTGAACAGGAATTCCTACCGGAAAATATTGAAGGTATCAAATTTTATGAGCCTGGAAATAACAAACATGAAGTAGAAATAAGAAAAAGGCTCGCTGTTCAATGGAAAAAATACAACTACTAATTGAAGAAGATTTGTAATTTTGCAATCATGATTTATGATTATAATATAGAAAATTTAAAAAAATATTCGGGGGACAATTTCTTTCTAATTGCCGGACCGTGTGTCATTGAAAGTGAGGAACTTGTTTTTCATGTTGCTGAAAAAATAATTGATATTACTAACAGATTATCAATCCCATACATTTTCAAAGCTTCTTACAGAAAAGCCAACAGGTCGAAAGCAGATTCCTTTAAGGGAATAGGTGATGAAAAAGGGCTCTCCATTCTCCAAAAACTCAAGGAAGAATATAAAGTTCCGGTTTTGACAGATATTCATAACCCTGCAGAGGCATCGCTTGCTGCTTCATATAAAGTGGATGTGCTCCAAATTCCGGCTTTTCTATGTCGTCAGACAGATTTACTTGAAGCGGCTGCTTCAACCGGAAAAGTTGTAAATATCAAAAAAGGTCAGTTTCTTGCACCTATTTCAATGAAATATGCTGCAGCTAAGGTGTCAAATGCAGGTAATAATAAAATTATCTTTACGGAGAGGGGGACTCAATTTGGCTATTCCGATCTGATTGTTGATTTTCGCTCTATCCCTGAAATGAAGAGTTTTGGATATCCTGTGGTTCTTGATGTTACACACAGCCTCCAGCAGCCCAATCAGGCTTCAGGAGTAACGGGTGGACGTCCTGAACTTATAACGACAATGGCTCAGGCAGGGATAGCAGCCGGAGTAGATGGAATTTTCATCGAGACACATCCTGAACCATCTATAGCTCTTTCTGATGGAGCTAACATGCTAAGGCTGGACTTGTTAGAAAATCTCCTACAATCATTGCTCAAGTTAAGAAAAGTATATAATGAAATTAAATAGATAAAGCCATGGTCATTAATGAGGATTTTACAAAAAGATATGAAAAAGTTCCGGTTGAGATATTCGACGACTCAAAAGATGCTTCTTTAATTGTTGTTAATAAGGTTGCTTCAATTATAAAAGAAAGAAATAAGCTTGGCAAACATACAGTCATTGGGTTAAGTGCTTCATCATCTCTCATACAGGTTTATGAAGAATTGGCTAAGATGGTGGCAAATAAGGATCTATCTTTCAAAAACACGCATATTTTCAGTGTTCATGAGTATTATCCACTAGGAAAAAACGAAATTCAAAGTCATTACCGTTTTATTAAGGAATATTTGCTCGATTACATTGATATTCCTATCGAAAACATTCATTGTATTGACAGTGAGATTCCTAAAGAAAAGGTACATGACTACTGCATTGAATATGAAAAGCTGATTGAATCTCTTGGAGGAATAGATATCCTGTTGATTGACAATATGGGATTTAACGAACCTGGTTCGTACTATAACTCCCGAACAAGACTTATAACTTTAAACTATAACACCCGGGTAGCTGCTGCTTCTGAATTTTTTGGTGTTGAATATGTGCCACATCATGCTATAACCATGGGCATTGAAACGATTCTATCGGCAAAAAGAATCTTTTATTTGGCCTTTGGTGAAAACATGTCTTCAAGTATAGCCAAGTTGATTGAGGGCTCTATAAATGAGCAGTTCCCTAATACTTACCTTCAGAAACATGAAGCACTCGAAGTGTTTATTGATTTAGCAGCTGCTAATGATCTTACGAGAATTAAAACTCCATGGTTGACAGGCTCATGTATTTGGGACGATTATATGACTCGCAAAGCAGTATTTTGGCTGTGCAAGCTCATCAAAAAACCAATCCTCAAGCTTACTGATATGGACTATAACGATAACGGAATGAGTGATTTGGTAACAGAACACGGACCTGCAAGCAAGATCAACATTAAAGTGTTTAATGATCTTCAACATACAATATCAGGTTGGCCAGGAGGTAAACCAAATGCTGATGATTCTACACGCCCTGAAAGAGCCACACCGTTTCCAAAAAGAGTTGTTATTTTCAGTCCACACCCCGATGACGATGTAATATCAATGGGAGGAACACTTGCCAGACTGTCGGAACATGGACATGAAGTACATCTTGCTTATCAGACATCTGGTAATATCGCAGTTTTTGATCATGATGCAATAAGATTTCTGGATTTTCTTAGAGACAGTTCTTATATATTTGATTTTGACAAAGGTAAAAGTGAAGCTATCTATCGTCAGGCACTCATTGATTTGAGTAAAAAACATCCAGGAGAACCTGACAGTGAAGCTATAAGACAGGTAAAAGGAGCAATAAGACGCGGAGAGGCAAAAGCAGCATGCAGGTATTTAAAAATTCCTGAAGAAAGAGTTCATTTTCTTAATCTTCCATTCTATGAAACAGGTGGCGTAAAGAAAAAGCCTATGGGTCAGGATGATGTCGCTATTATTAAGAATCTTCTCGAAAAGATCAAACCTCATCAAATTTATGCTGCAGGAGACTTGAGTGACCCACATGGAACTCATAGAATTTGTTTATTGGCAATTTTTGAAGCTTTGAATCAATTTAAAAGCGAGAATGCAGAATGGATAAAAGATTGCAGAGTATGGCTATACAGGGGAGCTTGGCAGGAATGGGACGTAGCTGATGCAAACATGGCAGTCCCACTCAGCCCAGAAGAGGTTCACATAAAAAGAGAAGCAATTTTTAAACACCAGTCCCAAAAAGACAGACCAGTATTTCCAGGTGCTGACAAAAGAGAATTCTGGCAAAGGGCTGAAGAACGAAATCATAATACGGCTGTTCTTTTTGATCAGCTTGGTATGGCCGAATATCAGGCGATTGAGCTATTTGTAAGATACCACTTTTAATAATCTGAAAACATCAGAATGGATAACCCACTCCAAATTGGAGTGAATAGGTATTTTTGTGAAGAAAATTATCAAATCCATACCATTTGGAATATCTTGGATCATAAGCTATAACACCCATATCGAGACGTAGAATTACAAAATCCAAATTCAGTCTCACTCCCCCACCCCAGTTGACAGCCATTGTTTTAAAAAATGAATCCGACTTAAGAAGCGACTCACTCCTGCCCTCGTCCGAATTCAAGTTCCATATATTGCCGGCATCAATAAATAGTGCCCCTTCTAGTTTCCAAAACAGAGGAAATCTGTACTCGGCATTTACTTCAAACTTGAAATCTCCTGTTTGATTGGGAATGGAAAATGTGGTATCAGTTTGAGATGCACCCGGGCCTATGGATCTTGATTGCCATGCCCTAAGACTATTAGCACCCCCTGCATAAAAAAGTTTTTCGTAAGGAATTGCTGATGAGTTACCATAAGCATATCCACATCCAATATTCAAACGTGTCGCAATACTTGATTTTTCCTTAATTTTCATTGTATAAACAGCAGTAAAATCACTTCTTAGATACTGAGCATACTGAGTATTCCATATAGTCCTGTGGCCAGTTGAATCCAACGGCAAATGACTATTAAAAAGACTTAGAAAATTACCTGAAAGATTGTTAATCCATCTTAAATAAAAATATGATTTTTTGGGGTTTGGTGAAGGATCAGTCGTATAATAGAATGTTGCTCCAGCTCCCAAATCAAAATGATTTTTATATGCATTTTTTATAAATGGATCAGACAGACTTTGATAAAAAAGATCACTTATATTGAACAATTTAATAATATTCAACTGTATTGGATCAACTTTGTAATAAAATCTATCTCCCATTTTCCAGTTATATCCAAAGTTCAGGGAAATTAAATTGCGAGTAAATTCTTTTCTGCTTTGATAATTGTACGAAAGTCCTATCTCAGTATGTGGCACAGTAATTTTAAAAATCTTTTCAGGCAAAAAAAGAAAATTTGGAATAGACATGCTAGTAGAAATCCCCAATTCTGTTGATTTGGTATTATCGTTCAACTTAAACTGAAAATTACCCATCAGACCTAAGGTAAACCATTCTCCTCCATGAAAAAGATTTTTGTGATAATAAGAAATTGCAGGAGATATTCCCCAAAGATTATTGGAATTATTTGAAGCTTCTATGTTAATTTTATATCCCTGGGGTTTTGAGGGAGTAAGTCTGATAGTGCAGTCAACACTGTCACGTATTTCATCAAACTGAATATTAACTCCAGAAAAATTTCTCATTGATACAAATCTATCATATGTGATATTTGCAATTTTCTCATTATAGAGTTGTCCGGGAACAATTTTATTCAGCCTGGCAATAACTTCGGGTCTGAAATTTGACTTTTTACTATTATAAATAGTAACCTTATCAGGAAAAACACAACTGTCTCTAAACTCTTGATTCGAATTGTTATTATAACTTATCGGGTCATAATCAGGATATATAGCAACCTTTCTTATTATATATTTTTTGTGTTCTTTTGCATCCTTGGGTGATTCATTGCGAGTATAATTCTCAATCCTGAGAAGAAGTTGTGCTTCATTTTTTTTACTTGAAGTATCTGCTTCCGCAAAAATATAATTTGCAGAAAAGTTGTAATATCCATTATTCCTAATAAGTGATTCCAGTCTTTCACTTTCTCGTGTAAGCATTTTTTCAGAAAGGAAGTCCCCAACCTTTAGCAAAGAATTAATTGTGTCTGCAAGAACTATTTTACGAATGTTAGTGTCTCTTATCGCATAACTTATTGAATTAATTTTATATCTTTTTCCGGGCGTGACTGTATATTTAACTACAGTCTGTCGATTTTTTGTGACTGTTTCATAAGATACACTTGTGCCAAAATAGCCAAGAGATTCCAGATAATTTCTAATATTTTCCTCACTTTTAAGAACCGATATACTGTCAAACACGACTGGAGCCCTTCCTATACTTTGAACAAACTTATCCCACCATGTTCCCTTGCCACTACTCCAATTATAGACATAGATAAATGGATTTTCAAAAAAAACAAAGTTTGAGTTTACTCTTTGTCTAAGATAAGGTTCCAATTCACTTTTATGAATTTTTTTTGAGTTGATAATTTCTATTTCATTGCCTTTCAACCTTGTAGCATTTTCAGGTAAAACTTTTACAGTACTGCATGATGATACAGAAAGAGACAAAATCAAAATAATAATATAGCCCGTAACAGTTTTTGAGAGGCCTATTTTTCTCATAAAATGAATGCTTATTTATACAAAAGTAAAAATTTAATCTTTTATTTATTCATTAATACATTTTTTAAAATATATTTGCACCCCGTTAGAAATCCGATTCACTTACATTATTAAAATAGTAACAATGTAACTTAGTTAAATTGTAAAATGAAGAACAAATACATTGACTTAATTGAACAATCATTTGAATTCCCTCAAGATGAATTCAAAGTAGAAAATGGGGAATTAATCTTTCATGATAT
>JAHDPK010000013.1:0-1467 GCA_018434395.1 Bacteroidales bacterium | reverse complement strand
TCGGTGCTGGCAGGCTTCAAGGATATGCTCAAGTATCTCGACGGCACCAACAACGCGGTGTACATAAGCGAAACTCTCAAGTACAAAGGGGGATAGTGCGCACTTTCCTTCACATAGATGCTCTTCGTGTTGACCTCCAACCCCTCAGTGAAAAGAACTGGGGGGGCTTCTTTATCCGTGGCAAAAGCAGAACATTTATAGAACATTCCACATACAAAACCACAAAATCCCACAAATAATTAAGCCTCTTCAAGAGCGGTTAAAATGAGTATAATGCGCTTCAATAGCTAGAAAACAGACCTCGATAAATCGATTCTCAGCGACTTTCTCAATGGGTATAGTATGATTACCTTGTTAGAATCAAGAAAACGCAGCAGAGGGCAATATAACGAGAGCGTTTATTGGCTTCAATAGACGATTGCAGGGAATCGAGGCGATTTGATGAAGGGCGATGAATCTAAGGCGATTGCAAACGTTGAAAAGGATCTTATAATCATCAAGAAGAATTTTGATAGACTCACTCACAGATTGAAACCGGACAATGAGAAGAGCCTTATTCCGGAGATTGCTTTCACTCTTTCTACCGCTTCGAAGATGTTAGAGGATGCTATCGCTACCCTGGATAGGCTGGGGAATCAATTCGACCGCTAACATTCGGCACTTTTGAAGGCCCTAAAAAGGGGAATCTCGAGCAAGAGTATTTGCGGCATCCGTGAGAAGTATCCGTGAGAAATCAAACCTCTTAAAATGGCCTGAGACGCATTTTCTTATATCACCCTACGTGTTTATACCCCTAATATCGTAATCTTTCATTGTGGGCTATTCTGAGAAGAGTCTAGTTACTTGCCCGGGAAGAGATACGAGAGCTGAGGCCTCCGGATAATTAGAAGTGGCAATAAATAACACATAATCATAGGTCCTTGAGAGTCATTATATTATAGTCTATCACAGTAATAATGACGGTATCCATCTTATAGATTGACTTACAGCCGTTTTATATCAAAAACACGACTTATAAATACTACCTTCTAACATCTGCATATATAGCCACTTACCGACATTATGAGTCATAATACTTATTATGGCTCATATTTATGATTTGTGTTGATGCCTTCTGATATGATATGATTCGATTATGGAGGGGGGATCATCTAGATGGAAGAATATATCTATACGAAGAAAGAAGCAGCAGCTGTCCTGGGGATCAGTTTACCTACTCTGGATCGTCTCCTGAGAGATGGAAAGATTCGGAAGGTCAAAGTATCAGCAAAGAGAGTGGGAATCACCAGCGGCGATTTACAGGCCTACATTGACGGTTTGAAGGCGAAGGCAGGGGAGATAATGGAAGGATTACTGACAATGCAAGAGAAGAACGAGAGAGCAGCTAGCACTAAGAAATCGTTAGAATTTACGAGGAAGATAGCAAAATATGAACTACTCGAAGATGGAACCGTTGCGCTCCTGGAT
>JAHDPK010000031.1:0-6663 GCA_018434395.1 Bacteroidales bacterium | reverse complement strand
TAGCGCACCTGCTTTGGGAGCAGGGGGTCCTCCGTTCGAGTCGGAGTACCCCGACAACAAAAAAGCCTGCAAACCTATTTGCAGGCTTTTTTGTTAACTGTATCTGGATAAATGACTAATTTTGCACAACTTGAGCTTTTACAAAAATGGCAAGAAACAAAAAAAACATCATTCTCACTCTCCTTATCTTTCTGTCAATTAACAGTTATGCAAAGGAGGCAAATAGAATCATTTCACTTGCACCTTCTATCACCAACATGATTTATCTCTTAAAAGCACAGGATAAACTCGTCGGATGTACCAATTATTGCCTCGAAGGTGTAAAGGACGGGAAAAATATAGTAGCAAATGCCATAGATGTCAATATTGAAAAAGTATTCCTTTTAAAACCCGATATGGTTTTTACAGCGGGTTTGACCAAACCCTCCACTATTGAAGCATTGAAAAAACTGAATATTAAGGTTCTATCATTTCCAAGTGCTAAAACATATGCTGAAATATGCGAACAGTTTATCACAATTGCCAGTTATACTGGCAGGGAACAGTTGGCAAAAAAAATAGTGGAATACCAAAAGAGAAGGCTCGACAGCATTAAAAAATCAATTCCGAAAGGTGAAAAACCTAAAATATTCATAGAACTTGGAGCAAAACCGCTTTTTACCGCCGTACCAAACACTTTTATGGATGACTTTATAACTCAGGCAGGAGGCATTAATATAGCCACTGATATTAGCACCGGAATCATTACGCGTGAAAATGTAATATTGAAAGATCCAGACGCCATTGTTATAGTAACCATGGGAATAGTAGGTGAAGAAGAAAAAGAGGTATGGAAAAGATATAAGCAACTTTCTGCTGCCAGAAAAGGAAAAATATTTACTGTTGACCCTTACAAATCTTGTGGCCCAAATCCAGTGACTTTTGTCGATGTTGTTGAGGAACTTGTTACAAAACTTTACAAATGAGCCGTTCTAAGTATATTAAATGGGGACTTTGGCTTATTACATTTTTGCTGATTACAGTAATGACAGTAGTATTCTCTCTTGCAAAAGGAGAGATAGATATTTCTTTGTCAAAAATATACGACATTCTTATTAACAGGAATAGCGATCTCGAATATACAGTTTTAAAGGAAATTAGACTGCCTAGAATTATTCTCGGACTTTCTGTAGGAGGATCATTAAGTCTCGCTGGGGTAATACTTCAAGGTATATATCGTAATCCTCTGGTTGAGCCATATACTCTGGGAATTTCAGGTGGAGCCGCCCTTGGAGTTGCGTTCGCAATAGTAGCCGGTCTTAATTTTTCCGTTGGTTCTTTTATGCTTCCTGCCTCTGGTTTCATTGGCGCTTTAATTACCGTCTTTCTTGTGTATATTTTGAGTGTCCGAAAAGGCAAAATTCATACTCAAAATATGCTCCTGATTGGTGTAATGGTCAGTTTTATAGCCTCTTCAGCAATTATGTTTATTATGGCAACAACAACCAACGAAAATCTTCATAATATAGTCTTTTGGGTAATGGGTTCTCTAGATGAAACAAACAAGGATTTAATAAAGGTGGCTGTAATAGTTTCTATTCTTTGTCTTTTAATATCCTATATTTTTATTGATCCTCTCAATGCTCTCCGTTTAGGAGAAGATAAAGCACGTCACTTGGGCATTAATACAGATCTCTCTATTAAACTCCTGTTCATTATCTCTTCTCTTCTCACGGGGATGTGTGTCTCGATAGCCGGTGTTATAGGTTTTGTTGGGTTGATAATACCTCAATTCATGAGGCTTATTGTAGGCTCTGATTTCAGAATATTACTAATCAGCTCATTTCTTACCGGCGGTGGATTTATAGTTTTTTGCGATACTATTGCACGTACAATTGTAGCTCCTAACGAATTGCCGGTGGGAGTTATTACCGGTATCATTGGTGGAATATCTTTTATTGCAATATTGATAAATCTCGGCAAAAACACGAGACATATATGATTTTAAGAAAATGGAAGCTTTTTTTGTAATAGATAATATTTCATGTGGATATGGAAATAAATTCAAGATATCTGAAATAAGTATTAGTGTGAATCAAGGAAACTTTCTTGGAATCATTGGCCCTAATGGATCCGGAAAGACAACACTCTTCAGGGCTATAACTGGAGATTTAAAATTTGAGAGCGGATCAATCAAATTAAATGGGAAAAATCTTAAAAAATTCTCTTACAAAGAGAGAGCCCAAAATATAGCAATAGTGACACAGGACATCGAAAGTCCTTATATAACAGTCGAGGATTATGTGTTAATGGGAAGACTGCCTTTTCACAAGGGGTATCAGTTTTTTGAAAGCAAAGAGGATGTCAGAATAGCAGAAAAGTATATGACAATGACGGCTGTTAATAAAATGAAAAATAAATATCTCTCTCAATTAAGTGGTGGAGAGAGACAAATGGTTGCAATTACAAGGGCTCTTGTACAGGAGCCCAAACTTCTTTTGCTTGATGAACCAACATCTCATCTTGATATTGCTCTACAAATCCAGATTCTTAATCTCGTACAACAACTTAATGCAGAATTGGGTCTGACAGTATTGATGATTATTCACGATCTTAATCTGGCAGGAGAATATTGTGACGAACTAATCATGATGAGTAATGGTAAAATAAAGGATAAAGGTTCTCCGGAAAAAGTTCTTACCTATTCAAACATAGAAGACGTATACGGTACAGTTGTATTTACTCAGCCTAATCCTTTATCAGGTAGACCAGCAATTTTTTTGGTCTCAAAAAGAATACTCAATAGTATAAACAACACAAAATGAGAGTAGATATTCACGTTAACCCTGAATTTAGTTCATTGACACAATTTGTTGAACTGCTGCCAGATAATTTTGATAATATTGGAGAAGTTATTCATCTTGGAAGAAATCAGATAAGAACTGTTGAAATAAACGGCGAGAAACTTGTTATAAAATATTTCAAAAAAATCACTCTTTTCAACAGGTTTATATATGGAAATTTGAGAAAAAGCAAAGCTAAAAGGTCTTTTGAAAATTCAGTAACTCTCTTGAAAAATGGGATAGGAACTCCGAAACCTGTTGGATATATTGATACTTTCAGTCATCTTCTTCTTAAGAAAAGTTTTTATGTCTGCCTTTATACAGATTACGCAGATATAAAAAATTTACTTGATCTACCACTATCTGAGGCTAAGAACGGAATAAGAGCTTTAGCACTATTGTCCGGAAAGATGCATCATTCAGGTATCTTTCATGGAGATTTCAATACAAGCAATGTCCTCTTCAAGGTAATTGACAGAAATTATGATTTCTGTCTAATTGACAATAACAGAATTAAATTTAAGAGATTTACATTAAAATCCGGAGCAAAAAATTTCAAAAGGATGAGGCTCACCGTTGAACAAACTGCCATTATTGGAAGTGAATACGCAAGAATGTACGGATACAATGAGAGGTTTTTCGTCATGAAAATCCTTTGGTTCAGATCGCTGTTTGTATTTAGAGAAAATTCTAAAGTAAAATTTAAGAGAGCGCTTCATAAAATATTGCTGTGAGTGGACAATTATCAATTAAAGCTCTTTTAATGTAATGAAATTATTATTAACTTTCGACTCAAAAATTGTGAAAGCCGTTATAGAACTTGAATAATCTCAATTTCAATATGTTATGTTTTTTACATATTGGTGACATGTTAACCTAATATTAACCCAAAATATTTTTAAAAAGTGAAAAAAATACTTGTTCTAACGTTTTTATCCATTTGGATAATCTCCCCACAAGCGTTTGCTCAAGGGAAACAAAAGTTTACTCTTGAAGGGAAAATTACTCTTTATGGTACAGAGGAACCTATCCCTTATGCGAACGTGCTCATAAAAGAGCTAAATGTATGGGGTACCTCTGACGTCAATGGTGTATTCAAAGTTACAGGCATCATACCCGGAACTTATACACTTGAATCAAGCTGTCTTGGTTATCAAAAAGTCTCCTTTCCTATCACTGTTACAAGGAATATAAAAGACTTCAAGATTCAACTAAAAGAGGAGAATCTGACTCTGGATGATGTAGTAGTTACTGCAACAGTAGGAGGCTCCTTAAATTCATCATCCAGAATAGATAAGAGTGCAATTGAACACGTTCAGGCTTCCAGCCTTGCAGGGATTATGCAGCTGGTACCCGGCAATGTAACTGTCAACCCATCACTCACATCTGCCAATGGGGTAACTATCAGAACCATAGGTGGTATCACTACGGGTACCGGTGGTGACATTAATGGTAATAACCAGAGAGGTGTTGGACTTATGATTAATGGTGCAAGAATTTCTGCTGATGCAAAAATTTCAAAAAGCGGATCAACAAGTCTTACAGAACAGATAGACTATCGTAATTTCCCAACCGAAAATATTGAGTCAGTAGAAGTTTTGAAAGGTGTCCTTTCTGCAGAATATGGAGACGTTACATCCGGAGCTATTATTGTTAAAACTAAAACCGGTTATACTCCTTATGAAGTCAGGGTCAAAACAGATCCTCACACAAAGGCAATCGCACTGGGTAAGGGATTCTCTCTTGGAGAGAAAGCTGGAACTCTCAACATAGATGCTGACTATGCCAGAGCTTTTTCTGATTGGGCGTCTCCAGTTGACATTTTTGATAGAACAACATTGAATCTTACTTATTCAAACATTTTTAATACTTCAAAAACTCCATTAAAGTTTAATGCTAGTGTAAATGGTTTTATTTCAGGCAACAATACTGAAGCAGACCCTGATGTCTCTTCTCTGGATTTTTCAAAATATCGCAGCAAAAATCTGACTGTTTCGCTATTCGGAAGCTGGATGCTTAACAAATCCTGGATCTCTTCTCTTGATTATAATCTATCTGGTTCTTATGAAAAAGACACAGAACGTGACTATGTTGTAAGCTCACTACTCCCTTTACCATCTACCATTACAAAAACAGAAGGAATTACAACTGGCTATTTTACAAGTCCGACAGCTCCTCGTGACAGGAGAGCTGAAGATATCCCGATTTATTTAAATGCCAAATTCACAGGCAACCTCAACAAAAGATTTGGAGAAGACATCCTTTCAAAAACAAAAATTGGATTTGAAGTAAGTACAAAAGGCAATGAAGGCCGTGGGGAGTACTATACTAGCAATCCTCCTCAGTACTTTAGAGGGAGGGAATATTCCGATATCCCTTACATGACAGACTTGAACATCTTCCTTGAAGAAAAACTTACAGTACCTGTCGGAAAAACCTCCTTTGAACTGAGTGCGGGTGGCCGTTTGACTAAAATGTTCATAGAAGGATATGATTATGACCCTACAATAGATCCCCGTTTTAATGCCAAATACAACATAATAGATAAAAGAAAAAAAGAAGGAGTTATACGATCTCTCGCAATACGTGGTGGATGGGGTATTATGCAAAAATTGCCTTCTATATCAATACTTTATCCCGCACCAAGTTACCTTGACAACTGCCTTTTCCAATATAGAAATAGTTCAACCGGAGAATCTCTAGCTGTTATTCAGACAAGTGTAATTGACGAGAGACTACCCTATAATCTCGAACCCGCAAAGACAAAAAATGCGGAGTTTGGAATTGACTTTAACATTCTTGGTGTAGATGCTCAAATTACATATTTTAACGAGAGTTTGACTAATGGTATTTCATCAAACAATTTTTATGTTCCTCAAACTTATGATTACTATAATACTGTTACCAGTCAGACAGCCTCGCCAAAATTTGAGAATGGAAGAGTTTGGGTGAAAAACGAACAAGGTGTATATGAACAGCTTGGCTATAAGACCAACACTGAATACAAGTCTTATCCAAGACCAGACAATCGCGCCAAATCCAATAAATGGGGCATAGAATATGATATTAATTTTGGTAAGATTAGCCCAATAAACACATCTGTTATTGTAAATGGTTCATATATAAGGACAGAGAATGAATATAACGGACAATATAATTCCTATACTGGCTCTGCAGATCCAATAGTACCTTCTCAGAAATTTGAGTATGTAGCCATATGGAGCGGAGATAATGCCATGACTAAAGGTACAGGCAGGGAGAGATTCTCTACAAACATCAGCCTCATCACTCACATCCCGTCAATTAGAATGATTATATCTCTTGTTACTCAGTGTATCTGGGTTTATAATACTTGGAATCTTTTTGACGAAGGAAATATTTATTCAATTGACGCAAATGGTAATAGAGTTTTTGGAGATTACAGCAATCAAAACAATACTGTTATCCTTTATCGCGATCCCCTTTACTACATGGATTTTGCCGGGAATGTCAGACCATTCAGTGACTATTACACTACAACCGATCAAAATCTAAAAACAAGACTTGGAATGTTAAGGAAAGCCACAGATGTTAGTTACTATTTTAACAAACAAGGTTATGACCCATTTTTTATGGCAAATATTCGAGTTACCAAAGAAATAGGCAAACTGGCCTCACTTTCCTTCTATGCAAACAACTTTACAAATTCAACACCGATTATGAAAGACAAGGCGAGGCCAAATGCTGTTGGAGCTAGAGTCAATCCAGGGATCTATTTTGGTGCTGAGTTAAAATTAACCTTCTAATTGACAGTTGACATGAAAAACATAAAAACTATTATATTTCTAATCGCATCAGGTAT
>JAHDPK010000001.1:0-204183 GCA_018434395.1 Bacteroidales bacterium | reverse complement strand
GATTTTGGTTCAAAAGATAGAATTGTCGTTCCTGAAAAGGCAGTAATTAAACAGGTGGGAACAAATGACAAATATGTATATGTTCTCGATGGGGATATTGTAAGATATACAAAAGTAGATGTGGGCAAGCGAGTTGGTTCTATTTATGAGATAAAAAGTGGTTTGGAACTTGGTCAAAAAGTGGTTGTAGCAGGTATTACCAGGCTTGTGGATCAAGCTAAAGTTAAAGTTGTTGATACAAATCTTGACCTTAATAAAAACGAGTAACTTATGAAATTATACGAAAGTGCAGTTAAGAAACCGGTCACAACGGCACTCATTTTTGTGGCGATTGTGGTATTGGGACTTTTTTCATATTCAAGGCTTTCTATAGATCTTATTCCTGATATTGAAATGAACATGGCTACAGTCATGACTACTTATTCAGGAGCAAGTGCAGCAGATATAGAAACTAATATTACAAAGGGACTTGAAACATCTTTGAGTACTGTCTCCAAATTGAAGAAGATAAGTTCTGTGTCAAAAGATAATGTGTCACTCATCACACTTGAGTTTGAGTATGGTACAAACATGGACGAGGCGGTGAATGACATGAGATCCATTATTGATATGCAAGCTACCTATTTGCCTGAAGAGGCTGAAAAGCCGGTTATTTTTAAGTTCAGTGCAGATATGATGCCTATTTTCTTTATATCAGCCAGAACAGACAGAAGCATTCAGGGATTGTACAACATATTGGACGAAAAAGTTGCCAATCCTCTAAATAGAATTGATGGTGTAGCTTCCGCCTTTATTACAGGTGCTCCTCAGCGAGAGATTCAGGTCAGAACAGATCCTAAAAAAATGGAGGCTTACGGTATCCCTGATGAAAAACTAGCCAATGTCATTGCAATGGAAAACAGAAATGTACCTGGAGGTGATATAGATGTTGGTTCAGAGACATATTCTGTAAGAGTAGATGGAGAATTTGAAGAGAGCGACTTGATTCAAAATCTGATTGTAGGCAGTTACATGGGACGGAATATTTATGTCAGAGATGTTGCCGAAGTAAAGGACACTCTTAAGGAAAGAACTCAGGAGGTTACAATAAATGGACAGAGAGGTGCAATGATAGTTGTGCAAAAGCAATCAGGAGGCAATGTTGTTGATATAGCGAATAGAATTAATGAAAAACTTCCTGAAATCAAGTCATCACTTCCTCCTGACATACATCTCGACATCGTGATGGATACATCTGATTTTATTAAGAAGAGTATAGGTTCGTTGACAGAAACAGTATTACTTGCCGGTCTGTTTGTCATGATTGTGGTTCTTTTCTTTTTAGGTAGATGGAGAGCGACATTTATTATTATTCTTGCTATTCCTGTCTCACTTATCGCCGCTTTCATATACTTGATGGTTTCTGGTAATACGCTTAATATTATATCTTTAAGTTCCCTGTCAATAGCTATTGGTATGGTGGTGGATGATGCGATTGTTGTGCTGGAGAATGTCACGAAACACGTGGAGCGAGGCAGCAAACCAAAAGATGCGGCGATCTATGCTACAAATGAAGTCGCTGTTGCCATTATCGCATCTACCCTCACAATTATTGCCGTCTTCTTTCCACTAACCATGGTCTCCGGACTTTCAGGTATCCTTTTCAAACAATTGGGATGGACAGTTACAATTGTTATAACTGTTTCAACGATTGCGGCATTGAGTCTGACACCTATGCTTTGTGCGAAAATGCTTAAGGAAGATCCTGGCAGAAGCAGATGGTTTAATATAGTTTATGGTCCAATCGAAAAGGGATTAGTAGCTCTTGATTCAGGTTATGAGAAATTTTTGCAATGGGCGCTGAAAAATAGATTTTTAGTTATTGGTAGTTCTCTTGCAATGTTTGTTGGAAGCCTCTTTCTTTTGAAAGTTGTAGGTACAGACTTTTTCCCTGATACAGACAATGGAAGAATTGGTGTGACAGTTGAACTTCCTGTAGGTACAAGAGTAGAGCAGACAAAAGTCATGAATGATTATTTGTACCAGTTGTGGAAAGAAAAATATCCTGAAATCGAGGTTATTCAATCAACATACGGACCTTCAGATGGTTCAAATATTTTCTCTTCTATGACCGCTTCTGGGACTAATCTTATATCATATACCATCAGACTTTCTGACGCTACCGAGAGAGAGAGAAGTATTTTTGAGATATCTGATGAAATGAGGCAGGATCTTGCTAATATTCCTGAAGTCTACAAATCTACAGTGTCACCTGGAGGAGGACGTTTTTCATCTGCAGTGGGTATGGGAAGCTCAACATTTGAAGTAGATGTTATAGGGTACAATATGACCGATGCTGAGGCAACAGCCAATCAGATAAAACAGATAATGGAGAATACTGCAGGTTTGAGAGATATTCAGCTTAGTCGAGAGGACTATTCACCTCAATTAAAAGTCATTTTTGATCGGGAGAAGTTAGCCATGAATGGATTAACGATGACATCAGCAGCGACTGTTGTTAGAAACAGAATAAATGGTTTTACTGCTTCGACCTTGAGGGAAGAGGGTGATGAATATGACATTACTGTACTTAACTCCAAGAAATATCGGTCGGAGATAGATGATATCAAAAATATTTTGATTTACAATTCCCAAGGTAAGGGTATAAGACTTTCTGAAGTTGCTGACGTCCGAGAGGGATTCGCTCCGCCTTCAATAGAGCATCTCGACAGAGAGAGAGTTATTAAAGTTTCGGGTTCAATTTACAATCGTCCTTTAGGTGATATTGCAAAGGATATGAAGGCTCAACTTGCGAAAATTAACTATCCACCTCAGATTACAGCAGAAATTTCTGGATCTGTAGAAGATCAGCAGGAGTCATTCAACGACTTGTACACTTTACTTGCATTGGTTATAATGCTTGTTTATATAGTAATGGCAGCTCAATTTGAATCTTTTAGAGATCCATTTATTATCATGTTCTCTCTTCCGTTTGCATTTACAGGAGTATTTCTTGCACTTTGGATGACAGGTACATCTCTAAGTATTATTGCACTTATAGGTTCTGTAATGCTTGTTGGAATAGTAGTTAAGAATGGTATAGTACTTATCGACTATATTAATCTGAACAAAGAGAGAGGAGCGTCTGTCAGAAGGGCAGTTGTCAGCGGTGGCAGATCTCGTTTAAGACCTGTTTTAATGACCACAACAACCACAATTCTTGGTATGATACCTATGGCAATTGGTATAGGAGAAGGTTCTGAAATATGGCAACCAATGGGAATAGCCATCATTGGAGGTTTGACTATTTCTACTATTTTAACCCTTATTGTAATACCATGTATCTATACTTCGTTCCATTTTGGTGATATGAAGAGAAAGAGAAAGAAATTTGCGGAAGATTTATCTATAATTGATAATTAATATGAAAGCAGTAATGATAGCGTACAATCAGGCTCACAATGCCGAAGTACAGGGAATTTTGGACAAGTGCAACATTAGAGGCTTTACCAAGTGGGAAGATGTTCAGGGTCGTGGCAGCAAAGATGGTGAGCCACATTATTCTACTCATGCATGGCCTTCAAAAAATATGGTAACAATTACAATAATAGATGACGACAAATTGCCTGAGCTTATTAAGCAACTCAAGTCACTTGATGATAGAGCTGAAAAGCAAGGGTTAAGAACTTTTGTTTGGGAAGCACAACAGGCATGGTAATATTTTCTTTGGATAAGTTATTCCAATGTTATAAATTAGCGTCGGTTTAATAAAAATTTAATTATGGCAATAGCAGTCAATGATTCTAACTTCAATCAAATAGTTATTAACTCAGACAAACCCGTATTGGTAGATTTTTGGGCAACATGGTGTGGACCATGCCGTATGGTTTCACCTATTGTCGACGAACTTGCTGCCGAATACGAGGGAAAGGCGGTTATTACTAAATGTGATGTAGATTCTAGTTCTGATGTACCATTGAAATATGGGATTCGCAATATTCCGACTATTCTGTTTTTCAAAAATGGTGAGGTAAAGGATAAAATTGTTGGAGCAACCACCAAATCAGCAATAGTTGCTAAACTAAATGCATTGATGTAAATTTTACATGAAAAAGGTATTTGTGCTGTTGATAAGTGTGCTGTTATTTAGCACACTGTCTTATTCGCAGACCAGATTTGGGATTAAGGGAGGGCTTAACTTTACAAACATCTCCAATCTCTCTTCGGATGTAGAGAAAACTTGGAAGAATCAAACCGGCTATCAATTAGGAGTAGCTCTTCAGATTAAAATTCCCGTTATTGGTTTAGCCATTCAGCCTGAGCTTTTGTACTCTACAGTTAAATCTGCCTCTGACAATGGAAATGAGATTAATCTAGATTATCTTACTCTTCCTGTCAACATCCAATTAGGAACTGACATGCTTTTTTTCAGGCCATTTATAGTTGCAAGCCCATTTGTCTCCTATATGATTGACAATAATGTCAGGCTTGAGGATCAGCCTGTAGATGAAATAAACAGGTTTGACTATGGAGTCGGAGTAGGAGTAGGTATCGATATCTGGAAGCTCCAGATTATGGGTAAGTATAATTGGGGCCTTGGAAAGATA
Organism: Bacteroidales bacterium; assembly: GCA_018434395.1. Classification (GTDB taxonomy): domain Bacteria; phylum Bacteroidota; class Bacteroidia; order Bacteroidales; family UBA932; genus Bact-08. The sequence continues at coordinate 199,597 of JAHDPK010000001.1, read as the reverse complement.
GAAAATGCAGGAGATGAATGGGATCAGTCAGAAACTTATAAAGACGCGACTCTTCAGGGATTTCAACTTTCTATCGCTTTCCTGTTCTGATTATTAACATGCATTCGAAAAGAAGTTTTTTCAAGTGGCCGCCTCAGCATTACTGAAGGCGGCTTATTTGTTGGATTATAATGAGTATAGTTACATGTCTCTTTGTTAAAAATATAAAATGGAGAGTTTCGATATTATAAGTGATATCGGTGAAGAATTTCACAGATACAGGGCACTTATGGAGGATAGCCTAAACAGCAGAAGTTCCTTGCTGAATGCCATTAATACTTATCAACTCCAAAACAGCGGCAAGCAATTAAGACCAATTTTAGGTATTCTTTCGGCTAAAGCTTGTGGAGGTACAGTAAATGACAGGACAATTTCATGCGTAGCAGTAGCTGAACTGATACATACAGCAACGCTGCTTCATGATGATGTTGCCGACAAGTCTGACAGGAGAAGAGGTGTAAAGACTGTTCAAGCAGAATATACTCCTGCAGCTTCAGTTTTAACGGGTGATTACTGGCTTTCAAAGGCAATGACTATTTTGGTAAATCTTTTTGATCGCCAAATTATGGAATTTTATACCAATGCCGTTGTCAACTTGTCTGAAGGGGAGTTGTTTCAGATGCAGAAGGCAAGTTCTCTCGATACGAGCAAATCCGACTACTTTAACATTATTTACAGTAAAACAGCAAGCCTTTTTATAGGAGCTGTCAAAAGTTCAGTGGCTACTGTTTGTGATAAGGAGGAGGTGCTGATGAATATGGAAATGTTTGCGGAAAATCTTGGGATAGCTTTCCAAATCAGGGATGACATTTTTGATTATATGCCCTCTTTGAATACAGGAAAACCCACAGGCGGGGATATTGTTGAAAGAAAGCTCACATTGCCGTTGATTTCGGCTCTTGATTTAGCAGCTGAGGATGAAAAGATCAGATTGAAGCGTATGTTGAGAGACAGGAAAACTAATGATAATAGACTTGTTCAGGAGGCATTTAGAATTGTTGAGAAATACTCGGGAATCTATTTAGCTCAACAGGAACTGTTAAAATACTGTCAGAGAGCAGAAAAAGCACTTTCTTTTCTTGAGGAATCTTCTTATAAAAGAGATCTTGTAACGCTTGCCAAATATGTCGGGGAAAGGCTTTACTAAAATAATCTCAAAGCTGCTTCTTCAAGTTGCTTATAAAAATCTTTGCCAAATGCAAAAATAAGAGGGTCTCTTAAAAACTTATAGACAGGGATTCCTTCTCTTTTCCCTTTAACGAAGGCATCCATACAAAGGTACCACTCATGTAGATTTAAGGCAGTCATACCATTGGACAGTTTTGACACTCTTATAGGATAAAGCCAGCAGGATATGGGTTTTTTCATGGAGCAGCATTGTGCATCAAAAGCTTTTTCAATACCACACAAACAGTTGTTGTCTTTGTCAAACCAACTGTACGCACACTCTTCTCCATTTACCAATGGGGTAACAGCATCTCCGTCAGCATCAATAACAAAGGGACCCTGCTCCTTAACAGAGCGGATCCCTTCCACAGTCAGGTATTTTGAAAATTGTTGAAATTCTCCGGCAAGAATACTACACTCGTTCTTTTCAAGTGGAGCTCCACTATCGCCAATTATACAACAAGCTCCGTGGCATTTGGAATAATCACAGCAAAAATATTCTGTTATGATTTTTGGTGAAACAAGTATATTCTCAATAGCAATAATCGGAGAATAATTCATACTATTTCTTAAAACCATTCATTATTATCTCGACTTCATTTCCTTGTGTAAGTGCAGTCTTGATGAAGTTATCAATCTTCTCAGGAGTCATGCTTTTGAGAGTTGCCTCATAAGTTGAGTGCATATCCTTGCCTAAGAAATAGCGGTTTGTAAGAACAGAGAGCCAATAATTATTTTCTCTGAGATTTTGAGTATAATTTTTCTGCATATACTCAATTACCTTGGCAAAATCTGTCTTTTCGACGCCGTTCTTCATAACATTTTCTATCTCTTTCTGTGCTCTTGCAATTAGTCTGTCTTTGATGGCTACGTCTGTATCAAAGCCATAGAGAAACACAAAGTAATCTTCGGGATAATATGTAACACTCATGCTTACACCAACGCCATAAGTACCACCTTCATCTTCCCTAATGGTCCTGGTAAATACCTGATCGAAGATTTGTTTGGTAATGTCTGCCATAATTTTGTTTTCAACAGTATATGGTATCTTGCCTGAGTAGATCTTGTAGACAGTTGATTTAGGAGTCTGCATCTCTTTGTCAAATTGTTTTGAAATGACTCCCCTAACAGGGACATTGTTCAGGTTCTTCCAGTCTTCTTTTTTGGCCTTGTTTGCAGGCAAAGATCCAATGTATGTTTCAACCAGTGGTTTAACTGTGGCAGGATCGATGTTACCAACAAATACAAAGGTAAAATCAGCGGCATTTGCAAAACGCTCTTTGATAATCTGTAAGGCTCTGTCATAATTAATCTGGTCTAACATCTTTGATGTTAACCTGTTTACGTATGGGTTGTTATTGAAGAGAGTCTTGGAGAGAGAATCTTGGAAAGCAATCATAGGAAGAGATTCCATATTAACCAACTGAGCTCTCATTCGTGTAATAAATGAATCGAAAGCTTCATCATCTTTTCTGACGTCGGTATATGAAAGATAAATTAATTGCATGAATGTTTCTAGATCCTTTGGAGAAGAAGATCCACTCAGCTGTTCGTTATTTATTCCAATAGAAGGGTTGATAGATACATTTTTACCTGCAAGATTCTTCTTTAAATCTATTGCACTGAATTTTCCAAGTCCTCCTAAAGTTGCTATATCATCAAGGACTTTTGTAATTACTACATCTTCGGGATTAGTCAGTGAAAATCCTCCACGGCTTGTGGCAGTGAACAAAATCTGATCTTCTTTGAAATCAGTTTTTTTGATTACCACAGTAGCTCCATTGGAAAGTGTCCAAACAAGGGCATCAGTGATCGGTTCGCGGGTTTCCTTAACAACTTTTCCTGCTTTTGGAGTTACAGCAACAAGAGGCTCATTGGAAACAGTCTCTGTATATGGTTCAAGCTTGTCATTGAGAGCACTTTCATAAAGAGAGAGAATTTCTTCTTTAGTTGGCACTTTTATCCCTTCTTTCTGAGGCATCATTACCAGCATTACAACATTTTCTCTTGTAGGTAGTGATTTTGCATATGTATTTATCTGATCAACAGTAATAGCAGGTGCTATCTGCTGCATCAAAGTATACTCCATCTCAATTCCTGGCAAAGCTTCTCCAGTAAGAAAATGGTTGACTAAATTTTGAACATAGTAATCATTCTTCTGATTTTCACGCTCTTTATAAAGTCTCTCCAGCCTGCTCATATAATTTGCTTTTGCTCTCTCATACTCTGAAGCAGTAAAACCAAACTGTCTCATCCTTTCAGCCTCGTTAATAATTGTTCTTGCACCCCTTTCCAATTCTCCTTCACGAGCTTCAACACTTAGTGTGAAAGCCTTTTTGGTCTGAGAAACGAAGAAATCTCCATAACTTGCATCTGCTCCAACAAAAGGAGGATCGGATTTTTGAACTAACTCTGAAAGGCGAGAATTGAGCATTGAGCAGACCATATTGTTCATGTAGTCAATGACTGTTTGTGCAACTGTTGGCCGCAGTTCAACCGGCACTACATCATGTTTATACATTAGATAAAACTCGGTTGATTTTGATTCCGGGTCACTTGCTATTGCAGCAATTGGCTCCTTGTTGTCTTCAACCGGGAATTGAATTCTTTCTGCCGGATTTTCCCTTTTAGGGATAGAACCGAAGAGTGATTTAATTTTATTTTCAACTGTTACTGGGTCGATGTCTCCCACAACTATTATTCCCTGGAGATCTGGGCGATACCACTTGTTGTAGTAATCACGAATTTCCTGATAAGTGAAGTTATTGATCACATCAAGAAGTCCTATTGGCAGTCTTTCACCATATCTGTTACCGGGGTAAATGTCAGGAAGGACTTTCTCGAGCATTCTCATAGAAGCATTACTGCTTGTTCTGAGCTCTTCACGAATAACACCCCTTTCGTCGTCAATGTCTTTGTCCATAAGAGCTATTCCACATGACCAGTCGTGCAAAATTAAAAGACAGGAATCAATAATGCCATCTCTTTTAAGAGGAACGTTGGCAATATGATAAACTGTCTGGTCGATTGAAGTGTAGGCATTGAGATTTGCGCCAAACTTAACACCTATTTTTTCAAGGTAAGAAATGATGCTGTTTCCGGGGAAATTTTTCGAACCATTGAAGGCCATATGTTCCAAAAAATGGGCAAGACCTCTCTGATTTTCTTCTTCGAGGATTGATCCGACTTTTTGAACTATGTAGAAATCTGCCTGGCCTTTAGGTTCGGAGTTTTTGACAACATAATAAGTCAGTCCGTTGTCAAGTTTACCTGTTTTGACCTTAGGGTCCAGGGGCAGCGTTTGAGGCATTTGTGCCGAAGCCAGAAATGCCATTACCAAAGTTACCGCAAGGGTAAAAATCTTTTTCATGAAAGTTAATTATTTTTAATACAGTATAATATAGACAAATATAAATATTATTTTGTATCATTTATTCTTTTTATTATTTTTGTAAGGATAGCGATTTTCTGTTTTATCTAAATAAAGGCGTAATATGAAAAAAATTGTGACCATTTTATCGACTTGCATGCTCTCTCTCTTATCTTTTACTTTTGTTTATGGACAAGACATAGCCGCAGCAATTGAAACTTACAATGCAGGAGCGACTGCTCTTGCGTCAAACAACTATGCTTCAGCCATTGAGTCGTTTAATAAGGCGATTAAGATGTTTGAGGCAATCGGTGAACTTGACGAAGATGGGGCATCTGCATTTAAACAGTGTAAGGAAATACTGCCTCAGATTCATTTGAGATATGGCAAAGAGCTTGCAGTTAACAAAAATTTTGACAATGCTTTGGCACAGTTGGATAAAGCTATAGAAACTGCTAAGAAATACAATAATCCGGATGTTGAGAAAGAGGCTAATGAACTAATTCCGCAACTTGTTATGGCCGGTGCGGATGACAACTTGAATCTTGGTCTTTTCAATGAGGCGATTGCCGGGTATAATAAAATGTTGACTTATACTCCAAACAATCCTGATGTATATTTGAGGTTGGGCATGGCCCATTCCAAACTAAATAATGAAGATGCGGCAATTGCTGCCTATTTAAAGGCAATCGAACTGGGCGACAAGCAAGACTCACCAAAAATGCTTTCAAATATTTATCTCAAGAAAGCTGCGGCTGCTTTTTCTGACAAAAACAACTCAGAGGCTCTTGCTATGGCAAAAAAGGCAAATCAGTATTATGAGACAGTTCAGGGGAATCAGATTATTGGTTTAAGTGCTATGCAACTTAAGAAATACGATGACGCGATCCCTGCTCTCGAAGCATATATTGCTCAAAGCAATGATATTAAAAATAAGAATGCGATTATATACAATATTGCAGCGGCTTATGAGGCTAAAGGTAATATTGCCAAGGCCTGTGGCTACTACAAACAAATTGTTTCAGATCCAAAATACAAAGTTGCCGTAGAATATAAGATTAATACAGTTCTTAAGTGCAAGTAACTACATTGGAGCTTCTTGCACCTGCAGGAAACAAAGACATCGGCATTGCAGCAATAGACTGTGGTGCCGATGCTCTCTATATTGCAGGCTCAAAGGTCTATTTAACTCTTAATACCATTATTTTTGACAATGAGTTAGGAAAGGGTTTGACTGCAGAAACTGTGAAATGATTATTTTTGGTTGATTTTTTCAAATAGGCAATGAAATTTTCTGATGTAGTCGGACAAACTAGCTTGAAGCAGAAACTGATAAAACTCTCTAAGGAAGGGAGAATGAGTCATGCAATGCTTTTATGTGAAGAACAGGGCTACGGAGCGCTTTCAACTGTTCTTGCTTTTGTTCAGTATAATTTATGTCTCAACAAGAGTGCGAAAGACTCATGTGGCACATGTCCAACGTGCAATAAGATACAAAAGATGATTCATCCGGATCTCCACTTTGCTGTTCCTGTCAATTCCACAAAAAAGATTACAGCTGATAAAAAACCCGTGACTGATCTTTTTTTAGATGATTGGAGACGAGCAATATCTGACAATCCATATATTACTGAGCAGGAATGGTATGATTTGATTGGAATAGAAAACAAACAGGGAATAATTGGAGTCAATGAAGCTGCTCAGATTTTGAAAAAGTTGAGTTTTCGTTCGTTTGAAGGAGGTGACAAATATGTAATTATCTGGTTACCTGAAAGAATGAACCAGGAAGCAGCCAATAAGCTTCTTAAATTAATTGAAGAACCTCCTGCCGGAACATATTTTTTTATGATTTCTCACTCTCCGGAGAGAATTATCCCTACTATTGTGTCTAGATGCCAGATTATTAACTTGATGCCTATAGAGAGAGAGGTGATGGCGCAAAGATTGGCGGAAGAGTTCAAAATAGCTGAAGAAGAGGCTTTCTTTTGGGCAAGGATATCAGGAGGTAGCTTGAGCAAGGCCAGAGAGATAATTAATTCAGATAGAGAGACTGTTGAAGATCACGAGATTGTGGTAAAACTACTTTCAGCCTGCTGTAGTAAAGACATGCCTGAAGTTATTTCCCTTTGGGAAAGACTGTCAACGATGAATAGAGAGAAACAAAAGAGTTTCTGTCATTATGCTCTTGAATTTTTAAGAGAGTTGTATATGACAAGTCTTGGTTTGTTTGATATTTCAAATACTCCTGTCAGAAGAAGAGAAAATGTCGTTAGTTTATCGAAGAGAATCAGCCCTTCTTTTTATATCAAAGCTTATGAAATTCTGAATAATGCTTTACAGGACATAGAAAGAAATGTTAATGCAAAATATATTTTTGCGGACATGAGTAATCGCTTTTTTTTATCTTTGTAGCCATTATGAAAGATCAGGAAATTATAAATGATTGTTCCAGGGGATGTAAGATTTGGAAGGATTCCGACGATACTTTAAATGTTAAGTACGACAATAACTGTTGCAAGTTGAGTGTTTTTGATTGGTTACAAGGAATTTCAGATGAAAAGTCAAAGGATATATTTGAAGTGCGTTTCAAAAATACCAGGAAATCTTATTTCAGGAATGCATCAGATCAGCAAATTGATGTAGGTGATATAGTTACAGTAGAGACAACAAATGGCCATGATGTGGGCATTGTTACTCTTGCAGGTCCCGTGGTGCTGATACAACTTAAGCGCAACAATATTGACATTGATCACTTTGAATTCAAAAAAATATACAGGAAATCGAGTGGAGTTGATATTGAAAGATGGCAGGATGCTATATCGAGGGAGCATAAAACAATGATTAGAGCGCGGCAGATTGCTGCTTCACTGGGCTTGAACATGAAGATAGGAGATGTTGAATTTCAAGGTGATGGTACTAAAGCTATTTTTTATTATATAGCAGATGAAAGGGTAGATTTTCGGCAGTTGATAAAGTTATTTGCAGAGGAGTTTAAAATCAGGATTGAGATGCGTCAGATAGGTGCCAGACAGGAGGCTGGACATATTGGGGGAATAGGTGTTTGCGGCCAGGAACTCTGCTGTTCGAGATTTATTAACGATTTTAAATCGATTACCACACAAGCTGCCAGATGTCAGGATCTCTCACTTAATCCGCAAAAACTTGCCGGACAGTGCAGTAAACTCAAGTGTTGCATAAATTACGAGGCGGCAGTTTACATCGATGCTCATTCATCTATGCCTGTCGTAAAAGCTCCTCTCGAAACAGAAGGAGGCCCGCTGTTTTTGATGAAAAGTGATGTTTTGAAGGGGATTATGTGGTTTTCATATGAAGAGAACAGTATTTCAGAAATGTTCCCTCTTACTTTTGAGTGTGTAAGGGAAGTTTTGCGGCAAAACACAAGAGGTATCAAAGTCCCGAATCTTACGCCTGACAGTGATTCCGGTCCTGAATTTAAAAGTGCTGCGGGTGAGGGAAGTATTTCGAGGTTTGATGAAGAAAGAAAGGCTAATCATTTAAATTATAAAAAAAGGAAAAGACAATCTTCTGGAAGAAATAATGAAAATCAGAAGTAAAGTATTACTGTTGTTTTTTTTTGGAGGTTTGATGTGTTCATGTGCAAAAAATAATTATGAGCCTTCGGTGCAATGGTTCAAGTTTAATTGCAGGAACACTCAGAAATCGTTTAATATTGATTTTTCATTAAGAGTTTCAGCAATATATAAAGATGAAACTCTTCCAGTTATGCTTGAGATTCTTTCTCCTTCAGGCATTAGATATAGAGATACTTTGAAAATCCCTGTTAGACAGCAAGGGGGTGACGGTTTAACTACTGTTGTAAGAAGCGGAGTTTGGAGGGATATCCTTTGGCACTATAGAAAGAACGTCAGTTTTCCTCTAACGGGCAGATGGTTATTTACCATATATTATTTAGAACCTGGCACAAAAGAGGGGAAAATTAAAGAGTTTAAGTTGAAGGTACAGTAATTCTATGGGGAAGGATAAACTGAAAAGATTTGCCGAGAATGTGACTTTTAGCAATCTTTATCAACCAGATTTTAGCGAAGTCTTCAGGAAAGATTACCGGCTTAAAGGGAAATGGAGACGGGAAGTTTTCGGGAATGATAATCCTATAGTTTTAGAGCTTGGATGCGGCAGAGGAGAATATACTGTTGAAATGGCAAGAAGAAATCCCTGTAATAATTATATAGGTATTGACATTAAGGGAGCAAGATTGTGGAGAGGTGCAAAAAGTGCACTTAAAGAGGGCCTTGTTAATGTTGTTTTTGTCAGGTGTAGAATTGAGTTTGTTGAAAGTCTTTTTGGTGAGAATGAAATATCGTCTGTTTGGATAACTTTTGCTGATCCTCAAATTAAAAGGGAGAACAAAAGACTTACCTCACCAATTTTTCTTGACAAATATGCCAAATTTCTTGTAAATGGTGGTACTGTTCACCTAAAAACCGACAGCCTGTTTTTGCATGAATATACTCTTGGAATAGTTAGAGAAAGAGGGTATGAAATCATTGAGAGCAACAGAGATATTTACGGTACGGGATGCGCCAGGCAAGATAATATGCTGAATATCAAAACTCATTATGAGGAAATTTTTCTTTCCCAGGGACTTCCAATAACCTATATGTCTTTTAAAATTTCTCAGGATTCTCTTGAGAAGCGTACTCAATAGATTTTGCCAGGCGATAAACATCCTTTCTCATCCCTTTCAGGACAATAGGATTATCGCTGAAATCAACCACTATGGTGTCTTCAAACATTCTGAACATTCTAGTTACTTTGGATTTGTGTCTGAAAGTAATGGTGGTTGCATCTTCTGCCACTTTTATATAATTGCTGTCTTCAAATACTTTGAGTATTTTATCTCTCTCTTCAGCAAAAGAGTGGTTGAGGTAGGCACGTTTATTGATGAAACTTACCAGAGGGTATGCCAGAGAAATTACAATAAAGAACACCAACAATTGGACACCTGTTCCAGGTCTGAACAGTGCAGAATAGCTCATTTCTTGTCTTGATGCCAGAGCAAAAATTGCTATAATAAGGGAGAAAATAATTATAAAATAAATAAGATATTTACCAACTCTGATAAGATACTTTTTAAAATCAAATTCGCTCTTCATAGTATAATATGTAATATGTGTTTTATAATTAAAGAACTGATGTACTATAACTACAAAGCTAAATAAAAATCTTAAATTTGTTTTATATTACAAAAATTAATAAAGTTAAAATTATGGAAAAAGAGAGAACACTTAGAAATATTGTAATAGCTCTGTCAGTAATAGCACTTCTGCTCATAGGAGTTCTTGCATACATATGGATAGACAGAAGCAGGATAATAGGAGATCTGACAGTAGAAAAGGAGCAATTAACTCAACAGACAGAGCAGCTGAAGGAAGAATATGCTATGCTGACAACAAATAATGACAGTCTCAATGTTCAGCTTTCAAAAGAGAGAGAAAAGGTCGAGCAACTTATTGACAGGCTAAAAAGGACAGAGGCAACCAACAGAACCAAAATACGTCAATACGAGCAAGAGCTTGGAACATTAAGAAGTATTATGAGGGGTTATATTATGCAAATTGATTCACTGAATACCTTGAATATCAGTTTGAGGAAGGAAGCAGCTGCCGCAAAGGATGAAGCTAAAGAGACCAGACAAAAATACGAAGAACTTCAGACTACAACCAACGAATATGCTCTTAAGATACAAAAAGGTTCAATGTTAAAGGGGAGAGGGATCAATGTCGTTGCGATTACGGCTTCCAACAAGGAGACTGACCGCAGCAGCCGTACAGTTAAGATTAAAACATGCCTGTATCTTGTAGAAAACAATATTGCTACAAAAGGACCTAGAAAGATATATATCAGAGTGAAAGGGCCTGATGGTATTTTGATGACCGATGGAAGCCAGCAGATATTCAATGTGAGTGGAGAGCAGATGATTTATTCTGCAGTAAGGGAAGTTGATTACCAGGGATCAGAACTTGAAGTTTGCATCTATTTTGCGGGCAGTGCACCTTTTGTAAAAGGAGTTTATAATGTCGATGTTTATACTGAGGAAGGCAAATTGGGCACAGCAGACCTTTTACTTAAATAGTCAAATTGGCAGGTATTTACATACATATTCCCTTTTGCTCACAATTTTGTATCTATTGTGATTTTTATTCTATAAGAAACAAAAAGGACAGAGTTGAAAAATATATAGAATCGCTTCTCTGTGAAATAGAACAGAGAAGCGATTTTTTTAAAAACTGCAAGATAAAGCCAACAACCATTTATATTGGAGGAGGAACTCCCTCACTTCTGTCATATGATCACCTGTCAAAAATTGTCAGGTTTGCTTATGCACAATTTGGGATTGACACTTTTTCTCAAATTCAAGAATTTACTATGGAGGTTAATCCTGATGACCTGACCAAAGATTATCTTATTCAACTAAAAGATATTGGTGTAAATAGATTGAGTATTGGAGTTCAATCTTTTTTTGATGAGGATTTGCTTTGGATGAATAGACGTCATGATTCTCATAAAGCAATAGATGCTTTTTTTATGGCAAGAGATTGTGGCTTTACTAATATTAGTGTGGATCTGATGTTCGGCTTTAGTTTGTTGACAGAACAAAAACTCATGGCAAATCTTGAGCGACTGATCTCAATAAGACCTGAACACTTGTCATTATACCAGCTTGGCATCGAGAAAGGAACTCTTCTCGGGAAAAGTTATGAATGTGGAGAATATGTTCCTTTGTCAGATGATATCTGTTCATTACAGTATTCTCTTATTCAGAATATGCTCACAAAAGCGGGTTATATTCAATATGAAATTTCAAATTTTTCACTTCCAGGAAAGGAAGCCTTGCACAATAGTTCTTATTGGGAGCATAAACCTTATATTGGATTTGGTCCGTCAGCACATTCGTTTGATGGAAAGATAAGAAGCTGGAACTGTTCAAGTCTGAGTAAATACTGTTCTTTTTTACAAGTAGGAGACAGGTGTTTTAAATATGAAAATTTATCTCCCAGGAATATATTTAATGAGAAAATAATGCTATCCTTGAGAAGAACAGTCGGAGTGGACCTTCAAGTTCTCGGAGACGTGACTCCTCCTGAGATTTATTCTTTATTTCAACAACAATTGGAAAATGCATTAAAGAGAGGGGAAGTAATTATAGATGGAAATAAAATAAAAATCCCGCCGGACAGGTTCTTTGTATCTGATGGGATAATAAGAGATCTTATGATAGTTTAAAACTTTTATTTTTCAGCATATCCCTTTTGACTTGCAGTAGGCTGTTATGGCAATAGTAGCGAAGCCAAGAAAAATAAAAGTAGCGTAGATATAAGCAATAACCTGCCATCTTTTAAGCCATTTTGAATTGTTCATACCCAAGGTTTGGAAAGCACTCCAGAAACCATGTGTCAGATGAAACCAGATAGCAAAGAACCAAATAAGATAAAGTATAACAATCCATATATTACTGAATGTAAGTTGCATGAGATTGTTTACATTTTCCGGTTCACTGCCCGTGAAATCTTTCAACTGCATATGTGCCCAAAAATGAGTCAAATGGAATATAAGGAAACCTAAAATTATAACTCCGAGCACAAACATGTTTTTGGAAGCCCATGAATCTGATCTCCCCTTATGTGCGACTGCATATCTCTCTTTTCCCCTCGCCATCAGGTTTGTGATAGTAAGATAGGAAGCGTAGAAAATATGAATTATAAAACCGGCAGCAAGTACGGGAACTATTGCAACTACAACGGGCGAACTCATAATTATTATAATGGCATCAAAAGCCTCAGGGCCAAACAGATATGCGGAATTTGCAAAAAGATGAACCAAAAGGAAAAGCATTAGAAAGAGTCCAGTGATACTCATAATAAGTTTCTTACCGATGGAAGACGTAAATATGTTGCTCATGCCGCTATAATTGTATTATTAATAGTATCTTTTTTTGTTTGGCAAAGATATAGCCTTGCTTGTTAATTTCATAATATTTAGCTACTTTTGTTCTATTCAGATGATTGAATGATATAATTTAATACCTAATAATTAATGAAATACAAAAGAGTTCTGTTGAAACTGAGTGGAGAGAGCATTGGAGGCAGGATTGGCGTTGGTTTAGACGAAAATATTCTAGCTCAATACGCCAGGGAGATACATGATACAGTAGCTTTGGGTGTTGAAATAGCAATTGTTATAGGGGGAGGAAATATATTCAGGGGACTTTCAGGGGTCGGAAAGGGCTTTGACAGAGTCAAGGGAGATCAAATGGGAATGTTGGCAACAATCATTAACAGTATTGCACTTTCGATGGCACTTAAGTCCGAAGGGACTCCTGCAGAGGTTTTTACCTCAACCCCTGCAGAACCTTACGGAATATATTACGGCAGAGATAAAGCCGTAAAGTTTATGGAGAGCGGTGGCGTATCAATTATTGCTGGCGGGACGGGTAATCCTTTTTTCACAACAGATACGGCTTCTGCTCTCAGGGCGGCTGAAATTGGAGCTGAGGCACTTCTTAAGGGTACAAGAGTAGATGGTGTTTATTCGGCTGACCCGGAGAAATTCCCTGATGCTTTCAAATATACTTCTATTTCATTTAACAAAGCTCTTGAAGACAATCTTAAAATTATGGACTTAACTGCGTTTACCTTGTGCAAGGAGAACAGCATCCCAATAGTGGTCTTTGATGTTAATATACCAGGGAACCTTGTTAAGGTTGTCAATGGAGAAAATATAGGTACACTTATTTCTGATGATAATTAATTTATTGTTTTATGGATATAGATAATCAAAAAGAGGTTATAGCAGCAGCTAAAGAAAAAATGAACAAAGCAATTTTTCATTTGGAAGAAGAGCTTAAATCTTATAGGGCTGGTAAAGCCAATCCTGCAATTTTCTCTAATATTTTGGTAGATTATTATGGTAACATGACACCTATTCCCCAGGTTGCAAGTATTACTGCTCCTGATGCAAAGACTATGTTTATCCAGCCATGGGACAAAAAGATGATTCCTTTGATTGAGAAGGCAATAATGGCTGCTAATATAGGTTTTACTCCTCAAAACAATGGAGAACATATAAGAATAAATGTTCCACCGCTTACAGAGGAGAGGCGCAGAGAGCTTGTTAAAAAGGTGAGGCAAGAAGGAGAGAATGCTAAAATAAGCATTCGTAATGCTCGAAGAGATGGTGTTGAGTTACTTAAGAAATATCAGAAGAACGGACTTCCTGAAGATATTGTTAAGGATGGAGAAAGTATTCTTCAAAAGGATACTGATAATTTTAACAGGAGAGTTGACGAGATTTTACTCGCAAAAGAGAAAGAGATTATGACAGTATAGAGATGTCGGCAAAAATTGGCAGGGTAAGGTTCTACCCTTTTTTCGGTATTTTGGCATTATCTTTTTTGGTAATATCCTGTAAAACTCCCCAGATTGAAGGGCCACAGGAGTCTTATTTACCTTCTGAAATTGCACCTTCATTGTCAGAACTGCCTCTTCGCATAGAACTTGATGTCAAAAAAATAGAGAGTGTGGTTAATGCAAGCATGAATGGTCTTCTTTATCAGGGAGACAAGCTTGCAGGGGAAGACCTTTCTGTCAAGATATGGAAAGGAGGTCAATTTATGTTTTTTGTCAACAACAATGAAATTACTTATAAGGTCCCATTGAAAGTATGGTGCAGATATGGATGGAAAGTTGAGAAATTTGGCGTTGCGTTTTCAGATCATTATGAGGCAACAGGGACAATCTCACTGGTATACAAAACGGCGGTAAGTATTGATGAGAATTGGAAACTTGTTACAAAAACAACTCCTGCAGGATACGAATGGCTTGAAAAGCCCAAAGTTAAAGCGATAGGAGTTAGTATCCCGGTTACGCCAATTGCAAATATAGCACTTTCATATTTTCAAAAAACTATAACAGAGCAAGTTGATAAAATTCTCTTTGAGAACGTTCCATTGGACAAATATGTAAGAGCCCTATGGGATGAGGTACAAAAACCATATTTACTGAGCGATGAAGATAATCTCTGGATCAGAATAACTCCAAAGGAAATATTGCTTGCTCCATTTACTACCAAAGGCAACAAGCTGAATATTACCATTGTATTTTATGCTCAAGTTGAGTCGGTTTTTGGTGCCCAGCCTGTTGTAAAAAATAAAGTACCGCTTCCTTCGCTCAGATATATTGAAAGACAGCCACAGCAATTTTCAATTAATGTGGGAGCAGATGTAACTTTTGATAAAATTGCAGAATTTGCGTGCAGCCAATTGCAGGGCAAAAGTTTTACAGAAAGTGGCAAAATTGTTAAGATCGATAATCTTTCACTTTATAGCAGCAGTGGTAGAGCTGTGGTAGTAGCAGATTTGAGTGGTTCATACAAGGGAAGAATATATTTTACAGGTAAGCCTGCATATAACAGCGAAAAACAATCTCTTGAAATCATAGAACCAGAATTTGACATTAAGACCCAGAATGCTCTTATAAAGTCTGCAAACTGGTTATTACATGGCATGATACTCAAAAAAATAACTCCCATGTTGACTTATCCTTTAGAGGAGACTCTGAAAACATTGAAAGATCAGGCTAATTCCATGCTTAAAAGTTATGAGGTGTATAGTGGTGTACATATAACCGGGTCGCTTGATTCTTTGGCTGTCACAACAGTCAGTATGGTGCCTGGAGCTGTAAGAGTAGGAGCGGAAATTAAGGGAAATGTGGCACTGATAATAGATGAACTTAAGTTCTAATTGTTTTTGGGTTCTATGATAGAAAGATCCCAAGTATGGACTTGCTTGTTAAACTTACTCTTTTTTCTACCTCTATTTCCGTCGAATTGACCAACGTATTTTATTTTAACTTGATCTTTTATATTTGGAGCGAGTAATGTATCTGCCATTCCATGAGTGAGAATAACACATGGCATAGCAGATGCTACGGCAGCAGAATCCTTGATATTTAGTGGTTTTATAATTCTGTGGGCATCATACACTTGTTCTATTCTCAACTCCTTTGACGAATCATAGTAAAATTGAAGATTTGCTACTTCAGGCATATTTCTCGTCTTGTCCAGTCCGTTAAATTCCGGATTGTTAAAGGCTCCGGCAATTAACGGCATTAAAGAAACACTTACAAGAACAAACAGCACTGCAATTCCGCCAAGGAACCTCATAGGGTCTGGTTTTACAATAGATTTTTTTATCATATAGATGCCGATTGTTAAAGAAACTACAGTTATAAAAGAAAAGTTTAAAATTGAAAGTTTAACATCATGAAATGGAGCTCCTTCATTGAGAATAAGCAGATATATGCCAATAGGGATTATAAATGGCATTATAGCAATAGGTAGAGTATTTAAATAGTAAATCCATTTTTTATAATTCCATTTTTCTTTGACGGCGGATGCCCAATAGTCGAAAATGTATCCCATTGTCATAGCTGCAGGAATCAGCATCGGCAGCAGGTATCTTGTTTTCTTTTCAGGCAGGATGGAAAGACAAACTATTACAAGAATCATCCAGAGAAGTGCAAAAGAATAACCTTTGGGATGATTCACTTTTTTTCTCCAATAACCCCAGAAGAGGGATGTGATACAAAGTAGCGTCCATATACCTGTCTCAAATGCAAAATCATAATAGTAGTACCATGGTCTTGTATGATAATTGGTCCAGTTTTGAGATTCTGTGCCAACAATCTTAAGAAATTGCTCAGGATGTGATAGATACACATAAAGATACCACCAGCCACCCACAATTATCGCTGACAAAACAAAAATGGCTATACCTTTCCATTTTCCCCTAAGACTATTTTTATATATTACAAAATAGGATATTAGAAATGGGAGAAACAAACCGTATAAACTAATAGGCCCTTTGCTCATGAATGAAAGCCCTGTCAGAAAGCCTGAAATAGCAAACAGACCGGTGCCTCCTTCATTTTTCCGTACAGCTTTGATCAAAAACAAAATAGCACCTGTCATAAAGGCATGGCAATATATATCCCAGCTAGCCGTTCTCCCCGCCATAATTATATTGTAGGATGTACACAATAAAATAGTGGATATCAATCCATATCTTTTATTGGAGGTTAGTTCAACCGCAATTAAATAGAGCATCAAAACGAGAAATGTGGCAGCAAGTGCAGACATTGAGCGCTGAACTGCAATATTATCAGGTGCAATCATTTCAGCAACTGCTGCCAGCCACGTAGGGAGAGGAGGTTTCTGGAGTCTTATCTCTCCATTCATTGTAGGTACCATCCAATGGTTGTCGTATACCATCTCTCTTGCAGTAATAATATTTCTCGACTCCATGATTTCAGTAAAGAGGAAGCCGTTATTTACAAAGAATGTAAATAGGCAAAGAGAGGCAATTATTAAATAGGAGGTATATTTTTTCATATTTCTAATCACTCAGGATTTTGTGCTATTTATAATTTGGAAAGTGAATTTTTTCTGTAAAAAATAACTAACAAATACAGTTATAATTGAAACAATCATATTAGAGATTGACGGGAAGATATGTAAAAGATCAACAAAAAACTTAAGTCCAAAATAGTTTATTAAGATATTAATTCCATACACAATAAGATATCTAAATAGTTGTCTTCTTCCCTTGAGATTGGATTCTGTAAATGTCACATACTTTTGAAGAAGAAATCCGGAAAGGAGTACTATGGGAAATTTTATGACAAAAGCAGCTATATGAGAGCTTAGGGTAACAATACCAAGATGTAGCATTTTTTTTTGCAAAACGAAATTGTAAATGACAAAATACAAAATCCAGTCAAAAACAAGATTGACAACTCCGGTAACTCCATATCTGAAAAATTGGATAGGCATAGTTTTTCTAAAAAGAGGATAGAAATGATCGATAATTTTGCATATCCATCTTCCTATCCTCTCAAAAAGAGTCTCTAAACTATATTTTATCTCCATCTTTTTCTGAGTAGATTAATTCAGATTACCAAAGATAGAGGATTTTTTTTCTAAAATAATTCCTATAATGTAATCTTTACAGGTCTAATCATGTTGGCTGGATCAAGGATTTTGTCAAGTTGTTCTTTTGTAAGCAATTGTTTGTCCAGAACAAGCTGATAAACGCTGCAACCACTTTCCAGTGCCTACTTGGCTATTTCTGTGCTGTTGGTATATCCTATAAAAGGTTTAAGGGCCGTTACAATCCCTACGGAGTGCTCAACAAGATAACGGCAGTGGTCTGCATTGGCGGTAATACCGTCTATGCATTCCACTCTCAGAGTGTCAAATGCTCTTTTTAGCCAAAGAGAGGATTCTACAAGGCTGTGAACCAAAACTGGTTCCATCACGTTGAGTTCAAGCTGGGCTGCCTCTGAGGCCATTGTAATAGTGAGATCGTTGCCAATAACGCGGAAGCAAACCTGATTTACAACTTCAGGGATAACAGGATTGACTTTTCCAGGCATAATTGAAGAGCCAGGTTGCTTTGGAGGAAGATTAATTTCAGCGAGACCGGTTCTGGGACCTGAAGACATAAGTCTTAAATCGTTGCAGATTTTTGAAAGTCTTATTGCAATCATTTTCAGGGCTGATGAATATGAAACCATCGGCGAGGTATCATGTGTCGCTTCAATAAGATTGTCGGCAAGTTTTATTTTCCATCCGGTGATTTCTTTTAGAAATTGCGTACAGGCCTCGGCATAGCCTGGTTCTGCAGTAATACCTGTGCCAATAGCCGTTGCACCCATATTAATAATTAAAAGCTCTTTGGCAGCATTTTCAAGATGTTTTAGCTCGTGCCTCATAGCTGATGCAAAAGCGCCGAAACTTTGCCCGAGTGTCATGGGAACCGCATCTTGAAGTTGTGTTCTTCCCATTTTGATTACTTTGGCAAACTCTGTCTCCTTCACGGCAAATGAGTCTATCAATTTCTCGAGAGCTGCTTTAACATCTAAATGTACCATGTAAAGGCCAAGGTGCATGGCTGTCGGATATGCATCATTAGTAGACTGGGCCATGTTAACATGATCATTTGGATGACAGTATTGATAGTCACCCTTTTCTTTTCCCATTATCTCAAGAGCTCTGTTGGCTATTACTTCATTAGCATTCATGTTCATGCTTGTTCCTGCACCTCCCTGAATCATGTCAACAGGAAATTGTTCTGTATGTTTTCCGTCAATAAGTTCCTGACAAGCAGCCACAATAGCATCCTTTAGAGAAGTATCGATTAGGCCTAATCTGTGGTTTGCAAGCACGGCTGCCATCTTTACCATCCCGAATGCCTTAATAAATTGTGGATAGTCCGATAGTAACTGTCTGCTGATGTCGAAATTCTCTATACATCTAAGCGTTTGTACACCATACAATGCCTCTGCAGGTACCTCTTTATCTCCCAGAAGGTCGTGTTCAATACGTTTTGTACCTTCTGACTTAATATGATATTTCTTCATTTTGGTTAATAATTATATTAAATATCTTCACAAAGGTAACCATTTATTGTTAAATCGAAACCCCGACGGTTAATGTTGTAATAAATTGTAATAAAAAAAGAGGATTATCCTTTATGATATCCTCTGTACTTAAAAATACAGTATAAAGCTCTGAATCCGTCCTTCCATCCAATTTTTTTACCTTCACGGTATGTTCTGCCATAATAGGAGATACCTACTTCGTAGATACGGATTCCCGGAATTCTGGCAAGTTTGCCTGTAACTTCTGGTTCGAACCCAAATCGGTTTTCTTTTAGTTTCAAAGACTGAAGTATTTTGGTGTCAACAAGTTTATAACAAGTTTCCATATCAGTCAAGTTAAGATTGGTGAGCATATTAGACATAAATGTCAAAAATTTGTTCCCTATTGTATGCCAAAAGAAAAGCACTCTATGAGGATTGCCTCCCATAAATCTTGAACCATATACTACATCGGCTACTCCTTTAGCCACAGGTTTGAGTAAATCATTGTATTCTTGTGGGTCGTATTCCAGATCAGCATCCTGGATAATTGTATATTCTCCTGAGGCCAAAGCAATGCCTGTATGCAATGCCGCTCCCTTCCCCATGTTTTTTGTATGTCGGTGGTATCGAATATCCATTTCGGGATTTAACTTCATGTAAAGTTTCACAGCTTCTTCTGTATTATCAGTAGAGCAGTCATTTATGATGATTATTTCTTTATTTATGTTATTGATTAATGATACATCTTTAATTTTGTCAAGTATCAAATGAATGGTTGTTCCTTCATTATAGGCAGGTATCACTATCGATAGTTTATTGATCATTTTGTCACTTGTTTACTTTTTAATAATTCCGCAAATATCATTGTAAAAGGATCATTAGGGTAATCTCTCTGCATCATCTCTGTCTCTCTCTTTAATTTATCCCAATCTTGAAGTTTTAAATAGATTTGCATCAAATCTACTCTTGCACTGTAATAGTCCGGAACTATTTTCAGTGAGTTAAGCAGAGCATTTTCAGCCTCTGCCAATCTCTCTTTACTTAGGAGAAAATGACCATAATAATACCAAGAGACATGTTCGAAATTTTTGCATTCAATAGCTCTTTTGAAGTATGATTCAGCCAATTCTGTTTTGCCCATATAATCGTTGACAATACCTAGATTGATGTAAATGAATGCATAGACAGGATTTAGCGAGGCAGCCTTCAGAAATTTCATCTCGGCTTGTTCATATTCGCCGTTTTTCATTAGGGCAACACCATAATTCATCCATCCGCGGGCATTTAAAGGGCTCTTTTCAGTGACATCTTTCCAGAGGGAAAGATCATCGTGCCACACCTTATTTCGCTGATGTACGCCGAAAGCATTACCTGTCAGAAATATAATAACAATCAAAACGACAATTCTTTTGCTACTCCTGTTATAAAGTGCATTAGGAAAATATTTGTCAAATAGATATTTAAACCCAGACAAAGCAGCAATTGTCAATCCAATGTATGGAATAAAACATCGGTGATCGTTTAATACTTCAGAGTAAGGCAAAACAGAAGAAGTCGGGATGAGCGAGATAAGAAACCAGAGTAGCCCAAATGAAAAAAGACGAGTATTTTTATTTTTTGAACTTTTCAACGCCAAATACAAAATCCCGATCAAAAGGACAATTCCGGTAATGGCACGGTAGTCTGCAATAGAATTAAAGACTGTCCAGTCTGTGTCGGCAGAGAGATTGTAAGGGATGAAATATGTAACAATATAATGACAGATAACCAGCGGCTGAGTAATCATATATTTATAAACGCTCACATTGTCTCCGCCAGTAGTCCAGGTCTCAGGTATCATTATTTTGTAAAAGATAAAATAGGCTATTGTAAGCAAAATAGCCGGAAGAGCTGTCTTTAATGATCGAATTAATTTTTTAATCTCTTCGGATCTGTAGAAATGGAGCAGATCCATATTCTCTTCGAATATTAGAAGATAGAGCAGTAGCAATGGCGCAAATACGAATGCCATCTCCTTGGCAAAAAATCCAATAAGAGGAAATATGAGGTAAAGTTGGTATTTACGCCAAAACCCGCCTTTGGTAAAAGCGACCATACCTGCCAAAACAAACAGTGCAGCATCAATCTCCGCTCTTTGGAAAATATAGTTAACAGTCTCTGCATTTGCACAAAGAAGCCCAAACATTGTGGCGGCAAGAAGCGCCCAGTTTTCTTTCTTGCCCTGAAAATCAATTTTGTAAAGAAGATCTTTGACAAAAACAAAAATCAAGATACAGACAAGGATGAATATTATAAAGATGTGAATATGAAATGCTTCTGTTCCTCCACCTTTAGACAGCTTGAGATCGATGGCATTTTCCAGAGTAAGAAAAGGACGATAAGACTGATTTGTGGGGAGAGTGCTTATAGTTTTGCCATCTGTAAAGAATTTATAAACATTTATATCCCTGATAGCCGGATTATTGACTATTGTGTGGTCGTCGTCAAAATGGAAACTGTTGGAAAAATGATTGGAATATGCAAGAAGTATTGCAAGAAAAGCTAAAACAGCCAGCTTGTAAAACTTGGAGTTATTGTTATTCATCCGAAGATGTTATTGCCTTGATGCCGGGAAGCTCAATCCCTTCGAGGTATTCAAGCATTGCTCCGCCACCTGTGGAAACATAACTTACCTTATCTGCAAACCCCATTTGGGTAACTGCTGCCACGGAGTCTCCTCCGCCTATTAGTGTGAAAACACCGCTTTTTGTGGCTTCAGCGAGAATTGTAGCAACTCTTTTGGTGCCAGAAGAGAACTTTTCCATTTCAAAAACACCGACTGGTCCATTCCAGAGAACGGTTTTGGACGAGAGAATAATCTTCTCCCACTCTTTAACTGTAGATTCTGCTGCATCCATACCCATCCAGCCATCAGGAATCTGGTCACATGGGCAGATTCTAATGTTGGCTTCATTGCTAAAACTGTCTGCAGCTATAACTTCTCCTAAATAGTGCAGCTTTACGTTTTTAACTTTGGCTTTTTCGATAAGAGATTTTGCAAGATCAAGTTGGTCATCTTCGCACAGTGAATTACCTATTTTACCTCCTTGTGCTTTGACGAAAGTATAGATCATTCCTCCAGCGATTATCATGTTGTCAACTACATCAAACAGTTTTTCGATTATGCCGATTTTGGTGGACACCTTTGCACCTCCCAAGATAGCTGTAACCGGGTGCACAGGAGATTTGAGAACTTTGTCAATGGCCTCAATCTCTTTCTCCATTAAGTAACCAAACATTTTGTCATTAGGAAAATATTTAGCTATAAGGGCTGTGGATGCATGTGCCCTGTGTGCTGTGCCAAAAGCGTCGTTTATGTAACAGTCTGCATATGATGCAAGCCTCTTTGTGAACTCTTCCTGCTTTTTTTTAATTTCCGCCTTTGCTGCTTTTTTTTCTTCTTCAGAAGCATTTTCGGCCAATCCACGAGGCTTCCCTTCTTCTTCTGCATAGAAACGAAGATTTTCGAGGAGGAGTACCTCTCCAGGCTTCAGGTTTTTGGAAAGTTCTTCTGCTTCCGGGCCCATACAGTCAGGTGCAAACTTAATCTTTGTGCCAATTTTTTCTTCTATTGCAGGAATAATATGCTTTAATGAATATTTGTCAGTTGGTCCTTTTGGTCTGCCGAGATGTGACATTATTATCAGAGAACCACCTTCGTCAAGTACTTTTTTAAGTGTAGGAATTGCAGCACGAATACGGGTGTCGTCTGTGATTTGGAATTGTTCGTTAAGAGGAACATTAAAGTCAACGCGGACTATTGCTCTCTTGCCTTTAAAATTGTAATTATCAATCTTTTGCATTTGAAAAAGTATTTCGTTATCACTCTTATATCGTAGCGAATTTAGAAATAATATTAGAAAAAGTGTTACCTTAGGCGCCATTAATTACATATTTTAAGTTTTATTGTAATGTTGTTAGAGTCTCCCTCGGAATGGAAGGATTATGAACTTATAGATTCTGGTGATTTTCAGAAACTTGAGCGTTTTGGCAGATATGTTTTAATCCGTCCGGAACCTAAAGCTCTTTGGAAGCCATCTTTATCTGACAGGGAGTGGATGAATATGGCTCATACCAAATTTACAACAGGTGCCGGATTTGGCAAATCTGGGAAAGAGGATTCCGGAACATGGCACACTCTCAAAAAAATGGATGAACAGTGGCTGATTTCATACAATAAATCGGAATTGTCATTTAGACTTAGATTGGGACTTACATCATTCAAGCATGTAGGGGTAT
This sequence comes from Bacteroidales bacterium, assembly GCA_018434395.1. Classification (GTDB taxonomy): domain Bacteria; phylum Bacteroidota; class Bacteroidia; order Bacteroidales; family UBA932; genus Bact-08. The sequence continues at coordinate 176,281 of JAHDPK010000001.1, read as the reverse complement.
TTCCGGAACAGGCACCTAATTGGGATTATATATTTAATGCCACAAAACAGCTGGTTGACAAGTCAGATGGCATAAAGCCCAAAGTTCTTAATTTATTTGCATATACAGGAGCAGCATCTCTGACTGCCAGAGCAGCAGGGGCTGACGTTACTCACCTGGATTCGGTGAAACAGGTAGTTACCTGGTCAAGAGCAAATATGGAACTCAGTTCACTAGATAATATAAGATGGGTAATTGAAGATGCCTTGAGTTTTGTCAAGCGTGAATCCAAAAGGGGTAACCTGTATCAGGGTATAATTATGGATCCTCCGGCATATGGCCATGGACCGAGCGGGGAGCGATGGAAACTGGATGAACATCTCTTTGAACTCCTTACGGGCGTTGCTAAGATACTTGCTCCCGAGAGAAGTTTTTTGGTACTTAATTTGTATTCGAACGGCTACTCTGCTGTGCTTGCCGACACTCTTGTCAGAAGTGCCTTTTTGAATGGGAAGTCGCCGGATGAGTTTAGTGGTAAGAAGCTTGAGTATGGAGAGTTGTTTCTTAGAGACAGATTTGGCAAAAACTTACCATTGAGTGTTTTTGTCAGACTTAATAGATGAACTTGGCAATCATAATGAACTATTGAAAAACTAAAGATATAAGATGATTTCACCTCTCTTTATAACATGGGGACCTTCTCCTGACATTTTCTCTATAGGTTCAGTACATATCAGGTATTACAGTATTTTGTTTGTATCTGGGTTTATCATAGGTTTCTATCTTTTTGTTAAATTCTTTAAACGTGAGGGTATTTCAGTAGACATATTGGACAAGCTTCTTTATGCGCTTTTGTTTGCCGCTGTTGTAGGTGCCCGATTGGGACACTGCCTTTTTTACGAACCTGATTACTATCTTGCGAATCCGATAGAGATACTCAAAATATGGAATGGTGGACTCGCAAGTCATGGCGGTGCAATAGGAATCTTGTTAACAATGTGGTGGTTTGTTGCCAAATACGGCAAGAAATATCATTTTGATTTTCTCTGGCTCATGGACAGGCTTGGGATTGCAACATCTCTTGCAGGCTCTCTTATAAGGCTGGGCAACCTTATGAACTCAGAGATTTATGGTAATCCTACCAATCTTCCTTGGGGCTTTATTTTTACACTCAGAGGGGAGACCGTTCCTAAACATCCGACTCAACTTTATGAATCTATTGCTTACTTGATAATTTTTCTTATTTTGATGCACATGTACAGAAAGTGGCTCCCAAAACTCAAAAGAGGTACTCTTTTCGGCGTTTTCCTCATTTTGCTTTTTACTGCCCGCTTTTTAATAGAATATGTCAAGGAACCTCAAGTTGCCTTTGAACAGGGAATGCCTCTCAATATGGGGCAATTGCTGAGTCTGCCGTTTATTATTACGGGAGTTATTCTTGTTATTTACAGCGTAAAGAAAGGTAAACCAGCAATGATTGAGCTGCAGCAAAAAAAGAAGCCGGCATCAAAACAAGTAAAATAGTCTAACCGCTTTCCTGTTCGCGTCTAAGATCTTTTTCCTTGATCGCCTGACGCTTGTCATATTCTTTTTTACCTTTTGCAAGTGCAATGTTTAGTTTGGCATAACCTCTTTCTGATATAAAGAGTCGTGTGGCAACAATTGTCATTCCTTTTTCTCTGGTTGCCCTATATAGCCTGCGTAGCTCTTTACTTGTCAGAAGTAGTTTTCTGTCTCGTTTTGGATCATGTTTGTTAAAAGAACCCCACCAATAGTCTGCAATATGCATATTTTTGACATACAGCTCTTTACCTGCAAAATAGCAATAAGAATCTGCCAGTGAGGCTTTACCTGCACGGATCGATTTAATTTCGGTACCGGTAAGTACTATTCCTGCTGTGAAGACCTCAATGAATTCGTATTCAAAAGAAGCCTTCTTGTTTTTAATCTCTATTTTGCTTTTAGCTTTTGGCATGGGAGTGCAAAAATAATGTAAATTTGCCAAATGAACGAAGATTTGATATGTGTATTAGGTCCAACAGCTTCCGGCAAAACTAAATATGCGGTCAATCTTGCACTTGGGATAGGAGGAGAGATTATTTCTGCCGACTCCAGACAGGTGTATAGAGGTATGGATATAGGTACCGGTAAAGACCTTGCCGATTACGAGGTTAATGGCATAAGGGTTCCATATCATCTTATTGATATTGTAGATGCCGGCGAAAAGTATAATCTCTTTAGATATCAGCAGGATTTTTTGAGGGTTTACAAGGATATCCGTGAGAGAGGAAAAATGCCGATTCTTTGTGGAGGAAGTGGATTGTACATAGAAGCTGTAACAAAAGGATATTCTTTTGCAGAGGTTCCAGAGAACATTGAATTGAGAAAGGATTTGGAACAAATGTCGATGGAGGAGCTTGTCAGAAAGCTTGAGTCAATGAAGTCTCTGCACAACAAAACAGACATTGATACAAAAAAAAGAGTAATAAGAGCTATCGAGATCGAAATCTATCAGCAAGATAATCCTGAGATGAGAATTTTTGAAGGTTTTCCTATCATTACAAGGTTTATTGGGATGATGATAAGCAGAGAGGAGAGAGTAAGAAGAATTGATCAGAGACTTGAAGAAAGGCTCAGGAATGGAATGATAGAAGAGGTTAAGACTTTACTCGATAAAGGTATTGCTCCGGATGATCTTATTTATTATGGTCTTGAGTACAAATATGTTACTCTTTATCTTACAGGATATCTTGAATATGTAGAGATGGTGGAAAAACTTAAAGTTGCCATTCATCAATTTGCGAAGAGACAGATGACCTGGTTTAGAGGTATGGAGAGGAGGGGTGTTAAGATTGAGTGGGTAAAACCGTGAATTTGCTTAACAAAATTTATATAAACTAATGATTACTTTTTTTGCGTGTATACTTGCTCTTATTGGGGGCTATATGCTGTACGGCAAGTTTGTCGAAAAATTTTTTGGAGCCAGTTCATCTAAAGTCACTCCTGTCAAAAGAATGGCAGATAATGTTGATTACAAGGAACTAAAACCCTGGCGAATTTACATTATTCAATTCCTCAACATTGCCGGGTTGGGGCCTATTTTTGGAGCAATATTGGGAGCCGCATACGGACCAATGGCATATCTGTGGATCGTGCTTGGCTGTATATTTATTGGGGCGGCTCATGATTACTTCTCTGGCATGTTGTCTATCAGGAATGATGGCAAAAGTCTTCCAGAACTAGTGGGTAGGTATCTTGGGAAATGGCCTAAGAAGATTCTTGTTTTCTTTACCGCCTTTCTTCTTGTTGGTGTGGGTGTTGCCTTTGTAACAGGTCCTGCAGATTTGATGAGTATGCTTACGGGCATGAACAAGATTTACTGGCTTTACATTATATTTCTGTATTATATTTTGGCAACGCTTTTGCCAATTGACAAGATTATTGGAGCAATCTATCCCTATTTCGGAATAACACTTCTTTTTATGGCATTTTCTATTGCCGTTGCTTTAGTTGTTAATGGTCTGAACGGTTCTATTCATATGACTGAGTTGACTTTAAGCTCTTTCCGTAATTTTCATTCCAATCCTGAGACAAATATACTTTTCCCTATGATGTTTGTGGTTATCTCCTGTGGCGCAATTTCCGGCTTTCATGCTACTCAATCGCCAATGATGGCCAGGTGTATGACCGATGAAAAATATGGACGTCCCTGTTTCTACGGAGCAATGATAAGCGAAGGCATTGTTGCTCTTATATGGGCAACGGCAGCTATAAATTATTTTGGCGGCCCTGAAGGGTTGAATGCGGCAGCTGCTGCCGGCAAAACACCTGCAATAATGGTAAATGAGATCTGCAATACTTGGTTGGGTAAATTTGGCGCCGCAATAGCTATAATTGGAGTGGTTATCTGTCCGATAACTTCGGGAGATACAGCTTTTAGAGGTTTAAGACTGCTTATTGCAGATGCAATTAACTATAAGCAGGGGCCTATTAAAAATCGTCTTATGATCTCTGTCCCAATTTTTGTGCTGGCTTATATTCTCTGCAAGGTTGATTTTTCTACAATTTGGAAATTTGTGGGAATAGGTAATCAAACTTTGGCTGCTATTGTTCTTTGGACTGCTTCGGCATATTTAGTATCTGAAAACAAACCTCACTGGATGATGTCTCTGCCAGCCACATTCATAACATATATTTGTGCTTCCTATTTTGTTTCTGCACCTCATTCTGTGGGTGGCCTGGCACTCAACATCAACACAGCACACATTATTGCTGCGTTAGTGACTCTGATAGTTATCATGCTTTTTTATATATCCATAGTTAAAAAAAGTCAACAAAATGCATATGAATATTAAATCTATTATATTTCTTTTCACCTCTCTTTTTAGTACGTTTTCTTATGCATATGCTCAGAACCTGGAAAATATAAGGTTTATTGATGCAAAAGAATTGATGTTACTGGGGAAGGGATTTGAGAATACTGAATCTTACTATACTCGGTTACCATTAGATCAGAAAAATGAAATAAGACCTGAAGTATGGGATTTAGGCAGAAATTCTGCAGGTATGGCTGTAAGGTTTTATTCCAATACTACCACTGTGGCCGTAAAGTGGAAAATTTTGAATAACTTCCATATGAACCATATGCCTGATACCGGTGTAAAAGGTGTTGATCTGTATTCACTTGAGGGTAATGGGCAATGGTACTATATGGGTACCGGCAAACCCGTGGGTGTAGAAAATAAGGCAATACTATCCGATTGTATGGAGCGGAAAGGAAGAGAGTACATTTTATATTTGCCACTTTATGACGGGATTGTAGACCTTGAGATTGGAGTCGACTCTACTGCGGAACTATCTTTACCTAGAAATAACAGGCTGGTTAAATGCAATGATGGTAAGGCAATTATAGTATATGGTACCAGTATTACTCAAGGAGGGTGTGCCTCCCGTCCAGGAATGGCTTATACTTCTATACTTGGCAGAATGCTTGATCGAGAGGTTATAAATCTTGGTTTTTCAGGCAATGCCAGATTGGATAACTCTTTGGCTAAGGCTATTTGCAGAATAAACTCAAATACAGTTGTCCTGGACTGTCTTCCAAATACTACTGCTCAGATGTTGAAAGACAGCGCTTACAAATTTCTTAGGATAATCTTGGATGCTAAACCCGGAATCAGATTGTATATGGTAGAAAATCCTCTTTTTCCCGCTCTTAGATTTAACAATAAAATCATGACTGAACTTTCTGAAGAGAATTGGATATGGAGGTCTATTTATCTCAGACTTAGAAGAGAAGGATTTAACAATGTTAATTACATTAAAGGAGCGGAACTTGTCGGGGAAGACAATGAGGGCACTGTAGATGGAGTGCATATGAGTGATTTGGGGTTTTACGGATATGCAAATATCCTTTCTAAATATCTTTCAAGTTCTAAACACTTTTGAGTTGGTAGATTTTGAGATCAAACTGATCGACTATTGCAATTACATGGTCAAATATATCTGACTGAACATTTTCGTAATTTGTCCATCCTTTTTCTTTGGTGAAACAGTAAATTTCGATAGGTACTCCTTTTTCACTTGGTTGAAGTTGTCTCACTATACAGGTAAGATTGTGATTAATATCCGGATGGTTATTGATATATGACCGAAGGTAAGCTCTGAAAACCCCTATGTTTGTCTGCCTTCTTCCATTGACCAGCACACTGTTGTCTATCTTATTCTCTTCGTTATACTCAGTTATTATTTGTTCTGTATTTTCAATATAGTCCTTTAAATAGTGTATTTTTCTGAACTTTTCTATCATTTCAGGTGTACAGAATTTGACACTCGTCATGTCAATACTTATGGAACGTTTGATTCGTCTGCCTTCTGACTCTTCCATTCCCCGCCAGTTCTGGAAAGAATCGCTGACTAGAGAGTAAGGCGGGATAGTAACGATAGTATTATCGAAATTTCTAACTTTTACGGAGTATAGACTTACCTCTTCTACAGTCCCATCCGCTCCGTGTTTTGGAGCAGTAATCCAGTCTCCGATGCGCAACATGTCATTTGAGGAGAGTTGCCATCCAGCCACAAACCCGAGAATACTGTCCTTGAAAACGAGCATGAGGACAGCCATGAAAGCCCCGAGTCCAGCAAAGAGGGTTGCCAGGGAGGCATTTATAATTATGCTGAGAATTGAGATGCCTCCAATAAAGTAGGCGATTACAGCAACAATCTGGAAAATAATTTTGACGGGTTTTTTTGCATAGCTCTCAGATTCGGCATAAATGCGAGTCATGGCATTTGTGGCAGCCACAATAGCTCTTATAATAACCACAGTTATGTATATGAGAGCTGCTTTTTGAAATAATTTTACCCAGATTACAGATTTGAGGGCTATTGGAGTGCAAAGAAAAAATATAAGTCCTGGGATAGCGTGTGTTAGATAACGAAATACTTTATATTCCAGAAATATATCATCCCATCTGGACTTTGTCATTTTTGCAATATGACTTACAACTTTATTTACTATAAACCTGCAAATGAGGTCGGCAACATATACAATTAGAAATAGAAGAGTTATACTGATAATTTCATCTAGCCAGTCTGCAAGATGAGGAGACATGCCACAGTTTATAAGCATTTTATTTATGGCATCTACTACTCCGAAAAGGGCTGTAGCTCTGGTTGTTATTTGCTCCTCGATCAAGATAGCATTTGATTGTATAGTAATAATTACAGTAAGGATGACCATGCGTCGCAACCGCACTTTAAGTTGCGATCACCATATCCGTTATCTACTCTGGCAACATATGGCCAAAATTTGTTCTCTTTCACCCATTCAAGAGGATAAACTGCGTATTCTCTACTATATTTATGGTTCCATTCAGTAGAACATGCCTCAGGTGCAGTATGAGGCGAGTTTTTAAGGGCTGATTCGGCAGCAGTTATTTTACCAGCCTTAATGTCATCACACTCTGTCTTTATTGATATCATGGCATCAATAAAACGGTCGATTTCGGCTTTTGATTCACTTTCGGTTGGCTCTATCATTAGCGTTTCATGTACGGGAAACGAGAGAGTAGGTGCATGGAATCCGAAGTCCATCAGACGTTTTGCAATATCTTCAGCACCTATGCCATACTCTTTGATGTAATGTCTAACGTCAATAATGCATTCGTGTGCAACTCTGCCATTTTCGCCTTTGTACAGAGTGTCAAATCCATGTTTTGCCAACCGTACGGACATATAATTTGCGTTAAGAATTGCAATTTGAGATGCCTTTTTCAATCCTGTATTTCCTAGAAGTTTTATATATGCGTAAGTTACAGGGAGTAAAAGAGGGAAACCGTAAGGAGAGGAACTTACTGCTTGAACTCCTTGTGAGTTGCGATTTTTAAGATATGGGTGGCAAGGGAGGTACGGTGCAAGTTCTTTAGAGGCACATATAGGGCCAACTCCAGGGCCTCCTCCTCCATGAGGCATTGCAAATGTCTTATGTAAGTTGAGATGACAAATATCGGCACCAATGAAACCAGGATTTGTTATCCCTACTTGAGCATTCATGTTTGCTCCATCCATATAAACAAGTCCTCCATTTTCGTGTATGATGGAGATAATCTCTCTTATTCGTTTTTCAAAAACACCATGTGTGGAAGGATATGTAATCATAAGGCAGGATAAGCGATCTCTATTTGCTGTTGCCTTTTCTCTTAATTCTTCAACATTTATATTTCCATTCTCATCACACGAAACCGGTAAAATTTCCATACCGGCCATTGCTGCTGAAGCCGGATTTGTACCATGTGCAGATGTAGGTATTATGGCTATGTTCCTCTCTTTGTTGCCTTTTGCATGATGGTAGGCTCTTATTGTCATCAATCCGGCGTATTCTCCTGCTGCTCCGGAATTAGGCTGCAATGAACATGCATCAAAACCGGTAATTGTAGCAAGATCTCTCTCCAAATCCTTTATTAAAAGCAGAAATCCTTCAACCTGATCTTTAGGGGCAAATGGATGGATGTTTGTAAATTCGCTCCAGCTCAAAGGCATCATCTCGACGGCTGCATTAAGTTTCATGGTGCAGGAACCGAGAGGAATCATGGATTGAGTTAGAGAAATATCTCTCTTTTCCAGTTTCTTGATGTAACGCATCATTTCGGTCTCAGAGTGATATTTATTGAAAACACTTTCTTGGAGTATCTCGCTTTCTCTTCTCATAAAGCCGTTGTACATTACAACTTTAGGAGTCTGGTCCAAATTGCATTCAAAGATTTCCAGGATGTCACAAGCCTCTTTGACAGTCGTAATCTCGTCGAAACTAATCATGACTCTCTTGTCATCAGGATAATAGAAATTGAAGCCGCATTCCAGGGCACGCTCTTTTACGACTTCCACATTTGTATTTAAGATTTCAATGGTATCGAAAAAGTTGTTGCAAGAGAGTTCAATGCCTGATTTAATAAGTTCCGAAGCAACTGTATGTGCAATAGCGGCAATTCTTTCTGCAATTTCTCGAATGCCGTTTGGTCCATGATATACTGCATACATGCCTGTCATTGTGGCCATCAGAGCTGTCGCTGTGCAGATATTGGAAGTAGCTTTCTCTCTTTTGATATGTTGTTCACGTGTTTGAAGAGCCATTCTCAATGCAGGATTACCAAGTCTATCGACGGAAACGCCTATTATTCTTCCTGGCAGTTGTCTTTTAAATTCGTCTTTAGTAGCCATAAAACCGGCTGTAGGACCTCCAAAACCCATTGGAAGTCCGAATCGTTGTGCGGAACCAACTGCAATATCTGCTCCCCAAGTCGCTGGCTCCTTGAGAATTGCAAGTGCAAGCAAATCAGCAACGGCTGTAACTAAAACACCTTTCTCATGAGCCACAGATGTAAATTGGGTATAATCTCGTACTTCTCCGTTAGCTGCAGGATACTGTACCACAGCACCACAGAACTTGTCATCAAATTTAAATGTGCGAAAATCTCCCTGGACAATTTCTATTCCTAGAGCTGAAGACCGAGTTTCAATTACGGCTTTGACTTGCAAAAATGTCTGTTCATCCAGAAACACTTTGTTTTTTCCTGCTTTTACGGCTTCTCTTGAGCGTAGTTCATACATCATTCTTACAGCCTCAGCTGCAGCAGTTGCATCATCGAGCATGGAACAGTTTGACATCTTGAAGCCTGTGAGACTTGATATCATAGTCTGGAAATTTAGAAGTGCTTCAAGTCTGCCCTGTGAGATCTCTGCCTGATATGGAGTATATGATGTATACCAGCTGGGATTTTCAAAAACATTTCTGATTATGACTGGTAAAGTGCCTGTGCCATAAAAACCTTGACCAATGAAGGAACGATAATTTTTGTTTTTGGAAGCAATAGCTTTGAGATTTGAAAGATATGTCTGTTCTGTCATGCCTTCATCTATATCGAGAGGCTTATTAAGCATAATGTCTGAAGGAATTGTTTGATTTATAAGTTCATCTAGAGTGTTCGCATCTATATATGCAAGCATCTCTTTTATTTCCTCTTCTCTAGGGCCGTTATGTCTGTCTGTGAATGAAAGTGACATATTTTGCTATTTATAAAGTTATTATTTATTATTAAAAGTACAAATTTAATTATAAATTCTTAAAATTTGGCAATAAAAATATTTTCATAATTTTGCGAAACTAATTTCAAAATAAATGACATCACTTAGTAAAAAAATTTCTGAACTGGCAGAACGCAAGTCTAAGGCCACGGAAGGTGGAGGACCATCTGCTATTGCAAAGCAGATCGCGATGGGCAAACTTCCTGCAAGGGAAAGGATTAACCAGCTTCTTGACGAGGGTTCTTTCTTTGAGTACGACCTTTTCATTGAACATGATGCAAGAGGTTTCGGACTTGACGGAAAAGCGTTGGCCGGTGATGGGGTAGTGATCGGGACCGGGACTATCCATGGTAGACCTGTTGCAATCTATGCACAGGATTTTACTGTTGCAGGGGGCTCTTTGGGTTCAATGCATGCAAAAAAGATCACGAAGATCATGGATTATGCTATGAAGATGCGTATACCTCTTATTGGTATTAATGATTCAGGAGGAGCAAGGATACAGGAAGGAGTCAATGCACTTGCCGGTTATGGTGAGATTTTCTTTAGAAATACTCAAGCAAGTGGCGTAATTCCTCAATTGTCTGTTATTCTCGGGCCTTGTGCGGGAGGGGCTGTCTATTCACCTGCACTTACTGATTTTGTATTTGTGGTGGATAAAATATCCAAGATGTTTATTACGGGGCCTGAAGTAATTAAATCGGTACTTGGAGAAGAAATTGACATGGAATCTTTGGGTGGGGCCAGAGTTCACAGCGAGATTACCGGAAACGCCCATTTTTTTGCTTATAGTGAAACTGAATGCTTTGAACAGATTAAGACACTTCTTGACTATATTCCTGCAAATAATTCATGTAAATGTGCCAGGTTTGAAGATTTTCATGAACCCAAAAAGAGTTATAAAATAGAAGAAATAGTTCCTGCTGATCCAACTAAACCTTATGATGTAAGAGATGTTATAAAGGCCTTGACCGACAAGTCTGAGTTCTTTGAAGTCCAAGAGTTGTGGGCAGCCAATATTGTTGTTGGATTTGGGAGAATTGCAGGAATAACCGTTGGTTTTATTGCCAATCAACCTCTGGTACTTGCAGGAGTACTCGATTGTGATTCGTCAGACAAGTCTGCAAGATTCATCAGATTTTGTGATGCTTTCAACATCCCTATTGTTACTATCGAGGATATGCCTGGTTATTTGCCTGGTATTGATCAGGAGCATTCTGGAGTTATTCGTCATGGAGCTAAACTGCTTTATGCATATAGTGAAGCGACTGTTCCCAAGGTTACCGTTATTCTCAGAAAAGCTTATGGAGGAGGTTATATCGCCATGAATTCACGCCATCTCGGGGCAGATTTTGTTTTTGCATGGCCTATTGCTGAAATTGCTGGTATGGGACCGGATGGGGCTGCCAATATTATTTTCAAAAAAGAGATAATGGATGCAGAAAATCCTGAAGAGATGAGAAGAATTAAAGTTGAGGAATATAAGCAAAAGTTTGCGAATCCTTATGTTGCAGCCGGGAAGGGTTATATTGATGCAGTTATAAATCCTGAGGAGACAAGAAAATATTTAATTCATGCTTTGGAGATTTCACAAGACAAGGCTGTCAAAGGTCCTGAAAAGAAACATGGTATTCCACCATTTTAATAGTTGAGACATGAATGATATTAATAATTTTGAATCCATCCAGATAGAAGAATCAGGAAGGGTTTACAAGACGCTTCTTACAAAGAAGGTAAAGAATCGCAAAGTCTGGAAAAAGCCTGATATACAGGAAATTTGTTCAATTATTCCAGGCACTGTTGCCAAACTTAATGTCAGAGAGGGTGATAAAGTTAAAAAGGGGGAAGAAATGCTTGAATATGAAGCCATGAAAATGCTTAATATTATTAAGGCTCCATTTGACGGTATAGTTGAAAAAATTTATGTTAAGGAAGGTGACAAGCTGGCCAAGGGTGACAGGATGCTCTATATTAAATCTACCTCCAGCGTTCCAGATCAAGTCTGATAAATATAAAGAGTAAGATCGTAAAACTTAGTAGTGATGATCCCCCGTAGCTCAGAAAGGGCAGGGGGATTCCTATTACAGGTACAAGTCCCATCGTCATCCCTATATTGATAAAGAAGTGAAAGAAAATGATCGAAGCAACGGAGTATCCATAAATTCTGTTGAAACTGTCTTTTTGCTTTTCTGAAAGGTTGATTATACGTGTTATTAATAGCGTATACAGTATAATTACAAGAAAAGAACCGGTAAATCCCCACTCCTCTCCAATAGTACAGAAGATAAAATCAGTACTCTGTTCCGGCACGAAATTAAATTTTGTTTGAGTTCCCTGCAGAAATCCTTTACCAAACAGGCCTCCAGAGCCAATTGCAATTTTTGATTGATGAACATTGTAACCCGATCCCTGCAGATCCTCAGTTATGCCGAGTAAATTTTCAATTCTTGCTCTCTGATGCTCCTGAAGTACCTTTTCAAACAAAAAGTCAACCGAAAAAATCAAAGCAATAGATACAATAAAAGCTCCAACAATATTTCGATGGTAATTGATTCTTGTTTTGACTGCCTTGACTATTTGCCATATAAAAGGTATGGAGATGAGGAGAAGCAGCCAATAGTAATCTGCCATCTGTATATGAGATGAAATTATTTTCAGCTTGCCGACATTAGGAACATAAATCATCAATGGCAGAAAAAGCAACAAGAATATAATATGGGTTAAGATATTGTGAGTAAAAAGGCCTCTGGCAATGACTGTAGCAGAAAAAAGCAATATTATTGCTTCGAATGGAGAGAATGCAAGTGTAATAACAAAGAGAACTATTGCCATAAATCCCAGCAGTAGATACCAGCCAGGTAACCCTTCACGGTACAACATGAAAACAAAGGCTAGATACACCAAAGCAGACCCCGTCTCCTTTTCCAGAATAATCAACATCATCGGGACAGCTATGGTTAAAATAACTTTTATCTTTGACTTTAAAGAATTGAGTCGAAAATTGTATTTTCCCATAAGGGATGAAAGGGCCAGAGCTGTTGCTATTTTTGAAAATTCTGCGGGTTGGAATCGGAAAGGTCCCATTGCCACCCACGATTTGGAACCATTGACATCTACACCAACGACAAGAACGCCAAGCAGTGCAATTATCCCAAGTGCGTAAAACAACCACGCTGCAACACTGTAGAGCTTTGGGCTAATTACAAAAAGGATAAGTGCAGCAACGCCAATTGAAATGATTATCCATATGAACTGCATTCCGGATCTTTCATCCCAACTCAGAATTCCTTTAGATAATTCAGGATCATACACAGAAGAGAATATATTTAACCAACCAGTTAGAACCAGTAGCAGATAAATTATAATTAATTGCCAGTCAAGTTTTCTATATATACTTTCTCTTATCATTTTATTGGGACATTCATCATCGTATTTCCGTTAAGGACGTAAGACTCCAGTTCTGCTCTTTCAACCTTTCTGTCAAGATACATTTCAACAAGGAGTGAAGCTATCGGCGCAGCCCAGGTTGCTCCAAAACCCGCATTTTCTATATAAGCTGCAACGGCTATTTTCGGATTGTTCATTGGTGCGAAGCAGATAAACACCGAATGATCTTTACCATGAGGATTTTGAGCTGTTCCTGTTTTTCCGCAAATGTCCAATCCCTTAACAGCCACTCTTGTGGCAGTTCCTCCTGATCCTGGAGGAGCATTTACGGCAAGATACATTCCATATATTACTTTTTCAAAATTTGAAGGATCTACTTTGGTATAATGTCTCTTGGAATAATCTGTGTTAATAACTGTATCTTCAGCGCATTTAATGATGTGGGGTGTATAATAATATCCTCTATTTGCTACAGTTGCAGCCAGATTGGCAAGATGAAGCGGTGTAGTTCCAATTTCTCCTTGTCCGATAGCAAGTGAAATAATTGATAGAGACTTCCACTTTCCCTTGCCGTGAATTCTGTCATAAACCTTGACAGAAGGAAGTACTCCGGCTAGTTCGTTTGGAAAGTCAGAACCAAGTTTGTGACCAAATCCGAAACTTTCAACCATATCTCTCCAGTGGGAGAAAGCAGAGGTTACATCAGGATATGCTGGATTATCTATAATATTTCTAAAAGCATAGCAAAAATAAGAGTTACAAGACATCATAATAGCATGAGTAAGGTCAAGTGGGGAAGGGTGTGCGTGACAGCCAACTCCCCTTCCGATGTGAAAGCCCATACTGCACGGATATTTTACAATAGTATCTATCACATTATCCTGGAGTGCGATAAGGCCATTTACCAGTTTGAAGACAGAACCCGGAGGATAAGGTGCCATGATGGCTCTGTTAAACATCGGTTTTAATGGATCGTTTACTATTTCACTATAAAATTTGCTAATTGAAGCAAGTTTTTCAGTACTGATGCCCGGGCTTGATATGAGAGCCAGAATTTCGCCCGATGAAGGTTCGATGGCTACAAGGCTGCCGACCTTGTTTGTCATAAGTTTTTCTCCATAACTCTGAAGTTCGGCGTCAATTGAAGATATAATATTTTTCCCAGGAATGGCATCAACATCATACTCACCATTGGCAAAGCTGGACTTAACCTTATTGTGAACGTCTCTCAAAAAAATGTTATATCCCTTTTTACCTCTGAGTACCTCTTCATAAGACTGTTCAATCCCGGTTCTGCCCACATAATCCCCACTCTTGTACTCGGGATGTTTACGGATATAGGCAGTGTCAACTTCTGTGATATATCCCAAAAGATTGCCGCCTGCATTATAAGGATATGTCCTTAATGTTCTTGATACGGCGCTGAAGCCTGGGAATTTGTATGACTGTTCAAGAAAAACAGCATATTGTCTGTTAGAGACTCGCTTAACAAAAGGAAGAGTCTGAAATCCAATTTTTCTTCGATTCTGCCGATATTCTTTAAATGTCTTTCGTATATCTTCAACATTTAAATCAAATATACGGCACAAGGCAACTGTGTCAAAATTCACTGCTTCATAAGGTGTTACCATTATGTCATATGCAGTTTCGTTACCAACAAGGATCTTTCCGTTCCTGTCGAGAATAAGACCCCGGGCAGGATAGCGAACCTCATATCTGAAAGCATTGTTACTGGCTGTAATTTTATATTCTTTATCAATGATCTGGAGATTAAACAGCCTGATAATTAGTATTACAGCAATTGCTATGACTGTAAGTGTGAGAATATTGCTCTTTTTAAGTTCCATTGCCATAGAAAATCCTCCACTCAGCGCCAGTTTTTGTAGAAAATACCAAATTCAATCAAAATTGCCAGCAATAGATTAAGTGCAAGACTTAAAAACAACCTTATTAAAGAATATTTGTCCAGGTGGACTGAGAAATTTTCGAGCAATATTATTGCGGTATGATGTAGTAATATGCCAATGAAAACATAGAAACAAAACTTACTAAAACCGAGTTCATTCATTCCCGGCCGGATAGGCCCTTCATGCAAACTTTTTCTGAGAACGATACTGATGAGGTAGGGTTGAACAAAGGCTATCATAGTTGCAGCAGCTGCATTGATTCCCAGGATATCTCCGGTGAAGTAGTCAATAATTAATCCCATAATAAAAGCTGAAATCAGGGAGATTACGGGATTGATATTGTTTGGTCTTGTAAGCAGATAGAGAGGGTAAATAGATATGAAAATCATTGGACCAAAGTCGGTGAAATTGCTCAATAAAATTTGTGCAATCAGAAAACTGAAAAACAGTATTATATCGGTACCTAAGCTACTCTTCATTGCCTGCTGTAATTAAACTGTCAATTTCATGTCTGTCTTTGCATACAACTATATCTACATATTTCAGAGTTTTGAAGTCCTGAAAAAATTTCACTCTTATTTCATGATGTGTTCCGAATACTATCCTGGAACCTACAATTTTACCAAGAGGTATGTCAGGTGGGAAAATAGCAGAAAATCCGCTTGTAACTACACTGTCTCCTATTCTAAATTTAATGTGTTGAGGTATCTCGGTCAATACTGCATGGGAGACGCTTACTCCATTCCACATTAGTGGTCCGAAAGCGTCAGATCCTTTAATTCTTGCGCTCACGCTCTGCTTGATGTTGAGAAGTGAGATGACGTGAGAATAATTCTCACTTACAGCATTTACCACACCAACAACCCCATTGGCCGATATAACACCCATGTCTGCCTTAACTCCAGCTTTTCTACCCTTGTTAAGAATTAGATAATTATGACTTTTGTTTGTACTGTTACTGATAACCCTGGCCGGAATATATAAAAAAAGGGAACTGTCCGGAAGTCTGGCTGCAATACTGTCTCTAATACTGAGTGTGTCGAAAAGTGATTGATATTTGGCGAGTGAATTTCTAAGATATGAGTTTTCTATGGCCAGAGCCTCATTGCTTTTGTTAAGTGTCAGATAATAACGTATGTCTGAATTTATATCAAGAAATTTATCTTCGACTTCAGTATAAATCTTATTGAGTTTTGCCCTCTGAAAAAATGAATTTTTAGACATTATCCACATAGCTCCACCCTCAAGAACTATGAAGGCGAGAATTGAAATCAGTACCGGTCTGGCAGAGGTTTTCCTCGACATTTATATCTATCTCATTAGGAATGGGTATCTATCAGTATTTTTAAGAGCAGTACTTGTTCCTCTTGCAACTGCATGCAAAGGGTCTTCTGAAACGTGGAAAGGTATATTTATCTTTTCATAGAGCCTTTTGTCCAAGCCTCTAAGCAATGCTCCTCCTCCTGTGAGAAAAATACCTCTTTGAACGATGTCGGCATAAAGTTCAGGAGGTGTCTGTTCAAGAACAGAGATAACTGCAGACTCTATCTTGGCAATAGATTTATCAAGGCAGTGGGCAATCTCCTGACTTGTAACATTAACCTCTACCGGATGAGCTGTCATAAGATTAGGACCTCTCACCACGTATGGCTCAGGATATTCGTCCAGCTCTGAGAGTGCAGCACCGACCTTTATCTTTATATCTTCTGCAGTTAGTTCTCCTATCTTAATGCTGTGCTGCTGGCGCATATACTGCTGTATTTCTCCAGTGAAGCCATCCCCTGCTACCCTGATGCTGTAATTGACGACAATACCTCCCAGAGAAATAACTGCGATCTCTGTGGTACCTCCTCCTATGTCTACTACCATATTGCCAGTAGGGGCTTCAACATCAAGCCCTATTCCTACTGCTGCTGCCATTGGTTCGTATATCAAATAGACGTCGCGGCCACCAGCGTGTTCTGATGAATCCCGCACGGCTCTTATTTCAACTTCTGTGCTTCCTGATGGAATGCTGACTACCATTCTGAGACTCGGTGTAAAGAGAGAGTGTTTGTAGTTAATCATTTTTACGAATCCTCGTATCATCATTTCGCAAGCATTAAAGTCTGCAATAACTCCATCACGGAGAGGCCTTATTGTCTTGATATTTGCATGTGTCTTGCCGTGCATCATCCTTGCTTTTTGACCAAAAGCTATAGGTTTACCGGTATTTTGATCAATAGCCACAATTGAAGGTTCGTCTACTACAATTTTATCATTGATCATTATTATAGTGTTTGCCGTGCCCAGATCAATTGCAAGATCCTGTGTTAAAAAAGAAAATGCCATATTTAGATTTACTTGTTATCAGTGTTTAAAATGTCTTATACCAGTCATTACCATTGAGATATTATTTTCATCACAATATACAACACTATCATTGTCCCGGATAGATCCCCCGGGGTGAATGACAGATTTAATCCCTGCTTTGTGTGCTATCTCAACGCAGTCAGAAAATGGGAAGAATGCATCTGAGGCCATAACGGCTCCTTCGGTGGAAAATCCAAAACTGTGGGCTTTGTCTATTGCCTGTTTCAGGGCATCTACTCTTGAAGTTTGTCCAACGCCGCTTGCAAGAAGAGTTTTATCTTTCGCAAGCACAATAGCATTTGATTTGGAATGTTTCACAATTTTATTGGCAAATATCAGATCTTCAATTTCGCTTTCTAATGGTGCCTTAGCAGTGACACATTTTAGAGACTCTCTTGTCTCTAATGCGGTATCTCTTTCCTGAACCAAAACGCCTTCGAGCATAGATCTGAATTTATAGTCACTCCTGAGATCGCCTCTGTTCACCAGTATGATTCTGTTCTTCTTACTTTTAAGAATGTTAAGTGCCTCTTCTTCATATTCGGGGGCTATCACAACTTCACAAAACAGAGTATTCATCTCTTTTGCTGTGTAAGCATCAATGATACGGTTGGTGATTATAATACCACCATAAGCTGAGACAGGATCACAAGCAAGTGCTGCACTCCACGCATCTTTCAATGTCTCTCTTGAGGCACATCCGCAGGCATTATTATGTTTAAGAATTGCTACTGTTGTGTCTGTAAAGTCAGAGATAAGTTCAATTGCCGCCTCAACATCGAGCAGATTGTTATAAGAGATTTCTTTGCCGTGAAGCTGTTCGGGCAAATTTTCCTCACTGCCGTAAAAACGTGCCGACTGATGTGGGTTTTCTCCATAACGAAGAGGCCTTGAGGTCAAGATACTTTTCTTGAAAACTTGTATTTTTTCTTCTCTATTGAAGTATGTAAATATTGCAGTATCGTAGTGTGAGGATATGTTAAAAGCTTCTGTGGCAAAATAATGGCGCTCTTCCAAAGAGGTCTCTGCACCACGCTCGTCGAGAATTGTCAAAAATTTGTCGTACAGCCCCTTACAAGGGATTACAACTACGTCTTTATAATTTTTGGCAGCTGCTCTGATTAGGGATATACCTCCAATATCTATTTTCTCGATAATCTCTTCATGGGAAACACCTGAAGCTACACTTTGCTCAAACGGATAAAGATCTACAATTACAAGATCTATTTGAGGTATTTTGTATTCATCAAAGTTTTTCAAATCCGAATCTATTTCACGGCGTCCGAGAATACCACCAAAAATCTTGGGATGAAGAGTTTTGACTCTTCCTCCGAGAATGGATGGATATGTAGTGATCTCTTCTACGGAAGTCACCGGAATGGAAAGACTTTTTAAATAATCGTAAGTACCTCCTGTTGAAATTATTTCAACACCTGCTCCGTGGAGTTTCCAGGCAATAGTGTCAATCCCATCTTTATGATATACCGAGATGAGAGCTTTTTTTATTATCTTCTTGTCCATATGTGATGATGATTGCAAAACTACTAAAAAAGGCAATTAATATATAAATTTGTCTCTATAAAATTAAAAAAATGGATAAAAGACACTTTGCAATCATTGTTGCCGGAGGAGTTGGAACAAGGATGGGAACTGACATCCCCAAGCAATTTATAAATCTTGGGGGGAAACCGTTACTTTTAAGGACTCTTGAAGTTTTTTTAAACCTTGCTTTTCCTGTGGAAATTATTATCGCATTGCCGGTTGCATATATGGACAGATGGAAGGAGACATGTGCTGCAGCAGGTCTTGATGGAACACATCAAATTGTTGCGGGAGGTATTACTCGCTTTCATTCGGTAAAAAATGCTCTAAGTATTATTCCCAAAGGAGTATTGGTTGCTGTTCACGATGGAGTAAGGCCATTTGTTCATTCTGAATTTATAGAATCGTTATACGGCAAAGCCTCAGAATGTGGATCAGCTATTCCAGTTGTTAAACCCGTAGATTCAATGAGGATTTTGATGTCTGATGGTAAAAGTCAGCCTGTAAACAGAGAAGAGTTTGTTTTTGTACAAACTCCCCAAGTATTTGATTCAGAAATTTTGCTAAAGGCTTATGAACATCCATATTCTCAGTCATTTACAGACGACGCCTCAGTGGTTGAGAGTGCAGGCTGTCAAATTTCTCTTGTAGAGGGAGATCCCATAAATATAAAAATAACTCGGCAGGAAGACCTGTTAATTGCAAAAGCAATTCTTAGTGTTTTTTGAGTGTAGATGGTTTTGATGGATAATCCTTTACCCAAACCTGCCTTTCTATTGCCTGATCCAGCGATATGAAAGTCTCAGTTTGCTCTACTGAAGGTATATTTTGAATTGTATTGATAAGAATTTCCATAAGGTGATCGTGATTCTGGCAGTATATTTTGAGCATAAGAGCATGTTTCCCGGTCACAAAATGACACTCCACAACTTCAGGAATTTTTTTCAAAGCCTCAATGACTGAAGGATACTGGTTGGCCTGGGAAAGACTAACACCAACATAGGCACATACATTCAAACCCAGTGCTTGAGGTTTTACCAGAAGTCTTGAACCCGTGATAATGCCGAGGTTTTCCATCTTCTTGACTCTCTGATGAATTGCTGCCCCGGAAACACCGCATTCACGGGCTATTTCTAGAAATGGCATTCTTGCATTTTTAACAAGAAATGATAATATCTTCTGGTCTATCTGATCAATCTGATACTTAGGCATAGCTTAAGGATTTATTGTTATGAAGCAAATATAATAATAAATTATTATTAATTGCTATTAAATTTTTGATAAAAGTAAAGCCATCTTAGTGGTATTTCTCCTGAGCAAGCAGTGAAATAGTCCGAATTCGAACATGCAACATAGAGATTATCACCGTTTTTAATGTCAGGAATTTCCATCCACCATCTACCTGAAGATCGACTTGTAACGAAGATAATATCCTGTCCGTCTTGTCCCAAACTTACAATTTTTCTCAGAAATGAGTCCTCATTATCAGCATTTGCGGGGTTTTCCATTACATTTGAAGCTAATCCTTCTGCAAAATGCCATAAAAATTCTGCAACCAACTGGCACGAGATAGGAGAATTTTGCAGATCGGAAGGGAAACCGTAAACAAACAGTGTCTTTAATGAGAGGCTCATACCGATATACCTGCCCAATTGGCAAAGTTCCTCAGCGTAAAGGCCATTAGGTGATTTTGTGAAGCTTTCAGGGAAATCACAGACTCTTACGGAATTGATATCTGTAAAGACATAATCTGAATTGCGTATAGGAGGTTCGGCAAGAGTAAGGTCTTTTCGCAGAAACCCCAGTCTTAGCTCATCAAATGATTTTTCTCTTGTAATTTTTAGTAAAGCGGGATCGTATCGGTAAGTTTGATAGCCAATATGAGTAAAACCGGAGATTTCCGGATTATCGAGAATGGATGGAAGAAGTTTATATTCCCCAATTTCTCCTCCGTTTGAGATAAGTGAGAGAGAGCCATGCAAATTGAGTGACTGAATGTCGGGAACTTTTTCGCCGAGAAGTACTACACTTTTCAAATCAAATTGTCCGCACTGTTCAATAGTTTCTCTCAACTGATCAATGCCGGGTTCTGTGTAATAGATCTTGTAATTATTTTGTGGATAAAGGTTTTCCAGGTATCGAAAAAGTGTATTATTGCCGGTGACGTTTATGATTACAGCTATACCATCCCGGCAATTCCCACTGATTGCTGCAGCGGGTATCTGTTCAAGGAATTTGTTTTTACCCATGATGTTTTCCGTTACTTCCCTTTGCAATTATAGCAAGCACTTCTTCCAATTCAAGAGATTTCGGGTCGGTACCTTTGGGTATCTTGAAATTATCTTTTCCCCTTTTAATGTATGCTCCGAAACGGCCGTTTAAAATCTGTATTTCCTCTTTTGGAAAATCTTTGATAATTTTCTCTTTCTCTTTTTTAAAGTGTTCTTCTATAATCTCAATGGAGTTTTCCAAATTGACAGTCCTTGGATCTTTCTCTTTGCCAAGTGAAATAAATTTACTGTCATATTTGAGAAATGGTCCGAAACGACCAATACCGCTTACAATCTCTTTGCCTTTATATGATCCTACTACTCTTGGAAGTTCGAAAAGTTTCAAAGCTTCTTCAAGCGTTATAGTCTCGATGAGCTGTCCTTTTGTAAGGCTGACAAATTTCTTTTCGGGGTCGTCATTATCTCCGATTTGAGCTAATGGTCCAAAACGTCCTATTCTGACGTACAGATTTTTGCCACTTTTAGGGTCTTTGCCAAGCATTCTTTCTGCATTGGTGGGTCTTGAAATTTCTAAAGTTTTCTCAACCTGTTTATGGAAAGGTCTGTAGAAATCTTCAATTACTTCGTTCCATACAAGTTTACCTGCGGCTATAGTGTCAAAATCCTCTTCAACTTTTGCTGTGAAATTGTAATCCATAATTGATTCAAAGTTTTCCAGCAAAAAGTCGTTAACCACAATCCCTATATCTTCAGGGAAGAGTTTATTTTTTTCTGCACCCCAAGTCTCTTTCAAAACTTTTGCAGACACCTTCCCATTTTCAAGTATAATTTCTCTGCAAGCTCTTTCCTGACCCGGTCTACTGTCTTTGATTATATATCCCCGCATAATAATAGTTGAAATAATAGGGGCATATGTTGAGGGCCTTCCTATGCCAAGTTCTTCGAGTTTCTTAACCAGGGAAGCCTCTGTATATCTTGGAGGCTTTTGTGAGAATTTTTCAACAGCTTTAATTGTCAGTGCATTCATCCGTTGCCCTGTCTTAAGTGTGGGAAGTTTCTGAAAAGCATCCCCAGCATTATCTTCGTCATCGGCTGATTCCAAATATACTTTTAAAAAACCGTCAAACTTGATTTTTTCGGCAGAGGCAATGAATTTTTGTGTAAAACTGTCACTGCCTATGTTTATCTCTGTTCTTTGAATGACTGCATCTGACATTTGGGATGCTATTGTCCTTTTCCATATGAGGGAGTAAAGTTTTTTCTCCTGAACACCAGCATCAATATTTACATTGTTCAGGTAGGTTGGTCGTATGGCTTCGTGTGCCTCTTGGGCTCCTTTAGTTTTGGTTTCGTATTGTCTTGTTTTTGAATATTCTTTTCCAAACATCTCTGTAATAGTTTGCTTTGCTGCTGTTAATGCAACTTTCGAGAGGTTTGTAGAGTCTGTACGCATATAGGTTATTAATCCGGCTTCGTAGAGGTTCTGGGCAGCTCTCATTGTCTGGTTGAGAGAAAACCCCAGTTTACGTGAAGCTTCCTGTTGGAGTGTTGAAGTAGTAAATGGAGGAGAAGGAGATCGTTTTAATTCCTTTTCTTCTATAGATGAAATATTGAAATTGGCTTTAATGCATTTTTCAAGCAGTTCCCGTGCCTCTTTTTCAGTGTCGAACTTTTCGTTAAGTTCAGCCAACACTTTAACTGTTGTTTTAGATCCTTCGGGGTTGAAAATGCCTTCTATCTTAAATTGAGACTTTGCTGAGAATGCCTGAATCTCTCTTTCTCTCTCCACAATAAGCCTCAAAGCAACTGACTGCACCCGTCCTGCAGACAATTTAGGTTTTATTTTTTTCCACAAAACAGGTGAGAGTTCAAAACCAACCAGTCTGTCAAGTACTCTGCGTGCCTGCTGAGCCATGACAAGGTTCATGTCGACATTTCTCGGATTTTCAACTGCATGAATTATAGCGTCTTTGGTGATCTCGTGAAATACGATTCTGCGCACTTTACAGTCAGGAAGTTCAAGAACATCTTTCAAATGCCACGCTATCGCCTCTCCTTCCCGGTCTTCATCCGATGCGAGCCAGACAGTGTCTGCCTTTTTAGCGAGCTTTTTAAGCTCATTTACTATATCTTTTTTATCTTCAGAAATGAGGTAGGTAGGTTTGAATCCGTTTTCGATATCTATTCCCAGATTTTTCTTGGAAAGATCTCTAATGTGACCGTAACTTGATTTAACCGTGTATTCATTTCCAAGAAATTTCTCGATTGTCTTGGCTTTGGCAGGAGATTCAACAATCACCAGATTAGCTCCCATATCTTTAAATGTTTACCCTATAAATTTACAAAGTAAGAAATAAAGTAAGGTATTATCCAAATTTTTATTTCTAATTTTGCAATCAGACACATACTAACATATTCTTGTAATGAACCAAAAATCAAGGGATAAAGTAAAGAAATGGTTTTGGATAATTGTAATAAGCCCCTTTGTGCTTGTAGTGTTTGCACTGTTAATGGTAGGCATCTTTACTGATATCCCCTCTTTTGAGGAACTTGAGGATCCGAAAAATAATCTTGCAACAGAGCTGATATCGCAGGAGGGAGAAATTCTTACAACATTTCATATTGAGAACAGATCGTATATTGCTTATGATGAAATGTCTCCCGATTTGATTAATGCAGTAATTGCCACTGAAGATGCCCGATTTTATAATCACAGCGGCATTGATTTCAAGAGTCTTGCAAGAGTTGCAGTTAAGTCCATAATATTGGGACAGAGAAGTTCTGGTGGCGGTGGAAGTACTATTTCACAGCAACTTGCCAAAACACTTTTCCCTCGCGATACAGTGGTAAGCAAAATACCCGGTGCTGCGACATTCAATTTGATAGTATCCAAATTTAAAGAATGGATAACAGCAGTCAAGCTTGAAAGAAACTACACCAAAAACGAGATTGTAAGCATGTATCTGAACTCAGTGTTCTTCGGGAGTAATTCATATGGTATTAGAGCAGCTGCAAGTACTTTCTTTGGCAAACATCCGTCTCAGTTGACTATAGAGGAGGGAGCTTTATTGGTGGGTATGGTTAATAAACCCACTAGATACAATCCTGTTATTAATCCGGATCTTTCGCTTGCCAGAAGAAATCATGTTCTGAATCAGATGCACAAATACCATTATATTGACCAGGCAACATGTGATTCTCTTAAAGCTTTACCTGTTAAACTTAATTACAATCCCCAGGATCATAATTCCGGGACATCTGCCTATTTTAGAGACATGCTGCGCAGAGTAATGAATGCAGAAAAGCCACAAAGGTCCAGATACAGACAGTATGATGATTACAGGGCTGATTCCATACTTTGGAGAGATGACCCTCTTTATGGGTGGCTTAATAAGAATCATCGTGCTGACGGGACAAAATATAACCTCGATAAGGACGGATTAAAAATTTACACAACTGTAAACGCAAAAATGCAACAATATGCTCAAGAGGCTATTGAAGAACATTTGAGCAAGGATCTTCAACCGACTTTTAACAGAGAAATTAAATGGAAAACAAACAGACCATTTTCTAATAACGTTTCCAAGACCCTTATAGAGTCTATTATGAATAAGGCAAGGAAATGGAGTGATCGTTATCGTAATCTTAAGAATGCAGGACTTTCCGAGGAGGAAATAATGGCAAGTTTCTCCAAACCTGTAAGAATGAGCGTTTTTGCATGGAATGACAGAAAATATATTGATACTACACTTACTCCTGATGATTCAATAAAATATTACAAGTCTTTTCTCAGAGCTGCCTTTATGGCCATGGAACCTAATACAGGCTATGTCAGAGCCTATATCGGGGGGCCCAATTACAGATTTTTTAAATATGACAATGCCCGTCAGGGGAAGCGTCAGGTTGGTTCAACTATCAAACCTTTTCTTTATACACTGGCCATGCAGGAGGGTTACACACCATGTTACAAAGTTGTAAATGTGCCTCAGACATTTATTGTTGGAGATACTACTTGGACGCCAGAAAGCACGGACAAGCCCGAATATATAGGCAAGACTGTTACTCTCAAGTGGGGTTTGACTCACAGTTCGAATAATATCTCTGCTTATTTGATGAAACAGTTTGGTCCGGAAGCAATGGTAGATATGTGCAGGAGGCTTGGAATTACCAGTTTTCTAGATCCTGTTGTTTCTTTGTGTCTGGGTCCTGCAGATCTCACTCTTTATGAAATGGTAGGAGCCTATAACACATACCCGAGTAAAGGCGTTCACATTGAGCCAATTTTTGTGTTAAGGATTGAGGACAAGGCAGGTAATATTCTTTCTGATTTTACTCCAAGGAAGCGGGAGGCTATAAGTGAGCAGACTGCTTTTCTGATGGTAAATCTAATGCAGGGTGTTGTAAATGAGGGAACTGCCAACAGATTGAGATGGAAATATATCCCTGAAGGACAACTTGCAGGTAAGACAGGGACCACAAATGACCAGGCAGATGGGTGGTTTATGGGGTTTGTACCTAAACTTACGGCCGGTGTTTGGGTTGGAGCAGAGGACAGGCAAGTTCACTTTGAAGGTCTTGCTCTTGGAGGGGGGGCAAACATGGCTCTTCCTATATGGGGTATTTTCATGAAAAAAGTTCTTTCTGATCCCTCTTTAGGTATATCAGTCAAAGATGTCTTTATTACTCCTGCAGTTTATCCGGAAGGGTTAGACTGTAATGGTAGTGATGATGAACTGTTTAATGGACCTTCGGAAAATGACCCGTTTTTCAATTAATTAATATCAATAACATGAAAAAAGTCGCACTCATCTACGGTGGAGATTCTTCAGAATCAGAGATATCTGTATTGAGTGGTAAAAATATATCTGCACATATCGATAGAAAAAAATACAATGTTTATGAGATTTTGTTAAAAGGAGGAGACTGGAATGTGCAGTTAGAAGATGGCCGTAGTTTTCCAATAGACAAGTCTGATTTTTCCTTTTTGCTTCCTGTGGAGGATTCAAGAGCACAGAACAGAATTAATTTTGATATTGCTCTGATAATGATTCACGGTACACCGGGTGAAAACGGAATGTTGCAAGCCTATCTTGAAATGGTAGGGATGCCTCATACAACATCTCCTTCAATAGTATCTGCCATTACTTTTAATAAATATGCCACCAAGTGCTTTTTAAGAGATCTTAATATTCCTATGGCAAAAGATATATTTATAAGGCAAGGTGAAAAATGGAATGCTGCAGAAATTATCAGTAAACTTGGACTTCCGCTTTTTGTAAAACCTAATGAAGGTGGAAGTAGTTTTGGCATCACGAAGGTTAAGAAGATAGATGAACTTGACAAGGCAGTAAATCATGCCTTAGAAGAAGACAGCTCTGTTTTGCTCGAGGAGTTTATTGAAGGGCGAGAAATGACTAATGGAGTTTTTGAAATTAATGGAGAGTTCTCAAGATTGCCGGTTACTGAGATTATTTCAAAAAACGAGTTTTTTGACTACGAAGCTAAATACTTAGGGGCTTGTAATGAGGTTTGTCCTGCGGAGATTTCAAATTCTCTTTCTGAAAGAATTATTGAGCAGGGGCACAGAATATATCATCATCTTGGATGTAAGGGAGTAGTAAGGATGGACTATATAGTCAGAGGGGATGAAATTTTTTTCCTTGAAATAAATACTGTTCCGGGGATGACCGAGATGAGTTTGGTCCCTCAGGAGATAAAGGCTGCAGGGATGACTTTAGGTAATTTTATTTCGAAGTTACTTGGTTAGCTTAAACAGATGACTTATTCCGAATTTATTGATTATCTTGATGTCAAGCTGTCGGATCTCTATGCATTGCATGAGAGGCGTGCCATGGCTGTCAGACTTCTTTGTCACTTTTGTGGTATTAGTCACTATGAGCATATAATAGAGCCTTTTGGTTTAATTTCTTCCGACAAACTTTCCGAACTTTATAGAGCTGCTGATCAACTGGCCATGGCACGCCCTCTCCAGTATGTTTTGGGTTTTTGTGAGTTTTCAGGATTAAACTTTCATGTTGAAGACGGTGTCCTGATTCCAAGGCCTGAAACGGAAGAGTTAGTTAGGTGGATAGGTGAAGACAGAGATTATGCAGACATAAAGGAAGAGTTTGCAATTTTTGATGCAGGATGTGGTTCGGGTTGCATAGGGATTGCATTGGCCAATTTGTTTCCAAATGCCAAAGTTTGCATGTGTGATATTTCTGATAAAGCAATTGAGGTGTCCAAGTTCAATTGCAGAACAGTTTTGAATAAGGCAAAATGGCCGAGGGTGAATATTTTTAAGTATGATCTTCTTGGTTATATGCCATTGGAAAATCATATTCAAGAGTCTTCTCTTGATATCATTGTAAGTAATCCTCCTTATGTCAGGCAATCTGAGAAACAGCTCATGCACAGGAATATCCTGGAATTTGAACCATCAAATGCACTTTTCGTAAGTGACAAAGACCCGCTCCTTTTTTACAGAGTAATAGCAGAAAGAGGCAGGAAGATGCTCAAAACTTCAGGAAAGATCTATTTTGAGATTAATGAGGCTTTTGGCTATGAAACCATGCAGCTGCTTCAGTCGCTCGGCTATGAAAATATTGAGTTGAAAAAAGACCTGAACGGGCGTGACAGAATGGTCAGAGCTTCTTCCTCTCGGTATAGAGAATCCCGTCGAGATGATCCACCTCATGTTGAAAAATGACCGCAGTATAACCTTCAACAGTATCCTTTTTCTCTTTGAAATCCTTGTCATCGATGTACGAGATTACTACACTTGTAGATCGTAGCACAGTATCGCGTTTCCCGGGAACTGACAGACATCCTTCCCAACCCCATGCTTTGTCTTGAGAGAGACTGACTAACCTGATGTTGGAATATAACTCAAATGGTTCTTCTGGTTTGTCGAATCTTTGTACAGCGACAAGTCTTTTACTTACACCAACTTGAGGTGCAGCTATTCCTACTCCGGGATTGGTACTGTCTTGCACTGTAGCCAGTAGTCTCTTTTTGAGAATTTTATAATATTCACTTTGCATGTCATTGATTGAGAGATCAGACGAAACAGCATTCAAAAGAGCTGTATCGGCCGGATCATCTACTGTATATATCGGCATTATGCCGTCAGTTGAATCAAGCCCGATCAATTGCATCTCATTTTCACTGAATGTCAATTTTTTGGAGCAGGAACAAAAAGCTGTAATACAAACGATTACTACTGCCATTTTATTTAAGTCAATTTTTAATATTTTCATAGAATAAAATATTTAGTACTACAATGATTTATCACGGTATCAAAATTGGTGGAGCAAGCAACATTGAAGGATCGATGTACATACCCTGAGCTTTTGTTGCCGGAGTATTATCAATAATATCTTTTGCCATGAATTCTTCAAAAGAATAAACCATACCGGCATATAATTTTATTCGTTTGACAATTTGCTCGCGGCTTGGGCCATTATAGTATTTAATATTGTTAATCATAACACTTGTGCTTTCAGGTCTCCATACCCCTTTTGAGTAGTAGAATGCTCCCTCATAGGCTCCGACCGCAGCGTATTTCTGAATACCTATAAAGTGTTTCCACAGAATATTGGTCAAATTGCTTGTCAGATCGACATTCATATAATGTCCATATCCTTGCCACTGTTTAATTTTATTTATATTGTCAGTATTTATTGTTTCGGAGTAGTTTACGTATTCATCTGCAAGTTTGCCAAAACCATGCCCGCCAGCCTCGTGCTGCACAACTCCCCTGAAATCATAAGGATAGTTAGAATTGGAGGTTGGGCACATGGCTATTGCCTTACCGTCTGAATATAGGACACAAGTTCCGCCATACCTTGTACTGTTTGCCACCATTATAATTAATGTTTTTGAAATATTAGATATAGGAGCGTAAGCAGCATAAGTAAATGCAGTATTATAATTACTTTCCATACTTGTTGACGGTTTAGCCTTGGTATATCTTGTTCCAAAAGTAGTATTTACCGTGTTATCTAAATCAGTAATTCCGCTCTCTGGAGAATAGGCATAAACCATATAAACATTAAAATATTCCTGATAACTTTTATATGGTTCAATGTTGAAAAAGTGTGAGTAGGCTTCCCGCAGTTTTGACTCAAACTTGCCGGAAACGATGTCATCAAAATCAAAACCATCGCCAAGAATTACTATGTCTACTCCGGCACCTGTAGTGGCTCTTTGTAATGTAACAACATCTCCATCATTATATTGAATCCCTGATTCCCTTATCTTGAGTATTGCTCTTACCGAACTGTTGTTTAATTTCAGAATAAGAGAATCTTGTCTTATAGTTGTTCCGGTATATGGGAGGACAGTAATTTCAAGAATAGATGTTCCTCCATTGCCAGAGATTGAACTAAGAGTCACCCACGAAGGTTTTTTCTCAACGCTCCAGTTTGCCGTAGCTGTTATATTGACAGAGAATCTACACCCTAAGCCGGTGGAGTTCTGTGTATATTTATCGAGGCGTAAATACTCCTGAGGGTTTGTTCCAATCTCGCATATATATTTGAAAAAGTCATATCCCCAGCCTTTTGTGGTCTGGTAGGAGTTCAGTTTACCAGATGGCACATATAGGATAGCTGAAGGATTTATCCCAGAAAAAACATTAGTGCTGACTTCAAAAGTGTTTGTAATATTTGATGTAACTGTCGCCAGAGAGGCACACCCATAAAAAGCCATTGATCCAATTGACTTGACAGATGCCGGGAGTGTAATACTTTTAAGAAATACGCAGCTGTTAAAAGCCGATTTTCCTATCTTTTCAAGATTTTCAGGAAAGATAATAGATTCCAAAATGGAAACAGGCGTAGTCATCATAAGAGCTTCTGATGGAATCGAATCACCGTCAAGCATCAAATCCTTAATATCTAAATTTTTAAGGTTGACTATGCTGTTTTTTATTGTGGCAAAATCAGAACTTTTCATTTTACCCTCTATCTTAAGGTTTTGGATTGAGGTTAATCCGCTTGTGGGTAATTGGGAAGCAAGAGTATTATTCCCGTTGAGATAAACATAAGTGCCATCAAAGGATGACTGTTTAATTATGATAGTATCTGCAATAGCCTTTTTGCCTTGAGGAGCATTTTTCTGAGTAAAGATTATATTTGCAAATCTGTCTGTCCCACTGTTATTTCGGGCAATAATAAATGAATATGATTTTGTAGAGGTTGTTTTGGAATCAGGAACAGTGGAAACCCAGTCCACTCCACTGCTGAGAGACATTTCATAATCTACGT
Organism: Bacteroidales bacterium; assembly: GCA_018434395.1. GTDB lineage: Bacteria > Bacteroidota > Bacteroidia > Bacteroidales > UBA932 > Bact-08. The sequence goes on along the minus strand of JAHDPK010000001.1, from coordinate 146,032 downwards.
TGTATGTGAGGTCAACATTAATTGTAGCGCCCTCTTTGGAGATATAATAATTCTTTGTAGTCAGGGATATTTGATCTGGCCCATCCTGGAACACAACAAGTGTGTCACTCAGATTAGAGGCTTTGTCTTTGAATACAATCTTAGCAGAACGACTTGAAAGTGTTTGATTTTGACTTACCTGCAAGGAATATTCATATGTTGACATCGCCTTGGTCTGGGTAAGTGTTAGCCAGCTGGCTGTTACAGGTACTGTTACGTTATATGAAATATTACTTTTGAGTTCTATTGTAGAGCTTCCTCCTGTGTTTGGAAAAGCTTCCAGGTTCTTTGTAAGGATAAGTGCATCCTTTTGTTTCTGAGCAATTTGGATGGTTTGCGTTTTTGAACCGGCTATGACTGTCAGACTTGTGTTCCTGGAAGATGTATTGGTATTTTTGTCGACAGTAAGTGTGACTGTAGTTGTGCCTGATCCTGAACTCGGAGAACAACTGGCCCATCCGTCTCCTCCGGTTATCGACCAGGATTGATTGGTAGAGATGGTAATTTGCGCTGTATAGATGTCTGATGAGACGTTAATGTTGTCTGTAGAAAGTTGTAATGAATCATCCTCTTTCTGGCAGGCGGTTAAAAAAATGAGGATCAAAGAGAGAAACCAAAGTTTTTTCATAAGGTTTAAGGTTATTTTAGAATAAGTTTATTTTGTCAGGATTCTTAAATTGATTTTTTCCATACTTAAAAAAGATGTTTGCCGGACATAACTTTCCACAAGGTCAAGAGCGAGGGGCTCGTCATCAACTATGAGGCAACTGATAATCATGCCTCAAATATAACTATAAATTTATAATTAACAGTGAAATGCCCGCAATACAGGCAAGTAGAATAGTTATTATGTCGCTTGTTGAACTCATCATTGTTGCAAGTTCCTCCTATTGTCCTTTGTTGCTATTATGGTTAATCTCTATTCTTCATGGTTTTTCGTAATTTTTTGCAAAATTATAGCCATAGCCTTCTGAATTAAAAAGTTATCGACCAAACACCTGTAATTATAGACTAACAGGTTCAATAATTCGAAAAAAAGTTACCTTTGACGGTCAAAAAAATAATGATAGAATATGAGATTTTTGGGAGAAATTATCTCAATAGGCGTAGCGGTTTCTTGGACTCTTTCAGCTCTCTTTTTTGAATATGCAGGTAATAAGATTGGTTCTCTAATTGTCAACATACTGAGACTGTTTTTTGCTTTTTTTCTGCTCGGAGGGCTTTTATTGATTTTAACAGGTTCACCACTGCCGATACATGCAGATCGAGACACTTGGATATGGATGATCCTTTCTGGCCTTGTGGGATTTGTATTTGGAGATCTTTGTCTATTTCATTCTTATTTACTTATTACTGCGAGATTTTCACAACTTCTCATGACACTTGCTCCTCCTTTTGCGGCACTGTCAGGCTGGTTTATTCTGGGGGAGCGATTGACTTTGCAGGCTTTTCTTGGCATGGTGGTAACTCTTACAGGAATAGCAATCTCCGTTTTGAAAAGGGACAGCAGCTCATCTGTGGACGGAAAGAAGAATACAGTTAATGGCCGTATCAAACTTAATATGCCCTTGAAGGGTTTCCTATTGGGTATTGGAGGGGCTTTAGGACAGGGACTTGGCATAGTTTTAAGCAAACAGGGGATGAATTATTACCAGGTATCTGCACAAGGTGCTACAGTAGAACATTATATCCCATTTGCAGCAACTCAAATAAGAGTAATCACAGGTTTGATAGGTTTCTTTCTGATTATTGTTCTTTCAGGCAGGTTCAGAAATCTTGTGGATGGACTTATGAATTCCAAGGGAATGAAAGCCACTTTTGCAGGTTCTATATTTGGACCTTTCATAGGAGTATCGCTTTCATTGATGGCCGTACAGTATACAAACGCAGCTGTTGCCTCTACCATAATGGCAACCACGCCTATCCTGATTCTCATTCCTTATGTGCTGATTTACAAGAAAAAAGTTACTCCCGTAGAACTTCTGGGTGCTCTGCTCTCAGTAGGAGGAGTTGCTATTTTCTTTATCTGAAAACAAGTCTGACCAGTTCCGGAATATCTTTCACTTTATGAATTGCAATCTTGTTTGCAGATGAGGCACTTCTTTTTTCAATAGAAGGATGATTGTAGGAGGATATATATATTGTCTCAAATCCAAGTTTGCCGGCTTCATCAATTCTTTTTTCAATTTGACTGACAGGCCGTATCTCTCCACTGAGACCTATCTCTCCAGAAAAGCAAATTTTCTGGGAAATGCTTATGTCAAAGTTGGATGAAAGAATGGCGCAGGCAATGGCGAGATCGCAAGCAGGGTCTGAAATTTTAAGACCTCCTGCAATATTTAAAAACACGTCTTTGGCAGAAAGGTGAAATCCTGCTCTTTTTTCCAAGACAGCAAGTATCATGTTCATCCTCCTTACATCAAAACCTGTAGCAGATCGTTGAGGTGTACCGTAAGCAGCCGTGCTCACTAATGCCTGTGTCTCTATCAGGAAAGGTCTCGTACCATCGAGCATAGAAGCTACTGCTATTCCGGAAAGGTTTTCTTCATGCATGGGAATAAGCATTTCAGAAGGATTTGTCACTTCTCTCAGACCGGAATTGATCATTTCAAAGATTGCAAGTTCCGCAGTAGATCCGAAACGGTTTTTGATACTTCTAAGAATTCTGTAGGAGTGTCTGGTGTCCCCTTCAAACTGAAGAACTACATCGACGATATGTTCGAGTATCTTAGGTCCAGCAATCATCCCATCTTTGGTTATATGACCTATGACAATAACGGGAATATTTGTCTCTTTGCAATATCTGAGAAGAAGAGTGGCGCACTCTCTGACTTGAGAAATTGAGCCTGGAGAGTTTTCTACACCCTGAGAATACATAGTTTGAATAGAGTCAATAATTATCAACTCGGGTATAATCTCATTTGACTTTTCAATAACGTTTTCGATGAGAGTTTCGCTCAGTACAAGACAATTCTCCCCCTCTCCACCAAGGCGTTGAGCTCTGAGTTTTATCTGTGATGGACTTTCTTCTCCTGACACATACAAAGTTCTCAAATTATGACAGCGAAGAGGTATTTGAAGAGACAGAGTAGATTTACCGATTCCGGGTTCTCCTCCGATTAGTATAAGCGATCCAGTTACAAGACCACCTCCAAGAATTCTGTCAAGTTCTGTGCTCCCAAGAGATATGCGGTTTTCTTCTGAACAGGAAATTGAAGACAATGGCTCAACTTTTGTCGATCTGCTTCCATTTCTTAATGATGTCGAAGGTCCTCTGAGAGGATTCTCTTTACTTACAATCTCTTCTTGAAGAGTGTTCCACTCACCACACGCAGGACATCTGCCCATCCATTTTGGACTTTCATTTCCACAGGATGTACAGAACCATGCTTTCTTAACCTTTGCCATATCCTCTTATTTTTGAATCTATCATGACAAATATATAATAAAATGATGATTATTTTCCACTATATTTGTAGCAAGACTGCAGGAATTGACGTATAGTAAAATATAAAAACATGAAAAAGTTATATAGCAGATTATCTATTTATCTATTTCTGACAGTGTTGATTATGGCTTTGTTGCCAATAGTCGGCACAGCGCAGAGTTCTAAGTCGAAAAAGCCGGTGATTGGCATCTCTTCGACAATGGGTGACGGTACAGAGACTTCAGTACCATTAACCTATATAAATGCTGTTATAAGGGCAGGAGGTGTCCCTGTTGTCATACCGATTACTGATGACATTGAAATTCTCTCAACTATTTTAGATAGAATTGATGCTGTAATAATGACCGGAGGAGAAGACATTGACCCTCTCAAATGGTATAGAGAGCAGCCTATACCTCAACTTGGAGAAATAGCTCCCGACAGAGATGCTTTTGATATAGCACTTATAAGACTTACTGTGGAGAGAGGGCTTCCGTTGTTAGGTATTTGCAGGGGTGAACAGCTTCTTAATGTGGCCTTTGGTGGGACTCTTTATCAGGACTTACCCTCTCAGTTCAAAGGTTATTCAGTGTCTCACAGACAGAAAGCACCTGGAAAATATGGCACTCATTCTATATATATTGAGAAAAATTCACTGCTTCACAAGATGATTTTACTTGACTCAACAGCAGTGAACTCTTTTCATCATCAGGCCGTTAAGGATGTTGCACCAGGTTTTAGAGTAACTGCAGTATCTAAAGATGGGGTGGTTGAAGCTATAGAGAAAATCGGAAGCACTAGTGTATATGGTGTTCAGTTCCATCCTGAAATATTTACAGCCAACGGGATTGACACATTTATAGGAATCTTCAAAAATCTTGTACAGGAAGCAAGTAAGTAGATAATTAAACTAATATATTTAAAATGAAAAAATTTCTAAACACTTCTCTACTTGTCATAAGCATGCTTTTATTAGTATCAGGACTGTCATCATGTGGCTTTTTCGACGATGATGACACTGAGTATGAATATGGCAAGTTGATGGTAAAAATTGAAAGCGGATACAATAACAGAGAGTTACTGGTCACATATTCGCCTTATGGATTAATTACCGGTTATACAGTTAAGGAAGAAGGCACTATTAAGGAAAGTTATGTTGTAGATTACTATTCTTCCTTTGTAAGAATGACTGCAACTGCAGGACAAGCCACAGGTAATATTCGTGACATTTATTATGACACCCAGGGCAGAGCAACAACTGTTCAGGAGAGTAATTCTGTCTTGATGAGGTTTTCATACAATTCTAATTATTATCTGACTCAGGAAGTATTTGAAAGTAATTCCAACCCTCTTGTTGAGTACTCTTATGACTCTGATGGAGTAATATCCCAGATAGTTCAATATGACACAGAAGGTCAGGAACTTGAACAAGTTAGTCTTCAGGATTGTGATGTTGCTCTTGCATATAACACTGTCGGATTAGTTTTTCTTGACTTGTTGTACAATCCGTATGAAAACTACAGGCCATTTCTTGCCCTGCTGGGCATAGCAGGAACTCTTCCGAAAAGCTATTCTGCTCCTGAAGGGAGATTTTCCGGATTTCAGTATGATGCCATGGGGTATATTTCAAGTGTGATTATGACAGTAGATGGTGTGCCTTATGAGGTAAACTTTATTTATGATGACGAGATTGAGTAGTCGGTGGTATAGCAAAGATTGAGAACGTCTCTCTTTCTTTGAAGACAGGCTCATCGAGAGGAATGTGCATATTGCGTGCATCCAGATAGAGACCGGGGATAGTTCCCTGGTCTCTTGTTATAACAGCAGGTTTAAATCCTGAAAGAATTATAGATGTATCACTTTCGCAGGTTGAACGCATATTTATTATCCAATTATATATGAGAGTAGGATCATATATTGAAAATGAGAAGTAATCTATATTGGCAGTACCACTTCTGTCATTCCAGGCAGTTGTATTTTTAATGGCACTGTTCTTAACTTTGATGTAATTATTATACTGTCCTCCAACCAGTTCGGCCGGTATGTTGACTGAATGTATCCATTCGGGGTAATCATGCTTCAGACCTGCAACTTCCATTACAACCATCCCGAATGCAGAGCAGCCGGCACCTTCTCCCTTGTATCTTGGCCAATATCCTCCTCCATATATATCGCATGGAGCTTGAGAGGTTGAGTCAGGTTTTGAGAATCCATCGATAAATTCTATAATTCTTTTTGCAGCATTTTCGTTTATCGAATATTTTATGAAAGCAATACTTCTTTCTTTTTTCAGAGTGAAATCAATGGAACGCACAAGCTCATCGGCACTTTCCATTCTTCCCTTAAGAGGAGCACCTATTATTGCCATCCCTATTTTTTCTTTATATAGAAGTCTCAACTTTTCTTTGTTGCCAACGGATCTCACAGATGTTACAACCGGCTTATCGAGTAGGGAAGATGTTAATTCGATAAATAAATGTCCAATGTAGTAAGAGTGTCTGACAAATTTTGATGATATCCAGCTTTTGGTAGTTGTTTGAGATAGTGAGGAAGGACTTTGCCAGTCAATATCACGAAGTGATGGTATGACAAATATAGTTAACTCATGATTATTGGTAGTGTCTTCCTGTGTAGCTCCTAATAACCGGAAGGATAAGATGAATGTAAAGAAGATAATGAGGAAAGTGAATTTGTTAATTTTGCCCATAATCTTGATATAATAATCCTTGCTAATTTACAAAAATCTATCTTTTGTATTAAGAAATTTGCTATTATTACAATTACAATAATATAAATGATATTCTATGAAAAAAATTCACGATCTATTAATGTTTCTGCAGTTGACTGCATTTATCTTATTATTTAATTCCATTTCTTTAAAAGCACAGGAGAATATTACTTTCCAAACTCCGCCAAAAGAAATTATGGAGTTGGCAGATTACAAAGTGGCTCCTAGAGTAATTTTTGATTCGAAAGATGAATACATGATTTTTTCTTACAGAGATACCTATCAAACTCTGGCAGAGATAAGCCAGGAAGTTATGAAACTTGCAGGTATCAGAATCAATCCAAGAAACAATATGGCTTCAGATCTTAAATTTGAAAATAATTTGAAAGTAAGAAAGGTTGTTTGTGATGACGGACTATGGGAGCCTGTCCAGGTTAAAGGGTTACCTCAAAATTTGAGAATATCTGAAAAGACCTTCTCTCCTGATGAGAAATTACTTGCATTTACTAATACTACTGACACAGATGTTGAATTATGGGTGCTAGACATTGCTAAGGCGGAGGCTAAAAGAGTTGCCACAGGTCTCAACGGATATCTTGATAATGCTTTTATATGGTTAAAAGACAGTAAATCATTGTTGATATGGTCGTTGCCTTCCAAAAGACCTTCATTGCTCGATCCTGCTAAAGATCTGCCAAAGGGGCCAAGTGTTCTGGAGGGCAAAGGAAAGGAATCGCAGGCAAGAACCTATCCAGATCTTTTAAAAAACGAAATAGACATTGCAAATTTTGAAACGCTTGCTACTTCAGAGCTGAATATCGTAAATCTTGAAGGAGAACGTAAACCATTTTTGGGTGCTGATATTTATGTGAACACAACATTATCTCCAGATGGTCAGTATCTGCTTGTGACCACTATACACAGGCCTTATTCTTTTATTGTTCCTATGGATATGTTCCCAACCAGAAGTTCTGTTTATGATCTTGACGGCAATTTGATAAAAATAATATATGACAAGCCCTTGTTTGAAGGGAGGCCTAAAGGGTCATCTTCAACTTTCCCTGGTATGAGATTAATTAACTGGCGTGCAGACAAGCCGGCATCTTTGTATTATGCCATAGCACTTGACAATGGTAATCAGGCTGTAAAAGTTGATTTCAGAGATGAAATATTCTCCTGGGATGCACCTTTTACAAGTGAACCAAAGTCTCTTTTTAAAACCGGCCAAAGATTTTCAAGAGTTGTTTGGGGAGATGACAAATATGCAGTTTTTATGGATTTTTGGGCAGAAACGAGAAGTACGAGAACATTTATTTTTAACCCTTCTGATCCAAATTCTGCTCCAATTAAGCTTTTTGACAGAAATAGACAGGATGTGTATTCAGATCCTGGTAATTTTCAGACCCGTAAAAATCAGTATGGAAGATACACTCTGGCAATTGAGAATGACAAGCTTTTCCTTATAGGAGATGGTTTTACAAAGGATGGTCAATTTCCTTTTGTAGATCAATTTGATCTTAAGACTTTTAAAACCAAACGACTGTATCAATCTCTCTATATTGATAAAATGGAGCAGATTCGTTCAATTGAAGATTATAAAAAGGGAATACTTCTGGTAAATATTCAGTCTAAAACCGAACATCCTAATTTCTATTTTAGAGAAATTAGCAAAAAGGGAGACAAGGGATTAAAACAGTTGACTTTCTTTAAGAATCCTTTTGAGTCAATAGCTAAAGTGCATAAGGAGGTAATAAAGTATAAAAGAGATGATGGTGTTGAGTTGTCGGGAACACTTTATCTACCTGCAAACTACGATACTAACAGTGGAGAAAAGCTGCCACTGCTTATATGGGCATATCCTGAAGAGTTTAAGGATGCTAATTCTGCAGGACAGAACAAGTTAAATCCGAATGAATTTACAGTTCCTTACTATGGTTCTTTTGTGTATTGGGTTACAAGAGGGTATGCAGTGCTCGATGATGCATCATTCCCAATTATTGGTGAAGGAGACAGGGAACCAAATGATACATTTCTGGAACAACTTGTGGCAGATGCCAAAGCCGCAATTGACGCCGTCGACGGGCTGGGCTATATTGACAGGAAGAAAGTAGCAGTTGGGGGACACTCTTACGGAGCATTCATGACTGCTAATCTATTAACCCATTCTGACCTTTTTGCATGTGGAATAGCGAGAAGTGGTGCATACAACAGAACACTTACTCCTTTTGGTTTTCAGAACGAACAGCGTAATTATTGGGATGCGCCTGAAGTGTATAACAAAATGTCTCCATTCATGTATGCCAACAAGATGAAAACTCCAATACTGCTGGTTCATGGTGACTCTGACAACAATACCGGAACTTTCACAATTCAGTCAGAACGTTATTATCAAGCTTTGGCAGGACTTGGTGCTCCTGTAAGACTTGTGCTGCTTCCAAAAGAGGCTCACAGCTATGTGGCAAGGGAAAATATTCTTCACCTTTTGTGGGAAGAGGACGTATTTCTCGAAAAGTACTGTAAAGGGAGGCAGTAAGTCAGAATGGACGTCTCCGGTTTACGATAATCAGAGCTGCGATTACACCAGGAACCCACCCGGCAAGGGTCAGCAGAAATACAATTAGTACAGATCCACAACCATAATCTACAACGGCAAGAGGAGGGAAAATAATACAAAGAATAACTCTCAGCAGTGACATGATTAAGGTTGTGGTTATTTGTTTAATAAAGATATAAATTCAGGAATTCGTCTCTTTGTACTTTCGAGATCGAAGAGAGTATAGTTGCCGCATTCTTCCGGTTTTGCACCGGGGATTTCGTCAATTTCAAGTATTGCTTGCAAAGCAGTTACTACCAAATCTCTCATGTATTTTTCCGTATATCTTTTAAATGTAAGGATGTAAAAACCGGTCAAGCAGCCCATTGGACCCACATATACGATTTCATTACCAATTGGAGAGATAATTCTGAGATAATGCGCAAGCCAATGTTCCAAGGTGTGAGACATTTGTGGGGTGATTGCTTCCCGGTATGAAAGAGTGGGCTTTACAAGCCTGATGTCATAGGTGTAAACGCTTCTTTTCTCATCTGCATCTCTGAGATAAACTCCAGGTTCAAGAAACAGGTGGTTTATTTGAAATGAGGTAGGCTTTTCCATATTTTTTTTGTAAAATTAAAAAAGAGTTTCCATTTTTGTGAAAATATCCGAAATCCTATATGATTTTAATCAACCACATTATGTTTATGTCCATGCAAATGTTGCAGAAGAAAGCTGCAGGGGGTTTTTGTATTTAACTGGTAATAAATTTTATATATATATCCTCTGCCAAAAAGCAGAGGTTTTTTATTTATGAAAGGTATAAGAGAAATAGTCAGGGAGAGGATTCTTATTCTTGATGGAGCAATGGGAACAATGTTGCAGAAATATGGGTATGGAGAAGAGGTTAAGGGCAATTTTGATCTGCTTTCGTTGACCAGACCATCTGTTATAGAGAACATTCATCGACAATATCTCGAGGCAGGGGCTGATATTATAGAGACCAACACTTTTTCTTCTAATGCAGTTTCACAGGCGGATTATAATTTAGAGGATAGTGTATATAAATTAAATTATGAATCTGCTGCAATTGCCAGAAAAGTTGCAAATGAATTTACACTGAGAGATCCAAAAAAACCGAGATTTGTGGCTGGGTCAATAGGTCCAACGAACAAAAGTTCCAGCATCTCTTCTGATGTAAACAATCCGGGGTTTAGAGCTGTAGATTTTGAAACTCTGAGAGCAGCATACAAACTACAGGCTGAAGCCCTGCTTGACGGAGGAGTAAATTTACTGCTTGTTGAGACTGTTTTTGATACTTTGAATGCCAAAGCAGCTCTTTTTGCTATTGATGAGATAAGGGAAGAGAGGGGAATAGACATTCCTGTTATGTTATCAGGAACGATTGCTGATAACTCCGGCAGAGTTCTTTCAGGCCAGACAATTGAATCTTTCCTAATTTCGGTAACTCATTTTCCACTCTTCAGCATAGGGTTGAACTGTGCTCTTGGAGCCGAACAGCTTCTCCCTTATTTAAGACGACTTTCCGTGGCTGCAGACATTTGCATTTCTGCACACCCCAATGCCGGTCTGCCGGATGCTTTTGGTGAATACAGCCAGACTCCAGAGATGATGCTCGAAATGATATATCCATATTTTGAGGAGGGGCTGGTAAATATTATTGGGGGATGTTGTGGAACAACACCTGAACATATAAGATTAATTGCCGGAGCAGCTAAGAGTTTTTTTCCAAGAAATCCTTTAACTGAGGCAAATAATTCAGGGGACAAATCCCTTTTGAGAGAAAAGTGTTTAAAGTTATCTGGACTTGAACCTCTGATAGTTACTGACAAGACAAATTTTGTAAACGTAGGCGAGAGAACAAATGTTTCCGGTTCAAGAAAATTTTTGCGACTTATTAAGGAGGGTAATTATCGGGAAGCAGTGGAGATAGCAAGGGCGCAGGTTGAAAGTGGGGCTCAGATACTCGATATCAATATGGATGACGGAATGCTTGATGGAGTTAGTGAGATAACAAAATTTTTGAACTTGATCGGTTCCGAGCCCGATATTGCGAGGCTTCCTGTAATGATTGACAGTTCAAAATGGGAGATAATAGAGGCTGGTTTAAAGGCATTTCAGGGAAAAGGAGTTGTAAATTCTATTTCTCTCAAGGAGGGAGAGGAAAGTTTTGTCCAGAAAGCACGCGCTATTAGAAGGTATGGGGCAGCTATTATAGTCATGGCTTTTGATGAAAAGGGTCAGGCAGATACTTTTGAGCGGAGAGTTGAGGTCTGTCGCAGATCTTATGATATTCTTACAAACAAAGCCGGTATCCCTCCGGAAGATATAATTTTTGACACAAATATTTTTCCTGTGGCTACGGGGATGGAAGAACACAGAGACAATGCTCTCAACTTTTTCAAAGCAGCCAGATGGATAAGAGAAAATTTACCTTATGCTGGAGTGAGTGGAGGCGTAAGTAATGTATCCTTCTCTTTTCGCGGAAATGACAGAGTAAGAGAAGCGATGCATACGGCTTTTCTGTACCATGCAGTTCAAAATGGCATGACTATGGGCATAGTCAATCCTGAAACTCTTGGAATATATGATGAGATAGATAAAGAATTGTTGGAGCTGGTTGAAGATGTGCTGCTTAACAGAAGAGAGGATGCTACTGAAAGGCTTGTGGCATATGCAGGTAAGTTGGGTGAAAACTACAAGTCAGATGAAAATTCCAATCCAGAATGGCGCCAGAGTTCACTTCAAGAAAGAATCATTCATTCTTTGGTCAAAGGTATTGACCGGTATATAGAGATTGATATGGAAGAGGCAAGAGGAAGTGTAGTTAATCCCGTAGAGATTATAGAAAAATATCTTATGACAGGGATGAACGTTGTAGGAGATCTTTTTGGCAGCGGGAAAATGTTTCTTCCTCAAGTAGTTAAATCGGCGAGAGTCATGAAAAGGGCTGTAGCATATTTGCTGCCATACATAATTTCTAAAAACAACAAAGATGAGCTTTCGAGCAAAAGGGCAGGAAAAATATTACTGTCTACTGTAAAGGGGGATATTCACGATATTGGAAAGAATATTGTTTCGGTGGTGCTCTCCTGCAATAATTATGAAATTGTTGATCTCGGAGTTATGGTGCCTGCAGAGAAGATAGTTGATACAGCAGTAAAAGAAAAAGTTGACTTGATTGGTTTAAGCGGTTTAATAACTCCTTCTCTTGGAGAAATGGTAAATGTTGTTGAGGAGTTGGAAAGAAAGGGTTTGAGTATTCCGGTCATGATTGGCGGAGCTACGACTTCAAAGATGCATACTGCTGTCAGGATTGCTCCTGCTTATAGTGGACATGTTGTTCATGTGAATGATGCGTCAAAGGCTGTTACTGTGGCAGGCTCAATTCTCAAGATGGATGGGAGAGAAATTTATTTGAGGAATATTAGGGAGGAATATAATAATCTCAGAGAAAATTTTTTGAACAGTGGAGTAAGTGACAGAATTATGACAATAAAAGAGGCACGAGCCAATAAACTCAAACTTGACTGGGAAACTTATATACCTCCAGCTCCTAAAGTTCAAAAAGTCCAATGTATTGAACAGTCAATTGAAGAGTTGATAGAATACATAGACTGGAAACCTTTTTTGCGGCTTTGGAATGTTGAAGGAGAACAATCTGCTAAACTCATGAGGGATGCAATGGCTATGCTTAAGAAGGTAATTGATGAAAAATGGCTAGCCGCAAGGGGGGTTTATGGTATATTCCCTGCTAATACTGTTGAAAATGACATTATTGAGATTTATAGTGAAGAGGGGGAAGTTATAGAACAGTTCCCTACACTAAGACAATTGGTCCGAAAAACAAAGAGCAGCCCTAATCTCTCATTGTCAGATTTTATTGCTCCCAAAGCGAGTGGCAAGAGGGATTATCTTGGCATGTTTTGTCTATCAGCCGGGTTTGGTGTGGATGAGAAAGTTGCAGTCTTTGAGGCGGAATTGAATGATTATAACGCTATTATGCTTAAAGCTCTTGCAGACCGGCTTGCAGAGGCTTTTGCGGAACTTCTCCACAAAAAAATACGTACAGAGTACTGGGGATATTCTCCTGATGAGCATCTGACCATGGATGGAATTTTTAAGGGTGAGTACAGAGGCATAAGACCTGCACCAGGTTATCCTGCGTGTCCTGAACACAGAGATAAGGAAATTATTTGGAAATTGCTCGAAGTTGAAAAAAATATTGGGGCTAAATTGACGGAAAATTACGCAATGTGGCCTGCTGCATCCATTTCAGGGTTTTATTTTGCTCATCCGGATGCAAGGTACTTTGGTGTTGGAAAAAAGAATTTTTAAAAAGAAATGAGTAATAATTTGGTGAAATGAAGGTTACGGAGCATATTGAGAAATCTAAAGGCAGGACACTGTTTTCGGTAGAGATATTGCCGCCACTTAAGGGACAAAATATCGAATCGACATTTAAAAGCCTGGACTCTCTGATGGAGTTTGAAATTCCTTTTATAGATGTAACTTATCACAGAGAAGAGTTTGAGTTCAAAGAATTTCCTGATGGTCATCTTGAAAGGCGCGTTGTCAAGAAACGACCCGGGACAGTAGGTATATGTGCAGCTATACAAAACAGATATAAAGTGGATGCAATTCCGCATGTTCTGTGCGGGGGTTTTACAAGGGAGGAGACTGAAAATTTTCTTATTGATATTAGTTTTCTAGGGATAGATAATGTAATGGCCCTTAGAGGAGATGCCATTAAGAGCGAGAGTTGTTTCGTTCCCGAAAAAGGTGGTAATCAGCATGCTAGTGAGCTTGTGAAGCAAATTTCCGACATGAACAGGGGAATCTATCTTGATAATGAGCTGCTTGATACTTCTCCCACTAATTTCTGCATTGGTGTAGCAGGATACCCAGAGAAACATATTGAAGCGCCAAGCATGGAAAGTGATATTCATTTTTTGAAGGAAAAAGTCCGAAATGGTGCAAACTATATAATTACTCAAATGTTTTTTGACAATCGTAAATATTTCGATTTTGTGGAGAGATGCAGGATTGAGGGAATATCAGTTCCTATTATTCCTGGTATTAAACCAATTGCAACCAAACGTCAGCTAAACCTGCTTCCTCTTAAATTCAAGGTTGATCTTCCGGATGAACTTGTGAAAATGATAGTAAAAGCGAAAGACGAAGAAGAGGTCAAACAAATAGGCGTTGAATGGTCTATTGGGCAATGCAGAGAACTTATTAAGGCAAAAGTTCCTTTAATACACTTTTATGCAACAGGCAGAGCAGAAAACATAGTACAAGTCTGTAGAAGCCTTAGAGTGTAGGTTACATCTGTTCAAACTCCGACAGTAATTCTCTCAACATGTGAATCCTTGAGGCAGGAACCATGGGGGAAATGGAGCAGGCAGTGCTTAAAATAAATCCTTTTCCCTCTCGGCCGATTTTCAAGATTCTCAGAATATCTTCGCGTGCCTTGGTGTCGTCGGCAAAAAGAAGGGTGTTTACAGAGTCAATATTTCCCTTGATGAACATGCAGTTTCCAATTCTTGCAAAAGCATCCGCAAGGTCAACATTTCCAACGGGTGGTGGATCCAGACATTCAAGACCGGATGCGCCACTCTTTTGCATCAACTCCAGCCTGTCGTCTATATGTCCACAGGTATGAATATAGGCGTGTTTGCCCTTATCTCTGATTATCTTGATTAACCGGCTTTCATATGGGAGTACAAACTCCTGATAGTGTTCCGGAGAGATAAATCCCATGCCGGCGAAAGGAGAGGAGAGTTTGACAGCATCTATCTCTTTTTCGCACATTTCTGAGGCAAGAGTACAAAGTCCGTCCGTGAATTTCTGAAGAATCTCCTTACACTTTTCGGGATCAAGAATCAGTGAGATGAGTGCATTTTCATATCCCAGAAAGTCAAGAAGGTAGTCAAAAGGAGACGTTATCTCTCCGTGTATGGAGTACTCGCCTTGTGTCTTTGAAAAGATATAGTCAAAAATATCGAAAAGATGATTTTTGTCGAGTTTGAAATGAAGATTTTGAGATACCGGGATATAATCAATAGTAGACGGCACCTCCTTTGAAACGTCTACACTTGAAATGGCTTTATTCTCGGTCCTACTGTTAAATTTCACCAGAGGAAGATCTTTCCACGAGTGTATCTCTTTTCTGTCCTCATAGATTACTTCCTGTAATCCTTCTTCAATATTGTCGATTCTTACGACATCGTTTTTCCAGTTTGGATTATGGCCATGAAGACTCACCAGTATCCCATCGAAGCGAAATCGTTTGCACAGTTCCATCAATCCATCTGCAAAGATTTGTCCATCGTACCAGAATTCGGCAGGAGCCGGCTTTAACTGCTGCATCATTGACCCAATGCTAAACTGACACATCAGAGGAATATTATTTGGCTTCTGGAGATTCATTGCTGCCAGAACTCTCTCTCTTGGTGAAAGTTTCATGATACTAAGTTTAAAGAATTCATATAATCAATTGCTACTTGAGGATCAGGAGCGTAAAAATCAGCACCAATCTTTGAAGCGAAAACTTGGTTTACTGGTGCTCCCCCTACGATTATCTTTTGCTCAGGATATTCTTTGTGAATAGCTGTTACCGATTTTTCCATCTCCGCCATTGTAGTTGTCAGTAAAGCTGACATTCCTAATATTGACCCTCTGTTTTCAGAGACAGCATCCATAAATGTTGAGGTTTTAACATCTGTGCCAAGGTCGATAACTTTCCAGCCGGCCCCTTCTACCATCATACATACCAGATTTTTGCCAATATCATGCAAATCACCCGCGACTGTTCCAATAATAAAGACTCCTTTACTCTTAATCTCTCCGGAGCTAAAATAGGGTTTCAGATGCTTCATAGCAGATTTCATTGCCATGGCAGACATAAGTACTTGTGGGACAAAGAGTTTTTTCTCCTTAAAAAGCTCACCTACTATTCCCATGGCAGGAATCATAGCTTTAGAAAGTATTTCATTTGCAGAGTAACCTGCCTCCAGTGCCATTTTGGTAAGTTCATCTACGCCCGGTTGACCTTTCAATTCAGGAGGATAAGCCATGCCAGCGTCAACTTTGCCCTTTTCTATGCAATAGGAGATCTGTTGTAACAAATTCTCTTTTGCAGAAAGTCTCTCCATAATAGCCTTTTTGATGTCTCCAAGCGGCGGTATTTTGGATACAAATACTGGCCTTCCATCTATGCAAATAGCAGGGATGTTTTTAAGCCCTAACTGCCTCATCTTTGTAAGTCCTTCTTCAGACTTTATCTTATATTCTTTTATTATGACTTTGTCACCAAAAGATTCAGATGCTCTGACTGCAGCATCCAACATATATTGGCACGGAGCGCAGGAGGAAGAGTCCAATGTGATAACATCTATTTTGACCTTGTCTCCTGAGGCATATTTTGCAATGTCCAAAGGTTCGCATTCAATCTCTTGCCGACTTAATTCCCTTACTATATCCTGTCTATATTTGTCTCTAACTAGATTGGAAACTGCAATTAAATTTTCCTTTACAGTGTAAAATGGAAGGTCACATCCTGGAGAGAGTACATACCCCCTGTTCCCTCCAATGTCAAGACACTCCAGGGCATCTTTTTCGCAGTCGAGAGGTGTACCCATCAGCAGAGTGGAAGTAAGTTTGAGATTGCCTCCGAAACTGATTCTGTTGGCGAGGCATATGTCTCTTAGATAATCAAGAGGAACGTTTTCATCTACAGAGATATTGTCGGGCCTGCAGTTGCACATAGCTTCGATATTATGTCGGGCATCTCCACATACAAAGAAAGAAGAGAAAGCTTCAATAGTGCGAATCTCTTCAAATATCTCTGAGGCACATGGAGCCACAAATTCAACAAACTGCTCTGTACCTATCTGACTTGTCATGGGATCAACAATTGCTATAACATCCACACCGGCTTTTTTATAAAAGTTACACATGGTTTTGGCAACATCAGTGCAAAATCGCAGTAGAGTGTGAACACGTTGTGGTTCAGTAAGCATTTGCATGAATATATCTGTTCCGCTGAGATGCAGGGCGAGGGTAAAAGGTCCGGTAACAAGAGCGTAGAAAGCAATTTCAGGTTCACTTTTTACAAGTTCTCTTGCAGCATTCATAACAATTCCTATTCTTCCGTCATTCTCAGATGGAATGTCAAGTTCACTTAAATCCAACCCTTCTGCGAGAGGGTGTGAAACAACTGAAGGAGGATTGCTTTCTGTCCAAACAAGGTTACAACCCAAAGCTTCTGCTTCAAGTTGAAGGTCAAACACAACAGGTATACCATCAGCCCTATACAGCTTCACGGCATTTTTTATGCCTTTTACAATAAGCTCTTCTGACTTCAAATAAGTGGCTGCATCTATGCCTGAAATATGTGCAGCATGTACCCCTACAAACGGCACCCAGGGTGGCCTTTCAACTTCTTCGAGTTTCATGGCCTTTTTCAATAATTCTTTACCTGTCATTTTATTCTATTATTTATTACTTGTATCGGAAGTTTCGTGTACAATTATTTATATCGCATTCATCGCATTTATAACCGGTTTTTTTGACATTTTTTCCAATTGCAATAATACCGCTTACAGACTTCAATGGGGTCATTAGTGATGAGGCGTTTAATTTAATTCCACAAGGTTCAGTAGGTAGAAGTGAAAATAGTTTCTGCTGTTCAGCCACATCCCACCCACAATATCCGGGGCTGTAAGGATTGGATAAATGAAGTTCATCATTATCTCTTTTGAACTGTTCTTCAAGCTCTTTAAGAAGAATTTTGTTGACGGCTTCAGGTATTTCGCTACCTATTGCGTCTGTGATAAATTCCTTTAGAATGTTATCCTTTTGAGAGCGCATATAGTGTTCAAAAGCATTTCCGGCAGTAGAGACAAAAACAGCAACACTTTCTGCCCCGGCAAAGGAAGATGCAATCCTGCTTCCCAAATTGAATGTTACAAATCCATGATTCATAAATGACTTATCTATTTCCAAATAATCATCTGCAATCATTTTTACGTTGAAGATTTCAAAGCCGTATTGAGGATTGCAAATCTGGGAAAGGTCAGCCATAATATCCCTGGTTATTTCCAAAAGATACTCTTGATTGCCGGTAACTTTAACCTCTTTGTTTTCTTGACAAAGGCTGTCAATAATTGCGTCGGGCTTAATGGCAAGTTGCGACAAACTAAAAACTTTACTAATCATTTGCCTGTAAATATTGTTTTTAAGTATTGTTGTGCTTTATGGGTATTGTAAAGCAAAATCTTGCTCCTGAAACATATTCAGGGTCAATCCATATCCTTCCGCCAAATTTTTTTACTATTTGAGTACAGATAGCCAGTCCAAGACCTGTTCCTTGTGAAAATTCGTTGAGTTTGCCAAAACGTTCAAAAACGCTGTTAAATTTATTTCTTGGAATTCCACAACCGGTATCGGTTACTGAAAATGTTACAACTTTCTTCTCCTCATCTACAACATATTTTAAAGTTATAGACCCTTTTTCTGTAAATTTATTTGCATTCGTCAGAAGATTGAGGAGTACCTGTATCAGCCTCTGGGTATCCGTTTCGACTATATAACTCTTGCATTCTGGATCAATCACATAATCAATTTCAGGTTTTTTCTGATGCCCGATACTGTTGATTACATGATTGCATATTGACAGAAGATCTGCCTGCTGGTATGTGAAGTGCATCTGATCTGTCTCAAGTCTTGAAATATCGAGCACATCGTTAATGAGAGTCAGCAGTATATCAGAGTTTTTTGCTATCAAGCTGTTGTACTTTGATCTCTCTTCAGGAGAAGGATCTTCTGTGCATAGTAGATTTGAGAATCCGATTATTGCATTTAAAGGTGTTCTTATCTCATGGCTCATATTTGCAAGGAATGCACTTTTGAGCCTGTCAGCTTGTTCTGCTCGTTTCTTGGCTTCAATCAGTTCGGCCTCATGCTCTGTAAGTTGTATTCGGAGTTTTTTGTTTCTCATATAAAGATTGAACATGTTCCACAATAAAAAGAGCAATAATGCAGATGAGGAGGCCAAAATGATTGATATTATTCTGTAATGCTCTACTCTTGGATCTTCATTGTGAATAATAACGCTTTCCTTAGGCAGACGGCTCTTCTTGATATCCATCTTATGGAGGAGATCTTTATCGAATCTATACTCACACAATCCGGTAATAAATCTTACCGAATCGGAATTGCCCTTGTAATATTCTGATATCTGCCGACATATGAGGTCCGCATTTGACTTGTATACAGGTAAATATCCACCCACGGCAACAAGACCGAAACCGGTGCCTGAAATTGTGAATATTGGAACATTTTCATTTGCTTGTCGAAGTTTGAGTAGAGATGTATTTGTCAGGCCTATTCCGTCTTTCTTTGCTCTCCATGTGCCCATAAGAATTACACTGTTTTGTGGTAGTTCTCTCATTATTTGCTGAGCCTCTTGAATTGTAAACTTTCTGCCATCCAAAAGTGTGAGTTTTATTTCAGGGAATTGTTTCATTTCCTTTCTCACGAGAGCTTGAAGTGAAACCCCTCCATAGGTGTTATCTGATACAAAAATAATATTGTCTGTCTTAGGATAAAGTTTTTTGATAAGTTTTATATTGGCAGTCACATCATAATGATTGAGATATCCTCCTCCTTGTCCTATCCTCTTAGCTTTTTCTACAGTATTCACTGACTCGGGAAGCCACTCATGACCAACAGAGTCTTTTGGAAGTTCAATACCATTTACTGAAGCAAAGGCTGAGAAAAAGGGCACTCCTTTTGGGACTGAGTCTTGAGAGAGAAATGAAGCCCATGCCTCCTGACCGAGAAGTATTATAGCCTTGAGATTTGATTTTTGAAACTTATTTAAAGTATTCCTCATTTGATTCTTCCACATGAAAGATTCTTCGCTGAAGCTCTTGCAACCAAGGTCCTCAATGATAATATTGGCTTTTTCTCCTCTTTCTGTTACAATATTTTCGAAATCTGTAATAAAGTCAGACATCCTCTGAGTGTCAGGGTTGTAGGAAGAGATTATAAGATAAATGTCACTGCCGTTATTTTTTTGATGTGAGGCAAATAAGCTGGCAGGGAGAATTAAAAAAACAACTAATAAGAATTTTTTCACTATTTAATAGCCTCCTTTTCCTGTCTGGACAGTGAAAAACTAACAAGTGACAGAGTGCCGCATATTACCATGGTTAATGCCTGTGATCCATGTGAAATAGTAGCAAAGACAATTCCTGTGGTTTGCGATATGCCGTAAACGTGTGCAAGAGCGAGAGTCGTCACAAGATGAAATGCTCCTATACCTCCCTGGACAGGAATAAGCCATCCAAGACTTCCTACTACCATGAGGAACAGGGCATCAGTAGCTCCTAAAAAGCTGACCTTGGGAAAAGCGTAGATAGTAGTAAGGCTCATTAACCAGTAACATGTCCAGAGTATAATTGTTAAAAGAATAAACAGCCACTTTTGTTTCATCCTAAAGCCGGAAACAAGTCCGTCAAAAAGACCTTTTGTTATTTTAACAATTTTTTTAAATATAGGATGACGCTCTCTGTATTTGAAGACAATATAGATAAATATTGCAAAGGCAAGTATAATCACTGATGCTAACAAAATCAGGTTGGAAGAGAATTTTCCTGGAAGTGCGCCGAGTATTTCCTTATTAATAAATGTTCCAAACTGTTCCCATGAAAGGAAAACCACTAATATTACCAGAATAATCAGGGAAAGCAGATCAATACTCCTTTCGAGAACCACTGATCCAACTACAGATTCGAATGGTATTCCACTTTTTTTTGCAATTACGCCGCATCTTGCAAGTTCGCCTGCTCTCGGTGCTGCGAAATTAGTAAGGTATCCAATATTTATACCATCCCATGAATCTCTTAGCTTGACTGGTTTACCCAGAGTTTGCATTATCATTCTTCCTCTTACAGCCCTGATAAAAAAAGCTAAAATGCTTATTGTCATTGAAGCAAGTATCCACCAATAATTTGCATCCTTTATTCCATTCAGAAAATCTAACCAGTTCACCCCTTTAAATGAAAACCACAGTAAAATACCCGCCAAAGAAAGCAGAAGTAAGTATTTAAGTGAGGAGTAGAATTTTTTCATTTATTCGATTAATTGTTCATGGGATCAACTTATTGCTTTTCGAATCTGGAAATATTATCTTTGGTTTAAATGCAATTGCTTCTTGAGGTGACATGGTGGCATATGCCATTATTATAACAAGATCGTCAATGGCAAATTTATGAGCAGCAGCTCCATTAATTCCAATTTTGCCGCTTCCTCTCTCTCCCATAATGACATATGTCTCAATTCTTTCACCATTGTTTATGTTTACTACTGACACCTTTTCGTTTGGGTACAGACCGGCTGCATCAGCAAGATCTGCATCTATAGTAATACTGCCGATATAGTTAAGATTCGCTTCTGTTACACGGGCTCTGTGAATCTTGGATTTCATTATTTCGAGTTGCATCTTATTTCAATTTAATATTGTCAATTAGCCTTGTCTTTCCGGCAAATACAGCAGTCCACATTTGTATTTCTTCTGCTTCGTCCCATAGTGAAACAGGCTGTAAAGTTGCGGAATCGACAATTTCAACGTATTCAACTTCAAGCTGTGGAGAGTTGTTAATTTTATTTATGGTAATTTTAATCAGTTCTTCAGGTGTGATTTTTTCTTCTTTCGCCAGAGCTGCTGCATTAAGGAGTGCCTGATAAATCAAGGGAGCGACCTTTCTTTGTTCAGGTGTAAGAAGCGTATTTCTTGAGCTCATCGCGAGACCATCGTCTTCGCGGACAATTGGGCAGGCAATTATTTGAACAGGATAGTCTAATTGCCTTGTAAAGTATTTTACAATTGCAAGTTGTTGATAGTCTTTTTCTCCAAAAAACGCATATTTAGGTTTGACTGTATCAAAAAGTTTTGTAATAACCTGTGCAACGCCGTTAAAGTGTCCAGGTCTGCGAGGCCCTTCGCCAAGGGCATCCAGCGTACCAAAGTCAAACACTCTTGTATCGGGTTCAGGATAGATATCTTCGACTGAAGGAGCAAAAAGAATAGACACATTAGCCTCTTCGAGTTTTTTACAATCCTGCACAAGGGTTCGCGGATACTTTTTAAGGTCTTCCGGATTGTTAAACTGAGTGGGATTTACAAATATACTTACAACAACGGTATCTGTATATTTTAGGGCTGTCTTTATCAATGAAATGTGTCCTTCGTGGAGTGCACCCATTGTTGGGACAAAGCCAATTTCGCAATTATCAGGCAGTGAACTTAGAGCGCGCTTGAAATCGATCGTGGAACTGCATGTGATCATGTCTCAAATTTTTTGCAAACGTACAAAAAAAATGGAACTTTGCTTTATGAAATCTATATTGGGTATTGGTAATGCTCTGACAGATGTTGTTATAATGCTAAATGATGACAAATTGCTGAATCTGTATCATTTGCCAAAAGGAAGCATGCAACATGTTGGCCAAGAGACTGTAGAGGTTATTTTGAGGAAATTTAAAGCAAAAGATATTAAAATTATAGCCGGAGGTTCTGTTGCAAATACAATTGCAGGGACTGCAATGCTTGGCATGCACTCGGCTTTTGTAGGTAAAGTTGGGGATGATGAAATGGGGTCTTTATTTAAAGCAAGTCAGATACAAGAAGGGATTAATTCCATTCTTTTGAAAGGCAGGGCTGCTTCTGGTATTTCATTAGTATTTATCACACCTCCAAATTTTGAAAGAACTTTTGCTGTTTATCCCGGGGCAGCATTGGAACTGGTCCCGGATGATCTTACCCGAGACATGTTTAATGGTTATGACTATTTACACATAGAAGGTTATTTGTTTCAAAATCACGATCTTGTCCTTAAGGCTGTTGAAATGGCTAAATCCGAAGGTATGACTATCTCTCTTGATATGGCGAGCTATAACATTGTGGAGAGTAATAATAATTTTTTGCACAGTATTGTTAAGGATTATGTGAATATTGTTTTTGCTAATGAAGCGGAGGCTGAGACATTTGCCGGATGCTCACCTCGGGAAGCTCTCGATATTTTAGCTTCCATGTGTGATGTTGCAGTTGTCAAAATAGGCAAAGACGGTTCAATGATCAAAAGTGGGAAAGAATATAGCTTCATCAGGGCAAAATCTGCTGTTACTCTCGATGAAACAGGTGCAGGAGATCTGTATGCTGCAGGTTTTTTATTTGCTCATTCCCATGGTTTATCGCTTGATTATTGTGGAGAAGTTGGCTCAATAATTGCAGCTGCAGTTGTAGAAGTAATAGGTACTAAAATTGATGAGCCCCGCCGAGAAGTTGTCAAACATAAAATCAGAGAACTTACAGGTTTGACATTTATTTGAACAAACCATGAAGCAATGCATCTATCCGGTCAATAACGATGCTTAAATCCTCAGGTCTTTCCTCAAATTTGACTTCATCCACATTGATTATCAAAACTTTCCCATCCTTATATTCTTCAATCCATTTTTCGTAACGTTCGTTTAATCCGGACAGATAATCTATTCTGATACCATTTTCATATTCACGTCCCCTTTTATGGATCTGTGCCACTAGATTCGGAATGGATGATCTGAGGTATATCAAAAGATCCGGCGGTTTGACGAGTGACATTATTATATTGAAGAGTGAAGTGTAGTTTTCAAAATCCCGGGTGCTCATAAGCCCCATATCATGCAGATTTGTGGCAAATATTCGGGCATCTTCGTAAATAGTTCTGTCTTGAACGACATCGTTACTGCTTTTCTGTATGTCAACTATACCTTTAAATCTCTCTTTAAGAAAGAAGATTTGCAGATTGAAAGACCACCTTTGCATATCATTATAGAAATCTGCAAGATAGGGATTTTCGTCAACATCTTCATATTTTGCCTCCCAATTATAATGTTTTGAAAGCAGCCTGGTCAGAGTGGTCTTACCGCTGCCTATATTTCCTGCGATAGCTATGTGCATTATTGTATATTTATTATTGGAGAGATAACAATCTCCAAAACAAAATTAAAAAAAATCTTTAGTATTTTTGTATTTATGTTAGATACACTACAGCATCAGGGAAGGCGAAAGAAACTTCTGGACAATCTTGCAAAGAGTTTTGATTTTGACTCCTCTGTCTTGGAGGCAATGAGCAGAGTGCCAAGGCATCTTTTTATTGAACCTGGTCTAGATCACCTTGCTTATCTTGACAGACCATTGCCTATAGGTGCAGGACAGACTATATCACAACCTTTCACAGTTGCAATGCAGAGTCATTTGCTTAAGGCAGAACGCTTTGACAAAGTGCTTGAAATAGGTACAGGATGCGGTTATCAGACGGCTGTTCTTGCAGAAATGGGACTAAGAGTATACAGCGTAGAAAGACTAAAATCTCTATATCAATTAGCTCGGAAAAATCTTGAAAAACTTGGGTATTATTCCCCCCTGTTGTTTTTGGGTGATGGTTTTGTCGGACTTCCTAAGTTTGCACCTTTTAAGAGAATTCTGCTTGCTTGTGGCGCTCCTGAAGTGCCTTCTACTCTTGTCGACCAGCTTGCAGTAGGGGGAAGAATGGTTGTTCCTGTGGGCGCAGATGTGCAGAAAATGTTGGTTATTGAGAGATTGGGTGAGAATGAATTTAAAACGACTGAACATGGAGAGTACAAATTTGTTCCTATGTTATCGGGTGTAGAGAAAAAATAAATCTGATTTTTTATAATTATAATATGATAAGTACCAAAACTTTTTATTTTAATGATCTCAGGGAGTGCACGTATGTAGTATGGGACGAAACCGGAGAATGCCTCATAATTGATCCCGGCTGCCAGAGTGAAACAGAAAAGGAGAGACTGAAAAAATTTATTGAAAACAACAAACTTAAGCCGGTCAAATTGCTAAATACTCATGGTCACTTTGATCATGTAATGGGCAATGCATTTGTTGCAAATACTTGGGGAGTTAAGAGTTATATCCACCCTCTCGACAAACCTCAGCTTGAAAGAGCATATTCATATGGAGAGATGTTTGGCTACAATATAGAACAGCCTCCGGTTGATACAATAGATATAGGGGATGGTGATAAAATTAATTTTGGCAATTCATGTCTTAAAGTTATTACAACACCCGGCCATACGAGAGGAGGCGTCTGTTTCTATACTGAAGAAGTGGGGAACAGAATTATTTTCTCAGGAGATTCTCTTTTTGCCGGAAGTATAGGGAGGACAGATCTTCCAGGTGGAGATTATGATGCGCTTATAGATTCTTTACTCAATAAAATAATAGTTCTTGGAGGTGATTACAAGGTTCTTCCTGGACATGGTCCGGAAACCACAATCAGTCATGAACTTGCCACTAATCCTTTTTTGAACTATGAGTCTTAAATTATTTCTGATTATACCTTTCCTTGCTTTTTGTACCGGAGGCGAAGTGTATTCTGGGAGAAGTCATCAAGATATTGAACAACAGATTGTAACAATCCCTGAGCTCCCTGACGAAATTTCATTTGCAGGGGAAGCTGTCCCTTTGAAATATTTTGATGTAAGAGAGTCTTTGCAAAGGGAGATGACAGTGATTACTTACTGGCACTCTTCTCTTTTACTGATTTTGCAGAACGATAATCGTTATGGAAAAGAGATCAAGAACATTCTTAAACAGGAAGGTATCCCTGAGGACTTTTATTATCTGTGTATCGCAGAGAGTGGGCTGCAACCTGTTTCTTCACCTGCAGGCGCAAGTGGCTACTGGCAGTTTCTATCTTCTACAGCCAAAGAGTATGGACTGATAGTTGATAGTGAGGTTGACGAACGCTACAACATTGAGAAGTCAACTAGAGCAGCTGCAGCATATTTTAGAAAGGCGTATGCGGAACTCGGCTCCTGGACTTTAGCTGCTGCCTCGTACAATATAGGCCTTTCAAATGTCAAGTACAGAAAAACAATCCAGCATCAGAACAATTATTACGATATGCAATTTCCTGAGGAAACAGGACGATATCTTTTCAGGGCTCTTGCTTTTAAAACGATAATGAGTGATCCTCAGAAATATGGCTATAAGGTTGAAAAGGAACAGCTCTATCCAGAACTTCATTATAGCGAAGTAAAAGTTAATACACCTGTTGAAAACTGGTCTGCATTTGCTGCCAGATATAATACAAATTTCAAGTTACTCAAAATGTATAATCAGTGGATTAGGGCCAATTATCTTACTAACAAGTATAGAAAGACTTTTGTAGTGAGAATTCCTAAAGAGGGGACAAGATGAACGACTCTATTGAGGTTACTGGGGCAAGAGTTCATAATCTTAAGAACATCAATGTCTCCATACCACGCAATAAACTTGTAGTTATTTCAGGTTTAAGTGGTAGCGGGAAATCTTCACTTGCCTTTGACACTATTTGTGCGGAGGGTCAACGAAGATATATGGAGACACTCTCTTCTTATGCGAGACAATTTATGGGTGTATTGGAGAGGCCTGACGTAGAGAGTATTACCGGCTTAAATCCTGTAATAGCCATTGAACAGAAGAGTACTAACCGAAATCCGCGATCAACTGTTGGTACGATTACTGAAATATCGGATTTCCTGAGACTGCTTTATGCCAAAGCTTCTACAGCATATTCTCCTGTTACTGGTCGTGAAATGGTAAAATATACTGATGAACAGATTATTTCTCTAATTATAAAGAATTATAGTGGGAAAAAGACTTTTCTTCTTGCGCCCTTGGTAAAAGGCAGAAAAGGACATTACAAAGAACTTTTTGAACAACTCCTGAGAAAAGGATTCACTCAAGTCAGAGTTGACGGATCAATCCATGAACTTGTCAATTTAAAGCCACTTGACAGATATAAAAACCATTTTATAGAGCTTGTTGTTGACAAACTGATTCCCAAAGAAGATGATGTTGCACGAATAAGGGAATCTGTTTTCACTGCTCTTAACATGGGGAAAGGATCTTTGGCTTTGCTTGAAGCAGAGGGAAAAGAGTTAAGGTTTTTAAGCAAGCAATTAATGTGTCCTGAGTCAGGCATCTCTTTCCCGGAGCCGGCACCACACACTTTTTCTTTTAATTCTCCTCAGGGGGCATGTCCTCATTGCAAGGGACTAGGAGTGATTGCCAAAGCTGACATTGGCAAGATAATTCCTGATGACCGTAAATCCATTGCTGACGGAGGAATTGTTCCTTTTGGTTCAATGAGGGAAAATATGCTTTTTGCTCAATTGGAGGGGATAGCAAAAAAATATGGATTCTCACTCCATTCTCCCATAAGGGAGATTCCTGAAGAGGCTTTAAGTACTATATTATATGGATCTGATGAACTTTTCAGAGTAGCCAGAGGTAATTCCTATACAAACATGATGACTTTTTCTGGGGTAATATCCAAGATTGAACAGAATGATTCTGATAGCGATGATATGCTTGAAAGAAAAGAAAGATTTATCGAGGAAGAAACATGTCCTGAATGTCACGGGACAAGGCTTAAACCCGAATCTCTTTGTTTTAAGATAGACAATTTGAACATTGCAGAGGTATCTGCAATGGATATGGATTTGTTGAAAGAGTGGACAGTTAGCTTGCAAGAAAAACTAAAAGGAAAGGCAGCATTAGTTGCAAGAGATATTTTAAAAGAACTGCAGGCAAGAATTGCTTTCTTGTTGGATGTTGGGCTTGAATACCTTTCTTTGGACAGAGCTGCCAAGTCTTTGAGTGGTGGAGAAAGTCAAAGAATAAGACTGGCAACACAAATAGGGTCAAAACTTGTGAATGTTCTGTACATTCTTGATGAACCGAGTATAGGCCTTCACCAGCGTGACAACATAAAGTTGATTGATTCTCTTAAGAAACTTCGCGACGAGGACAACTCTGTAATAGTCGTAGAGCATGATAAGGAGATGATCTTGAGTGCAGATTATTTGATAGATCTTGGTCCAGGAGCAGGGGAGAAAGGAGGCCGGGTATTATTTGCAGGAGCTCCCTGGGAGATTTTTTCATTTGGCGAAGATCAGATAGTCAAGAGTCAAAGTTTGAGTCTCGAGTATCTTACAGGAATGCGTAAAATAGATATTCCTTCTCAAAGGAGAAAAGGTAATGGTAAGTTTATAGAGCTTACAGGAGCTACAGGTAATAACTTGAAGAGTGTTGATATTAAAATCCCACTGGGAATTCTTATCGGTATAAGTGGTGTAAGCGGAAGTGGAAAATCATCATTGATAAATGAAACCCTGATGCCTATATTAAGCAACAGATTAAATCACTCGAGATATAATACGCTTCCATATAAGGAGATACATGGTGTTGAAAATATAGACAAAGTTATAGAGGTTGATCAGTCGCCTATAGGCAGAAGTCCAAGAAGTAATCCTGCAACTTATACAAACCTTTTTTCGGAAATCAGAAAAGTGTTTTCACAAACTCCTGATGCCAAGGCAAGAGGTTTTAAAACCGGCAGCTTCTCTTTTAATGTAAAGGGTGGAAGATGTGAAGAGTGCAAAGGTGCAGGGCTGCAGGTTATCGAAATGAATTTTCTTCCTTCTGTTTTTGTCCATTGTAAAGTATGTAACGGTAGAAGATATCAACCAGACATACTCGCCGTCAAGTATAAGGGGCATTCAATAAATGATGTCTTGGAAATGACCATATCTGAGGCGGTAGAGTTTTTTGCTCATATACCTTCAATCATTTACAAACTTAAAGCCCTGGAAGATGTGGGGCTAGGATATGTCAGGCTTGGTCAACCCGCCACAACATTAAGTGGTGGGGAAAGTCAACGAGTCAAGCTAGCTGCAGAACTTTCAAAAAAAGCAACAGGCTCATCTATTTATATTCTTGATGAGCCTACCACGGGACTGCATTTTGAAGATGTAAGAGTATTGATGGATGTATTGCAGAAAATTGTAGATCAAGGGAATACAGTTATAATCATTGAACACAATCTCGATGTGCTGCGATTGTGTGATTATATATTTGATATGGGACCGGAAGGTGGTAGAAATGGTGGCAAGATCATTGCACAGGGTACGCCAGAGGAGATATCAGCCAATTCAAATTCAGTTACCGGAGCATATCTTAATTTTTAAAAAATCGTGTATGATAGAAGTTTATTGCGAGAATCTTAAAAAAAGTGTTCAGTGTGAGCCAGGAACAACTCTGAGCCAGTTGTTGAAGAAGATAAATCTTTCCAACAAGTGGCCGATACTGGCAGCCATTGTTGATAATCAACTCAAGGAGTTGTTGTTCCCAATTTATATGCCGCACCGGGTTCAGTTTATTGATTATACACATCGGGATGGACAGCGTTGTTATAGCCGCTCCTTAATATTTGTGCTTCAGAGAGTTGTTGCCAAACTTTATCCTCAATACTTACTGATTGTTGATTATAATCTTCAAAACGGTATGTATTGCGAATTGAGAGAATTGGAGCCGGAAGAAGATGGTACACCCAAAGTTGCGACCTTGAGTGAAGAGGAGATAGATCTGATATGCGAAGAGATGTTAAAATTGATTAAAGCAGATCTCCCTTTTACAAGAGAAAAGATCCACACTGAAGATGCGATTAAAATTTTTAGACAACATCATCAGGAGCAGAAAGCCGTTTTACATGAGTTGAGAGGAAAGTTTTTTACAACCGTTTATTATCTTGATGGTTATGCAGATCACTTTTATGGTCCTTTGACTGAGAGCACAGGAGTATTAAAGACATTTGTCCTCGAATCTTTTAGTAGAGGGTTTTTACTGAATATTCCACCGATTACGTCTCCTTATCAAGTTCAGAAAACCCCATATCAATACAAGCTTTTTGATGTTTTCAAGGAACATTCACAATGGTGTTCAATTTTGGGTGTCAAAGGAGTTGGTACTTTGAATAGTACAATTCTAGCAAATAAATCGAGGGATATGATTCAAATCGCAGAAGGGCTTCATGAACGAAAATATGCAGATATTGCAGATAAAATTTATGAAAGAAGAGGAGATGTGAGATTAGTGCTCATAGCAGGACCTTCGAGCAGCGGTAAGACAACTACATCCAAAAGAGTTGCTCTTCAGTGCAGAGTATTAGGGATGAATCCTATAATTATTGAAATGGACAATTATTTTGTTGATCGGGAAAGAACGCCGAGAGATGAAAATGGCAATTATAATTTTGAAAGTTTTCAGGCTTTAGATGTAAACTTTTTAAGTTTGCAGATGAACCAGCTTTTTGAAGGAAAGGCTGTTCAATTGCCAAAGTTCAATTTTACAGAGGGTAAAAGGACTTTCAACGGCAACATTTTGCAGATGAATGAAAACGACATTCTTATTATGGAAGGGATTCATGCTTTAAATCCTAATCTCACCAAAGACATGCCCTCAAATAAGTACTATAGAATTTATGCTTCAGCTTTAACTTCTCTTTCACTTGATGAAAACAACAACATCTCTACATCCGATAATCGTCTCTTAAGAAGAATTGTTAGAGATGCAAATTTTAGAGGAGTTTCACCCGAAGAGACTATTCTCAGGTGGCCAAGCGTAAGACGTGGAGAAATAGAAAACATTTTTCCTTATCAGGAGAATGCAGATGTAATGTTCAATTCGGCGTTGATTTACGAACTCCCGGTTTTGAAGTATTATGTTGAACCTTCCCTCAGGAGGATACATCTTAATTCCCCTGCATCTGTAGAAAGTATCAGACTTCTTAAGTTTCTTTCTTATGTTCAGGAGATGCAACCATCGGAAATAGCCTTCATACCGCCAACTTCCGTGATAAGGGAATTTATAGGGGGTAGTAGTTTTATTTATTGATTGTTATCTAAGCCACTCTTCCGGGTCTTGTTTTGAAGTACCTTTCCAAAGCTGAAAATGTATAACAGATTCCTCATCGGAAATGGCGAGTTTCCCAAGAATTTCACCTGTCTTAACTTTTTGTCCACTCTTTACGTAAACTGCATCAAGTTTTGTGTAAAAAGTGAAATAATCTCCATGCTGTACAAGTATACATTGGTTATATCCAGGCATCATCAATACTTGTTTGACCACTCCGTCGAAAACAGATGAAACGTCAGCACCGGCATCGGTAGAGATATTCACCCCATTGTTAAAAGGCATTTTGACATTTTTAAATACAGGATGATTATGCTGTCCGAACTGTTCAATAATAGCGCCTCTCTTGACAGGCCATGGGAGTTTCCCTTTATTTTTACCAAACTCTTCAGAGAGTGCTATATCTACGGCAGAAGCCTTGTAGTCCGGACGCTCCTTTTCCTTGGTAGCATCAGAAAGAATCCGTTCTATCTCCCGATT
Organism: Bacteroidales bacterium; assembly: GCA_018434395.1. Taxonomy (GTDB): domain Bacteria; phylum Bacteroidota; class Bacteroidia; order Bacteroidales; family UBA932; genus Bact-08. The sequence continues at coordinate 114,978 of JAHDPK010000001.1, read as the reverse complement.
CAACTTTTCAACCTCTTTTCTCTTTACATTAAGTTGTTGGATCACCTCTTTCTCTTTTTTTGAGAGCTGTGATATAACTTGCTTTGCTTTATGTTCATCGGATGAAAGTCTTTTAACTTCAAGTTCTTTTTTAGCCTGGTTGGACAAAGAAGAATTTTTTATTTTGGCAAGTTGATATCTCTCTTCTGCAATTTTAAGACTCTGAGCCCTAATCTCATCAGCCATCTCTTTAAGAGTTTCGTTATAATTTCTGAGATATACCCACCTTTTATAACCCTGTTCGAAGTTTTTACTTGCCAGGATATACATGATCCAGAGCCTTTGATCTCTGTTTTTATATGCATTGTATATCATTTCGGAATAACTTTGCTTGAGAGATTCGAGATTTTTGTCAAGCTCTGCTATTTGCTGTTCCTTAATAGCTACTTCTGAATCAATGTTTTTTATCTCATTTTCAATCTCTTTTAACAGTTTTTTCCGGTTTGCGATCTTCCGCTGTATATAAGCAAGTTCTTTTGTGTTTGACTGTTTTTTTGATTTTGTGGCTTCAAGTTGTTTGTCAAGATAAGTAATTTCCTCCTCAATTTTCTGTTTTCTTGCAGTCTGCTCACTGACATTCTGAGCATTCAGAACAGATGCAAGTAATAATATTATGAGAAGTATAGTTAGCCTTCTCATTTTTTCTTACCCTCTTTAATGCGCGATACTTTTTCAGAAATTCCGAGAGAGGGGTCTAGTTTATCAGCTTGTTCCCAGTATCTAAAGGCAAGATCCTGTTCGTTAAGATTATAAAGTATCTCTGCATAATGATCAAGAATTGCTGCACTTTCGTTGCCGCCGTATATAAGCGCATGTTTAATGATAGCTTTTGCTTCCAGATCTTTACCCATAAGATGCAGTATCCATGCAAATGTGTCCAGATAGGTTGGATTGTCAGGTTCGGAGTCTATGGTTTTTTTGCTCATCTCATAGGCCAATTTGAGCTTTTTCTTTTCAAGACTGAGATAGTATGCGTAATTGTTTAGTACGGGATTGTAATTGGGAGCTTTACGCAAGGTTTTTCTGTAATATTTATATGCTTCTTTACGGTTTCCTGCCTGATAGCTCAAGTCACCCAGTACTGAAAGTGCTCTTACCTCCATGCTGCTGTCTCGTTTAGCAAGGTTAAGGACATTTTTATAGACCGCTATGGCTTCAGGAATCATATCTTTTCTCACATAGGCTAAGCCTTTTATTTCTAACAGAGAAGGATCTTGAGAAAATAGCTGAGGGTACTGCTCAACATGTTCAATTATTTTATCCCACTCTTCCATATAATATAGAAGAGAGAGATATTCGCGGTGTGCAATTCTCGATTCTCCATAATATTTCAGATTGGCATTAAGGACTTTTACTGCTTGTTCGCCTCTACCTGTAAGTGCAAGATAACGTGAATAAAGATAGGCTACACTGCTGTCGCCTGGATGAGCGATATAGGCATTTTCTACAAGCGTGTCTATCTGAGGAAAGAATAATTCGACAAATTTCTGATTGGATAATATCTGAGAAAGGTAATCAACCTTTAATTCTGGCATCACTATTGGATTTGCCATGAGGGGAATCATACTTCTAAAGTAAGGACCGAAGTTATTTTTTATTCTGTTTATCTCGGCTTGGCCAAATATTGCAGGAACATATGACGGATCCATCGAGAGTGCTTTAGAATAATATTCCATAGCAAGCGAATCTTGTTTGAGTGATGAATAGTAATCACCTAAAATAGTTGAAGTTCTGGGTGTACCATTATCTTTATCATATTCAGTAAGATATCTTATGGCTTCATCGCGTTTGTTCTGGAATATGTATAAATTGTATCTTGTCAGACAGGAAATTTCACTTTTTCCTGCATATTTCTCAATATCTTCAAGCACTTTAAGAGCATTCTCGTGATCTTTGCGATTGATGTAGATATCCACAAGTCCATCATAAAGTTCTACCTGTTGAGGGTATTTTTTTCTAAGAGTTTCGTATACGGCTATTGCCTTGTCAATCTGGTTGTTTACCATGTAGAAAGATGCTATTTGTGAGCTGTACCAGGTATTTCCCGGATCGAGTCTTAATGCTTTCTCCATCATCGCAACCGCACTGTCCGGTCTGTTTCTATATTGATATAAATTGCTTAAATAATAATATACAGCATCGTTGTGGGTACCCTTGCGTGCTAAGGATGAGAATATTGCAAAGGCTTTGTCAGGATTTCCCATATGATATTCTCTTAATCCGTCCATATAGAGTATCTCCTCATTCTCTGTTTTCTGTTGGGCATTAAGTTGCGTCAACAGAGAAAATAGTGAAAAAAGACATATGGAAAAAATCCTTGCAATATGTCTCAAATTTAAAACATTGTTCATATTATAATGCATGATAACTCACTTATGCAAAGATAGTGTTTTATAAATTTTTATTTGCTGTGCAGCGAATTATTACTATTTTGCATCTAATAAAAACAAGTGAATGGAGGCCATTTCGCGGCATTTTACAGATGATAGGGAGTTGCTTGAAGGTTGCCTGAAACAGGACAGGATAGCACAAAAGGCTCTATATGAGAAGTATGCGTCACGAATGCTGTCTCTTTGTACCAGATATGTTGGGAATAAGGAGCGAGCATGGGATGTCCTCCAGGATGGTTTTATTACGGTGTTTGAAAAGATTGGCAGCTATAACGGAACAGGCTCTTTTGAGGGATGGATGAGGCGGATTTTTGTAAATACAGCGTTAATGTCACTTAGGAAAGCTGATATACTTAGGTTTTCTGAAGAGCTTGCTACAGCAGAAAGAGAGGCTATTACTGAGCAAACGGCTCTGGATGGGATTTCCTCTAAAGAGTTGCTCAGATTGATAGCTTCGATGCCTGAAGGATTCAGGGTTGTCTTCAATATGTATATCATTGAAGGTTACTCCCATCAGGAAATTGCACAGATAATTCATATTTCTGAAGGCAGTTCAAGGTCACAGTTGAGTAGGGCAAGGATTTGGCTGCAGAACAGGTTGAAGGAGAAATTTTAAAATATGCAGAATATTGATTTTGATAAAAGAATCAGAGAAATGATGGAGACTCATGAAGAGACTCCACCTTTTGATGGCTGGGAGAGGATCAATTCTGCTCTGGAGAGAAAAAGAGCAAAGGTCGTCAACTTCAGGAGAGGTATTTTCATTGCCTCTGCTGTTGCTGCGTCTTTGTTGCTTTTGCTTGTTATAAACAGAAATGCTCCTCAGAAATCCGGAGATGACATAAAGCCCCAGTTGCTTTCAGAGAGCGGGAAAGTTAGAGCACAGGTAAGCAATAAAGATAATACCGTACAGGCTTCAACGAATATTGCATGCGTTCAAATTTCCAAGAGTATTGAAAGAACACTGCCTGACACATTAGACACAAATGTCACAAGTGAAAAATCTGTGGCGCCAGATGAAAAATCTGTGGACACTGATAAAAAATCTGTGGAGACCAAGGAAAAATCAATTGCAAATAATTCAACTAAACCTGTAAAACCATATAATTTTGACGAATGGCTGAATAGCGAGGATGAAAAAAAGAGTTTTAGACAATGGCTGAGCGAGAGAAAGTATAAATATGCACTTTCAACAAACATCTCATCTTCATATTATAAAAAGTCCATTAATCTGGTTTCTGTTTCTCTGGGCTACCAGAATGACTTTGTTCCTTCAAGTCTTCAGGAACTGGTAAGAAGTCACTACGTTTCAGACATACGTTATGCAATGCCGGTATCTTTTGGAATACAGATTCAGACAGATATTGACAAAAAGTTTTCCTTAGGTTCAGGTCTTGTATATACACTTTTATCTTCCAATTACCAGGAAATTTCCGAAACTTACAGCAGAGATGTCAATCAGTCCTTGCATTATATTGGGCTTCCCGTTAACGGCTATTACAATTTGTTTGAAAACAGGTCTGTAAGATTGTATCTGGTTGCAGGTGTTATGTTAGAAAAGGGGATAGCAGCCAGTTACAAAGAGAATACAGATGGAGTCAAAAAATATCATACCGAGTCCATTTCTGGTCTGCAATTTTCAGCAGGCGGAGGAATTGGTATTGAATGGAAGCTTGCCAAGGATCTTGGAATTTATTTCGATCCATCCATGTCCTACTTTTTTAAGGGGGAACAACCATCAAGTATCAGAACGGCTCAACCTTTGCAGTACAAGTTCGAGATGGGTATGAGATTTGAAATTTGATGACAACTATAGCTATTGTCATACTTAACTGGAACGGAAGACATTATCTGGAGCGTTTTCTCCCGATAGTGGAAGAACGGTCAAAAAGACAAGATACGATGGTTGTTGTGGCCGATAATGGTTCTACAGATTTATCGGTCGATTATCTTAAAAAACATCATCCTAATGTCCGATTAATTGAGTTTGATCGTAACTGGGGATTCACAGGCGGTTATAACAGAGCTCTGGAGCAAATTGATGCAGAGTATTTTGTTCTTTTAAACTCAGATGTAGAGGTTACTGAGGGGTGGTTGGATCCTCTTGTCGCCCATTTTCAGAATCATTCTGATACAGGAATATGTATGCCCAAAATTTTATCTGCCTACAATCATCAGATGTTTGAATACGCTGGTGCAAGTGGCGGATTTATTGATTTTTTCGGCTATCCTTTTTGCCGTGGAAGGATTTTGACAAATATAGAAGAAGATAGAGGACAGTACAATGACAGTATAGAAATATTCTGGGCTTCAGGAGCTGCGATGATGATTCGTTCCTCACTTTATCGTCAGTTGGGTGGTTTTGATGAGCATTTTTTTGCACACATGGAAGAGATAGACCTTTGCTGGAGAGCAAAACTCGCAGGGAATCATGTCTGGGTTGTTCCTCAATCAGTTGTCTATCATGTGGGGGGCGGAACCTTGCCTAATAATTCACCTCAGAAACTCTATTTTAACTTCAGGAACAATCTAATGATGCTTTATAAAAATCTTCCTTCAAACTGTCTGGTTCCTGTTATTATTACGAGAATGATATTTGACGGAGGCTCCGCTATTGTATATCTTTTACAGCTTAAATTTAGCTATTTAAGATCGGTACTCAAGGCACATGTGGATTTCTGGAGATCTCTCCTTTCTTTGCAGAGGAGCAGCATATCAGTTGAAGGTTACAAGAGAGGCAAAGTGAGAATCAGCGGAGTTTACAGAGGAAGTATTGTGATTAGGTTTTTTCTCTCTTTCAAAAAACTTACATATTTCAAAATAGGGGCTGCTATAACCTGATTTTTCTTTCTTCATAAGGCATCTATTACCTTTTCAACGGCTATTCCTCGAGAACCCTTAATGAGTATAGTATATCCGGCTAAAGGGTTTGAAAGCAAATAGTTCCTTAGTTCGGACGATGTTGGAAAATTTTTTGATTTTAAAGAAAGCTCTTTAAAAGAGGGTAATGCCCTTGCAAATTCATTTCCTACAAAAAATAGCTTTTCAACATTCATGTCACTTACTATTTTAAGAATTTCTCGATGCTCTTTTTGTGAATCTTCACCAAGTTCCAGCATGTCACCAAGAATAAGAGCAGCGTGATCTGCATTTAAATCTTGGAAACTTTGCAGTGCAGCTCTCATGCTTGTAGGATTAGCATTATAGGCATCTACTATCAGCCTGTTGTATTTACCTTCGGTTAATTGAGAACGATTGTTTGTTGGGAGATAATTTTTAATTGCCTCGATAGAAGCATCTAAGTCTATAAAGAAATGTTTTCCAACAGCAAGAGCTGCCATAACATTATCGGCATTATAACTTCCAATTAGCCTTGTTTCAACAATTTTTCCGGTTTTAAGTTTTATTTTGAGGAATGGATTGTCAATTGTGACAGGAAGTATCTTGGCGTTGTCGAATCTCAAGCCATAGGGAAAGCAACTTACAGGTTCTCTCTCTTTGACCATGGCATAAATGTCCGGATTATCGGCGTTAAAAAAGATTACTCCTCCATGTTTCTTCAGAAAGTCATAAAGTTCACCTTTAGTCTTCTTCACACCTTCTAATGAACCAAATCCCTGAAGATGTGCTTTTCCCACACTTGTTACTATGCCATAGTCGGGTTCACATATCTCAACTAAAGAGGCTATTTCTCCCGGCGCACTTGCACCCATTTCTACAACTCCAATTTGAATACTTTCATCCATTTGAAGAAGAGTCAATGGTACCCCAATATGGTTATTTAAATTGCCTTTTGTAAAGGCAATTTTGTATTTAGTGGAGAGCACACTGCTCACAAGTTCCTTGGTGGTAGTTTTTCCATTAGTTCCGGTAATTCCTATGATGGGAATATCAAGAGCTTTGCGGTGAAAATGAGCAAGCTCCTGCAATTTTTTCAACACGTCGTCAACTACTATTATTCTGTCATGTGATGGAACATTTTTGTCGTCAACTATTGAATAAAGAGCACCTTTCTCTAAAGCCTTACAGGCAAATCTATTACCATCAAAATTATCTCCTTTGAGAGCAAAGAAAAGTTCTCCCTCTTTCAATACTCTACTGTCCGTACACACCCCGGTACTTTTCCTGAAGATCTGATAGATATGTTCTAAATCCATTTTTGTCTTTCTCTAAATTTTTCCTGTAGATCCAAATCCTCCATCACCACGGTCGGATTTCTCAAGTTCATCAACAGTTTTCCACTCAATTCTTTCAAATTGTGATATGACCATTTGTGCTACTCGTTCTCCGGGGTTGAGTATAAAAGGCTTATCTGAAAGATTGACAAGGATAATCTTTATCTCTCCTCTATAGTCAGAGTCAATTGTTCCCGGGCTGTTAACAATGCCTATGCCGTGTTTGGCTGCCAATCCACTTCTTGGTCTTATTTGCGCTTCATAGCCGTTCGGTAGTTCTATGAATATTCCGGTAGGTATAATTGCCCGTTTTAAAGGAGCTATAACCAAGCTCTCTTCTATATTTGCCCTTATGTCCATGCCGGCAGAGTGTTCTGTAGCATACGATGGCAGTTCAAACGGAGAGTGATTTATAATTTTAACTTCCATACAGATATTTTTTCGAGTTTTAAATAGTAAAGTATGTACATCACAATTAAAATAGTGTGAATAGTGTATTTTAGAACTATCGGCAAAGGTGGGATAAATAGGGTTAATCCATATATTGCAAGTCCAACGGCCACAAAACTCATAACCCTGCCCCATTTATAAGGTATGGGATAATATCTGTTTCCAAGCATTATACTTATTAACATCATCGCTAAGTAGCTTGCAAGATGTCCCCATGCTGCAGCATGGTAGGAATATAGTGGCATAAATATAATATTTATCAGAAGTGTTACCAATAGGCCAGCAGCAGTAATAAGAATGCCATAATTTGTTTTTCCTGAGAGTTTATACCACATTGAAACATTAAAATTCATCCCAAGAATAACATATGCCATAAGCATGATAGGTACGATATCAACGCCTTGACGAAAATTTTTGCCGATGATCAGTCCAATTACGTCCATATATAGTGTAAGCCCGAGAAATATTAGCATCGAGAAAGCAGTGAAATGCTCCATAACATCTGCATATTGCTTCTTTTTAACCTCTTCGGATTCATCTTTTGAGAAAAAGAAAGGCTCTGCCGCAAACCGGAACATTTGGACGAAAAGCATCATAATTGTAGCCAGCTTTGCTCCTGCCTGGAATATTCCAAGTTCAGATGACCATTCCAGCCCTTTTGGGGAGAGCATTCTGAACAAAGGCCTGTCAATAAAATCGTTTAAAATTCCAGGGAGTCCTGCTATCATCAGTGGAAGCGAGTAAAGCATCATTTCTTTCCAAAGAGGAGCATTGAATTTAATCCTGATTTTCAAAATATCGGGTAACATTATGATAAGTAGAACTATACAACTCAGAAAAATTGCAAATATAATGTAAGAAAAATCAGGAGTAGGAGAGATAAAATTTAACAGGAAACTTCCGGGATGTTTTGACAGATAACCAGGGACTGCAAAAAACAGGATAAGGTTAAAGGCTGTTTCAGATAGAATTTTAATGGTTTTGATTATTGCAAATTTGAATGCTTTGTGCAAAAAACGCAGTTTTGCAAAGAGAATGGCGGTAAAATTATCAATTGCAAGTATTGCTCCTACATATATAATAATATTTTCAAATCCATTGTATCCCATCAGTTTGGATATGGAACCGGAGCCAATTGTCAAACCTGCTAGAACTATCAAGGACAGAGAGCCCACTGTAACCAGAGCATTTGAAAACACCTCATCAGGTTTATCATGCTTGTTTGCATATCTGAAGCATCCAGTTTCAAGCCCAAGAGTAAGAATAACCTGTAGAATGGCTATATATGCCAGCACTTCTGTGGCAAGTCCGTATTGTGAAGTTGAAAGTACTCTGGTATAAATAGGGACAAATACAAAGTTTATAAATCTGGCAAGAATAGAACTTAGTCCATATATAGCAGTTTCTCCAGCAAGCCGTCTAAGAGGATTTTTACTCATTACTAATATGCGAGTGCTTTGGGTTTATATATTAGAAATCCTATATTAAACTGTGGAAACCATTTAATGTCAGATTTATCATAATATGTGGCTGAAAGTGTGACAGGTCCTATTGGTGATTGCCATACTCCTGCAATTTCTCCTAAGAACTTTCCTTTTGGAAAGCGGTCCGAAAATTTGGTGCTACCATCGGAAGTTTGGAGAATATATTTGTATGGCTGGAAATATGCTCCTGTTAAATGGAGCGAAAGACTTTTAGTAATGTTGTAGATTGGCATTAAGGCAGCGCCTGCAAAAGATTGAGCGCGGTATTCACTTAGAAATAGAGTTTTACTGTGAGGTGTAGGTTGGAATGCAGGAAGATATAGCAGAGATGATGTTCTATCTCCAAGTGCGGTTCTGTTGGACAGGGTGATATCAGCAATCCACCCGAGAGTAAATTTTTTACTTAATGGAATATAAGATTCAAAGTATGCTCTTATACTCACAGAGTTATGTATTTTTTTTGATATTGGTTGAGCATCAATAATGGTGCTACCAGGTCGGTAATCTTCTCTAAGATGTGTATATCTGAGAGAAATTTTGTAGATGCTTCCGTCTGTAGGATAAAGTCTATAATTTGTTGTGTTTTTTTCTATGTAAAAGGATGGAGAAAGATATGTCAGTTCAGTCTTGTCAGGTATATCGTAAGATGTAAAGTTATCTATGTGATAATATTCATAATCATTTTCACCTGCTGTAAATGTCAACTTTGCCAAAAGATTTTCATAGAGATTCACAGGAGTTGCAATACTTGCGGTAACAAAAGTTTCACCCTCTTGGGCATTACTTGACGGGACTCTGTGGGAGAAAAAATTAGTCTGGTTTGCTCCAAAATAGTCGAAACGGTGTGTTACAAACTGTAATTCATAAAAAGCGAAGGGTCTTACAGAAAAATCCTGTCTGAAATAACCATTAAATCCGGTATAAAATCTTCCAAAATTAATATCTGCTGCTACTCTCCAAGGAACTCCCGTGAATTTTCGGTACTCTATTCCAAGGTATCCCTGATTGAGAGACGAAGAAGAAATATTGCCTCCAACAGCAATTTTTATTGGAGGAGCTTCGGATACCTGAAGATTGACATTAAAAACGGAATCTTTGCTGAGTTTGGCTGTGGGAAAGAATTTCTTTACGTTTCCACTTGCAATTATTCTGTAGTATCCTCTTTTGAGTTGCTCAAAATCAAAGTACCTTGTTCGGTTTTCACGGAATGTTTTGTCTATGAAATCTTTGGCACTGTATTTTAGAGAGTCTTTAATTATAACTTTTTCAAATATCAGGGAGATACATTTGGTTCTGAAATCAAGGCGTTTCTGAAGAAGTTCTTCTGCATTCCTTCTTCTTTGTACCTTTTGTTTGATTTCAGGCATTAATTTCATCATATTGAAATAACCGGCCTGTACAAGCTGATCTATTTTGTCAAAATCCAGGAGATCGACGTCTTCAAATTTCAAATCAAGTAATATACCCCTGTCTTCGGGAATATTATAGTTTGTTTCAACTGTAAGCATTGCTTCCAGTTGAGAAAGCACATCGTCGGGTTTGGGAACGGTTACAAACTGAGAAGCACATTTAATCCCAATTAAATAATCCGGATTAAAATCCTTAACCATTACATCCCAAGGGAAATTATTATAAAGTCCACCATCAAAATAGAGCACTGAATCGATCATAATAGGCTGGAAAACTAACGGGAATGTCATAGATGCTCTGACAGCCGATCCTAAATCGCCTTTGCTGAATGCCACTGGGGACTTGCGAGAAACATCTGCCCCTACACATCGGTAAGGGACCATAAGACTGTCAAAATTATATTTTGCAGCAGCAGCAGGAGAGGCAAATATTTGCATTACAGCGAGGTCCATAGGATAAGGGGCAATAATACTTGAAGGGACGTTAATAGAAAGTTTTTTCCCTTCACTGTTAATACTGGCAGTGAGTTTTATCATTTCTGGAGTAGGATCTCTTCTATATATGTAAGAAGCAAACATTGGTTCCTGCTCTCCGTTATACCAGGATTCAAATTCCTTGGACTTAAACAGTTTGATCATCTCATCTGGTGAAAGCCCTATTGAATATAGAGCTCCAACTATTGCACCCATTGATGTTCCTGCTACATAATCTATGGGGATGCCGTTGTCTTCCAAAGCTTTGATAGCACCGACATGCGAAAGTCCCTTAGCACCACCACCACTTAATACCAATCCCACACTTTGAGCAGAAGCAGCAAGAGCTGATACTGACAGAAGTATTATTATTACAATTTTTTTAATTTGCATAATCTTACCTTTTAAGGTATTTTTGTAGGGATGTACAAAGGTATAAAAAATCGTATAATAATTCAGATAAAATTATGAAGGCAAACATTTTCAATACATTGATAATTATTTCATTAGTACTTTTCTCATGCAAAGGTAACAAGGGTACCCAGCAACAGGAAAATAAATTAGAAACAAAAGATACTGTAAAAATGACTGCAACACTTGCATTTGATCCCTCAACTTTAGGGGAAGAACCTGTTTTTGACATTAATACAACATTAGGGACAATAAGAGTTAAACTCTACAAAGAGACTCCAAAGCATAGAGATAATTTTGTAAAGCTTGCTTCTGAACATTTTTATGACAATATTCTATTTCACAGAGTTATTAATGGTTTTATGATTCAGGCAGGTGACCCTTTGACAAAAGATACTCTTAATGCTGATAAATTTGGTACAGGAGGGCCTGGCTATACAATCCCGGCAGAGATCAACCCGAAGTTTAAACATAAAAAGGGGGCATTGGCAGCTGCCAGAAGAGGAGATGCGAGCAATCCTGAGAAAGAATCTTCAGGTTCACAGTTCTATATTGTTCAGGATCCAAAAGCTTGCAGCCAGCTTGATGGCCAATATACAATCTTTGGTGAGACAGTCAGCGGTTTGGATGTTATTGATAAAATTGCAGCAACCCCTACCGACAAAAGAGACAGACCTCTTACTGACATTAGAATATTGAGCGTTGTGCCAGTTATAGAAAACAAGCCAGCTGCCAAATAATTACATATCTTTCTCTGTCATAAGTTCCTTCATTCTTTTTGCCATTTTGGAGGCAAAGACAAAATTGTTTAATTTCTCGTTGTTTGATGAGAGTATGTTGTTTTTATCACCTTCCCAGACAAGTTCTCCTTCGTGTATAAATCCAACCTGATCGCCAATTCCCATTACCGAGTTCATATCATGAGTATTGACAATTGTTGTTATGTTATACTCTTTGGTTATCTCATATATAAGCTGGTCTATTAAAATGGCAGTTGTTGGATCAAGACCAGAATTGGGTTCATCACAAAACAGATATTTAGGATTGAGAGCTATAGCTCTCGCTATTCCGACTCTTTTTTGCATACCTCCACTTATCTCACTTGGGTAGAGATAGTTGACATTTACAAGATTAACTCTATTAAGACAAAAATTGACTCTTTCAAGTTTTTCTTCACTACTCCAATGTGTAAAGAAATTCATTGGAAACATTACATTCTCCTCGACTGTTGCAAAATCGAACAGAGCACCGCCCTGAAACAGCATCCCAATCTCTTTTCTAATTTCTCTCTTATCATTAAAATTAAGTTTGTTATACAGAGTATCTCCAAACCAAACCTCTCCTTCATCAGGTTCATATAGCCCAACAATTGATTTTAGCAATACAGTTTTACCTGAACCGCTGGCACCTATGATAAGCGAACAGTTTCCCGGTTCAAAGCTTATTGAAACATTTTTGAGGACCTGCGTGTCACCAAATTTCTTACAAAGGTTTACTGTACGAATCATTTATATTATGTATCAGTTTAACATTAATTGTGTCACCACAAGATTGGCAATAAGTATAGAGACGCTGCTGACTACTATTGCTTTAGTGCTCGATTTACCTACACCAAGAGAGCCTCCAGAGGCGTAATAGCCGTAAAAGGCAGATACACTAGTGATTATGAAACTAAAAAGAGCCATTTTAATCATGCTGTAGAAAATATAATATCCCCTGAAAGCAAACTGCAGTCCGGTTGTATAATCGCTGAATGTAACAACTCCTGTAAAAATTACAATAATTCCCCCTCCAACAAGTCCGAGCATAAAACTCATAAGCATCAACAAGGGATTTAAAAGAGTTGTAGCAACAAGTTTGGGAAGGATGAGATAATTTGCCGAGTTTATACCCATCATCTCCATGGCATCTATTTGTTCGGTAATTCTCATGCTTCCAATTTCAGATGAGATATTAGATCCAACCTTTCCCGCAAGAATCAGTGCAATCATTGTTGAACAAAACTCCAGCACAAGGCTCTCCCGTGTCATATATCCAACGTACATCTTTGGGATAAAGGGGTTTTCAATATTATATGCTGTCTGGATGACAATTACACCACCAATAAAAAGAGAAATAACGGCAACTATGGGAATTGAGTCGAGAACTAGTCTTTCAGCATCAACAAAAAACTGTTTCCAAAATATTTTAGCTTTTTCAGGCCTGCTGAAAACCATTTTCATTAGTAGGAGATATCTGCCTACCAGCTCAAGGGCAACTTTCATTTTTTCAATTTTATTGGCTCTTAAACTACAAAAATACTCTTTTTTGACTATATTCGTGCCCGATTTTTAACTGTGAAGAGGTTGAATTTTATATACAATTTTGTTTTAGAGTTATTTTATGTAGCCATGTCGCTGCTGGGCAAGGTAAACCACAAGGCTTACCTCTTTACTTCCGGAAGGAAAGGTTTGATAAAAAAAATTAATGCGGAAATTGATCACTCGGCTGACATTATATGGGTTCACTGTGCTTCTGTAGGAGAATTTGAACAGGGAAGGCCTTTAATTGAGCAATATAGAAAGGAACACCCTGATAAGAAGATTTTAATTACTTTTTTTTCTCCATCCGGTTATGAATTAAGAAAGAATTACAGTCAGGCAGACTGGGTTTATTATTTGCCCATAGATACCAAAAGAAATGCAGTTGTTTTTTTGGATGCTGTCAAACCATCAATGGCACTTTTTATCAAGTATGAATATTGGTACAATTATCTTCAGGAACTTAAGAGAAGGAACATTCCCACATATGTTGTATCTGCCATCTTTATTCCAGGACAGCGTTTTTTTAAGTGGTATGGTGTAATATTCAGAAAGATGCTTAAATGCTTTTCGCATATTTTTGTTCAAGATGAAAGGTCAAAGACATTACTAAAGAGTATTGGAATCGAAAATGTTACAGTCAGTGGTGATACTCGTTTTGACAGGGTTAAGGCAATTGTTCAGTCTGGCAGCACTATCCCCATTATTGAATTTTTTAAAGGAGATTCTCTTTGTTGGGTAGCCGGTAGTACCTGGCCTGCAGATGAGAGATTAATAGCTTCGGTTATGGCTGATTTGCCACCGCATAAACTTATTATTGCACCACATGAGGTTGATGGGAAGCATATTGCAACCTTGCTCGACATGTTTGCAGGATGCCTAGTCGTAAAATATTCTGAAGTAATTGGAAAAGAGAATGATCCCAAAACAAAATTGTTATTACGAGAATCAAAGGTAATGATTATTGACACTGTTGGAATACTCTCTTCGGTGTACCGTTATGGTTTGTTTGCATATATTGGTGGAGGCTTTGGGGCAGGGATTCACAATATACTTGAGGCTGCAACTTACGGGTTGCCTGTCATATTCGGCCCGAAATATACTCGTTTCAAAGAGGCTGTAGATCTTGTCAGTTTGGGAGGAGCAAAAAGCATTACCGGATCTGGGGAGCTGGCTGAATCGTGCAGGCTCTATCTCGAAGATCCGGTAATACGTAAAACAAATGGCCAGATTTGTCTTGATTACATTGATAGAAATGTAGGTGCTACAAGAAAAGTATTGGATGGAATTTATAACTTAAATAGAATTTAAGTTATAAATCAACTCGTATACCTATATTGCCATTTATCCCAAACCCCCAGTAACCCCTGAATGTGGTCAAAGTATGATCGGCGCCGTCTTTACCTCTTTCTATGTATCTTTCATCAAGGAGATTGTTGATATTAAGAAATAGAGTATAGTTTGAATTTCTTCCTGCATTTTTAATGCTTCTTTTCCAGCTGGCACTTAAATTTACCAAGTTGTAATCAGGCAATTTTAGCGAATATGACCTGTCGTTAGGATTAGTCCTGTCAGTAGGTTCAAAATCTGCATATAAACGACCATTGTACATCCAGTCAAGATATATCTCAATGCCATTTCTGAATTTAAAATTGGAGGTAATACCGCCTTGGGTTTGTGGGGCATCTCCTACAGGAAGGCCATTGCTATAAACATTTATTTCGTCTATTTTAAGTCCTGAATATTGGTCATAAATATTAGCCTTAACATCATTTTTCCAATTCCAATGTCCAACAGAAAGATTACCTTCGAAAGAGAGCCATCTGTATGGGGCAAATGTGACAGTCAGTTCTGTTCCATAGTGCAATGCATCAAGCCCCTGGATCATGAAGGAGACGTCGTTATTATCCTGTTGAGTATATGGATTTGATACAATAGTCTTATTTTTCCAATATGCCCAATATCCAGTCAGTTCCATAGAGCCTCGCTGATATAGATACCTGAATCCTGCTTCGGAAAGAAAGTTTTTTTCATTTTTTACACCGGATGTTATTTCATTAGTACCTTGGGCAAAGAAAACACTGGAGTAAGGTATTCTGCTGTAGGCAGCAGCGTTGAGGTAAATGGAACTTTTCTTCGTCAGTTTATAATTTGCTCCGCCCTTTGCACTGAATCCTGATACCGTTACAAGATCACTCTTGCTTTCTGTTGCAAGACTGGAGGGATCATCAACATAATTATATGTGTCCCATCTTCTATAGCTGTTCCACATATAAGATAGTCCGCCTCTTATATTCCATTTCTCGCTATTATATGTTTCTGAAATATAGATTGTCGCATTATTGGTGACTTTGCCATTTCTTGTTCTGATATAATCTCCGACATGTTTGATCGGATTGCGTCCTGCTACACCGGCCAATGAATTGGTCGCATAATCTTCATACCAGTATTCTCCACCAAGAAGATCGATTATCTTCTCCTTTTCCCAGGTAGAATAGTAAAGATAATGGAGGCCGCCTTCAATCTTAAGCTTATCGTTGATAGAGTAGGAAGTATTGTTTCTAATGCCTGCATGAGTGTGTCCCGCCAGATAATTACTGAGAATATTTATGGCGGAGCCAGATGCTCCTGTTCCTGTAACAGCCTTATTGTCTTCTATCACAGAATCCCAGTCTATATGTCCATCTTTCTGATAGGAAATTATTCTTTTGCCTTTGCTCTCAGACCACCTTCCTCCACCATCTCCAAATGTAAAGTATAATGTATTAGTCATCTCTATTTTTGAACCTGGTGAATAGAAATGGTTTAGGGTTATATAGGGTTTGTGATAAAAATTTTCGCTCAGGTTTTTTTTCTTACCATTGAGATATCCCCAATTTTTGCTGTAACGGACGCCATATTTGTCAACTTCATCCTTGCTTAGACGTACAGACCTTTGCTCATGTCTGTCGGGAGAGCCCAAAACAGTGAGCAAAATTTTATTTTCGCTATTTATTTTTTTGCTTACATTAAATATATATGCCCATGAGTCAACATCTGTTGCCTCAACATATCCATTTCCACCTGTATAGGACAACATGGCTGATACTCCCCATCCTTTTGGCAATACTCCTGAATTATAACTAACAAATCCTTTTGCCTGTCCACCCTTGTCTGCTCCGAAAGGAGAGAAGAAAAGGCCTCCTGAAATTGTCTGTTCTTCTGAAGGAGTTTTTGTAATGATATTTATACTGCCGCCAACAGAGTTGTCAGACAGCATTGAAGCCCCAATTCCCTTTTGAACTTGAAGAGAAAATGTAGCATCGGCAAGCCCAAGCCAGTTGTTCCAATACATATTGCCACTGACCAGTCCTGAAATTGGAATTCCGTTCAATAAGACAGATATATTCTCCTGCTTGAATCCTCTTATGTTGATTTTTGCATCACCATAGCTTCCGGTTTCACTTGTGGCATAAATACCGGGGATTCCTTTTAGAAGTTCGGGATATGTTCTTCCAAAAGCCTTCATGCTGATTTCATGTTCATCAATACTTTTAATACGCATTGGAGATGTTGTTTCCTTAAGATAGGATGCAGACATTATGATCTTGTCCAGAACAATTGTCTTTCCAATACTGTTTTTTAAAGAGTCGTAACTTTCGTAATCAAGGCTGTCTGGTGCCTCGCTTACTGTAGAGATGCAGGTAGAATTTCCTGATGATGTGAAGCCGTCTGTCCGGCTTGCAAGCAAGGCTAAGATAACCATCGAAACCTTGCGTGAAAGGTTTATAATATTTGTTTCCATAAATTCTTCTTCCTTCCAGACTTTAACTGTCGGTACCGCATTTAAACGGTTCTGCCTCTAATGGCTCGCGGACTTTACCGCCGATCGGGAATTTCACCCTGCCCTGAAGATTTAGGTCGCAAATGTAATAAATATTTTTTAAAAGCTTTTAAAAAATATGGCTGCCAATTAAATTGGGCAGCCTCTATTAGTATGTAGACAAATAATTGTTAACAAATACAGCAATTATCAGTCATTAAGTGAAAAACGAGAAAATTCGGTAACCCTGACCTCGGGATCGACACTTTTCAGATATGCAGCAACAGTAATTTTGCCGTCTTTAACAAATGTCTGTTCCTCAAGTGTGCTTTCTTTGAAAAATTTGTTGAGTTTGCCTTGTGCTATTTGCTCAACCATATTCTCAGGCTTACCCTCTTCGCGAATCTGTATACGGTATATTTCGAGTTCCTTGTCAATAACCTCTTTAGGACAACTCTCTCTGCTAACTGAAACAGGAGACATGGCAGTTATTTGCATAGCAATCTCTTTTCCAACTTCATGGCTTACAGTTTTTGAGAATCCAACAATTGTTGCAACTTTGCCATTTGTGTGTATGTAGTAGTCAACGTATGGAGCCTCTATTCTACTGTAGAAGAGAAGAGCATGTTTTTCACCACTCTTGCCAGTCTGTTGTGTAATAGCCTCCTCAATAGTCATATTATCTATTTTTAGAGATTTTAAAGCTTCCAGATCTGCAGGAAAAGATTCGAGTGCTACATCAGCAATTTTATTTGCGAGTTCTTGAAAATCCGCATTCCTTGACACAAAGTCAGTTTCACAACCAAGACATATAAGAATTGCTTTATTATTCGAAGAATTTACTCTTGCAATTACAGAACCTTCGGAGATCTCTCTATCGGCTCTTTTTGCTGCGATAAGCTTTCCTTTTTCTCTGATAATATCTTTTGCTTTTTCATAATCACCGTTGGCTTCGACAAGAGCATTTTTGCAGTCCATCATGCCGGCCCCGGTCATTTGACGTAATTTAGCAACGTCTGCTGCTTTTATTTCCATATCAATTATTTGTTAATTTTTAATATTAAACCCGCTTTTAATTACTATGATTCAGTAGTTTCGTCAACAGGTTTCTCTTCAATAGCAGTGGGTTTCTCTCCTTCATTTTCATTCTTTGCATTCTTCCTTGGGCGCATCTTCCTTCCACTCTCCTTGACATTTACCTCACCACTATCCTTGCCACTCTCGGCACTTTCTTTTTCCTTTTCAAACTTTCTCTCGGCAAGACCCTCTGATATAGCCTGTGCAAGAACACCCATTATAAGTGAGATGGATTTTGCTGCATCATCGTTTGCCGGTATCACGTAATCAATTTGACTTGGATCGCAACATGTATCAACCATAGCGATTACGGGAATGTTAAGACGATTTGCTTCTTTGACGGCATTCATCTCTTTTTGAATATCAACTACAAACAGTGCAGAAGGCAGACGGTTTAAATCTGCTATTGAACCAAGGTTTTTTTCAAGTTTTGCTCTTTGACGGGTAATTTGAAGTTTTTCTCTCTTGGCAAGAGTCTCAAAAGTACCGTCAGTCATCATTTTGTCAATGGTGTTCATCTTCTTGACTGCCTTACGGATTGTAGGGAAGTTTGTAAGCATTCCACCTGGCCATCTTTCAGTTACATATGGCATATTAACTGATTTGGCATATTCGGCAACTATCTCTTTTGCCTGTTTTTTTGTGGCCACAAACAGAATTTTTCTTCCGGCACGTGCCATCTGTTTCATTACATATGCAGCCTCATCTATCTTGATAATGGTCTTGTGCAGGTCAATAATGTGGATCCCGTTCTTTTCCATGAAGATATAGGGAGCCATTTTGGGATTCCATTTTCTTTTTAGGTGTCCAAAATGTACACCTGCATCAAGTAGTTCTTGGAAAGTTGTTCTAGGCATTTTTATTTCTTTTTTTGATTTTTAAATTCTCTTTTCATCAACCGAGAGTAACGTTTTTGTTTTTAAGTTCAAATTAGCCGGTCTCTCAAGTTTTCCGCAGTTGGACAAACAATGGTAACACATATCAATCAAACAGTTATGAGGTCCAATTGTTTTCAATCCAATCTGTACAATTGTCAGCAGTTATTTGCTTGCAAGTTCAAGACTAACGTTTGCTGAATTGGAAGCGCTTACGTGCACCGGGTTGTCCTGGTTTCTTTCTCTCAACCTCTCTCGAATCGCGGGTAAGAAATCCGTTTGATTTAAGTACAGGTCTGTAAGCTTCTGTGTCTATCTTACAAAGGGCACGGGCAATAGCGAGACGAAGTGCTTCTGCCTGGCCTTTTATACCTCCTCCGCAGAGATTGACTCTTATATCTAACTGAGACAGAGTGTTAGTTAATTCGAGCGGTTGCCTTACAATATACTTGAGCGAGTCGTCTCTGAAATAACTGTCAAGATCTCTTCCGTTAATTGTAATGTTACCTTTCCCGGAGTTTACATAAATGCGAGCAACTGCTGTTTTTCGTCTTCCAAGGGCGTTAATTACTTCCATGCTCTGTTAAATTTCATTTAAATTAATAACTTTAGGCTGCTGAGCTTCATGAGGATGCTCCGGACCTTCATATACATACAGGTGGCGGAACATCTCAGCTCCGAGCCTGTTTTTAGGCAGCATGCCTTTGATTGCATGCTCAACTACGGCGAGAGGCTTTCGAGCCAGTAACTCCTTAGGAGTAGAAAATCTTTGCCCGCCGGGATAACCGGTGTGACGAACGTACACCTTGTCGGTCAACTTTTTTCCTGTCAGGCGAACTTTGGAGGCGTTAATAATTATTACATTATCTCCACAGTCCACATGGGGGGTAAAGTTGGGCTTGTGTTTACCGCGCAGGATGAGGGCAACTCTCGATGCAAGTCTGCCAAGAATAGCTCCATTGGCATCTATAACCATCCAGTCCTTGTTAATTGTTGCCTTATTTGCCGACACGGTTTTGTAACTCAATGTGTCCACTTTGTTGATTTTTAGATTAATACATTTATTTTGTTGCGATTGCCCATAAAATAGGGGGCTGCAAAGATAAAACTATTTTTTAAAGTGACAAAATGCGACTTATCTCATACCATGTTTTATTAATCTCATTATGTCTTGTGCATGCTTCTTCAAAAGGAGTATAAACGACTTGATTTTGCATTTGGCCGACCATTACATTTGTTCTGCCTTTTAGGAGTGCATTGACAGCTTCATAACCCAGAAGACTGGCAAGTACTCTATCGTTGCATGTGGGAGAGCCTCCTCTCTGGATATGCCCGAGAGTTGTTACACGGATTTCATAGTTTGGAAGTTTTTGTCTAACCTTCGATGCAACTTCCATAGCGCCACCTTCTTCTTCTCCTTCGGCGACAATAATTATCCCGGATGTCTTATTTTTGCGTCTGTCTCTCTCCATGAAGCTGCAAAGCTTATCGATATCAGTGTGAACTTCAGGGAGCAGGGTAGCTTCAGCACCACTTGCAATAGCAGTATTGAGTGCAATAAATCCGGCATCTCTTCCCATTACCTCTACAAAAAAAATCATATTGTGAGAGTCAGCTGTATCTCTGAGTTTGTCAACGGCAGAAACGGCCGTATTGATTGCAGTGTCGAAACCAATTGTAAAATCGGTACCATAAATATCATTATCAATTGTCCCTGGGATGCCAATTACCGGATAGTTAAATTCTTTGCAGAGAAGATTGGCTCCTCTGAATGAACCGTCTCCGCCAATTACAACCAATGCATCAATTCCGGCTTCCTGCAAGTTTTCTATTGCTTTTTCCCGGACGCTTCTGTTTTTAAATTCAGGACAACGAGATGATTTTAAGATAGTGCCTCCTTGAGATATAATTTTCGAAACTGAATGGGACTGCATACCCATAAATTGTTTTTCGAGCAGTCCTGAATAGCCTCTGATGATTCCAATCACTTCCAGTTGATTGTAGATTGCAGTTCTGACGACAGCCCTAATGGCTGCATTCATCCCTGGAGCATCACCTCCCGAAGTGAGTACTCCAATTCTGTTTATTTTCCTTTTTGAGTTCATGATATTGAGCAAATCGTGGCAAAATTACTTTTTTTTATTGTTATTCTAATTTCTACTTTTGCAACATGAAAATAGCTGAACTGGATCTTGATGATAAGCCCTTGTTTCTTGCACCTATGGAGGGTGTCACTGATACGTCATTTAGATATATTTGTAAGAAGTTCGGTGTCGACATGATGTACACTGAATTTGTTTCTTCCGATGGCCTGATAAGAGATGCAAAATCGTCTGTTGCCAAACTCGAAATATTTGAATACGAAAGGCCAATAGGTATTCAAATTTACGGACACATACCTGAAGCGATGGTTGAAGCAGCCAGGCTTGCAGAGGAAGCTACCCCTTCTCTGATTGACATCAACTTTGGTTGTCCGGTTAACAAAATAGCAAACAGAGGTGCCGGTTCTGGAATGATGAGATTTCCTGACAAAATGGTGGAGATTACAAGGCAAATAGTTGATGCAGTGAAGATTCCCGTAACAGTTAAAACAAGACTAGGATGGGACGAAAATTCCAAGATTATTGTTCAATTGGCCGAGAGGCTTCAAGATGTGGGTATTGCAGCATTAACAATTCACGGGAGGACCCGGACACAACTCTATAAAGGCGAGGCAGACTGGAGGCTTATCGGAGAAGTTAAAAACAATCCGAGAATGTTCATACCTGTAATAGGTAATGGAGACATATCTTCTCCCGAGGATGCAAAAGAGGCATTTGATAAATTTGGTGTTGATGGAGTAATGATAGGCAGGGCGACTTTTGGAAGGCCCTGGATATTCAAAGAGATAAAATATTATTTATCTACTGGAGAAAAAATGGAAGAGCTTTCACTTGAAGAAAAAAAGGAATTGGCAATTAATCATCTCAAAAAATCAATAGAGGTAAAAGGTGAAAGAAAAGGAGTATTGGAGATGCGCAGGCATCTTGCTGCTTATTTCAAGACCATTCCGCACTTTAGAGAGACAAGAAGGCGACTGGTGACCGAAGATAACCCGGATGAACTTATAAAGATTATAACAAATATAGAATGAAAAGATTTCTCATTAATTACGTTCTTCTTTTCCCATATTTTATAGTGCTTAAAATCAGACATTATTTATATGATTCCGGTTTTCTTAAATCTAAAAAATTTGATTTGCCTGTTATATCAATAGGCAACATAGAAATTGGAGGAACGGGTAAAACTCCTCATACAGAGTACTTGATAAAGAAATTAATGCCGACAGAAAGAGTTGCTGTCTTGTCTAGAGGATATGGGAGAAAAAGTAAAGGATTTCATTTTGTCCGGATTGACAGTACAGTCAAGGAAGTTGGTGATGAACCTTTGCAGATGAAGAGGAAATTTGTAGATGTAATTGTGGCAGTGTGTGAGAAGAGGGTTAAAGGTGTTGAAATTATGCTTTCTCTTCCACCAGAGTCGAGACCTACTGTTATTATACTTGATGATGCTTTTCAGCACAGGAAAATATCACCTTCTACAAATATACTTCTGGTAGATTACAATCACATGCTCGAGGAACAAATACTGTTTCCATTAGGGCGATTAAGGGATTTACCGGAGCAGAAAAAAAGAGCAGATATCGTAATTGTAACTAAATGTCCCGCTGAGATTTCTCCCGAAGAGAGATTTGTTAGAGAACAACATTTGAAATTGTCAAATAATCAAAAATTGGCATTCTCGACTATTAATTATGGAGAACCAAAAGCTCTTTTTGAAGGTGCAGACAGAAGATATATCTATTCTAAATATGCGATACTAATTACTGCTGTAGCAAATCCAAAACCTTTGCAGTACCAATTAGTATCGGATTATAAGTTAGTTGAGAGGCTGAATTTTAGAGATCACCATAATTTTACTAAAAGAGATGTTGAAAAAATAAATAAAAAAGCCGCAAAATGGCCAAAAGCAGTGCTGTTTACAACTGAAAAAGATGCTCAGAGAATGATGGAAAACAACAATTTTTCTGCTTTAGTTAGAGAAAGGATTTTCTATATACCTATAGATGTTGAATTTGTAAGTGAAAATTTAAATGTTGTTTAGATTTGTAACTTATCTAATTTTATATGTTTTAAACTGTAAGCTAAATTCAAATTTTGGAGATAAATTATTTAGTTGCCAGGTTGTTAAATTTTTGTTATTTTTCTATGAATCAAGGCGTTATCTGCCATTTATTTAATGATACAATAATTATTGCATTTTAACATAATTTCTTTGAATAATTAGTAGTAAATGTTATATAAATTTTTAAATTTGCGCATGTTGTTAATAAAGCAAATTAACTACTATTAATTACTAAATTACTAACCTAAATTATTAAACTATGCATGTTTCAAAGAAAGAAAACCTATCAGTACGAAGAGTACTGTTGGTCTTTGCCCTCCTGCTTTTAGCAGGTCCTATCTGGGCACAGAACATCAAGGTTACCGGTATAGTTACTGACATTAAGGGAGAGCCTATTCCAGGTGCAACTGTCTTGATTCAGGGGACAAAAATCGGTGAAGCTGCTGACCTTGATGGTAAATTCACAATAACTGCACCGTCAAATGGAATACTCGAAGTTTCTGCTATCGGGTATGAAAAAGTTCTTATTCCCATCAAAGGCAGAGCCTCTATTAAGGTTGAACTGCGAGATAATGCCGTTTTACTTGAGGAGGCGGTTGTAACAGCCGAATTTGGAGTTAAAAGAGCTGCAAGAGCTGTCGGCGCAGCAGTACAAAGTGTCAGGGGAGAGGAAATAGCTGCATCTGGGCGTGAAAATTTCGTAAATGCTCTCCAGGGTCGTATTGCAGGTGTTTCAGTTACCAGTTCAAGTGGGACGCCTGGCTCTTCTAGTAGTGTTATTATTCGAAGTGCAACTTCCATTTCAGGTAATAACCAGCCTCTATATGTTATTGATGGTATCCCGATGAACAACTCTACCTTTAATCCTGTAGGTTCTTTTGCAAAAGGCTCAAGCGGCTCGGAAACAGTAAGTGACAGACAGCTTGACTTTGCTAACCGTGGATCAGACCTAAATCCTGAAGAAATAGAGAGTATGACAGTTTTGAAGGGAGCCGCTGCCGCAGCTCTTTATGGCAGTGATGCCTCTAATGGTGCTATAATTATTACCACAAAAAAGGGGAGAAGTGGTAAGGGTAAAGTTACTTACAACAACAATTTTACATTTTCTCAGGCATACAGATATCCTGAACAGCAGACCAAGTATGACAACGGTATGTATGGGGTAACAAACTATTACACACAAAGAAGATATGGAGCAGAATATCCTGCTGGTACACAGCTCTATAACAATCTCAAGAACTTTTTCCAGACAGGTGTAAGCCAAAAACACAATATCTCTTTTGATGCAGGAAATGAATCAATGACTGTACGAGTTTCTGCAGGAACACTTTCACAGACAGGTATTGTTCCTACATCTAAATACACCAAAAACAATATCTCTCTTGCCGGTACAGCCAAACTTGCTAATTGGGTTAACGTGGAGTCTAGTTTGCAGTTTATGGAAACAACCAATACCAAGGTTTCTAAAGGTACCGGTGGCCCTCTTCAAAGAGCAATTACCTGGCCTCTTACAGATGACATGAGAGTATACCTCAATGATGCAGGCAGTATCAGATATCCAAACAGATATGTTGACGTCGATATTCTTAACCCGTACTTCGACCTTTACAAAAATAAAAACTATGATGAGGGATCCCGTTTTATTGCCAATATGGCGGTAAATATCACACCTATTAAAGACCTTCTTCTAAAAGCTCAGGTTGGCTATGATGTGGCTAATACAACATATGAAGTAGTTCGCCATCCAGAATGGTCTTCAACAGCCACAGGCACTGGTTCTTATGACCAGTCGAGAGTTTACCAGTCAAATCCTACAGTCAATCTTATAGCTTCCTATAAAAAGGATTTTGGAAAATTAACTGTAACAGGTACATTTATTTATTCGCAACTCGAACAGTTTACAAACACCCTCTCTGTTCATGGTGAAAAATTTCTTGTCAAAGATTTTCAATCAATTAACAACTGTGATAAAACCACACTTGTAAATTTAACATCAAGACAAAAGAGAAGACTTCAAGGTTTGTCCGGTTCATTTGAATTTGGCTGGAACAATATGGCCTTTTTAACTGTCCGTGGGCGTAACGACTGGTCTTCTACACTCCCTCAAAACGACAACAGCTACTTTTATCCGGCTGTTGACCTTAGCTTTATCGTTTCTGAACTCCCTTTTATGAAAGCGATGTCAGAGACTTTCAGCTATGTTAAGTTGAGAGGTTCTGTTACCAGAGTCGGTAAGGATGCTCCTCCACTTTCCATATATCCTGCACTTGAAGCATCTACTGCATCATTTGGGGGATATAGATATGGTTTTACCGGGCCAAATTTGAAACTTAAACCCGAGATGAATACTGCATGGGAAGTAGGTTTGGAAGCTCGTCTATTCAGAAACAGGATGGATGTGGATTTTGCTTATTACAATACATATTCTGCAGATCAGATTATTACCGGTTTCAGAATGAGTTATGCTACTGGATTTGTGCTTAACAACATGAACGTTGGTACATTCAGAACCAGTGGAGTTGAGTTGAGAGTTGCAGGTGATGTTATAAAAAACCGTGACTGGATAGTGAATCTTGGACTTAATATGTCCAAGAACTGGAGTAATGTCATTAAACTTCCAGAAAACGTATCTGAGTACTATAATGCATATACCTGGAATTCAGGAAACTTGAGAAACGGAATTAAAGTCGGCTATCCTGTTACTTCAATTACAGGTTTGGACTTTCAGCGCAATAAAGATGGAAAAGTACTGATAGATCCTTCTACCGGTCTTCCTCTTGTATCAAGCACTTGGTCGGTGCTTGGCGACCGCGAGCCTGACCTCATGTTTGGTCTTACACTCTCTGTGAGATATAGGAGTTTTTCACTATCGGCACTGTTGGATGGAAAATTAGGCACACAGGTAGTTAATGGCACTAAACGCTGGATGATGCAACAAGGATTCAGTAAAGAATCTGTTAAGATGAGAGAAGCAGGGCCAGTAGTGTTTAACGGAGTGTTGAAAGATGGTTTACAGGACTCTGATAACCCTACAGTCAACAGCATCGGAGTTAAATTGGGAGATCTTCAGTATGGGTATGCAGGAAATGATTATGACTGGATTGAAAAAGGTATTAACTATTTGAGAGTTCAGGAACTTCGTTTAAATTACAATGTTAACAGGAAATGGCTTGAGAGTGTAACAAAAGGGATTGTTTCTGCTGCTTCAATATATGTTATGGGCACTGACCTTTTTGTATTCACAAATTATTCAGGAATTGACGTAGTAAGTAACTCTAACTCCGCATCACTCGGCGGTACCGGTGGAGTAGGGTTTGACATGATGGCAATAGCTGCTCCGAGAGGCTTGTCATTTGGTATCAATCTAACATTTTAACGGATTAAAACTATGAGAAAAATATTATTATCTTTTACTGTACTTCTGGCAATTAGTTTTACCTCTTCATGCTCTGATTGGCTGGATGTAAATAAAAATATTGACTCCCCCGATTGGGTTGAGCCTGTTTTAAGGCTTGCGCCTATTCTTGAAGCTTATGAGGGGATTCCTTATGATTTAAGAGCTTTGGCTCCTATAGTTGGTTATATGGGAGGAGGCTCGACCTATGCCAGCACATTTGGTGCAAGTCACTCTTACCTTATAGCCAGCGATGGTGGTGGAGAGGCTTGGAGAATGGTATATTGGCTTCAGGGTATGAACCTTGAGAATTTGATTGATGATGCCAAAAAGTTGAACCAGTCAACGATTGCAGGTATTGGCTATGCTGTCAAAGCTTTTTCCTGGCATATTCTTGCTTCTCTGCACGGAGATATCCCTGTAGATGATGCATTTGTTCCCGGACTTCTTTCACATGACTACGATAATCAGGAATATGCCTATCAAAAAGTAAGAGAATGGGCAAGATTGGCTATCGCCGAACTTGAAAAAACAGACCAAACTGTCTATCCAACATTATCCAAATATGATGTTGTCTATGGAGGAGATGCCATAAAGTGGAAAAAGTTTGCCTATGCGGTGCTTGCAAGGAATTATATTACTCTTTCTATGAAGGGTGCAAATTATCTCGATTCTGCAATTACTTGTGCAAATAATTCATTTACAAGTGCTGCAGATGACCCTAAAATTAAACTTGAAGCAACCGGAGTATCTTCAACATCCAATTTCTTTGGAGTTTTAAGAGGCAATCTTGCGAATACCTTGGTACAGTCTGACTATATAGTACAGCTTCTTACTGGAACTATTCCAAACTACAACGCTGCCGGCTCTATTGAAGGTCTTAGTCCTTACCAGAATATAACTGATACATTGACACTCGATCCGCGTGCCATTCTTTTGCTTGGCACTAAGGATACCATGCCTGCTGATCAAAACAGCATAAAACTGGGTACATATAAATTTATCGGGACTAGACCTGGCTATGGGTCAAATTGTAACTTCTGGGGGTTAACTGTATCACCAACTGCAGCAAATTCAGGTAAAGGAAGATGGTTATATAGGGATGATGCCCCATGGCCGTTAACCTCATATGCTGAAATATGCTTTATCAAGGCAGAGGCTCAGTTTCGCAAGGGACTCAAGGCTGAGGCTTTTGAAACTTTCAAGGCCGGTGTGGCAGCTCACATGGATTTTGTAAAGAGTTATATTGTTGCAGGCACACCTGTTAAAAATACTTCAAACAAGCAAACTTCAGTCATAGGAGATAAAATTACGACAGCGAGATTTACTACTCTTGCCAATGAGTATTTGGCAAGCAATTTTGTAAATGGCATGTCTCTTGACAATTTCACACTCTCTCATATAATGATGCAAAAGTATGTTGCCTTATTCCCTTGGAGTTATGAGATTTGGAATGATATTAGACGTTATCATTATGACCTGTTGTTGGGATCAAGCGGTATACCGGAATCGGGTCTCTCATGGACTCCTACAACAGTTTATCACAAACAGGACAGTGACGCATCAAGACTTTTTAAAGGCTTTTTCCTTCCCCCTGCAGATGTTCAAAACAGAAGATCAAAATTTGCGACAGCAAACTTAGGATCACCATGTTACAGACTTCGTCCTCGATATAATTCAGAGTATATGTGGAATATTCCTTCACTTAAAAAGCTTACTCCTATTCCGGGTGATGCAGACAATTATCATACCTCAATGGTGTGGTTCTGTATTCCAAATAATTAAGAATGACTAAAAAAGGAATGATAATGAAAAAAATATTTACATTAATCTCAATTTTAATGGTTATAGGGCTCGTCTCATGTGAAACCAACGAGATCAAATATGAGACAACACCTATAGATCAGTCCAGATTTGCACAGGTAAGACTGGTCTACGATTTACCATTGGTCACATCATCTTCTTTGAATGTGGCATGGCTTGTTTACAATGGAGATACAGTTTCCAGGGTTTCAACTCCGTTAGGCAGCATTTTTCCTAACAGCGCCGCCAAGTATCATGTATTGCCTATTGGCACCAACTCTGTTAAACTGCTGAAGGTCACTACACGTGACGTGACTTATGAAGGTACTTTTAATCTTGAAGCGGGTAGATGGAGTGCATTTGTTTACAACACATCTGAACCTCCTATCATGGTTCAGGAGCCGGAGGTTTATCAAACAGGAGATCCTTGGGCTGATACCGTTTGTTATATCAGGTTTGTCAATCTGTTTCATAAGGCAGACGGAACTCCTATGGGCAAACTATATTTAAAGGGCAAAAGGACCATTAACAACGTGGTAACTTATATTGATATAGCAAGTGCAAACTATGGAGAAGCTTCAGACTATGTGCCTTATAAACTTGACCGTAAGGGGATAAAAGTATGGAGTGGCACCGAGTCATCTCTTGTGTTTACTGTGTTTGATGAGAACGGGACGCAGCTTCAGTATTATAAAACAGCCACAACGAAAGGTCCTTATGAGGCTACGGGTATGAGTATGGCTAAAGGGGTAAATTACATTTTGCACTTTAATGGCAAAGATGGAACATATGCAACACAGGCCTATAGGATGAGTCAATTTCAGGTAAATTAATTAATTATGAAAAGATTTTTTCTGGTATCAATTTTGTCTATTGCCGTATTTTCTATTGGATATTCTCAAAGCAAAGCAGAAAAAGAAGCTGCTGCTCAGGCTCTTTTTGAGAGTGCGAAAGCTGCTATTGAGTCCAAGGATTTTGTAATTGTTCCTGACAGTTATGAGAAAGAAGACGGCACAATGGAGACTAATACCGATAATTCACATTTTCTTGCTTACGAGGGAGGCCAGTATCTTTTTTTACAGGGGAGTATAGTCTGCAATAACAACTATACAAATAAAACTACGGTCAATAGTTTTGAACAAAAGATAGATAAAAAAGGTAATCTCTCTGTTCTTATGCAGATATCTGGTTCTCAAGTCAATGCCAGAGTTGAAATTATGGTCAGAAAGGGAACTAACTATGCAGAGGTTATAATTACTCCTTCCAACGGGAAAACAAAAACTTTCTCAGGAGAGATAGTTCCAAGAAGCAAGGCCAAGTATTATAAAAAGTCAAACATAATTTAGATTCCGTACCATCATAAAATGCTATAAATGAGAGGCTGTCTTAAAACCAGGCAGCCTCTTTGTATTTTATTCACTTTTTGTTACCTTTACTAAAATTTAGTTATAATTTAAATTTTCATTTCCGCATTTCTATATTATAGATTTGTTTTCTTTATATCTATGACAAAGTTCTATTTTGTTAACATTGTTCCATTTTACTAACCTAAATTATTAAACTATGCATGTTTCAAAGAAAGAAAACCTTTCGGTACGAAGAGTACTGTTGGTTTTTGCCCTCCTGCTTTTTGCAGGTCCTATCTGGGCACAGAACATAAAGGTTACCGGTATAGTTACTGACACCAAGGGAATTCCTCAAATTGGTGTTGCTGTAACTGTTAGTGGCACCACAACCGGTACCTATACTGATGAAAAAGGTGCCTATTCTATTTCTGTTCCATCCAATGGAATTCTTCAGTTTTCTGCAATTGGGATGAAAACCCAGCAGATACCGGTCAACAACCGTTCAGTCATCAATGTTGTGATTGAAGAAGAATCCTTTATGTTGGGAGAGTTAGTTGTTGTAGGTTTTGGTACTCAGAAGAAAGAGAACCTTACAGGTTCTGTTACAACAGTTGATGTATCAAAAGCTCTTCAAGGAAAGCCTATTGTTGATGTAGCCAAAGGCCTTCAGGGAGTGGTCCCTGGTTTGACCATTACTTATTCAAATGGGGGAATAAACAACTCCCCTGTTATTAATGTCCGTGGTATGGGGTCTATTAATGCTA
This sequence comes from Bacteroidales bacterium, assembly GCA_018434395.1. Classification (GTDB taxonomy): domain Bacteria; phylum Bacteroidota; class Bacteroidia; order Bacteroidales; family UBA932; genus Bact-08. Next base: position 84,621 of record JAHDPK010000001.1, on the reverse strand, counting down.
CAAATAAAAACGGAGGTTCTCCTCTTATTGTTGTGGACAACGTTGTTGTTGACGACATAAATCTTATTAATCCGGAGGATATTGAGTCGATAACCGTATTGAAAGATGCAGCTTCTACGTCTATTTATGGAGCAAGGGCTGCTTTTGGAGTGATGCTGATAAAGACAAAATCCGGAAAGAAAGGCGACAAATTTACTATCTCGTATTCAAGTAACTACGCCTTTAGTACGCCCACATTGCTTCCTGAATTTGCCAAAGATCCTGTAGCAGAGATACGGGCAACAGATGCAGCAATGTCAAGGTTTGGAGGAACGGGTATGGAAATATTTGGAATGACTGCTTCCACCCTTATACCGGGTATCCAAAAGTGGTTAAGTACATACAAGGACAATAGAAAAGGAGATCAAATGATAAAGGGTGAGGATTTTGACATTGTAAACGGCAGGGTCAATTTCTTCAGAATTTGGGACCCTGTAGATGTCATGTTTCAATCATGGATTCCTCAGATCAATCAAAACTTGCAAGTCTCTGGCGGCACTGACAAACTAAGTTTTTATGCTTCAGGTGCTTATAATTATCAGGAAGGGGTATTGAAAATTAATACCGATACAAAAAACAAGTACAATATGACAGTTGGTTTAAATGCTAGCGTCAATAAATGGCTTGATTTGGAAATCAAAATTATTGGTCGTAATTACACCTATAAAGAGCCTTACATCGGATATATGGACCCTTATTATACAATGTGGCGTTGGGGTGCTTACATGCCTTACGGAAGGTATACTGACGAGAATGGTATAACAGGGTATTTCAGAGGGGCACATGGCTTTCTTGCAGCAGCAAGAAAAAATTCTGAAAAAGAGACATATAACAACTCAGGAGTTAATGCAACTATAAAACTTGCCAAAACATTGAATCTGAGGACAGAGTTTGCATACAGCACAACTAACCGTCTGAATTATGTTCACGGAGGTACTGTACAGCTCTGGGATTACTGGGGTGCTAATCCTCCTCTGGTTATGAATACACTTGGTACTGGTTCTACAGACAGGGTTGAGTATTCTTCAAGAAGGTACACACAAATAACATCCAATACCTATGCTACTTACTCTGAGTCTTTTGGAGACCACTCTGTCAAGGTTATTGCAGGTGTTAACTTCGAAAATGGGGATTTTATTTATCATAGTAGTCAGAGAAGGACACTGATGGATCCTGATAAGGGTGAAATTCCTCTTGCAACAGGGGATCAATATGTTGATGGAGATCACTCAGACTGGGCAGTTGCGGGTATTTTTGGAAGAATAAATTATGATTATAAAGGTAAATATTTGCTCGAACTTAATGGCAGATATGACGGTTCGTCAAATTTCCCTTCAGGCTCAAGGTGGGCATTTTTCCCTTCATTCTCTGTTGGATACCGTATTTCTGAAGAACCATGGTGGCAGAACATAAAAGACATTGTTAGCAGTGCAAAGATCAGAGGTTCTTATGGTAGTATTGGTAACCAAGACGTTGGTGCTGACAGATTTATTTCAACTATGACTACCTCTTCTTCTTTAAACTGGCTGAATTCTTCTGGCTTGAGACCTGTTTATACTAACAATCCTGCAAATGTTTCAAAAAATCTCAAATGGGAAACTATTAATACCATAAATGTCGGCCTGGACATGGGATTTTTAAAAAATGAACTACAGCTAACTTTTGACTGGTTCATTCGAGAGAATAAGAACATGATTGCTCCTGGTACTACATTACCTGCAGCGTTTGGTGTGGGTGCTGCTTCTCAAAATTCCGGTTCATTAAGGACATCAGGATGGGAAGTAGAGCTTAATTATAATCACAATTTTAAACATGACGCATACTTTTATGGGACTCTTACTCTTTCGGACTATCAGAGTAAAATAACTGAATGGACAGGCAATGATTCAAAAATGCTGTATACAAATTATAAAGGGAAAAAAATTGGCGAGATCTGGGGTTTCAAAAATGCCGGATACTTCAAAGATGCTGCCGATGTCACAAATTCTCCAAGTCAGGTAAAGCTTCAGAACGGATCATTTGTTTACGGCCCTGGTGATGTTAAGTATGCAAATTTAAACGATGATAATGAGATTACAGGTGGAAGTCAGACACTGGATGATCATGGCGATCTTACAGTAATAGGCAATACAACTCCAAGGTATCAGTATGGAATACGACTTGGAGGCGGGTGGAAAGGTTTTGACATTGATATGTATTTCCAGGGTGTGGGTAAAAGAGATATGTGGGGGACAGGCAGTATGGTGATTCCTCTTTACAATGCTGCCAACTGCACAATGTATCAACATCAGATGGATTTCTGGACTCCTGAAAATTCCGACGCATATTATCCTAATCCATCAGCCGGAAGTGAAAACGCTTCTACAATATCAAATATGGCAGGACTGTCAAATGCTGCTGCAGCAACAGGAAGAAATTTTTATCCTCAGGATAAATATCTGCTCAACCTTGCTTATTTGAGATTCAAAAACTTAACCGTTGGTTATACAGTTCCGGCCAATCTGACAAAGAAAATATCAATTGAAAAAGTCAGAATCTATCTTAGTGGTCAGAATCTGTTTGAAATTAAAAAGACAGATCTTCCAATTGATCCTGAAATAACATCTGGTTCTCCTTCTTTTAATGCTTATTACGGAAGAACAATGCCATTTACCAGAACATACTCATTTGGCATACAGGTTTCATTATAACACTTTAATGCGATGAAAAATTTATTTACTAAAATAGTAATATTGTCTCTGGGAGTTACTCTTTTGGCATCATGCTCAGATTACCTGGAACGTGGTTCAAAAGTTAAGTTCACTGATGACAATTATTGGACAAGTGAAAGCAATGTAAAAACTTTTGCTTGGGGATTTTATGATCGTTTTTTGGGGTACGGCAACGCTACTTCTACAAATGGGGACTTTTATTGGACAACTTTTTCTGATGACCAGGCGCTACACTCAGGAATTAACATATTTCCTACAGCTGCACCAGCATCCAGCACAGATTGGAACAATGCATATATTTACATAAGAAAAGCCAATCTTCTGCTTGAAAGAGTGGATAAGGTACCAATGGCTGATGAGGCAAAGAATCATTATAAGGGTATTGCAAGATTTTTCCGTGCATTCGAATATGCAAATTTGATAAAACGTTTCGGGGATGTGCCATATATCGATAAGTTTCTTGATCAGTCACAGACAGATTTAATTTATACTCCTAGAACAGCCAGAAACACAGTTGTTGACAACATTATAGCTGATCTTCAATTTGCCGCACAGAATATCCGCACAAAAGCAGCTGCTGAAGCCAATACTGTAAACAGAGACGTTGCCAATGCTTTTCTCTCGAGAGTGGCTTTGTATGAAGGCTCCATTGCCAAGTATCACAATAATGATTTGACAAGAGCCAATGCTCTCTTTACAATAGCAAAGAATGCTGCAAATGCTGTAATGTCTCAGAACTACAAACTCAGCACAAACTATAAGGATATTTATACCAGCATCTCTCTTGCTGCCAATACCGAAGTTATTTTGTATAAATACTATGTTAAGGGTACTTTTATGCATTGTTTGACAGCATATTTAAATTCTACAACTCCGATCAGCGGGCCTACCAAAGATCTTGTTGAGTCTTATCTGTGCAAGGATGGCAAGCCTATTGGTACAAGCACACAATATCAAGGAGATGTAGACATCAACAATGTTCTTGCCAACAGAGATACCCGTCTTGCTGATATGATAGGCAATGTTCTTGCCTACAAGGGAAACCCTGTAGGGGGATTGATTTCATCAACTGGGTATCTGGTTAAGAAATTCAATAATCCTTCTATCACAGGCAATGATCTGACTCAGATAAACATGAATTATACAAATGCTCCTATCTTTTGGCTTGCAGAAGTTTATCTTAATTATGCAGAAGCAGCTGCCGAACTGGGAACCATAACTCAGGCAGATGTTGATAATACGATTAACAAATTGCGTGCAAGGGGAGGGGTTGCTTCTTTCAATATTGCAAACATTCCTTCAGACCCAAAGAAAGATGCAAGTGTTAGTGCGTTGCTTTGGGAAATAAGAAGAGAGAGAAGAATAGAGTTAGCTTTAGACGGATTCCGTACTTGGGATCTCCGCAGATGGAAAAAGCTTTCTTATCTTGATCCGGCAGTAAAGCCTGACATATTTAAAGGTGCAAAAGTTCCGGCACAGACAACAGGTCTGCTTGTAGACGCAAATATGTATATTGTTCCGTACAGCAATATTTCTTTAAGAATTGTGACTGAGCCTAAACATTATCTTGACCCTATTCCTACAGGAGTAAAAAATCTGTATGACCTGCAAGGTGTAGATTTTCCTCAGAATCCAGGTTGGTAACTTGTTTTACAAAACAAAAATTAGAGGGCGCCTTCAACGGTGCCCTCTTTTTTTTTAACTTTGTTAAAATTGATTATTAACAATATAAAACTAATGTTATGTTCGAAAAAAATGTGTATATCAGACGCAGAGAGGCTCTTATGAAGAGTATGAAATCGGGTATTCTTTTGTTGCTCGGCAATTCGGAGGTTGGTTGTAATTATCCTTCAAATACATATCCTTTCAGGCAAGATTCATCATTTCTTTATTTCTTTGGTTTGGATGAGCCGGATCTCGCTGCAGTTATAGATTTAGAGAGTGGAGATGAGATTATATTTGGCAATGACGTGTCAATGGATGACATCATTTGGATGGGGCCTCAGCCTAAAATGTCCGACAAGGCTTTGCTGGCAGGTGTTAATAAAGTAATGACTTATGAATCACTGCAGAATTATCTTATTAATGCTGCCAAATCAGGGAGAAGAATCCACTATCTCCCTCCATACAGAGACGCTAATAAAATCTATTTAAATTCAGTTCTTGGAATACCTTTTTCCGAGCTAAAATCAAAAGCTTCGGTTGAGTTCATCAAAGCTGTTGTCGCGCTTCGAGAGATAAAAAAGAAAGAAGAAATAAGGGAGATGGAAGAGGCGTCAAATATAGGTTATACCATGCATTATACTGCCATGAAAATGCTCAAGGCAGGGATGGTGGAACAAGAGTTAGTGGGAGTAATGGAAGGAATAGCACACTCACAAGGGCCAATGACATCTTTTCCTACGATTTTGTCACAAAACGGAGAAACTCTTCACAATCACACACATCATCAGGTTCTTACAAATGGAAGATTACTTGTCATAGATGCAGGTGCCGAGAATAAGTTGCATTATGCATCTGATTTTACAAGAACACTTCCTGTCTCAGGCAAGTTTACTCAGCAGCAGCGAGACATTTATACCATCGTATCTCAAGCAAATTCTCTTGCAATAAGTCTTGTGAGGCCCGGGATAACATATATGGAAGTTCATAAGGCTGCGATAAGGCTCATTGCTCAGGGGTTGAAAAATCTTGGTTTGATGAAAGGAGATGTTGACGAAGCCGTCACTCAGGGAGCTGTAGCTTTATTTATGCCTCATGGATTGGGGCATCAACTTGGTTTGGATGTTCATGATATGGAAGATCTTGGAGAAGATTATGTTGGCTATGATGACAATATTCAGCGTTCAAAACAGTTTGGGCTCGCATCTTTAAGAATGGGCAAGGAGTTAAGACCGGGGCATATTATTACTGTTGAACCGGGATGTTATTTTATCCCCTCACTTATTGACAAATGGAGAGAGGAAGGCAAGTACAGGGAGTTTATTAATTATGACGCTCTTAAACCATATTATAAGTTTGGAGGTATAAGACTGGAGGATAATGTGCTCGTGACAGACAAATCATGTCGACTTTTAGGTTCTTCCAGACTGCCAATTACACCTGAGGAGGTTGAAAAATCAATGGAAGCTTAAAAATTATTTTATGTATGCATATGGTACTGCCAACATGCGAACAAGTACAATTGCAGGAATTATTACACAAACTTCAACTACTACTGGAAATGGTCTTTTGGCTGCATGGGATCCTGTCCAGTCAAGTTGTACAACTATCTATCAGAATTGGTTTATTGGTGCAGGTGTGAATATTCAGCCAATGATAGATAAGGCAAATGAAACCGGTTCCTATCATTATATTGGAGCTGCTTATTGCATAAGGGCGATGGGCTTTTTAATGATGCTCGATCTACATGGAGAGATTCCTTATACAGAGGCTTTTACAGGTAAATACAATCCTAAATATGATGATGGCAAAACTATTTATGAGGGTTGCATGGCAGATCTGGATCGTGCTATTGAGTACTTTAACATGACACAAAAAGCCGGTTCAACACCACTCTCTGCAGGAGACACTTGGAATGGTGGTGATGTTCAGAAATGGATTAAATTGTGTTATGGAGTTAAGGCTCGCTATCTTAACATGATCTCAAAGAAGTCAAATTACAGTGCTGATGCTGTTCTTGCAGCATTGGAAAATGCACCTCAATCCAATGCCGACAATACTATTATGAAACATTACAATGTTCAGGGAGATGCCACTAATGTTACTGTAGGAGACCCATATCAAACCAACACTACTTGGGATGCCGTAGGATATGGTACTTCACAACGTATGACCAGATGGTATCTAAATCTTTACACTAATAATTATACTGGTGGTTCTCACGTAATTGATCCAAGATTTTCAAAAGTTGCCCCTGCAATGATGAAAAACATAAAATTAGATGCTGCTGGCAAGATTTTAAGTTATCAATGGACAAGAGATATTGGAGTTGACATGATGAACTCCGATATTCGTCAGAATAGTGGGCCAATGCTTGCTTCATATGCAACAGCGGATAAGGTTATAAAGTATACTATTGCCGATGAAGCTGCAAGAAATGCCTTTATTGCTTCTCTTGGGAGTAAGCCATATACTGTCAGTGGAAATGATGTTTCTGTCACATATAAAAAAGGTTCTTTCTATGTTAACAGTACAAACTACAAAAGAGCAGGGGATACAGTATATGTTAACTTGAGATCCAATAGCTTGTCTACAAGCGGAAGGTCTGCAACTGATACATATTACTATATTTTGTCTGATCAAGATGCTGTAGCTGGCACAGGTACATTTTATGCAAGGCCTGATTCTGATTCTGATATCATGACTTATGCTGAAATGTGTTTCATTAAGGCAGAGGTTTATCTTAGAAAAAACATGCTGACACAGGCTCATACAGCATATCTCGCAGGTATTCGTGCGCATTTTGACCGTATGCAGACAAAACTCCGTGAGTGGCAGGCAAAGGGTGTCGCCAATCCTGATCAGATGCCTATGAGTGATGCAGATATAGCAGCTTATATGGCAAGTAATGCGGTTGTTCAAAATCCGTCAAATCTGACAATGGCTGAGATTATCAAACAAAAAATAATTGCTTTAGGCTTTGACTATCAAAATTGGAACGATATGAGGCGCTTTAACTATAGCGCTGGCAATATTGGCAACTTTGGTGTTGTATATATTGATTATAAGAGACCTTATGAGTTTAAGGCGACAAATAAGATGACAGGAACAAGCCCTACAGATTTGACTTACTGGTTCCGTCGCTTCAGTCAGAGTACTCATGAAAGCAACTACAACAAAGAGCAGTTAATGGCTTCAAATCCTCTTGCAATGCAGGATGCTATATGGAGTGATCCTGTTTGGTGGGATATTCCTGAATAAGTTGTATTTGATATAGCTTGATTAGATAAAAAGGGTGTCCAAAAAGCAATTTTTGGACACCCTCTTTTATTTTCTAATTTTTGAATATCCGTTGAATGCTCTTTACTGTTGTTTATTTTTAGTAGGAAAACTTCTGTTTTTTATAGTGATTATAGACACATCTTCCCAATATTATTTGAAAAATTACTTTTTGAGGAAAGGTTTTAAATCTTTAACAGCAACTTTCCCCTGGATAATGCCTTCTGCGTAACACGCAACTTCATAACAGTCAAAATTAAATGAAATGGTATCTTTTATGAAGTTAAAATCTAATTCATAAATAGAATCAAGCGATACTCCTTTCCTGTTGATTGCTTTGTTTATAATATCAAGCAGGGCAGTTGTGTCTGTTTTACTTGTCAATCTAAAACAGTCATTAAAGCCAATCTTTGTTTTTTTCTTTTTATCAAAGTTAAATGAGTAATAATAGGTCATAGGGTGGGCAGCTCCTGCCATGTAGTTAAAAACCGTAAAAGAATAACTTACAATTTTTCTATCACTATAGATTGATGAAGGGCTCGCCATGAAGCTACTGATAAAAGGAGGATGAGTCTCATCTGGCGAGAATTTAGGTTTCAATAGATTTTCAATAAATTGATCTTTTTGTTTGAGTAGTTCATTCTTTACACAAGTGTCAAATTCAGGTATGTTACATACAGGAGTAACAATTAATACCTCGCAATTTGCAGCCGAATCTTTCATGCTAAGTGTGTCAAGTCGAATCTCAGATCTCCATTTACTGTTAGTATTTGTCTTGTTGCAGCTTGTAGTAAAGTTTAAGGCTGTTATAATCAGGACAATACTTAAGAGATTAGTAATTTGTTTCATGTAATAATAGTTATTTGTTTATTTATTTTATGGAGTTTTCCCATAAAGAATAGACCTGTTTTTTTACTATCTGTGCCCACTCAAAATGTGAGTGACTTTTGTCGAAAGTTTGCCACGGGATTGGTTTCCCTATTTTTACTCTGATTGTTTTTCCTTTTTTGTTAAACAGTTCTCTTGGCAGGAGTGCAAGTTCAATATTTGTCTTTATTCTGAATATTTTCCTGAACATAAATATAAATATGAATAGATTGGAATTTCTGCCCATGAAACAAATTGGCACAATATCTCTTTTACTTGAAATAGCCTTTGAAATGAAACTCTTTTGCCAGTCACAGTCTTCAACCTTTCGATGATATTTTCTGGAGACTTCTCCTGCAGGGAAATGAGAAATTGGATCTTTTCCGTTGTAAACTTCCTCCAGTGCCTGAAGATATTCTCTTGATGAACCTTCAAAAACGTTAACAGCTGCAATCAATGGGCGGAGTTGAGGAATGTACATAAATGCCTCATTGGCAATTGCCTTGACAGTGCCATATTTATTTGTAATTATATAGGTAAGAATAAGGCCGTCAACTATACCGAAAGGATGATTTGCTACAAAGAAACAACGACTGTTTTCTGGCAGATTTTCAATCCCTGTAATCTCAACCTTAAGATTGAGCTCATCAATTACTTTGGGAAGAAAATCTTGACCTATACAATCCTTGTACTTGTTCATAATACGATTCATCTCATCCTCTTTGATAATGCGAGCAATAATGTTGGTTACAAATCGAGGGAGTGATTTTAAAAATTTTGAATTGCTCTCTGAAAGTATTTTCCTTATGTCAATGTACTTAACTTCATTATCCATTTTTAATCATTTTCGGTTCTTATTAGCAATTTTATGTCCAAAATTTTGGATAAAATAAAAATAATTTTCACTTTTGTTGCAAATGTAAGAGCAATGACGCTTTCAAACAATAATTTCAACCTTAATAATGGCAATTCCAATAAATTGTCAAGGGGAAGTTATTGATAGCATTTATGATAGAATATTTTAGTGACCTCCCCTGAAACTCAGGGGAGGTTTTATTTTTAAAAATGGAGACATATGGATAAAACATTTATTCCGAAGGGCTATAAGTCGCCTCTTGATATTTGGCAGACTGAGTTAGCAATCAAATTTATTAAGGACACATTTCAGGTTGAATTGTCTTCTGAGCTTAAACTCAGAAGGATAACAGCCCCACTGTTCTTACAAGCCGGTACAGGCCTCAATGACAATCTAAATGGAATTGAGACACCTATCAGTTTTATAACTGAGGGAGGGAATGGCAATGTGGCCGAAATAGTACAGTCTCTTGCAAAATGGAAACGTTTTGCCTTATGGCGTCATAATTTTAAACCTGGAATAGGTGTATATACTGACATGAACGCAATCAGACCTTGCGAGATCACAGACAATATCCATTCACTCTATGTCGATCAGTGGGATTGGGAGAAGGTAATCAAGCCATCTGACAGAAATGTGAAGACCTTGTATAATTGTGTAAGACACATATATTCAGCCATCAAACGCACTCAGTTTCTTTTGACAGAGAGATTTCCACTGTTGGATCCATTCCTTCCTGATGATATATCATTCTTCCATGCCCAGGATTTACTTGAAATGTACCCTGACCTGGAGCCCAAAGATAGGGAGAATGAAGCTGCGAAGAAATATGGAGCAATTTTTATTAGAGGAATTGGAGGCAAGCTTTCTGATGGTACAATTCATGATGGACGTTCTCCTGATTATGACGACTGGTCTACTTCTACAGGAGATAAGTCTGAGATTGGCGGTGTAGCGCTTTCAGGTCTCAATGGAGATATAATTATATGGAATCCCGTGTTGCAATCTGCATTGGAAATTTCTTCAATGGGCATCAGGGTTGACCCAATATCTCTTAAAAGACAACTTATAGAGAGGGGAGCGGAAGAGAGAAGTTCACTCTATTTTCACAAGTTACTTTTTGATGGTAAATTACCATGTACCATGGGAGGAGGAATAGGTCAATCAAGGCTTTGCATGCTATTGTTGCAAAAATGTCATATTGGTGAGGTTCAATCTTCCATGTGGCCTGAAGAGACTCTGCGAACTTGTGCTGAAAGAGGAGTTTTTATTTTTTAAAGAATGTTTTTATGAAATTTAAAGGAGCTATTTTTGACCTTGACGGCACTCTTGTGGATTCAATTGAAGATCTGGCAGAGTCAATGAATACTGTATTAAAAGAAAATAATTTTCCAGAACATGAAATTGACAAGTATAAATTGTTCGTTGGAAATGGTATAAAAACACTTGTCAGAAGATCTCTTCCTGCTGGTAGTGATGAGGAGACTGTCTCAAAGTGTTATCTGTCAATGATGAATGTTTATGATAACAACTGTGTCAGCAAAAGCAGGCCATATGATGGAATCAGGGAGCTTTTGCAAGAATTTACCGACAAAAAGATAAAACTTGCCGTGCTTTCGAACAAAGCGGATAATCTTACAAAAAAGATTATTTACTCGCTTTTCCCTGAGGTCCCATTTATAAAGATAGTCGGTCTTGAGGATGAAAATCTTAAGAAGCCAAATCCTGAAAGTGCCCTTGTTATTTGTAGAGAAATGAACGCTTCCCCAGATGAAGTTCTTTTTTTAGGAGATACGGCTGTAGATATGCAAACTGCCAAAAATGGCGGTTTTGTTGCAATCGGCGTTTTGTGGGGCTTTAGAGGCAAAGATGAGTTAATTGAGTCCGGCGCAGATATCATAGTAGAAAAGCCAGTAGAATTGTTGGATTTTTTGGATAGCAAAAGATAGCTAACAATCTAATTTTATTGTAAATTTGAAGATTCTCAAATGATATTATATGAAGGTAAACATAATAGGTGGAGGAATGTCCGGTCTGACATTAGGTTGTTACCTTCAGATGTATGGTTTTGAAACTGAGATTGTCGAAAAAAATTCTGTCCCCGGAGGGCTTTGTGCGAGTTGGAAGAGGGGAGAATATACATTTGATGGAAGTATTCGCTGGATACTTGGTTCCGGAAAAGGGAATGCTTTTTATAAGCTCTGGTCCGAATTAATTGACATGGATGAGCTTGATTTTATAACACATGAGACCTGTCTTGAAATAGAGCTGAATAACAACAGAAATAAATATGAAGAGAAGGTATTTAAACTCTATACCAATATTGATCGTCTTAAAGCCTATCTTCTCGATATAGCTCCTGAAGATGAAAAACAAATAAGGAAATTTATATTTCTTCTTCGCGTACTTCAACGGTACGAATTACCTCCAATGATCTGTGAAATCTCACAGTTACAGAGTATAAGACAAAAATCCAAGATGATCAGTTATCTTCCTCTTGGACATAGTTTTCTCAGATGGGGCAGAGTTACTAATTTTGAATTTGCCAGGAAGTTAAAAAATCCATTTCTCAAGGAAGCCATCGAATTGCTCTATGACGGAGAAGAGGTTAATCTTCTTGTTGTGGCAATGCCATTGGCTGCGTATGATACTAAGAGTGCTGGCTATCCTGTAGGGGGATCTGCAATGTTTGCTGATAGATTTAGGAAAAGATATGAAAGTTTGGGAGGTGTGATTCATTTTAACAGTCAAGTTGTTAGGATAGATGTTGACAATGGCAGAGCTGCTGCCATAGAACTTGCCGACGGAAGAAGGGTAGAATCGGATGTGACAGTTTCTGCTGCTGATTGGCATTTCACTGTTTTTGAGGCATTGGAAGGAAGATTTGTAGATAGTAAAATAAACAAACTTGCCAATTTGAAATCTTTTAAACTTTATCCTTCAGTTATAATGATATCTCTTGGGGTTGCAAGAAGTTTAAAAGAATATCCACATTTTTTTAGATTTCCACTACAAAATTGCTATAAGTCACCTGATGGAACAGTTTACAAAAGACTCGAAGTACATATTTTTAATTACGACCCCACTCTTGCTCCTGAAGGTAAATGTGTTGTTTCAATGAGTTTTTTTACTGAAAATGGCCAATTCTGGATAGAAAAACGAGAGAGTGAAAGGGAACAATATTATGTTCTTAAGGAACAATTCGCATCAAACATGATTGACGAACTAGACAGAAAGTTGGGAGGCATTAAGGAGAATCTGGAGGTTGTAGATGTTGCAACCCCTGCTACTTACTTAAGATATACCGGCAATTGGATGGGGAGTGCCCAAGGCTGGTTTCCTAAAGAAAATCTGATAGCAAAATCTCCTGTGGAAATCCAACTTCCTGGACTTAAGGATTTCTTTTATAACAGCCAATGGCTGATACCAGGGGGAGGACTACCTACAATTCTCAAGGCATCACATGATCTGGCACAAAAAATGAGATTTGTTTTTTACAAGGAAAGGTTCAATAAGATCTAGAAGGATATTTTACAGGTAATTCCACTAGTTGTATATCTTAGATTTTCCGTAGCAAGCCCGGTAATAGGAATTTTTATATAAGGTTCTATCTGTAGATAAAGATGTGATGAGAGGGGTCTTTCAAATCCAAACATTAAATTTATTCTTCCTGCTATGTCAAATGCATTGAAAGGCTCTTCCTTTCTTTCGGATGTCGTGGATACATTGTTGAGCTTATAGGTTTTTTGGGCTCCAGTTGCTATCATTGTGACACTTTCGCTTAACTCCTGTTTGTAAGTTGTATGGGTGTACCGTTCCCCTAAATAGGCTAAAGAAGAGACTCCGGCAGAAAAATAAAAGCTCTCTCTGTTTTCGCCTGACATTTTGGATAGAAACCTCCAGGTAATGTTAACAGGAATGTCAAGATTGGTCAATTCGGCTGTAAGACGATTTGCCGGAATAGCTCCGCCCTCAATGGAATTGTTTGATTCAACTGTCTGATGCTCTATTTGTAAACCTGTGGTTAGTGATAATTTTGGAAGAAGCACTATCTCGAAGCTTACACCACCGGAAAGGTTGAAGGATGAGGCTGTAGATGTAGAATTTATTCCTGGAGAGAGGTTTAATCCAATCTGTACTTTTTTTCTCTTTTCCCGTATCTTTTGATTTTGAGAATTATGAGATTCTTTTGTTTCTTTATCTAAATGTTGTGTTTTATTTTCTTTGATAGTTTCCATATTATCTGCCACCATTTTGTCTGACTGCCATTGGAGAGAATCGTCGATATTGTTTGGAGAGTCATGTTTTACTGTTGAAACTTCAATCAAATTTTGACCGTTATCTATTTTAGAGCGATCTATCCTGTTTGCTGCAATTTCTTCTTTAGAAATGATTTTTTTAATAGTTATGTCTTCTTTAAATAAATCAGGAGTTCTTATTAAAAAGTTTTGTTTAATAATTGGTGTCTTTGTCTGTTTTTTATCATTCAGGACAATTGTGGTGTTATTATTGTTTTGAACAGTTGTTTGTCTAGATGTTAAGAATAATGCCAGCCCAATAATCATACATGCTGCAGCTCCAGAAGAAACCTTGAGAAACAGTGCTCTTCTTCTCCTTCTTTGTTTAAGAACAAAATTCTCCCAAGCCCCCTCTACATAGCTTTCCTCATGTTCTAAAGTGGTTTTTTTGATAATTTCCACTATTCCATTCTCTTCTGTCTCCATACTTTCTTTCTCCATATTATTTGTGACTTGTGTTGAAGTGGAGCTTGAAAATTTCCTGCAGTCTTTTTTTTGAACGCGAAAGATATACCCTTGAAGAACTTTCCGGAATTTTTAATTCTTTAGATATCTCTTCGTGACTGTACCCTTCGATTTCATACAGGCAAAAAACTGTTCTGTGAAGCTGCGGTAGATATTTGAGCATGTTAATTATCTCTTTGAAAGTAATTGAACCAACTACATCTTGGTGCGAATCCTGAAGTGTCAGCTCTTGAACATCAACCATTACACCTCTTTTCAATTCTTTTCTATATTTATCAATTGCAGTGTTTATCACTATCTTTCTCAACCATATTTTAAATGGCTTTGAAGTATCGTATCTTTTAATCTCATGGAGAACCTTTATAAAGCTATCATCGACAATCTCGATAGCATCATTCCTCTCTTTGGCATATAACAAGGCTACACTCATAGCATAACCGAAAAATTTCCTGTACAGCACCTCACGGGATTTTTCATTTTGACGAATGCAGCCTTGTATTATGACAGTTATATCTTGCTCTTCCTGTTTTACCACCAATTTGAACTTTACATGCCTGACAATTATAAGGATTTATTTTCAAATTCAGTTGGTATTTCTTAATCTTACTACATACTTAAGGATTGAGTAAGGTTCAACTTCGGATGTTATAACTCTATCGTACAGAAGCTCTTTTCTGACCTTTTGAGGAATAATACATAAACTTTCATTAAATCCAAGTTTTGCCGGCATAAGCAAGATTGCATAACCACCCTCTTTCATCAGTTTTATTCCCTCTTCGAGGCCCTGTACCGCCTGAAAATGGTCAAGGAAGAATGATACTCCTGTTGCGGATGTAATTATTGAATCGTTTAAATATTTCCTTGTAAAATCAATATCAACCCTTGAGCCGACAAAAGGTCTAAAACCTGTGCCAGGGATGCTGTCTATAAAAAACAGTCCTGAAGGCATTTTCTCGTATCGTCCAGGATACTTAAGATCAGCATACTTTTGTATTGAGTCTATTTGTCTTTCAAAAAGATCATTTTCAGTTTCTACATCCGTAACTTCTATATCAACTATAAAATTACTATTGACTTGGAAGTATGCACAGCTGTAGCTCCCGTAAGCAAGATAAGAAGGGACAAAAAACTGATATTTCTCGCCAACTTTCATCAAACTGATTCCATAGTCCACACCTTCTGGGACCATCGTGTTGCTTAAAAGACAAAACTGCAATGGCTTGTCACCATTTTCTTTACTGATGGATTGCAATACTGTTCCGTCAAAAAGTGAGATTGTATAATAAAAACTGACAACATTGCCTCTATTTAGTGATGTCCCGGTGTTATTTTCTGTCAACTTTCTGTAATATATACCACTATTATGTTTCTGTGCAACAATATTGTTGTCTGTAAGGTACTCGTTGATTTTCTGATCATCAATCCTCACCTGCTCTTCAAATTCTGAATCATCGTCGAGGCATGATGTTGCAACAAAGGAGAATGGAAGCAGCAATAGAACCGCAAGAGTTAATTTGGTAAAATACTTTTTCCTCATAATATTTCTAATTTTATTTGACCATACGTAAGCAAATATAAAAATGCTACATTTGTGAGGAACCACGTGTTAAAAATGCAGACCAAACCGGAGGAATTATTGGTTCTGGCCATCAAAGCTGGTGACAGAAAGATGTTTGAGATATTCTTTAATGCGGAGTATTCAAATGTCAAGTTTTTTGTTTGCCATTATGTTAAAGATTATAGTTCTGCGGAGGATATAACACAAGAGACTTTTCTCTCTATTTGGAAAAGTAGGGAGATGCTCGATGTCAATCTTAATTTACGGTCATATCTTTTTACCATAGCCAGAAATAAATCTTTAAATTATCTGAGAGATGTAGTTTCTAAAGTTTCAGACGAACTTGACAAAATTGAATTGCAAATTTCAATCAATTCTTTGTCGGGAGATTATATTATTTCAAGAATTGATGCACTGGACATGGAGCATTTGATTGAACAAACTTTTTCCATTCTTCCTGATAAGATAAGAGAGCCATTTATTTTAAGTCGCAAATTCGGGTATACATATGAGGAGATAGCACAAAAGCTCGGAGTCTCCGTAAAAGTTGTGGAGCATAACATATCTGCAGCACTTAAAATCTTCCGGAAACGTATGAAGAGATACATTGAATAAATAATATAATTGGGGGAAAAGGTTGTCAAGGTGTATTATTAAGGAGAAATTATGAATAAGGAGATTTTAAATAGGTATTTAAATGGTTCTGCAACCAAAGCAGAGAGGGAATCTGTGCTTAGATGGGCTGAAGCTTCACCGGCTAACAGAGAGGAACTCGAGAGGCTCAAGGCTCAGTGGGTCTTTGATCATCTCCCTTCTTCTGCTGCTCCTGAAGTTGCAATTATAAAAATGAGAAAAAGATTGGGAAGAAGCGGCAGTAATGCGAGATTAATTATGAGAATTGCTGCAGTGCTCTTTATACCTCTTGCCATTTTTGCTTTTTACCAACGACTGCAGTTGAATGATTTAAAAGAGAAATTATCTTTTTTAGATCGCAACATGACTTATCAAACAGGCAGGGATTCACTTATTTATACTGTTCATACAGGTGTCAAAGGGTTGGTTGACTTGCCAGATGGGAGCAAGGTGTGGCTTAACAGTGGCAGTTCAATAAAGTGTCCAGCAATGTTTGCAGATAATCAGAGGGATGTAGAATTGGATGGTGAAGGCTATTTTATAGTTAAGGGTGATCCTGAGTGGCCTATGTTCATAGGTACAAAGAGAAAAATTACAATAAAGGTTACAGGTACTGAATTTAACCTGACCTCTTATGCTAATGATACAGAGTTAAGACTTACTTTGGTTAAGGGCAATGTATCCATTCTGAATGAAAAGGACAATTCGGAAATTCTCGTCAAACCCATGGAGGAGATTGTAATACCGGACAGAATGGCTCCACCAAAATTCAGACAACAGGCCGATGTTCATCTTAACACAGCATGGAAAGAGGGATTCTTGCTTTTTGACAATACACCGATGGACGAAGTTATTAAGAGAATGGAGAGATGGTATGGAGTAAAATTTATAATAAGTGATTCATCTATCCTGAATAATAATTTCACAGGAGAGTTCAAGTCTGAGTCTCTCTCTCAAGTACTTGATTTTCTAAAAAAATCCTCATTAATTGGTTATAAAATTGAAGAGACTACAGTGACATTGTCCAGGTTGTAATTTTCAGGGGGGATTTTTATACTTGTGTGTATTATTTGGGAAACACTAACCTAAATATGTCACATGATTAATTTAATTAACATCAGTACTAGAAGGTTTATTGGCACAATTATTCTGTTTGCAGGTTTTCTTTTTGTCAGTCAAAATGCCGGTGCTCAGAATGTAACATTAAATCTCAAAAATGCTCCTTTAAAGTCAGTTTTAAAGGAGATTCAGAAACAAACGGGTTATACATTTGTCTATAACGACAATTTGATCCAGTCTCAGGACCCGGTAAACATTTCAGTCACAAATTCCAGTATTAAGGCCACTCTTGACGAACTGCTTCTAAAAATGAGGATAGACTATGAAATTGTTGGGAAACAAATTATTCTTTCCCCAAAGAAAAGTGCAGAAAAACCTGGGGATAAACTCAGAAATATTACGGGTAGAGTCTTGGATGATGAAGGAGAGCCTCTTGTAGGAGTGGCAGTATTTGTTCCGGGTACACCTTATGGAACTATTACTGGGGATGACGGCACCTATGGTTTTTCAGTTGACAACAACCCCGATTTAACGGTACGTTTCAGCTTCATTGGCATGGAGACTAAAGATGTAAAACTTGGCAATCAGTCAAGGATAGATGTTTCACTTTCTCTTTCGAGCTACAGTATAGAAAATGTTGTTGTCACAGGTTATCAGACAATTTCGAAGGAGAGAGCTACAGGAGCTTTTTCAAAAGTGACAACAAAGGATTTTGAAGTCAAGAGGCTCAGCTCTTTCAGTAATCTTCTTGAAGGACAGGTGGCAGGTTACAACAAGGGATTGATTCGTGGTGTTACTACCATGAATGGTTCAAAGAATCCTCTTTATGTAATTGACGGATTCCCGGTTGAAAATGTCAAATATACATACTACGGTGCAATCAGTGAACAATTGCCTGACATTAATTTCGAAGACGTTGAGAGTATAACTGTTCTCAAAGACGCTGCCGCTACTTCTATTTATGGAGCCAGAGCAGCCAACGGAGTTATTGTTATAACTACCAAGAAAGCTGTAAGGGGTAAGACTGATATATCATTCTCGTCTAGTTTGACCTATACTCCCTACGAATTTTACACTGGCAATCTTGCAGACTCTCGAACTATGGTAGACATTGAGAAAGAGTGGGCAGCTCTCAATCCGAAACTTCAGAGTGCCACAGCGTCAGCTTATGCATCCAATTGTCTGGATAAGGCAATTTTTCCCACAAGTGGGATAAAGACTATTCTAAATTATTATGCTGGAAGAATACCTCAGGCAGAAATGAATGCTCAACTTGAGGCGCTTGCATCAAAGGGCTATAATTATATTGATCAAGTCAGCAAGTATGGCAAAAGGGACAAATTGCAGCAGCAGTATAACCTTAATGTCGGCAATGCCTCAGATAAAAACTCAGTATATGCCTCAATTACATACAGGAGTAACAGGCTTGAAGATATAAATTCAAAGGATGAATCAATAGGTATTAATCTTAAAAATTCACTAAACGTTACAAAATGGATGAGTGTGGATTTTGGTACTTATATCAATTATTCTGATGGAGTCACTCAAACTTTCAATTTCATGAGTCCGGGCTATACTGTTATGCCTTATGACGATCTTGTAAATGCAGACGGTACAAATTATACTAAAACTGCTGCTGAAAGATACAGTGTTGAAAATCTTAAAAAGATCACAGACTATAAGTTGTATAACATGGACATTACTCCTATGGATGAGATCTATTGGAACAATCAGAGAAGCCGAGATTTCACTAACCGCATATACACAAGGTTAAATATTAATATTCTCAAAGATTTAAAGAATTCCACCTCCTTTCAGTATGAGTATGGCAATTACAGGATTTCGCAACTGTTTGACAAAAGGTCATACAAGGTGCGTTCAGATGTAAATTCCTCTGTCACCTACAATGCAGGTGAGTTCAGGCTGCCATATGGGCATGAGTATTATACCAGTACTAACCTTACTCATGGATATACTTTCAGACAACAGCTTGATTACAACACAAAAATCAAGGAGAGGCATGAAATAGTTGCCCTGGCGGGTTTTGAGGTTAGGGAAAATCAGACAAAATACAATTCAGACAAGCTTTACAACTATGATCCGGATATGCTTTCCTACACTCCTATCGATGAGAAGACTCTTTCAAGCAGCGCTAGTGGAGCTTGGGGGACATTTTCACTGGCCAGCAACCTCGACAGACCCTATTTCAGAGAATACATCAACCGCTATGTCTCACTCTACGGAAATGCTGCTTACACATTTGATTCAAAATATACGTTGACAGGTAGTATTCGTTGGGATCGTTCCAATCTCTGGGGGACAAGTTCTAAATATCAGAATAAACCAATTTACTCCGTAGGTCTTTCTTGGAATCTTAAGAGGGAAGATTTTTTTGACGTGGATTGGGTTGACATATTGAAGATAAGATTCAGCCATGGAATCGGAGGGAATATTGCCAAAAACTCTGCTCCATATTTGACTGCAAGTTATTCCAACAATACTACTGTTGGAGGGATACAAGGTTCTGTTTCAACCAGACCAAATCCTTCACTCTGTTGGGAAAAGACCACAACAAATAATTTGGGTGTTGATTTTGCATTTTTTGATAACAGACTCAATGGTGCTCTAGAAATTTACAAAAAAGCAGGAGAAGATCTATTAGCTAATACAATGGGTGTCCCGACTGAGGGATATGGGTACACAACTTACACAATAAACAATGGAGAGATGACCAACAAAGGATTTGAAATTAATCTTCAGGGTGATGTTTTAAAAGGGAAGGATTATTCACTTGGTGCATCATTCATTATGGGATACAACAAAAATGAGGTGACTTATGTCAATGTTAAAGCACCTGTTTACTATCTTGCACTCGATTATCCGGAATCTTATCCAAGAATCGGAAATCCTTACAACGCTATTTATGGTTACAAATGGGCTGGACTTTCGACCACAGGGCTTCCGCAGATATATAATTCAAAAGGGGAAGTAATTTCCACTCAGCCATCAGATATTGAAAGCATTGTTTACCTTGGAACCTATACTCCAGTTTATAATGGTTCTTTCTTTTTCAATGCAAGATACAAAAATTGGACACTCTATCTTCAATTTAACTATGAAGGAGGCCATAAGATCAGGAACACGTTTGTTCCTGCGCTATCAGCTTCATACTCTCCTGCCCTTGCATCTTATGTGACTTCTTTAAGTTATCGAGTAAATTCAAAGATAACTGACAGGTGGAAACAAGCCGGCGATGAGACAAAGACTAATGTGCCACGTCTCGTTTTCGAATATGACCCTTCATATAGTTCGTATTTATATACTATATATTCAATGGCCGATATAAATGTGCTTGATGCCGACAATTTGAGGCTCAGCAATGTGTCGCTGAGTTACAAAGTCCCTGACTTAATATGCAAGAAAATATATATGTCAGGTGCGCGACTGCAGTTCAATATTGAGAACGCTGCAATGTGGGCAAAGAGTAAGGAAGCCAAGTATATGCTTGGAGGCTATGTCAAGCCTAACTATGTATTGGGATTATATCTAAACTTCTAAACGCATTAAACGATATGAAAAAAAATATATCAAGATTAATTACTACAATAGTAATCCTTTTTTCGTTATTTTCATCAACCTCATGTGATGATTACCTGAATGTACTGCCCAAAGGGAGTAAAATTCCCAAGACTCTTGCGGATTTTGAGGCCTTTCTGAGAGATGAATACAGCAACCAGACAACAAATGTGGAACAAGCCATTATTTTGCTAAATGACAGGTATGTTACAGTTGCAAATTTGAACTATTATCCACTTCAGAAAGCAAATTATAATTGGGATGAAACTGCAAACAGGATAGAATTGAATAGTAGTGATGAGAGTACTTATTACATGCAGTATAAAACAATTAATACCTGCAATTTGATTATTGAATATGCGCCTACTGCGACAGAGGCCACAGAAGCGCAAAAAAACGAATTAATGGCCTATGCCAAGGTGATCCGTTCTATGAGTTATTATGTTCTTGTTAACTATTATGCCGATACATATCAAGCCTCCACTGCCTCTTCAGAACTTGGAGTACCACTCATTGAGAGTGCCAATCTTGGTGCACCTTATGAACAAGTGACAGTCAAGAAGATATATGATTATATTATCCAAAATGTGACCGAGGCAATCCCTTATTTGCCAAATTTCGGCACAACCCCTCTTCATCCGGGGCTTGGAGCTGCCTATGCATTTCTTGCAAGAGTCTATCTTACAATGTGTGACTATACAAATGCAGCAAAATACGCAGACCTTGCACTGGGGATTAATAATCAGCTGTATGACTGGACAGCATTTTACTCTGCAAACAAAACTCAAATAGAAAATGCTGCGTCCTATACCAGATTAATTGATCCATGTAACTATACATTTGTGGAGAATTATAATTACAGGCATGGCGCAACTTACTACAGTGCTGCAGAAAATCCTGTTCCAATAGCTCGAATAGCTCTCTTTGAGCAAGGAGATGCAAGGTGTAAAGCTCGCTGGAAGTTATATACAACCGGGGGTGATACTTATTACTACTCAACATTGACTGGTTATCACAACTATGGAGGTTATACTACAACCGAAGTATATCTTATAAAGGCCGAATGCCAGGCAAGGGCAGACAAACTCAGTGATGCAATGAATACTCTTAACGCAGTTCGTAAGAAGAGAATAATCCCGGAATTTTATCAGGATCTGACAGCTTCTTCAAAGGCCGATGCAATAGCAAAAATTCGCAGGACAAAGGATAATGAGATGTTATTTTCAATTGTACCGTTTGCCGATGCTCGTCGCTTTAATGCAGAGGGGACATATGCCAATACACGCGCTTTCAGTAAGGTAGTGGGGACAACAACTGTTACACTTTCTCCAACATCACATATGTGGACAATGCCTTTTCCTAAAGGAGCTACTGATAACCCAGGCAATGGAACTATTACACAAAATGTTGATAAGTAATTAACAATTGCTATAATAATCAGAAATATGAAAAAATCTACAAATATTATCCCATTATTGTCGTTAATTGTTTTGTCACTAACTCTCACATCATTTGTGCAGCAAAATGCAAAACCTTTCACTATAGATGTAACTCTTACCGGTCTTGAAGACGGAACTGTTATTGAACTTGTTCCAGCTTGCACGCACAGTGTCGAAAAGCTTGTGGAGAATGCAGTGCTTAAGGGGGGAAAGGTAAATTTCAGTCAAACTATTGATAGTCCGAGATGCTACTATCTTAAAGTTAAGGACTCTGATGGATATCTCCAGTTCATGATCGACAGTGGTGACAAAATGACTCTTTCTGCAGATGTTACAAAGAGTATCTCTAA
Organism: Bacteroidales bacterium; assembly: GCA_018434395.1. Classification (GTDB taxonomy): domain Bacteria; phylum Bacteroidota; class Bacteroidia; order Bacteroidales; family UBA932; genus Bact-08. Next base: position 61,829 of record JAHDPK010000001.1, on the reverse strand, counting down.
TGGGGAAGTTTTATATAACTTTCACAATATTAGAATAGAAGGAAGTCCTGTTTATCAGGAATTTAAGACAAAGACAGCTGAGAGAGAGAAACTTAACAAAGATTTTGAGGAGATGCATAAAAAATTCTCATCTATCAGTCAAAAAATTTCAAAGGCTCGTTCTATGAACGATAAAAAAGCTCTCGACTCACTTTATGCTACAGCGGAGTATAAGCAGTTAGAAAGTGCAGAGCGGGATTTCTTTAAAAGAGTGGAGGAGAGTGCTAACAGAAGTTTTATTGAGAATAAGGATAGCTGGTGGGGTCCGTTTTTGATGCTCTATCAAACAGCTTATTTTACAAAAGAGAACAGACCTGTATTTGATTCAATGTCCAAAGAGGCTAAAGAGAGTTATTATGGTAAAATAGTTTTTGAGGAGCTTTATCCTGTAAATAAATCAGGAAATAAAATTCCCTATTTTACATTAACAGACAGAGATGGGAGCAAAGTGAAATCAATGGATTTGATTAAAGGCAACAAGTATGTACTTATAGACTTTTGGGCTTCTTGGTGTGCTCCTTGCAGAAAAGAGATCCTTAATCTTAAGGCCTTGTATGCAAAATATCATGACAAAGGGTTACAGATAATCAGCATCTCAACCGATAAAAAGGCCGAAGATTGGGGAAAGGCTTTAGCGACAGAACAGCTGCCATGGCTAAATTTCAGAGATGTTGACCAAAGTGTGACTCAAACATTTAAAGTTAACGCTATCCCTGCCATTTTTTTAGTTGATGGTAATGGCGTTTTGATAGATGACGGTTTGAGAGGTGAAATTCTTGCAGCCAAAATAGAAGAGCTGTTCAAATAAGCACTTCCAAAAGATAGTGGTTTTGAACTTTATAGAGCCGCTGGTTGGATATTTTGCTTTGTAAACCACCAAGCGACTCTATATATTTTAACTTCACCTGTCGGAATTTGTTGAAACAAACTTTGAGAGGTAAAAGCCGATTATTATCAAAATCTCTCCTATTGCAAAAATAAGCCAGTTAAAATGTGTAGGTATAAATTGACTGATTGTTTGTTGAAAATGTGGGGACTGCATAAGACCGTCAAGTCCGGAGAGTAAATATTCTTGAATCAGTATGGCAGTGTAATCTTGCATAAATGTAAACAAAATGGCAATGACTCCTAATGCAATAAGCAACCATTGCCTTAATCCAAATCTTAACCGTAATCCTTTTGAAACATGATTTAAAATATACAGGGCGATTAAGATCATTGTTAAGGAGCATATTACAGGAGCTAATACAGGCCCTACCCACGGGACAGGAATCAAAAAAAGAAGATCCCATGTTAGCAGCGATTCAGGCCAACCGATAAGAATGTAGAGCCAGACATAGTAAAAAATATCCCAAATGCCGAAAGTAAAAAGAAAAAATGCTAGACAACTAGAGAAATTCTTACCTGCAATCATTGAAACAGTTAACAGCATTACTATTGTAGCAAATTCCCGTAACCATTCTATTGGTACAGTTTGAAGAAAAGAGACAGTCGGTTGTGGTTCAAATTCCTGAGGGTAATAAATTTGTCTTAGGTAAATTACAACAATAGCTTCAAGCGCAGCCATCATTATGCTAAAAATTGTAATGGCTATCAATGTGCTTTTGTAACTATGAAAAGAAGATTTCATATGTTTATGTAGCCTTCCTTAAAAATAGGACAGTTCCAAATTAGACAAAATTTTTAGTCCGTGAAAATATTTTTAAACACTATTATCTCTCTCTGGGCTTTTAATGGTAAAAGGTATAGATAATTGGAATCAGGGTTTTCAATGTATTTACCTAATTTGAAGTTGGTTACCATTCTGTATGTCGGGCTTGCAGATGGAAGGATTGGCGTCAGTTTGAATAGGAAAGATGTACCGGCTTTTGCCTCACCAGCAAATGGAAATGTACAGCTCGGAGCATAATTTATATAATTGTACAAATCTACCCGAATAGTATAAGTGATATGTCTTTCATTTTCACAATAAAAGTTCAGGGTTCCGTTTTTATCGGTCCTGACCTCGATTGAGTAACCTCTGTGTTCCTGAGAAAATCCCGGAAACGCCGAAACCAAAAGCCAAAGTAGTATACCAACTCCCTTTTTAATTACAGCCATTGCATTAATTATTAGTCTTTTCAAAGATAATAAATGATTTATGTGAAAATTTGCAACAAAGATGTTTGAAAAAGCAAAAAAGTAGGCACAAATAACAATTCCGGAAAAGTATTTGGAATTATGCTAAACAAACATTATGTTTGTAATGCATAATAAATAGACAGATATGAAATTCGTTAATAGAACAGAAGAGACTAAAAGGCTCAAACAGGTGTTAAGTGCAGATAAATCTACATTTACAGTGGTCTATGGTCGCAGGCGTTTAGGTAAGTCAACATTGATTACCAGAGTTCTAAATGATAACGATGTCTATTATTTAGCAGATCAAACGGAAGCCTCCTTACAGCGAGAGGTGTTAGCAAAGATGATAGCTGTTATCATTCCGGGATTTGATAAGGTAATATACCCTTCGTGGAATGTTTTTTTTGACACGCTCAACGACCGCACTACACAAATGTTTACGCTATGCATAGATGAATTTCCATATCTTGTGAGAAGTAGCCCCGATTTATCATCGGTTCTTCAAAATAAATTAGATTCTAAAAAGCTGAAGTTTAATTTAGTTATTTGCGGCTCTTCCCAACAGTTGATGTATGGTTTGGTTTTAGATGCCTCATCTCCACTATATGGTCGTGCCGATGCTATATTAAAAATTGCTCCAATGAAAGTGCCTTACATTCAGGAAGCCCTCGGCGTATCTTCACTTGACGCAGTAGAGGAGTACGCAGTCTGGGGAGGAGTACCACGCTATTGGGAGCTGCGTGAGGGTTATGCCAATCTGCGGGAGGCAATTATAAGCAATATGCTATCAGTAAACGGAACTTTATACGAAGAGCCTGTAAAATTATTCAAAGATGATATTAATGATATTGTCAAGACGGCAACAATAATGTCATATGTTGGTGCCGGGGCAAATCGTATGTCTGAGATAGCAGGAAGAAGTGGCGAAGTTGTAACAAATCTTTCGAGACCACTTGCCAAATTAATATCATTAGGATACTTGACCAAAGAGATCCCATTTGGAGAAAACGAAAAGAATTCTAAAAAGAGCCTCTACAAGATAAGTGACCCATTTATGAATTTCTATTTCCAGTTTATTATCCCAAACCGCTCATTTATTGAAATAGGGCGGATTGCTCCTATACTATCAAATCTCGACAGCCATTTTTCGGATTATGTGGGCGATTATTGGGAAAAACTATGCAGAGAGACTGTTTCAGGAAATGAGATTGACGGCGTTACTTACGGTATTGCACGTCGCTGGTGGGGCAATGTTTCAAGAGATGAACGTGTTGAATTAGATATAGTTGCCGAATCTTTGGATAAAAAATATCTACTTGTGGGCGAATGTAAATGGACTACCAAAGAGAATAGCGACCGCATTCTATCCGAGTTAATTGAAAAGGCAAATAAGCTGCCATTTGCCAGGAATCACACTTTAGTACCTAAACTTTTCCTCAAAAACAAACCTGTTGGAAACCTGGATAACGTATTGCTGCCAGATGATATTATGAAACTGTATATTGATTAATTGTCTGAAATAAAGGGGTTCCAACACCCCCAAATAATCGGACATAGTTTCATTCTACAAAATCATTTGTTTTCAAACGAGGGATAACTGATTACAAAGAGATAATTTTCAGTTTAATTTCATCGGTATTTTTTCAAATATGGCGCAAAAATGGCGCAAATTGTAAAAGAGAAAACCCTAACTGACTCATTATCAATTAGAGTTTATTTGTCTCCGTACCCGGAGCCGGGGTCGAACCGGCACAGCCTTGCGGCCACTGGTGTTTGAGACCAGCGCGTCTACCGATTCCGCCATCCGGGCTTAATTATATTTCGGTAACAGTGCTGTAAACAGGGAAACAAAGGTAAGGAAAAAATTTGTTCAGCCAAATAGGAGTTATCTGGAAGGTTTATTTGTTGCTAAAAAAATAAATCCATACATTTGCAAAGCTCAACAGAAAGGGAACCTCGTGAAATTCGAGGACAGTACCCGCTGCTGTAATGCTTACCCTGCAAGGGGTTATCTTTCGCAAGCCACTGCCATTTGGTGGGAAGGCAAGAGATTTAAAAGCTAAGTCAGAAAACCTGCTGAGGGGCGAAATTTATTAATCGAACTTTCGGGAGATAGAGAGCGATGCAAACCAGATTTGTCCGTTTATCACTTTTTTTTATTCTTTTTAGTAGCATATGTTCTGTTGCTGAGGCTGAATGTAGATTTATTACTAATGACACGATTAAAAAAAGACGTTTAGATTCAATTAAGATTGTCAGCCAAAAAACATCTGGCTTTTCTTCCAATTCTCGCTTTTCGGTAGGGACGAATTTTATAAAATTCGATGACGGGACACTTGCCCCTGTTAGGGCGAATTCTCTTTCTGACTTTATTCAAAAGGAGAACGCATCCTATATTAAGGAGTTTGGAAGGGGTATGAATGCTTATATTTCCATTCGAGGGTCATCTTCATCTCACACGACTGTTGACTGGAACGGGATGAATCTTGCTATGCCTACTTTGGGCCAGACTGACTTTTCACATATCCCACTTTATCTGTTTGATGTTGTAGAGCTGCACATTGGTGGTAATTCTGCGATTTATGGTGCGGGAGCTATTGGAGGCACTGTTCAATTAAAAACATCTCCAAAGTGGGAAAAGGGAGTACATGGAGATATTCTTGTCTCTCAAGGTAGCTTTAATTCATTGTTTACTGGAGGTACTTTAAGATATTCAAACTCAAGTTTTGAAACTCGAACATCCTTACTCTATTCTTTTGCGGAGAATAATTATGAATTTATTAACAATACGAAGTTAGGGAAGCCAAAGGAGCGTCTAAACAACTCTTCGTCCAAAAACGCAGGTCTGTTACAAGAAATTTTCAGGAAATTTAGAGACTCATCCATGTTATCGGCAACATTGCTCTACCTCGATTTTGACAGGGACATACAACCATCAGTGTCTTTGAATGATCGTCCAGATACTTACAGATCGATATATGACAATAATTTGAAGATGAGCCTCGGATATTCTGGCGCAAAGGGAATAGTAACTTACGCCGCTCATCTTTCCTATTCGTTTGATAAACAGCTCTATGAAGATGACAGAATAGCTGCAGGTCGCTTTTCGTTCTCAACAGATATAGAAAGTAAATTTGGTGATATGGTAGTAAAAGGTGGATTTTTTGCAGAACGCACCACACCTCAGGTTGACTCATATGCCGATTCTGTCAAAGAGAACAGGTTAAATATATATTTACTTGGCAGTTATAATTTTAATAACAGATTAATGCTTGCCGGAGGGGTGAGATTTGCCTGTGCTACAGATGTCTCCGTACCCTTAATGCCGTCGCTCGATGTGAGATATAATGTATTGAATAATAACAGCCATTCTTTAGCAATTAGATGCGCTTTGTCAGGGAATAGCAAGATTCCTACCTTGAATGACCGATATTGGGGAGGAGAGCATCTCTATCTTAAAAGTGAAAGTTCCATAACTCTTGAAGGAGGTTTCAATTACAACTGGTTTTCATCTGTCTGGAGTTTGGATATGTTTGGGACTCTATACAAAAGCAAAGTGAACGACTGGATCAGATGGCTCCCGGCAGGAACAGTCTGGCGTCCTCAAAATATACCCCTTGTTGTGACAAGGGGTGGAGAGGCCGGCCTTAAAATTGGCAGATCATTTTCAACAATTAAGACTTTTTTTAATTTTTCTCTTGCCTATACGAATATTAAAATGGTTGAAGGATTGTGGGATGAAGATCCGGCAATAGGAGAGCAACTTGCTTATCAGCCAAAATTGTCTTGGAGAAGCGGGCTGAGAGTAGTCAAAGATAATTGGGAAATATATTCAAACGTCAGTTATACAGGCAAAAGGACCACTGTGGATCTTTATGACATACTTCCTTCTTATACACTGTTAGATATAGGAACGTCCTGCAATTTAAGACTTTTCGGGTGTAATTTTGTTTTGAATGGCATTATCAAGAACATTACGAATGAGATGTATCAGAATGTTAAATTCTATGCAATGCCGGGGAGAAATTATCAATTGTCACTACAGTATAAATTTTAAAATATAGTTATGAAAAAAAAATGTATTAAATGGTTATTTGCTGCTTTAGCAGTTATTTTTCTAAATGTGTCATGTTCAAAGGATGACAATCCTGAATTGATTGGTAACAAAGGTAAGGTACTCGTTCTAAATCAGGGTAATTATACAGAGCAGTCTGCAAGTATATCTCTTTATGATGAAACCACTAATCAGATTACAAATCGTCTTTATGAATCAGCCAACGGGGTTTCGATAGGAGCAACTCTTAACAGTGGCTATATAACACCCTATGGAGATGCTGCGCTTATATGTAACTATCCGGACAAGATTTTGTTTATAAATCCCGAAACAGGTGTAGATAAAGGCTACAGTATTACTGAGGGACTTGTGTCTCCTCGTAACATGGTAATGTCTGACAACTATATTTATGTGACAAACTGGGGGTCTGATCATATAGTTCTTCCATCAGGTTCATGGGAGTTTGACAAATCATATATATCTATTTATTCTTTTTCAACATTAGCATTCCAGGGCAACATAGATGTCGGTTCAGATGCCGAGGGGATAATATTATATGACGGAAGACTTTATGTGGCAGTAAAACAGGGACTTAAGATTTTTGACATCGTTGGAAACAGTCTCAGACTGGCGGCAACACTCAAGCCAACAACTTTTGTAAATGGTGCAAGACATGTTGTTGTAGATGGCATGAATAAAATTTGGGTCTCTTTTCCTGGAGACGGTCTCATGAGAATCAACCCTTCGTCACTTGAGATAATGTCAACTCTCGATGTTCCTGTAGATGCCATGGATGGATACATAGCCATTGATAAGAACGGGGATTATATTTATACATATTGTACAACTTTCGATTCCAACTACTCTCCTGTAGAGGCCAATATTTATAAGGTAAGTGTAAAAAGCAACAGTTACAGCAAATTATTTACAGGCACTTATTTTTACGGGGTTGGGGTTAGTCCTGTAACAGGCAATATTTTCACTTCAGAAGTAAGTTTTACTTCAAATTCAGTTTTAAAGGTAGTGGCACCTTCTGATGGTTCGATCAGAAACTCAGCAACTGCCGGCATTGGAACTTGTCGCTACCTTTTCTTTTAAAAAAGTTTAAAGATTAACTTTATTCAGGGAGGTGATATGTGATGGTCTTAACAATGTCAGGGTGTATGCTGTTTGCTACAGGGCATGTTTTAACAGATGTTTCGATAAATCTCATTTCCCTCTCTGTATAATCTTTCTTCGGGAGGTAGATATCAAGTTTCAGCTCTCCAACTCTTCTGGGATTAGCAGCCATTATTTTCTCTGTTTCAATGTACATCCCATCTATTGAAAAACCATGAGCCTGTGCTGAGATTGCCATAATTGTCATCATACATGAGGCAAGAGAGGCAGCAAACATATCAGTAGGCGAAAACATAGTTCCCTTGCCATTATTGTCTTCAGGAGCTTCAGTAATAATTTTGCTCCCAGATTTCAGATGAATAACCTCTGTTTGGAGGTTACCAATGTAGGTTGTCTTAAATTTGGTCATATCTTATCGTTTAAAAAAATTATTTTACAACTTCTCCTTTAAGAGTGGCAGAGGTGCAGGATGTTATCCGGACATTGACAAAATCTCCTGTTTTATGTCCGTCTGCAGGGAATACGCACATTTTATTCTGTTGGTTTCTGCCACACAGTTCTGATTTGGACTTTTTTGAAGTTCCTTCGACTAAAACTTCGAATACCTTGCCTAAGTCTTTCTGATTGCTTGCGAGTGACAATTCATTTTGAAGTTTTATTATCTCATTCAGTCTCCTGTTTTTTACATTGGAAGGAACATCATCTTTATAACGCCTGGCTGCCTTAGTGTTTGGTCTTTCGGAGTATTGAAACATAAAAGCGGTATAAAATTCCACATCTCTCATTAATGACATGGTATGCTCATGATCTTCCTCGCTTTCGCCACAGAAGCCGGCAATAATATCGGTGCTGATGGAGCAGTCTGGTATTATCTTGTGGATCATCGCTACTCTCTCAAGATATTCATTTCTGGTATACTTCCTATTCATCCTTGAAAGAACAGAGTCGCTCCCGGACTGGACAGGGAGGTGAATGTGCTTACAAATATTATCGTACATAGCCATGGTGTATAAGACAGAATTACTCATATCCTTGGGATGTGAAGTAGAAAAGCGTACTCTTAATTTTGGGCTTATTAGAGCGACTTTTTCGAGAAGTTGTGCAAAATTGGTGGTTTTTAAAGGATTATCTTTGTCAACCCATTGGTATGAATCGACATTCTGCCCAAGAAGAGTTATCTCCTTATATCCATTTTCGTATAGTTCGGTGGCCTCACGGACAATACTCTCAGGATCCCTGCTTCTCTCTCTTCCTCTCACGTAGGGGACTACACAATAGGTACACATATTGTTACATCCTCTCATTATTGAAATAAATGCACTTACACCATTTTGATCCATTCTCACAGGAGTTATGTCTGCATAGGTCTCTTCTTGAGACAGGATTGTATTTATCTGCTTGTTGCCTTCTCTTATCTGGACAAGCAGTTTGGGGAGATCCCGATATGAATCAGGCCCTGCCACCAGATCAACCGCAGGATGATTTAGCAACTCCTCTTTCAGTCTTTCTGCCATACATCCCAATATCCCGATAGTCAGGCTTGATTTTTTTTTCTTCATTGTTTTGAAGTGTTCAAGTCTTCCCCAGATTCTTTGTTCGGCGTTATCCCTTATTGAGCAAGTGTTTACGAGGATAAGATCGGCATCTTCAATTTTATTGCAAAGAGCATAGCCGGCTTCCTGAAGTATCGAAAGAACAACTTCGCTGTCGTTAACATTCATCTGACAGCCATAAGTCTCGATGAAAAGCTGAGGCAAACTACTATTAAATAGTGGTCTTACGGAATGATATTTGTTGGGCATATTTGCATTTTGTACTGCAAATATAGCCTTTTTTATACCTTTGCAGATAATCTGAAATGAGATGAAGAAATTTCTGACAGTTGTATTGATAGTTATTTTGGCAGCCAATGGATGTACAAATTACAGGAATGTGGATATCAAATCCGTACAATTAAGTAGCTTCAAATTTGTCAGCACTTCTAAGGCAAATATTGAACTCAGTTATATAATCAGCAATCCGACTTCTTCTACAATTATATTCTCTTCGGGCAATGGGATTATTACTCGGAAAGGAGTTGATTTCGCACAACTTGAAGTTGTCAGGCCAGATACACTTCTCCCAAGAAGTGTTAAAAGTGGTAAAATTGAAATAAATGCGCTTCTGGTTGATCCTCTACCTTTGCTGTCGATGGGATTAAACATTGAAAAATGGAGAGTCGAGGATTTTAAATTATCGACAAAATTAGTTTTCAAGAATGCAAGAGGAGGTAAAAAAATACTCAGATATAAGGACATACCCCTTAAAAACCTGATTAATAGATTATAAATTATGAAGAGAATTACAGTAACTCTTTTTGTAATTGTTTCAGCAGTACTAATTTCCTATTCTCAGGAAATTGTCAAGGGACAAGATACCGTTTTTGTGCATAAAGGCTCCTTGCTGCTCGATTCCACCTTGCTAAACAGAAATATTTTTGCATTATTAAAAGAACCCGGACCTTCGGGGAACCTTGTGACTATAGAGCAATCCCAGAGTATAGAATCGCTTTTGTTAACATATATTTCCAATTCTTCAGAAAGGAAAATATATGGTTATAGAGTCAGAATATATTTCGACAACAAGCAGGATGCAAGAAGTCGTTCAGAAGCAATTGTAACTCAGTTTACCTCTCAATTTCCCGATATAAGAGCCTATGCTTCATATGAAAAACCTTTTTTCAAGGTTACTGTTGGTGACTTTAGGACGAAATCAGAAGCCATGCAACTTTTGAAGAGGATAGAGGGGATGTATCGTTCTGTTTTTCTGGTAAAAGAAGTAATTAATTATCCTCCGGTTCAGTACTGCTATCTTTAGATCCAGTACTGCTTTTCCTACCTTTTTTATTCTTTGGAGTTAAAGGTTTTTCTGTAATGTTCCTTACTATTTTTCTAACATTATTACTCTTTTGAACATTCTTCTTTTTTTCAGCATCTTGTTGTCCTTCGTTCTTTATCGTAGATATGATTGGTTTTGTGACATTCCACCATGTCGACTTAAGTTTGTTCGCAATTTGAAGTATTGGTGAAACATGTCTTTCAATCTTTTCAGGATATATTTGGTTTATATTTATAAGTATGCCAGTTTCCTCAACTCCTCCAAAGCTTTCATTAATAGATGTTCCAAAGACTTTCATAGTTGGACTCAGGTTCATATAGGAGTTAATGAGGGGAGGTATATTTTCTCCCAGTAACCTTATTTCCTTTGAAAGGACCCTATAAGATTCCTTGTAGTCTTTAGGGTTAAAAAGTTCTTTGTAATAGGGGTTTTCAGAGTCAAACTCAAGGGGTTTGTATGGTTTTACGAGGCCTTCGTTATCAGGAAAAAATGTGTTTAAGAAAGTTAGGAGTATATTTCTTGCACGCTGATTATAAGTGGTATACATTGTTACCTTTCCAAAGAAGTACTTGATTTTAGGATATTTTACTAAAAGTGCTCCCAATCCGTCCCACAAATTGTCAAGAGAATATAGACCTTTGTGTCTAATATTTGTACCTTGATAATTTGGCTGAATAAATGATCTCCCAAGTTCTATGGTGAAAGGAAGATAATCCTTTTTGAATTGGTCTGAAAATTCGAAAAGTTCATGTGTGGCCATTTTTTCAATATCCAATCCTGCACAATGAATGTATCTGTAGCCACCAATAATTTCCTGATCTTTAGGATCCCATACAATTAGTTGTTTATAAGGTGTAAAAGAATTGGTGTCGAAACTGTCAATATCTACTGACAGGCCTGTTCCTCCGCCGGATAGTCTGAAAGCAATCTCTCTGAGGCGGCCTATTTCATTCATAGTATGTGGTGAATCATGTGCTGTCACTTCATAAAGTCTGTTGTCTCCTTTTCTGGTATGACGAATAAACTTGTCACTTGTAAGCTCATCAATTATGAGTTTTCTATCAACAGGAGGTATTACTGGTTCCATTTTCAAGGCTTTAGAGAGTAAACTGTTTTTCTTATCTTTGCTGTCCATTCAGCAGGTGTTCCATTATGAGCAAGTTCTTCGCAATGAATGGGATCGCCTATATAAATATTGAATTTACCACCGCGTTGCTTAAACATTTCACGAGGAAGCAATATGAGTTCGTAATTAAATTTAATACCAAGTTTTTTTCTAATATTAGCAAACCTGTAGAAAAAGTTTGAATTTTTACCGTCAAAATAGATAGGGATAATATCTCTTTTATATTTAATAGCCTGGTTAACAAAGCTTTTTTTCCATTCTAGGTCTATTATTCTGCCATTGATTAATCTTGAACACAATCCTGCGGGGAATGTTATTATTTGATTATCAGAGGTATATTCCTGATGTATTTTTTCTGCAATTTCTACACTTTGCTTACCGAACTTATTGACCGGCAAAAAAATTGGTTTTAATGGCTCTACTGCAGAAAGTAAATCGTTTACCACAAAACGTATTTTATTATCAAAATAGTTACCGAAAATATCCATTAGTATTATTCCGTCAAATCCTCCAAGAGGATGGTTGGAGACAATAATATAGCGCCCTTTATTAGCTATTTTATCTATTCCCGAAACACTGTATGTCGCATTTAACTCCCTAAGTGTGGCAGTTGCAAAAGGAACGCCTTTAAGATTGCCATACTTGTCAAGAATATTATTAATTTCATCTTGACAGATTAGTCTCTCTACCCAGTCAATTATAAATCCGGGGATATATCTCAGAAGATCAGGATTTTTGAATTTTATTACTGATCTTACATCTACCCGCAAGTTGGTATTATCTGTGCTCATAGAATAGCGCTGTATCAGGATGCGAAGTTAAAGAAAAATCATATCTTTGCATAAACGCTCCAGGAATATGTTAAAACAAGGTTTACAGCAGAAATTAGTACAGAAACTTTCTCCATTACAGATACAGACAATTAAACTGCTGGAGCTTCCCACCCTTGAACTTGAACAGAGGATTAAAAAGGAACTTGAAGAGAATCCTGTTCTGGACGAGGCTGTGGATAGTGATGATACAGAAGAAGCAAGTTCCGAAAACATCTCCTTAAGCGAATACAGCACAGACGAGCAGATACCATCTTATAAACTCTATGCCAATAATCAGGGTAAAGACCTTAAGCCACAATACAATGTTTTCTCGGTTAAAGAAAGCTTTCATCAGAATCTTATATCTCAATTGGGATACAGTCAGATGGACCATAGAGAAAGGAATATTGCACGTTTTATTATCGGTAGCCTGGATGATGACGGCTATTTACGCAGAGATCTTGATTCATTGGTCGATGATATTTCTTTCAGGCTCGGGATAACAACCAATGAAAGGGAACTGGAGCAGATTTTGTCCAAGATTCAGGAATTTGAGCCTGTTGGTGTTGGTGCAAGAAATTTGCAAGAGTGTCTTCTTTTGCAGTTAAGAGCTAAAAATAAAACTCCGGAGAAACAATTGGCTGAAAAAATAATTTCAGACCATTTTAACGAGTTTACAAAAAAGCACTATCAGAAGATCATTGCCAAACTTTCAATAACTGAAGAACAGTTAAAATCTGCAATAGATGAAATATTGAAGTTAAATCCAAAGCCCGGAGGTCAGATTGATGATTCATACAATGAGCAGTCTCAACAAGTAGTGCCTGATTTCGTACTTGAGCTGAAAGACGGAGAGTTGGTTATGACGATGCCGAGATTTTCAGTGCCAGAGTTGAAAGTTAACAAGCGGTATGCTGACTTGTTACTTGCTTCGACCAAGTCCGGCAGTAAGTCCGGCAAGGAAGCAGCCACATTTGTCAAGCAAAAGTTGGATTCGGCTAAATGGTTTATCGAGGCTATAAAGCAGAGGCATAATACTCTGCAAAATACCATGAATGCCATTATTGAATTTCAGCACGACTATTTTATAGATGGAGATGAGACCAAGCTTAGGCCCATGGTTCTCAAAAATATTGCAGAGAAGACTAACCTTGACATTTCGACTATTTCGAGAGTCGTGAACTGTAAGTATATTCAAACTCACTTTGGAATTTTTCCGTTAAAATATTTCTTTTCTGAGGGACTTGTTACAGAGAGTGGAGAGGAGGTGTCAACCAAAGAGATTAAGAACATTCTCATGGAGAGTATAAAACAGGAAGATAAAAAACATCCTCTAACCGATGAGGAGCTTGTAACTGTACTCTCAAAAAAAGGCTATAAAGTTGCGCGGAGAACAGTAGCAAAATACAGAGAACAGCTTAATATTCCTATTGCAAGACTCAGAAAGGAGCTTTAAATACTATCATTTAATGAACAAAAATCTGTTTTTAACAACCTTTTTCGCACTCATAATTTCTTCATGTCAGATGAAAGATAAAGTTGACCTTATACTTTATAATGCTGAAGTATATACTGTTGATTCAATGTTCTCAAAATGTAATGCTGTTTCAGTTAAAAATGGGCTGATTGTGGCTACTGGAAGCGACGATGAGATTCTTAACAGTTACAGAGCCGATAAATATATAGATCTTAAGGGTAAGTATCTGTACCCTGGATTTAATGATGCTCATTGTCACTTTATAAGTCTTGGAGAGGGGATGTTGAAATGTGATTTAAGAGGAGCCACATCCTTTGATGAAATTGTTGAGAGGCTTAGAAATTTCAGGACAAATAATCTTACGTCCTTTATCATTGGTGAAGGCTGGGATCAAAATCTATGGCATAGTAAGTCATTTCCTTCAAATGAAAAGCTAGACATATTTTTTCCTGATATTCCCGTGGTTCTTACAAGGATAGATTTTCATGCAGTTATAGCAAACAGTGCTGCAATAAAAATGGCCGGTTTAATACCCGGAGACCCTTCAATACCACAGAGAGAGGCATTAATCAGAAATGGAAAGTTTACGGGGCTGTTTCTGGAGAATACGGCAGATAGAATAAAAAACGCTCTTCCAAAACTTAGCGGCAGTGTGTTGGAGAATGTCATACTGGCTGCAGAAGGAGAATGTTTTAAGAATGGTCTTACTTCTGTTTCTGATGCCGAGGAGGAGCTTTCAAGAATACTTGTGATGGACTCGCTTTATTCTCTTTCCAAACTAAGAATTAGATCTGATGTATGGCTTACAGCTAATGATGAAAATCTTAATTATTTCAAGAAACCATACCAAAAAGAGCGATTCAGGGTAGGTACTTTGAAGCTGTATGTGGATGGAGCTCTCGGTTCAAGGGGAGCATTATTGAAATCATCATATTCGGATGATTCAAGTACCTCAGGAATAAGAGTCACTAGTGAGGAAAATCTTAAAGAATATTGTAAATGGGCTTTTGAAAGAGGATTTCAAGTTGCCACACATTGTATCGGAGATCTTGCTAATCAGGAAGCTCTTGGAATTTATGGGTCTATATTGAAGGGAGAGAACGACAGAAGATGGAGAATTGAACATGCTCAGGTTGTTGATCCTGAAGATATTGGTCTTTTTAGAAAATATTCAGTTATTCCATCTGTACAACCAACTCATGCAACATCAGATATGTTGTGGGCAGTTGACAGATTGGGTGAAAGAATAAAATATGCATATGCATATAAGTCACTTCTCAGTCAGCTTGGCTGGTTGCCCTCTGGAACAGATTTTCCAATAGAAAAGGTTAACCCTATAGCTACTTTTTTTTCCGCTGTCTATAGACAAAATGCAGATTTTAAGCCTGATGAAGGCTTCCAGATGGAAAACGCCCTGAGTAAAGAAGAGGCCATTAGATCTATGACAATCTGGCCGGCAAAAGCTACTTTTGAAGAGAGAGTGAAAGGCAGCATCGAAAAAGGGAAATACGCAGATTTTGTCCTGCTTGACAGGGATCTCATGACAGTTATCAAAAAAGAAGTACTTTCCACAAAGGTGATTATGACAATTATAGGAGGTGAAGTGGTTTACAGTTTACTTCCGTAAGCAAGGTCTCCTGCATCTCCTAATCCGGGCACTATATAAGATTTAACTGTAAGTTCTTCATCTACTGCTGCTACCCAAAGTGTAGTCTCTTTATGAGGAAGATGCTTGGATAGGTATTCAATACCATATACACTTGCTATGGGGCAGACAATATGACTGTGCTTTGGTTTGGAAATATCGCAAAGTCTGTTATATGCAAGTACTACTGACGAACCGGTGGCAAGCATTGTATCTGTAAGAATAAGTACTTTCCCTTCGACAGAAGGAGTACTTGCGTATTCTATCTGAATAGTAAATTTATTGTCTTTTCCGTATTTTCTATAAGCTGCAACAAATGCATTCTGTGAAGCATCAAAAAAAGAGAGCAAGCCATTATGAAGAGGTAGGCCTGCTCTTATTATGCTTGCAAGTATAAGTGAATCGGAAAGAGTGTTGCAAGCAGCAACCCCTAAAGGTGTCTGTATACTTTTTGTAGTATATTCCAATTCTTTGCTTATTTCGTAAGCAAAGATTTCTCCAATTCTTTCTAAATTTCTTCTGAACCTGAGACTGTCTTTTTGTATGATTCGATCTCTAATTTCAGCTATGAAGTTGTTAAGAATTGAATTCTGTTCTCCTATATTAACGATTCTCATGTATTTTTCAATTTGGCCAAAGGTATAAAATAATCAGATTATTCCGTTATCAGCAAAACTGAAATATTCATCTCCTGCAATAATCAGATGATCCAGAAGTGCAATATCAAATAACGCAGCTGCCTCTTTCAAGATTTTGGTCTGCATCTTGTCGTGTTCGCCGGGTTGTAAGTTACCGGAAGGATGGTTATGTACAAGAATTAGTGAACTGGCAAGTTTTTCAAGAGCACTTTTAATAACTATTTTAACATCAATTACTGTAGCAGAGACACCTCCAATGCTGATTCTTTCTTTGGATATCAATCTGTTTGCTCTATTCAGATATAATACCCAGCACTCTTCATGTGGAAGGTCTTTCAAGATAGGGCTGATAATACCAGCAGCAGTTGAAGAGGATTGAATCTGTATAATAGATTTATTTTCCGTAACAGAATAACGTTTGGCTATCTCGAAGAGTGCAGCGATTGTAATTGCTTTGGCCGGTCCAATACCGCATCTTTTTGTCAAATTGTCGATATTCAGTTTTGACAATTCTCTCAGACTGTTATTGCATGCTGCAAGGAGCTCTCTTGCCAGGTCAACAGCTGTAGCGTTTCTTGTTCCACTTCCTAATATTATGGCTATCAATTCACTGTCGTCAAGAGCTGTTGCGCTTTTAGCCATCAATTTTTCTCTTGGTCTTTCATCTTCCTGCCACTCTTTGATCGATAATCTCCTATTCATAATAAAGAAATAAAAAAGCTCTCCAAATTTTGGAAAGCTTTTTTAAATTCATATGCATGAATGTAAAAACTATGAAAGTTTGTTTACATGTGCAGCAATACCGCTTTTTAAATTTGCAGCTTTGTTGGCGTGAATAATGTTAACTTTAGCCAATTTATCGAGCATTGAATAAATCTTTGGCAGCATTGCCTCCGCTGCTGCTTTGTCGGTAGTATTACGTAATGCCTTTAAAGCATTGCGAGTTGTTCTAGCATAATACTTGTTATGCTCTCTACGCTTTTCGCTTTGGCGAGCGCGTTTTTTTGCTGATGCATGATTTGCCATTTCTTTTCTATTATATTTTTTGTAGTCGGTAGGGGAATCGAACCCCTATTGCAAGAATGAAAATCTTGAGTCCTAACCTTTAGACGAACCGACCATGCACACCCTCCCAAGATTGGGAGTGCAAAGGTAAAAATTATCTACTTAGTTCCAAAAAATATTAGAAGAATTCAAAGGAGTAGATTATGGATTCAACTTGACGTAGGTAATTCCTTTTATCATATCTTGGCGCATATACAAACGCCTCAAGGATAATCAGATTCTTCTTCTCCTTGTCAAGAAAAATATGGTCAACGAAAGGCCCTCCCATGAAATCATTCTGCACTTCCCACAGGCTTTTGAGTTCTGCAAATGTTCTTTTATTGTATTTTACCCATCTGAACCCAGGCTCTATTGTCATATTAGTGGTCATGTAGGTGTTTTCTAACGGCCCAGGAACATTACGTGCTAATACCTCGTTTCTTATTTCCAATATTCTTGAAGGCGTAAAATCCGAACTGTCCCTGAAAGGATACCTGTATATAAAAACGCCCTGGATTGTATAGGTTGTTTCGTAAGAGATCCATATGAAATCATCAGTTCTTTTCTTAAGTGTATAGCCTTTTGGAAAATATGGAGATCCCCCAAAAGTAGCAGTAACCACATCTCTCAATCCTCTTTCTTCATACTTTTTAGCATTGGCAATGTTTCTGTTCCTTTCTGCTTGCAAAAAAACATTTATGAGTTTATCACTCTCCCTGTTTATAAGATCTACAGCATCCTTTGCATTTGCAGTTGAAATTGTTACAACTGTTTGTGGGGCTGCCCAAACATTCTCCTGATAAGCAATTGTGGGCTCCTTAACATTAACCCCAGTGTGAATAATAATTATGTTCCTGTGGATTTGAAAGATATTGGAAAAAGCATTTTCAGGAATATTTATGAGGGTGAAAAGAGGTTCCCTCTGGGGAAGATAGGGATGTTCTTGAGCAAGGACTGAACGTATGGCAATTCCCGGATCTGACTCCCAGTCGCCTTTGCTTATTACTACAACTATTTCACCTGCCTTTCCACTTATGTTTGGCATTAATTTAGGGCCTCCCTTACATGAGGCAAGAAGTGATCCGATGATTATGAGAAGTAAAAAATTAAAATTTTTCATATTCTTGTTATTTTATTTAAAAAGTCTAGCAATGTCGTTCCCGAAAGCGAGAAACATTATAGCAAGCAAAATGAGCATACCTATGACTTGGGCAATTTCAAGGAATTTATCGCTAGGTTTTCTGCCGGTTATAATTTCATAGAATAGAAAGAGAATATGTCCTCCATCAAGTGCAGGAATGGGTATAAGATTTATTACTGCAAGCATGATTGACAGCCAGGCTGTTATGTTCCAAAATATATCCCATTCCCAGGAGTTTGGGAAAATACTGCCAATAGCAATAAAGCTTCCGACAGATTTGTAAGCTTCAGTCTTCGGAGAAAATATAAGACCCAGTTCCTTGACATAGTTAGTCAGGGTAGAAACAGTCTTTGAAATTCCTGAAGGAATTGCCTCAAGCAGTGAGTAGTTAACCTCAGTAACCTTGAAAAATTTGTGAATATCCGTGTTAAGATATACTCCGATTCTCCCAGCGGTATCAACAAGCAGTTTTTTCGGGATCATAACTCCACTCCTGTTAATAACACAATTGACAGTGTCACCTTTGTGTTGTTTTAAAATTTCCTGAATGTCCTGAACAATAAACACTTTTTGAGAATCAACTTCGGCAACTCTGTCTCCTCGCATCAATCCTGCATTGGCATTGAGCGAACTGTCCGGGATGGAAAGAATTTCGAAAGGTACTCTGAGTGTAAACATCCCGGGGGTATTCAGAATTGCCGGTATATAATTTGGATTAATATTAATAGTGACCTCAGCTCCATCTCTCAAAACCTTAACGCTTCCAGCTTGATTACGAGCGATATCGATCTGAATATCCTGAAACTTTTCGACAGGTTGACCATCAACGGAAATTATTTTATCTCCATTCTTGAAACCAATTTCCCGGGCAAGCTCATTGCATTGAACACCATAAATAGCATCTTCGTTTTTAAGATATTCTTCTCCCCAAGTAAAAAGGGTTGCGGAGTAGATTAAGATTGCCAGAATAAAATTAAAAAAGACGCCTCCAAACATCACGAAAAATCTTTGCCAGGCAGGCTTACTTCTAAATTCCCACGGCTTAGGTTCTTCTTTGAGCGCCTCCTTATCCATGGATTCGTCAATCATTCCTGAAATTTTGCAGTATCCGCCCAAAGGAAGCCACCCGATTCCATATTCGGTGTCACTACCTTTTGGTTTGAATTTGAATAGCGAAAACCATGGGTCAAAGAAGAGATAAAACTTTTCGACTCTTATTTTAAAAAGACGTGCAAAAACAAAATGACCAAATTCATGAACAAGAACCAGCAATGATAAAGCTGCAATAACTTGTAGTATTTTTATTAAAATCACCATTTCAATTAAATTTATATTTCTCTATATCTGCCTGTTCTCTTGCAATTCTGTCAGTCAAAAATATCTCCTCCAATGTTGGATTTGCAACAAATTTTGTTCCAGACAGCACATTTTCAATTAATTTGGGGATAGCAGAGAAAGGCAGAGCACCATTGAGAAAATGAGTAACTGCCGTCTCATTGGCAGCATTCATTGCACAAGGTATGTTTCCCCCTTTGTTTATTGCCTGAGTTGCTATTTCAAGGCAAGGAAACTTATTGTAATCGGGTTTGAAGAAATCAAGATTTCGTATCTCTGCAAAATCAAGTCTTCTTGTGTTCAATTCAGCTCTGAATGGATACGAGAGTGCATACAAGATAGGCAGTCTCATATCGGGGTGGCTTAATTGTGCTATAACAGCTCCATCTTTGAATTGAACCATTGAGTGAATAATTGATTGGGGATGAATAACTATCTCAATATCACAAGGGTCTACCTTAAATAGCCACTTGGCTTCGATTAGTTCAAACCCTTTATTCATCATGCTGGCCGAGTCTATTGTGATTTTGGCACCCATAGCCCATCTCGGATGTTTAAGAGCTTGCTCCACAGTGGCATTTGCGATCTCCTCAATGTTTTTTGAAAAAAAAGGACCACCGGAGGAGGTTAAAAAAATCTTTTCAATATCTTCAGAATGGCCTTGAAGACATTGAAATATTGCGGAGTGTTCTGAATCAACAGGAATAATGGGTGTGTTATATTCGTCGGCAAGAGTGGTAATTATCTGCCCGGCAGCAACCAGCGTCTCTTTGTTTGCTAAAGCGATAGTTTTTCTGGATTTTATTGCCTCAATAGTTGGTTTTAATCCGCTAAATCCAACCATTGCTGTCAGAACAATATCAGTTTCGTCACTTTTTACGATTTCGGCAATTGATTCTTCACCAGTATATACTTTAATGTCCAGATATTTAAGGGCGCTGTAGACCTCTTCGTAATGAGACTCGTCAGCTATTACAACACACTGTGGATTAAACTCTTTGGCCTGTTTAACAAGCTTTTTTGAGTTTGAGTTTGCAGTAAGAGCACTAACCTCAAACAATTCTGGATGCATCGAGATAACTTCAAGCGCCTGACAGCCTATAGAGCCTGTTGATCCGAGAACTGCAACTCTTCGCTTCATCATATGAGATTAGAATTTAATATACTTGGAAGGATCGATAGCGGTTCCTTTATGCCATAACTCGAAATGAAGATGAGTTCCGGTACTCAAAGATCCTGTGCTGCCTGTAAGAGCAATAGCTGTGCCTGCAGTAACTTTGTCTCCCACCTTCTTTAGTAATTTAGAGTTATGTTTATATATAGACACCAAATCATTGCTGTGTTGAATTTCAATTATATATCCTGTTTCATCATTCCAATTTGCCTGGATAACGGTGCCGTCAAGGACAGCACACACCACCGAATTGGCAGGGGTTGCAATGTCAAGATAGGGATGATTGAGAGCAGCGTTAAACCCGTTAGAGATGATCCCTTTGACAGGTGGAAAAAAATGAAGCCCTTCAATTTGTTCTATCCCCTTTCTTTTTGTGGGGTTAAGTTGCTCCTGCTTCAATACTTCAATCCTTAGCAAGGAATCTTCTTTGACTTTCTTGCTATTTATAACAGTAGTATCAGCAGAGGTGGCAGGTTTTGCTGCAAGTTCCATCTCTTCAGGCTTTTGTCCCGTAACGATTCTTTGAATATTTGTAATTTGATATTCTGAAAGCTTTAAGGCTCGCTCAAGAGAATCAATTTTAAGAGCATTTTGCACTAGCAATTTTCTTGTCTGGGCGTTGGGATATCCCGGAATAAATTCACGAAGAGGTGTATATGAAATAAGAATTGTAACAGAAGCTATTATAAATATAATAGCAAGACAGATACTCAATACAAACATCAATCCTTTAGCTCTGAAAACAAACAGCTCTTCATGTGATGTATCGTTGAATATTGAAAACCTGAACTTGCTGTTAAGTATTCTAATTTTTCCTTTTTTAACCCTTGTCATATACTTTTATAAATATCTCTTCGCTTTTCCACAATCCGTGCTTATTACAGTACGCAAGTGCCGTGAGTCGCTGGCTGACTCTTGGATAGAAGCTGAAAACAGCTTCTATCTGGAGAGGATCTTTACCATAACTGCTTCTTTGGAGTTTAATCTCTCCAATTAAAGTTTCAAGGTTCCAGAGTTGAATAAATTCAAAATGGTGTTCTGCAGTGTTTGGATGTTTTGTAGAAATACCCAATTTTACCTTAACTGAGAAGAGTTTGTCTCTTTCAGCCTCATTTTCACAAATAATAACAGGAGTGTGTTTGTCGGCATAAGCCTTTACCTTATCACTTCCTTTTGCAAAATCGGTGTATGTAAATAGTCGTGGCATAATGATTTTATGAGTAACAAAAGTACTAAAAAAATAACTAAATTTGCGTAATGGAGCGTATTATAGGCATAGATTACGGCAAAAAGAGAGTTGGCGTAGCAGTCAGCGATCCTCTTGGTATTTTTGCTTCTCCTCTTGACACAGTTCCTTCCGCCGGGATAATCGACTTTTTAAAAAGTTACATGGAAAAAGAAAAAGTTGTGCTAATTGTTGTAGGATATCCTCTCAACATGAACAATAAACCTTCTGAAGCTGCAGCGTATGTTGATCAATTTCTTAACAGGCTTAGGAAACAATTTCCCTCGCTACCTGTTAAATTGGAAGATGAACGTTTTACATCTCAACTTGCTTTTCAAGCTATGATTGATGGCGGAGTAAAAAAAATGGATCGCAGAGTTAAGGGAAATGTTGACAAGATAAGTGCTGCCATAATTTTACAAAGTTACCTTGACAGGAACAAATTATAATTTTAAATAACAACATAATGGTACTTCCGATTTATTTATATGGATCTGAAATTCTTCGAAAAAAAGCAGAAGAGGTTGATATTTCCAATATGGAACTTAAGGATGAAATACGACAGCTTATAGAAGATATGAAAGAGACGATGACCAAAGCAGATGGCGTAGGTCTTGCTGCGCCCCAAGTTGGTAAATCGATCAGAGTTATAGTTGTTGATGGAGCTTTACTTGGAAGTGAAGATCCGAAACTTGCCGGATTTAATAGAGCAATGATCAATCCCGTCATTTTGGAAGAGAGTCAGCAGACAGTCGAATACAATGAAGGATGCCTCAGTATTCCAGATATACATGCAGCTGTCGTGAGATCTGAAATGATCAAAGTTTCATATTATGATACTGACTTTGTCGAGCATGAAGAGATCCTTAATGGATTTGCCTGCCGGATGGTTCAGCACGAAATTAGCCATCTTGATGGTTTGCTCTTTACAGATCTTGTAGCTCCTATCAGGAAAAAGATGATACAGAGTAGGCTTAATAATATAAAATCAGGAAAGGTTAATACTTTCTACAAAGCAATAGTCAAATAATTTAGATTTATGGGAGCTTTTCATGCTTACGATATTAGAGGAATTTATAATCAGGATTTTGACAAAAATATTGCCTATAAGGTTGGATATTTTATTCCTGAACTTTTGCACACAGACAAAGTCCTTGTAGGCAGGGATGCAAGAATATCATCTCCTGAAATACACCAGGCGCTGATATCGGGCATAATGGATGCAGGAGCTGATGTGTTTGATCTCGGTCTTTCAACTACGCCGATGGTGTATTATGCAACTGCCAAATATGGTTTTAAAGCTTCTGCTCAGATAACTGCTTCTCATAATCCTAAGGAGTATAATGGTCTTAAAGTTTCAGGAGAGAATGCACTTCCTGTAGGCTTAGATTCAGGACTTGGCACAATTAAAAGTTGGATAGACGATGGACGAGAAACCCCTGTGGCTTGTAAAAGGGGAGCAATTAACAATTTCGACGTTAAAAGTGAGTATGTGCATTTTTTAATGCAATACAAAAAAGATCTTAGCAATCTTAATGTTGCTGTAGACTTGTCAAATGGTATGGCAGCTCTTTTGATTAAAGATATTCTTGGATATGACGGGGAGCGATTGCACTATATTTTTGACGAACTGGATGGCACCTTCCCAAATCATGAAGCCAATCCTCTTATTCCTGAAAACATAGTTGCCCTTCAAACTCTTGTAGTTGAGAAGGGTTGTGATGTAGGCATAATTTTCGACGGAGACGGTGACAGGGTGATATTCGTTGACGAAAATGGACGTTTTATTTCTCCCGATCTGATGATTGCTGTTCTTGGACACTATTTTCTTGAAGAAAGGGGAGAAAGGGGGAAAGTTTTGCAGGATATACGAAGCTCTAAGTCTGTCGGCGAATATCTTGTTCCAATGGGTGCCGAAATGGTTACATGGAAAGTTGGAAGAGCATATGCTGCTCATAAATTAAGAGAGATTGACGGGATTTTTGGAGGAGAGCTCGCAGGTCACTACTATTTCAAAGATTTTTTTTACAGTGATTCAGGAATAATGGCTTCTTTGATCATATTGGGAATAATATCAGGGATGAAAAAAAAAGGTGTAACTCTTTCTCAGCTTATTTCAAGGATAGAAAAATATAAAAATTCTGGAGAGATTAATTTTAAGATAGAGCAAAAGCAAAAAGCTATGGACAGAGTTAGAGATTACTTTATCTCTATAGAAGAACCGGTTGCTTATTATGATTTTGATGGATATAGAGTTGAGTTCCCTCAATGGTGGTTTAATATCAGGCCTTCAAATACAGAACCATATTTGAGATTTATTGCAGAGGCATCTACAGCGGAGCTTCTTGAATCAAAGGTTTCAAAAGTTAAGGAGTTGTTAGAGGATTTGTAATATGAAGCTATTAAAAAAAATAGGAAAGATCTTGTTCATAGGACTTGTCACCATTCTTTTGCTTATGGCCGTCATTCCTTATTTTTTTCCAGGAGCTGTCAAAGAGAAGGTTAAAAATGTTGCATGCAGCTATATTGATGGAAATATAGGATTTAGAAACATCGGTTTTTCATTTTTTCGTCATTTTCCTCACTTGACTTTTAATTTAGACGAAATAGTAATAAAAGGGCCACTTCCATTTCAAAATGACACTCTTTTGTCAGGTAAATCAGTCTCTACAAGCATAAACTTGTTGCCTTTGCTAAAAGGGAATGTTGAAATTGACGGAATATATCTCGACGAGGTATTTCTGAATCTTATTACTGATAAGAATGGGAAAAACAACTATGAAATTGTCCAATTGAGCCAGTCAAATGATACATTAACCGTACAGCAAGAGAGAGATGCTTCTTTTAAAGGCTCGGTCAATCTGAAAAACATTGTGATTTCCAATAGCAGTTTACGATATTTTGACAGTCCAAACAAAATGGCCTTAGAGATTGATGGGCTCAATTACAGAGGGAAGGGAAATATTAAGGATGCAAATTTTTTACTTTTATCACTGCTTAACATCAAGGAGTTGTCATTTGCCCAAAATGGTACTAAAATGATTGACAAAAAAGGAATTAAAGCCAATTTTACCACAAATGTCAATCTTGATAATTTTAAGATTTCGTTGTTGAAAAACAAATTAAAGATTGCAGGGGTTAAAACGGAATTTCACGGATATTATTCACCTACCGACAATGGGTATAGTGTGGACATGGAGTTGAATACTTCCGATAACAGTTTTAAGGAACTTTTTTCACTTTTGCCTGAGAAGTATTCAGAATGGCTTGCAAATACCAAAATTAAAGGGAATGCTTCTATTCAATTACAAGTCAATGGAGTTGCGAATGATTCACTTGGAACCTTTCCAGATCTTATTGTGGCAATTGATATTAATAAGGGAAGTTTATCACATGCAAAAGCACCTGTTCCACTTAATGCCATTAATCTTAGTTGTCAAATTGTTCTTCCATCTCTCAACACGGAACAAGTTGCAGTTAAGGTAAACAATTTATCCTTTAATCTCGGAGGTGATAAGAATAAATTAACTTTAGAAATGAAAGGACTTTCGTCACCTCTAATTAAGGTAGACATGGATGGGTCTATTGACTTGGAGACTCTTTCTAATGCTATGGGATTTGAAAATTATAAAGCAGAAGGAAAACTGGATTACAAGATTTTGTTAGATGGTGTTTATAATCCTGAACTCAGATTGCTTCCAGTTATTGATGCAAAAATCAGGCTTAAGGAAGGGGCTGTTTCTACTACCTTTTATCCAGGAACTTTGTGCGATTTAAATGCGGATATTGAGATTAAGGACGTTAAAGGCAACTATTCAGATCTTAAGATTGTAGCAGATCCTTTTAATTTCAATTTTGACGGAAAGCCGTTTACATTGACTGCTAAAATGGAAAATTTTGACAATTTGAAATATAAAATTACGTCTAATGGCCAGTTAAATTTAGATAATTTGTACCGGCTTTTTGCAATAGATGGAATTACGCTGAAAGGAGAGATATCAACCGATCTTTATCTTTCAGGTAATCAACAGGATGCGAAAGCGGGGAGATTCAATAAATTGGACAACAGAGGGCAAATTGGATTTCGCAATTTTGAATTTATGAGTCAAGATTATCCTTTCCCTTTCAGAGTTCCTGACGCTGTCATAATTATTGACAAGGACAAGATATTGCTTAGCAATGCAATATTAAAATATAGGGATAATACTTTCAGAATTGACGGGTATGCTAAGAATTTCATTGGCTACTTTTTTGAAGGAGGTAAACTTACGGGAAACGCAACACTTACTGCAGATTCTGTTAATCTGGATGATTTTCGTTTTTTATTTGAGGGAGAAGAATTTGAGGGAGAAGAAATCAGTTCAATTGATAGTGCAGGTGTTATCAGAATTCCTTCCAATTTCAACCTTTCATTAAATGCACATGTGCATAAATTGAATTTTGCCGGAACCAGAATTGACGACATTAACGGTGGAGTCAGACTTGATAATGAGGAGGCCAAACTTAAAAATACAACACTTCAAATAGCTGGCGCAAGGTTCTTATTGAGTGCAAATTACAAGCCGCTTTCACATAAAAAGGCATTGTTTGATATGAATGTAAAAGCAGACTCTTTTGATATTCACAGAGCTTATAATGAGATACCGCTGTTCAAAGAGCTTGTAAGAAGTGCAGAAAGTATATACGGCAAGGTATCATTGCAATATTCACTCAAAGGCGAGTTGGACAGAGAGATGTCTCCGATTTATCCATCTCTTAAAGGATCTGGCTATATAAGACTGGACGAGGTGAAGATAAACGGTCTCAGGGTGCTGAGTGAAATTAGTAAAGCTACCGGTCGAGACAGTCTGGACAATCCTGAACTTAAGGGAGTTTTGGTTAAAAGCAGTATTAATAACAATATTGTAACGATTGAGAGAACCAAGATGAAAATATTAAGTTTTCGCCCAAGATTTGAAGGACAGATTTCTCTCGACGGCAGGCTGAATATTAAGTTCAGACTGGGCCTTCCTCCTTTTGGCATAATAGGTATACCTGTCACTGTGACTGGTACAATGGATAATCCAAAAGTACATCTCAGACGCAGTCAGAGCGGTGATATTCTTTACGAGACAGAACCTCAGGAAGAGGTAGATTACATTTAAAGATCAAGTATCCCTTTCGGAAGATTTAACACTGCCTTTTTGCGTGTCTCATCAATTGAAATTATCAATTCCTCATTAAAAGGAAGAAGGAGTTCATCTTCTTTATCTTCTCTGTGAACTCCTATACAAAGATTATTTGGATATGGATAAATATTTTGGATAATGCCAATATATTGTTCGTGAGAATCAAACACCTTAAATCCAATTATCTCGGTAATATCGTCGCCATTATTTTTGTCGACCTTTACTTTTGAGCCTTTCTTTTGTATTTTTTCTATGTAAACAGTTTCACCAACAATCTCTTCGGCAAATTTTTGGGTATTAATTCCTTCAAACTTTATAAGCAGTTGTTGTGAACCTTTAGTATTGACATCTTCAATAAAAAAAGGGACCGGCAATCCATCGAAAAAGATAAACACCGGTCTCTTTCTATCCAAATTTTCATCTTCCGGACGAGGTAAGTTATATTTTAAAATAACTCTACCTTCAGTTCCAAATGATCTTAGAACTTTTGCAACAGGAATCAGTGTTCTGCTGATAGGGCTATTGCTATTGTTCAGATGCTTCTGAAGATCCCTCATTTTCAATTGTTGCAGATGCCTCCGGTTCTGAAACTTCAGCAGCAGCTTTTGCCTCGGCAGCTTTTTTAGCAGCTTCCTCTGCAGCTTTCTTTTTGGCTATTTCCTCTGCGCGTGCAGCATTGACTTTGGCCTCGGCTTCAAGAGTGTTCTTTTTGGCAGAGCGCCCGTCGAGTTCCAAGTTTGACAGCTTTTGAGTAATCTTAGCCTCTTTTGCCTCATACCATGCATTCCATCTTTGATCAGCAATTTCTTGATTAATGGCTCCCTTCTTTACACCTTCCAGCAGATGCTTTCTCAACAACACCCCTTTATAGGATAGTATTCTGCGGCAGGTTTCTGTAGGTTGTGCACCTTTCATAAGCCAGTCAAGTGCTTTTTCAGAATTTATTTCAATAGTTGCAGGATCTGTATTGGGATTATAAAATCCTATACGTTCAATAAATCGCCCGTCACGGGGTGAACGACTGTCAGCTACAACAATATGAAAATAAGAAAAGTTTTTTTTGCCATGTCTGGCAAGACGAATTTTTACAGCCATAATACTGTGTTTTTTAAGTTATTATTATTTAACTTCCTAATCTTCTCGAGAAAAGGCGTGCAAATGTACAACAAATTATTGAAAATGCAATTTTGTTTAGAGTTTGGTTTGTAAAATGAAAAAGGACGCCTGTTTGCCAGACACCCTCTTTCATTTTACACTTAACCTAAAACTTAACCTATGAAAAAACTTCACGTCTATTGTAATAACAAATCATGTGCCAAAACTTTATTTTCATAGATAATAATATTCTCAAATTTAACTGCAATCTTTGATACCCCTTTAGGCACGTTGAAAGAGATTGTTGAGAGGGCAGGTAACACATATCTCTTATTGTTAAATAATATTTTAAACGGTACAGAAGAACTGTTAGTCAATGTGTAAAAATCATTTTTTTCATTGCTATATATCTTTTTGACGCTCAGATATTCTTCTGTAAGCCATATGGCAATCTCTTCCCTGGCGGCAATGTACCCTTGAAAAAACGCCATTGTTCTTCCGGCCTCAAGTGCCTCTCTGATGCCATTTAAACTGTGTTCTTTAGCCAGGACAAGTGTCATAGGTCTCTGATTTGCATCTTGTTTGAATGTGCCTTGTTCAACTGTTCCGTGGACATCCGTTGCGGCAATAATTGCAAGATGTTTATCAATTGCCCATGCCATGGCTTTAGGATAAAATTCACAATTATTATAGACTTCAATACCGTTTATTATTTTTTCCTTGAACATTTCCCAGACAAACGGATTTATGAGAGTACTGTCTAAAGACCATCCAGGGTGATTCCATATGATAAAAGCATTTTGTTTTTTTGCTGCAAGCAATGCCTCTTTAGGATCTTCAACCTCAAGAAGATTGGCATCTTTGATAAAAAGAGCATTAAAATGTCCCCAATTTTTGGGTTTACGGGTTATTTCAGCACCTTTTATCAACACAAGTCCAACTTGGTCAGCATCTTCTTTTGCCAGATCGTAAGACGTGTTCAGATCTGCCTTAAGATTCTCTCTGTGTGGTCTGTACTCAACGTGATCTGTCATAGCAAAGCAGTCAAGACCCTGTTTCCAGGCTTCAAGAACTCTGAAAGTAGGCCACATAAGGCCGTCAGAAAAAACGGTGTGTACATGAAAGTCGCAGGAAATAACCTCATATCCTTTGATTTTTGGCAAAATAAGGTTTTCACGATGAGTTGTTATGTAAGATGGAAAGGTAACCTTATTAGAATCCCAAATCTCAGCTGAAGATTGATTAATAACCTCCTGTGCATTTATGCTGACTGATAGAAAAATAGCAAACAGGAGCAGCAGAATGATTTTTTTGTTTGATCTGTTCATTGTTCAATTATAATGATAGAATTATTTAATTGCATCAAGTTCCTCGAAAGAGAGATTCATCAGCTTGTAATTGTCCCTTTGTTTTAGATTGTAATGCCACCATTCGGCATTGTAAAGTGTGAAGCCGTGACTCAACATTACATCTTTTAGAAGTGCTCTGTTTGCCAGAGCAGTAGAGTCAAGGTCGTTATAATTATGCGAAGCTTGTTCTGTGAAGCTGTCAAATGGTGTCGGCATTTTCAATTCAGAACCGTTTTCAAGGTTTATAATTGAAAGATCCACTGCGCACCCTCTGTTATGAATTGACCCTTTCCATGGAGCTGCGACAAATGTGGTGTCTGGGTATACTTCGTAAAAATAGAGTGTTGCGGCATAAGGTCTGTATGCATCATAAATTTTAAGACCGAGTCCTTTTTCAGCCAAGATTTGTTGTATTTTCAGGAGTGAGTCGGCAGCAGGTTTTCTCAAGAAAGCCCTTGGCTGAGTATAAATTTTTGTTTTAGTGAAATTATTGGTGTCAGCATATCTGATATCTAACACAATACCGGGTATGTACTTTTGTAAATCTACAAGTACATTTGTGCTGTCAACTTTTATACTTTCGAGATAAGCCTCTTTTGTGTCAACAATGTCCAGTTTATATGGATTTTCCTTGACATTTTGCTTACAGGAGATGCAGGTGGAGAGAAAAAGCAGGGCAACACCAAAAATTTTAAGTAGTTCCCTCATGTTGTCGAGTTTATTAGGTTATGAATATTTTGTAAATTTACAAAAAAACAGATACGGTCAATTTAAATTTCCTCGCTACTGTTTGTAATTGACAACTGTTGCCTGACTGACTCTTCATGTATTGCCTCAAGTATCCTTTTGATAAAATCAGGATCTAACTGCAGAAATTCTGCACTTGATACCTTCTGGGTTACAAGGCGTTCGTAGCGCGTCGGCTGTAAGATCGGGATCTTGTTGCTTTTCTTGCACCTCCCTATCTCTCTGGCAACCTGCATCCTTCTCGAAATCAATGTTAAAAGTCTGTCATCTATCTCATCAATCTCTCTTCGTAGCTCTTTCAATAATTCAGGGATTCCTTCATAATCTCTGATTATAATGGATGAGAGTATTGTCTTTAATTCTGACGGAGTGACTTGTTGTTCCTTATCGCTCAATGCAGAACCTGGGTCTATGTGTGATTCTATCATCAGTCCGTCAAAGCCCAGATCCATAGATTGCTGGGCTATTTGAAGTATAAGGTCACGCCTGCCTGCTATGTGGCTTGGGTCGCATAGCATCGGAACATCCGGAAGTCTGCGTTTGAGTTCAATTGGAATATACCATTGAGGAATATTCCTGTAAAGTCCTCTCTCATAAGTGCTGAATCCTCTGTGTACTGCATATATGCAACTTATCCCACTGTTTTGAAATCTCTCGATTGCTCCTATCCATAAATCCACATCGGGGTTAACCGGATTTTTAACAAGTACCGGGATATCACAACCTTTCAGTGTATCGGCTATCTCCTGAACGGCAAAAGGATTTGCGCTCGTTCTTGCGCCAATCCAGATCATATCAATGCCGGCTTTAAGAGATGCTTTAACATGAGAAGAGTTAGCAACCTCCACACAAGTAAGCAACCCTGTTTCTTTCTTGACTCTTGATAACCACTGTAAGCCAGCATTGCCTGCTCCCTCAAATGATCCAGGTTTGGAGCGAGGTTTCCAGAGGCCAGCCCTGAAAACTTGAATCCCGATTTCTTTTAGCCCTAAAGCAGTTGCGATTACCTGCTCCTCGTTTTCTGCACTGCAAGGGCCGGCTATCACAAAAGGTCTGTCAGGATTCATGATTTTCATTTTTATTTTATCTTATAAATCAGCTCGTCAAGTGTTCTTTTGGGGACGTGGTGATTTTGGCTGTCATCTCTCCAGTACTTGACATCTCCATTTTTCATGTCTTCAATAATAACGTTTTCTTTTGGTTTGCCAAGAGCTACAGCAAGAATTGGCTCAAGATGCTCAGGAAGTTGGAGCAACTTTGCAATAGCATCTTTCTTGATGGAACCGACTATGCAGCCACCAAAGCCAAGATCTACAGCCTGAAGAAGAATGCTTTGTGCAAAAATGCCATTGTCACATGAATATGTAGAAGAGATTTTTTTATCATGGAGCATTATGATATATGCAGAGGGTCTTTCTCCTTCCTCAGGGCCATCCCAATCAATGAGATAACTTGCCCATGAAAGATTTTTGAAAATCACGTCGTTCATATTTCTGTCGTTTGTTATAAAAAACTTAATAGGCTGCATGTTTCTCGAAGAAGGAGAGAGCCTTGCAGCCTCTACCATCTTGATAAGATCAGCCTCATCAATCGAAACATCCTGATAGAACCTTCTGTAACTTCTGTTTTTGGCAAATGGTATCATAATATAATTATTGATTTTATCTGTTACAAAGGAAGCCGACTAAAAAGGTATTTCAGTTCGGCTTCCTGTAATCTTTAATAGAAATGTTACTATTCTAATTGGCAACTCTCTCAAGCCATTTAACCATTGAAAGCATAACTATCATTGAGAGTCCGCATACAATTGAAAATACCATCCAGCATGCCCATAGCGGGACAGATGTATAAAGAAGGCCACCAATGAATAAAAGAGAATTTCCTACAGCAGTAGCTGCGAGCCATGCTCCCTGCATTATACCCTGAAGATGTGGAGGAGCAACTTTAGATACAAATGACAAACCTAATGGCGAGATAAACAACTCGGCACACGTAAGAATAAAATACATGGCGATCATTACCCATGGAGTAAGTTTCATGGCATTAAGATCATTTGCAGACATACTTGCCAGCGATGATTTGTCAGGCAATGTAAGAGAAACTAAAAGCAAGAAAAGATATGCAGCACAAGCAATACCCATACCAATTCCTATCTTTCGAGGAGTTGAAGGTTCTTTCCCTTTCTTTTTAAGAGACCCAAACAGCCACATTACAACAGGTGTTAAGACAACAACAAAGAATGGATTGACGGACTGGAAGATTTCAGCTCCCTTTAGAGATGTAAAACCAAGATCAATATTTATTGCATCTAGATTAATATAGTCACGCGCAAAATAGGTAAGAGAATAACCGTTTTGATGGAAAGAGAACCAGAAAAAGATAACAACTCCAAAAACAGCAAATAGTGCATAAATCCTTTGTTTAACTTCAGAAGCTGACATTGCAATCTCTTCTTTGGACAAATTGTGGTTCTTTTTATCTTCAGTTGAAGCTGCTTTACTAGCAGCCGGATCTGGAAATTTATGTTTATTTGTTACATATATTACCAGAGAAATTAATACCGCGATTATTGTTGCAATAAAAGCAAAATGGAAACCTCTTGTAAATACATCAAGGTATTGATTGCAGAAAGCAGTCATATTTGAAACAGGTTCGCCATTTAACATTACTTGAGAAGAGTAAGTCTGAAGATTAGCTATCTGTTCAGGATTCATTGCAGCAGAATTCGATAAAAAATTGTGGCAAAGTTCGGGGAGTTGAGCATTGTAATCAAAACCATTATGTTTAAGCCACCAGTTTCTTACACCAATAGCAATAAAAGGAGCAAAGAAGCCTCCAATATTTATGAACATATAAAATAGCTGAAAACCAGCATCTCTCATATCCTTAGGCTTGCCATTTTTGTCCAGACCGAATTTCTTTGCGATATAATCCTTATAGTCTTGTTTGTCATACATTTGTCCAACCAATGCCTGAAGGTTACCTTTAAAAAGTCCGTTGCCAAAGGCAATTACCAACAAACCTAAGCAAGTGATTGAAAGATAAAGCGGAACACTTGAGACAGGAGTGGGAGTAGGAATAGCAATAATCAAATAACCAAAAGACATCAAAATAAGTCCCCAAAAAATAGTACGCTTATAATTACGAGTCTTGTCGGCAATCAAACCTCCAACTACAGCAAGAACATAGATTGATGCGTAGAAAGCGGAGTAAATATAGCCTGTAGAGGTCTCAGACAGACCGAATTTTGCAGAGATGAACAATGTCAATATTGCCATCATAATGTAGAATCCGAAGCGCTCTCCCATATTTGCGAGAGCTGCTGCCAGTAGTCCTTTCGGATGTGATTTAAACATAAGGTATTAATTTTAGATTAGTTAAAAATTCCTCATAACTCTACAAAAATACTAAAATTTGGATAACTTTGTTAAAAATGTAAAATCAACTAATGTATAGGATTCCTTATTATCTCACTCTTATATTTGCCTATCCTTTTTCATTGTTGCCCAAAAAAATCCATTATTTAATATCGGATTTTTCGGCTTGGTTGTTGAGAGATGTTATTAAATACAGGTTGGATGTGGTTATTGTTAACATAGCAAGATCTTTTCCTGAGAAAAAGTACGATGAGATTAAGTTAATTGTTGATAAATTTTATCACAATTTTACCGACATTTTTTTTGAAATGATATGGTCTGTTTCAAGATCCATTTCAAAATGGAGAGATAATGTTGAGACATATGGTTTGGATATAGTTAATTCAGCTTATAAAAGAAATGGCTCTGCAATGATTGTCATGGGTCATTTTGCAAATTGGGAACAGATGCTTGCTATAGATATGTCACCTTCTGGATACAGAAATGAAGACTTGAGGATTGTATATAAGAAATTGAGTAGCCAATTTTCGGATTTTATGATACAAAGGGTAAGGAAACGCCATTCAGAAGCAGCGCTTGTGGAGATGAAAGAAATAGCCAGATATATGCTTAAACACAGAGATGAGAAACTGTGTTATATATTTATTGCAGATCAAGTTCCTCTTCCTGGTTCAAAATTTCAGACAAAATTTTTAAATCAACCAACTCGTTTTTTTGAAGGGCCTGAACAACTTTCAAGAAAGCTGAATATTCCAGTTATATTTCTTAAAGCAGAAAGAGTTGGACGTGGTAAATACAATGCTAAATTTGTATCTATAACAGACAATCCTTCATCTCTTGAGGAGGGTGAAATAACAAACAGATTTGCATCACTGCTTGAAGAAGCAATTGTTCAGAGCCCTGCAGATTGGTTATGGTCACACAGAAGGTGGAAAAGAGACAATTAATAATTTATAAATATTCAATATCATGAAATTTTTGAAAATATACCTACTGTCTATATTTCTGCTATTAACCTCAATTGCAGGCTCTCAGACTTTAACACAGGGAGAGACAGTACCACTTGGAGCAATAGTATATTCTCTTCCAAGTACTACAATACATTTTAATGTAACGGCAGACCATGAGTCATTTGTGGCCGGTCCTTATGCCAAATTTGCTCAAAAGTATCTTGGGATACAGGCCAGAGAGGACAATATGGAAATTTACAAATTAAAATCAGTGGAGATTACCCCTTACATTGAGGCGGATTACTCTGCTAATTATGCAGTCAATCTGGGTAATTCCAAGAATGCGTCTGCCAATTTTCTTGAATTTATAAGTCAAGGGTTAATTATGTGGTCAGATTCATATGCCGGGAAAAGTGACAAGATGAGGTTCCACAATATTACTTCTAGCCAACTGTTTAATCCTGCAAGTGTTTCTAATAATCTTACAAGCGAGCAAACCACGCTTTATAAAACTGTTCAGACTGCAAAAGGCCTCGAAAAGGTGGGCGTTCAGCAGAGTCAGGTTGTTGAGAAGAGCATCGAAAGAAGAGCAGAAGAAGCTGCCAATCTCATATTTAAACTGAGAACAAAGAGGCTTGAGATTATTACCGGAGAAACTGATGCTACTTTTAGTGGTGATGCATTGAGAGCTGCAATAGAGGAAATTAACAGAATAGAGGATGAATACATGTCGCTTTTTTTAGGTAAAAGCATATTTGATATTCAAAAAATGAGTTATGACGTAGTTCCTTCACAGGATAACCAGAAACAGATATATATAGCCTTCAGATTTTCTGAATCACAAGGTTTATTGCCTGCATCAAATATTGCTGGAAGACCTGTTGTTTTGGAACTCTCGTTGGAAGATAAAGTTGCACCTGCACCTAAGACCGACATTTCAGGAGGAAAGGGAAGTATAGTATATAGAAGACCGGCAGCTATGGTGGCTAAAGTTATTGATGGCCAGAATATCCTTTTACAGACAAGAGTTCCTGTATATCAGTTGGGGAACTTGCTATCATTTCCCATAGAGGTAGCAACAGCAAAAAAGTAAATTGTTTAATCTTAACAAATTTTAATATTTATAGAAATGAGTATTGCTAATTTAAATCCGACAAGGGTATGGAAACATTTTGAATCTCTTACCCGGATACCCCGTCCTTCAAAGAAAGAAGCCAAGGCTGTAATGTTTATGGAAAATTTCGGGAAAAGTTTGGGTCTTGAAACATTTAAGGATGAACTTGGAAACGTTATTATACGAAAACCTGCTACCAAAGGTATGGAAAATCGTAAAGGGATTATTCTTCAGGCACATATAGATATGGTACCGCAGAAAAACAGTGACAAGGTTCATGATTTTGAGAAAGATCCAATTGAACCCAGGATTGTGGATGACTGGGTATATGCAACAGGTACCACCCTTGGGGCTGATAATGGAATGGGAGTAGCTGTGGCAATGGCTGTTCTTGAAGCTAAAGATCTAGTTCACGGTCCTATTGAAGTATTGATTACTGTTGATGAAGAGACGGGGATGACAGGAGCAAGAGGTTTGAAGCCGGGTCTTTTGAAAGGTGACATATTGATAAATCTTGATTCAGAAGACGAAGGAGAACTTTATGTGGGATGTGCAGGTGGTCTGGATGCAACAGCTACATTCAAATATACAACAGTTCCTGTCCCTGCAGACTATATTGGACTCGCCCTTGCTATAACCGGTCTTAAAGGAGGCCATTCAGGTATGGATATAGTTCTTGGTCGTGGAAATGCCAACAAGGCTTTAGTGAGATTACTTCTGCCTCTCGTTGAAAAATCCGGTGCCCTCATTGCATCCTTTGAAGGTGGTTCGTTGAGAAATGCAATTCCAAGAGAGGCTTTTGCGACTTTGGCGATACCAGCTTCAAAGATATCAACTGCCAAAAAGATAGTAAGCAAACATTTTAGCGACATGAAGGTAGAACTTGCTGCTCAGGAACCGAATCTCAATATTGAACTTAATATTGCTAAAAGACCTGTCAGAGCAATTGATCCGGAAATTGCCCTCAAGGCAGTTAAGGCAATCTATGCATGTCCAAACGGAGTTGAGAGAATGAGTGATGCGATGCCGGGGCTTGTAGAAACTTCCAACAACTTAGCTATTGTTAAAAGCGGAAATGGTAAGATAGATGTTAAGTCTCTTATGAGAAGTTCCGTTGATTCTGCTAAGGAAATACATGCAATTTCTCTTAAGTCTGTTTTTGATCTTGCAGGAGCTAAAGTCAGTCTGACAGGTGGTTATCCCGGCTGGAAGCCGAATATGGATTCGGATATCTTGAAAATCATGAAGGGCGTTTATAAAAAGCTTTATGGCAAAGAGCCTGAGGTAAAAGCCATTCATGCAGGTTTGGAATGTGGGATTCTTGGAGGAACATATCCGAATTGGGACATGATTTCCTGCGGTCCTACCATCAAATCTCCTCATTCTCCGGATGAAAGAGTGAATATTAAAAGTGTTGAAAAGTGGTGGAACTATGTAGTTGAAGTTCTTAAGGAAGCCCCCATTAAGAAATAATTTGTTTGAATGTAATTATTTTATAACTTTGCAGCCCTTTTTAAATAATTTTATAATTTAATAAACACACAAAAAGAGTATGTTAAAACAGTACGAAACCGTTTTCATTGCTACTCCCGTTTTATCTGAAGTCCAGATAAAGGAAACGGTAAAAAAGTTTCGTGACTTTATCACCGACAATCAGGGTGAAATCGTTCACGAAGAAGACTGGGGGCTCAGAAAGTTGGCTTACCCTATCCAAAAGAAAACTACAGGTTTTTATCATTTAATTGAGTTTAAGGCAGACCCTTCATTTATCACCAAACTTGAAACTCAATATCGTCGTGATGAGCGCATTATTCGTTTTCTTACTTTTGCTATGGATAAGCATGCAATAGCCTATGCAGAGAAGAAACGTGCAAATATGGCAGAAAATAAAAACTAAGAAGAGTAAAATTATGGCAAGTCAAAATAATGAAATACGTTATCTGAACCCACCAACTGTTGAGGTAAAGAAGAAAAAATACTGTCGTTTTAAAAAAGCCGGTATTAAGTATGTGGACTATAAGGATCCTGAATTTCTTAAAAGATTTCTTAATGAGCAAGGTAAAATTTTGCCACGCCGTCTTACCGGTACTTCACAGAAATTTCAGAAGAAGGTTGCCCAGGCAGTTAAACGTGCCAGACACCTTGCGTTATTACCTTATGTAACTGATTTATTGAAATAGGAGGGAGATTTATGGAAATTATACTTAAACAGGATGTTCCCAATCTGGGTCATAAGGACGATGTAGTAACAGTCCGCAATGGATATGCTGTAAATTACTTGATACCAAAAGGTTTTGCGATTATGGCTACTTCTTCTGCCAAAAAGGTTCATGAAGAAAATATGAGACAAAGGGCTCATAAAGAGGCTAAAATTCGTGAGGATGCAATGATATTGGCGACAAAACTTGAAGGATTGCAGGTTAAAATTTTAACTAAGGTAAGTTCTACAGGCAAGATTTTTGGTTCTGTCAATAATATTCAGGTAGCAGATGCTCTTGCGCTTCAGGGCTTTGAGATAGATCGCAGAAACATTACCATAACAAGTGAGGAAAATGTTAAGGAAGTAGGTGTTTATGATGCGGTTGTTAAGTGTTACAGGGACATTAAGGCTAATATTAAGATAGAGGTTGTGGGAGAGGAGTAAAATCCTCTCTTCTCTTTTTTGGATGTTTTATTTTTCGTATTATCTTTGTATAAGATAAGTTGTGGGTATTTGATTTTTTAATTTTAAACTAAACTGAATTATTATGAAGAGGATTCTAACTTTAGTCATGATGTTTGCTGTTGTGTCAGCATATGCCCAACAGCAAGAAACAAAGGCCGACGTAAAGTATAACCAATACCTTACAAATGGTTTCTGGGATAACTGGTTTGTTGGAATAGGGGGAGGAGCACAGATCTACTTTGGAGAACATGATGGAAAGATAGATTTTGGCGACCGATTAGCTCCCGCATTTGATATATCACTTGGTAAATGGATAACACCACTTTTTGGCGTTCGTGGACAATTTGCTGGCATAGGCGTAAAAGGTGGCAT
This sequence comes from Bacteroidales bacterium, assembly GCA_018434395.1. Taxonomy (GTDB): domain Bacteria; phylum Bacteroidota; class Bacteroidia; order Bacteroidales; family UBA932; genus Bact-08. Next base: position 23,165 of record JAHDPK010000001.1, on the reverse strand, counting down.
GATTCAGAATCAAGGTAATTTCATTGATAAACAATACGGCGGATGTGCTAATTGCTATACCGAAAAATTCAACATGTTTAACATCCATGGTGATTTTCTCTGGAACGTGTCTAATACAATTGGTGGATATAGAACAGACCGAACATGGTCATTCATCCCTTATGCAGGATTTGGCTGGGCTAGATCCTGGAAAGAAGATGTCAATCCAAAGTTTAATGAAATTGGTGCTACTATAGGTCTAATAAACAAAGTTCGTATTTCTGATGCTGTGGACTTTAACATTGAGATTAAAACACTATTGGTTAATGACAGATTTGACGGATATGAGGTTGGACAGGGAATAGAAGAACTTGCAACTGCGACTGTTGGTGTCACTTACAATTTTATGAAACGTGATTTTGCTAAATATGTAAAACCTGTTCCATGCGACTATACTCCTTATACAAGCAAAATTGCTGATCTTGAGAAAAAAATTGTAGAAACTGACAACAATGCAAAACAATTGGAGAACGAATTGAATGCAGAAAAGGCAAAAGGGCCTAAAATTATTACCAATACAGAATATCTTGCAGGTAAGATGGCTGTTTGGTTTGCTATTAACAGTAGTAAATTGAGTGATAAAGATCTTATTAATCTTGGTGAATATGCAGAAGTAATTAAGAAATCTGGCCTGACTTACAAGATCTCCGGTTATGCTGACAAACAGACTGGTAATAAGAAAATTAACAAGAAACTTAGCGAAGATAGGGTAAATAGGGTTTATGATGCTCTTGTAAATAAGTTTGGTGTTAATCCTTCACAGCTTCAAAAAATTGCATTTGGCGATGAACAACAGCCGTTTGACAAAGCTCCATTAAATCGTGTCGTAATCATTGAGTAATTTAGAACGTTATAAATTAGACCCGTCTGTTAAGATGGGTTTTTTTTGTAAAAATATTTTTGTAAAAATATTTTCTGTTTGAAATATTTTTTATTATCTTTCACGAAATTAACTCGATAATACTATGAAGAAAAGTTTTTTAACCTTAATTCTTTTGATGTTCTTTGGGATGATTTCAGCCCAGGAGCAGGCCAAAAGAGGGCCGTTTTTGACAAACGGTTTGTGGGATAACTGGTTCATATCTGCAGGAGTTGGTGGTAACGTCTATTTTGGAGAGAATGACGGTGAGCTTTCATTTGGTGATCGAATATCTACTGCTTTGGATTTCTCTGTTGGCAAATGGATTACCCCATGTTCCGGATTCCGTTTCCAATATGCAGGTATTGATGCCAAAGGATACGGACCTAATGCTTTGTATGCTGATAATAATGGAGATGAATCTTTTAATGTTCTAAATCTTCATGCTGATTACATGCTTAATCTTTCCAATTTTGTTGGTGGCTATAAACATACAAGATTCTGGCAGTTTGTTCCTTTTGTTGGAGTTGGTTGGGCAAAATCCTGGAAGGAGGATATTAATCCCGAGTATAACGAAGTTGGAATTTCCGGAGGATTGATTAATAAGATTAGACTCTCTGATGCTCTTGATGCAAATCTTGAACTTAGAGGCTTGTTGGTTCACCAGAGATTCGACGGAACAGTTGGCGGTTATAAAGGTGAGGGTATGGCGTCAGCAACTATTGGCCTTACTTATAAATTTAACAGACGTGATTTTACAAAATATGTAGAACCTGTTCCTTGTGATTATACTCCTTATACCAACAAGATTTCTGATCTTGAAAAAAAGATAGCTGATGCTGATGCAGAAGCGAGGAAACTTGCAGAAGAACTGAATGCAGAAAAAAACAAAGCTCCTGAAGTTGTCACTGTCAAAGAATATCTTATGGGTAAGATGTCTGTCTGGTTTGTAATTAACAGTGCGAAAATTTCCACTGCTGACATGATTAATATTGGTAATTATGCCGAAATCATGAAACAATCTGGCAAAACTTACAAGATTACAGGTTACGCAGACAAGGAGACAGGTAATCCCAAGATTAACCAGAGGCTTAGCGAACAGCGTGCAAAAAACGTATTTGATGCTCTTGTAAACAAGTTTGGTGTTAATCCTTCACAACTAGAGGTAATAGCTAAGGGTGATAGAGAAGAGCCTTATGACAGACCTGTTTTGAACAGGGTTGTCATTATTGAGTGATTTAATAACAATTATTTTATCATTCTGTTTCGTTTATTCGTCTTTTTAGTTTGTTTAACATTATAACTATAAAAAATAGTTGAATAACTAGATTTTATAGTTATATTTGTATTCAGATTTTAGTAAGATTGAATAATGCAAAAACTTACAGCCAAAGAAGAGGAGATCATGTCTCACTTCTGGGAAAAAGGGGCTCTTTTTGTAAGAGAACTCATAGATTTTTATACTGATAAGAAACCTCATTTCAATACTTTATCTACAATCGTAAGAGGATTGGAAGAGAAAGGTTTTCTTAATCATCACTCCTTTGGAAACACATACCAGTACTATCCGATAATCTCCAGGAACGATTATAAAAAAGGCGCCTTGGACAATGTCGTAAGAAAGTACTTCAAAAACTCATATCTCGGAGTGGTCTCATCTCTTATCGAAGAGGAGGAGGTTTCACTGGAAGATCTGAAGAAGCTTATCAGACAAGTTGAGGAATCATCAAAATAATAAAGATGCCATACCACTCTGCATTATTGACGGAAAAGAGGTAGACATAAAGGTTATGAAAGCACTCGATCCGGGAGCTATACAATCTATCAGTGTACTGAAAGACAAGGCTGCCACTGAGATTTATGGAGACAAAGGTAAGAACGGGGTTCTTGTTATAACTCTTAAAGATATGCAGGTTGGCAGATCTTTTGTGGATAAAAAGAGGCAAACGGTAAAGACACAATAATATGGATAGAACTTAAATTTAAAAAGATTAACAGGAAATAATTATTACCTTTGAAGGTTGTTTTATAATAATTTGTAGTTTAAATATAACATAATGAAACAAGATCTTCAGATTTCCGAATTAGTTAAGAAGGAAGAAAACCGTCAGCTCCATGGTATAGAATTAATTGCATCAGAAAATTTTGTGAGTAATCAAGTGCTTGCAGCTTTAGGGTCTGTGCTTACAAATAAATATGCCGAAGGTTATCCCGGAGCAAGATACTATGGTGGTTGCGAAGTGGTTGATCAGGTTGAGCAACTTGCCATTGACCGGATTTGCCAACTTTTTAATGCCGAATACGCTAATGTTCAGCCACACTCCGGTGCTCAGGCTAATATGGCGGTCTTTATGGCTTGTCTTAAGCCGGGAGACACATTCATGGGACTTGATCTGTCTCATGGAGGGCACCTTACTCATGGATCTCCAGTGAACATGTCAGGTATTTGGTATAAAGCGGTTTCTTATCAACTAAATAAGGAAACTGGTCTGGTTGATTATGATGAGATGGAGCGCAAGGCTCTTGAATACAAACCTAAACTTATTGTAGGAGGTGCTTCAGCTTATTCAAGAGAGTGGGACTGGGCTAGGATGAGAGCCATTGCGGATAAGATAGGAGCCATTCTGATGGTGGACATGGCACACCCTGCTGGTCTGATTGCTGCAGGTTTGCTTGACAATCCGGTTAAGCATGCCCATATTGTCACATCCACTACCCATAAAACTCTTAGAGGTCCGCGTGGAGGCATAATACTTATCGGAAAAGATTTTCCTAATCCTTTCGGTATCCTGACTCCTAAGGGAGAGGTGAAGATGATGTCTGCTGTTATTAATTCAAGCGTTTTCCCGGGCATACAGGGCGGACCACTGGAGCACTGTATAGCTGCGAAGGCTGTCTCATTCTTTGAGGCTCTCCAGCCGGAATTCAAGACATATCAGCTACAGGTTAAGAATAATGCTGCTGTTATGGCGTCCTCTTTTATTGAGAGAGGTTATAAGGTAGTATCTGGAGGTACAGATAATCACCTCATGCTTATAGATTTAAGAAGTAAGTTCCCTGATCTCACAGGTAAAGTCGCAGAGAAGTTGCTTGTATCGGCGGATATAACTGTCAATAAGAACATGGTTCCTTTTGACAGTCGATCTCCTTTCCAGACATCGGGAATAAGAGTTGGAACTCCTGCCATTACTTCAAGAGGCTTGGTCGAGAAGGATATGCCTTATATTGTTGAACTCATTGACAGGGTACTTTCCAATCCGGATAATCCAGCTGTCATATCAGAGGTAAAAGAACTTGCCCGTAAAAAGATGCATGGATTACCTCTTAATATTTGGTAACACTAAGAATCATTTTTTTGTTTTAGAAAAGTAGATTCCGAATTGTGTAAAGAGCGGTTTTTCCGCCATTTCCAATGTTGAGGCCTGAGAACTTTTGATGGTACGATTGCAGACATCATAACGGTTTTTAGGCCTTTTCTCATCTGCCCATTTGAATCCTTTGAGTTTTTGCTTGTTGTCCGGGAGATTGAATAGCGGATATGCGTTACTATTTATGTTTTCAAAGTAGCGAACTCTATGTATCTTATTATTCAACATAGTGGCACTAAGAGCCTTACACTCCTTTTCGTTCATTGTTGTTAAGACGCTGTCTTCTTCAAAGAAAAAAAGAACTGAAGCACTGCCAAGAGCGTCAAATCTGCTGAGTTTTCCATCGTCAAAGAAGATTATAATATCTGCACTCTTAACTTGGTCGAAGTGAGATGAGTCCTCCTGCATGGCTACAAATGCTGAAGAATTTAACTCTGCTTTTTTAAGTTTTCTGCCTGAAAGAATAACCTGAATACTATCTGCTGAAAGCTGTTTGTTTTCGCTCCATAATATTGGCTCCTTATAGAGCCTTATTAAAGAATCAAGGGAATTGAATTGGAGAGAATCACAAACTCCCTGTAGATTGCTACGGTAAAATTTCACATTCTTAAAAGCTGTCAGAAACTTTACTTTTACTGTGTCTATATTTACAGCAACAGTATCTACCGCCACCGTATCTTTTTTGGCAACCTGGGTTGAATCGTAGTTTTTAACCGCAGTTGTATCAGAATTTTTTTTATTCAAGAGAGATGCTTTGGCTTTTAGGGAGGAGTATATTTCAGTAATTGGGTCTCTTTTGCTTAGATCTCTCCTCTGTTTCGAAACAGCAATTACAGAGGAATCAACATCTTTATGCAGTCTGGTCTGATATATTATTGTATCGGCTGAGAAAAAAAGTGTATCTCTGACTTCATTTTCCACTGTAAAAAGTGCTATGCATGGTTCTTTCTCCAGTACTATCGATTCAGGCTTGCTTGTGTAGTGTACTCTGTCAGCGAGGATGATGGCTGATTGAGCTGTATCGAGTACCTGAACGTCATATTCCAGTTTTGCGTTACCTGTTTTACGGTCAAAATCTATCTCTCTTGCCCATATTTCATTGTTTTTAGTTTTTATATATACATCATTAGAAAAATGTATATACTCATTTTTTCTGTCATACCACCCACCATTTGCCATTAAAAATCCATCTCCTTGCCATGCCAGAGTTTTAGTAAGAAAAACAGCTCTGTTTTCCTTTGCAAGATAAGCCAGTGAATCTGTTTTCATCAAAACGGTATCTGATTGCATCTCTACTTTCATTTGAAACAGAAACCTGTCCTCTTTGGCATAATAATATCCATTAGAACTCTCTATAAAGCTGCTATCCTCGTTCATCAGGCAACCTCCGTTGTAAAACATTCCAATACTGTCTTTTGTATAGTAATCAATGAAGTTTGTACGGAGTCTGCCACCTTCGTTGTCGATCAGCTCTACCAAGTTGCCTCTTACCTGAGCAAGAGATTGATCTGCAAGATATTTTATGTTGTCACTATAGAGTGTTGTGTTTTTTTGAATTATTTTGACATGACCAATTGCATCCACAATATTGGCCTGGGTGTCCCATATGGCTGAATCGCACAGAATCAAAGTATTGTCGTGCAAAAATTGAGCAGGCCCTTTAATCTCTCGATATTCTCTTCCCATCGATGTAGTCAGAACAGCAGATTTAGCATCAATCAATCTGATCAGACTCTTTTCAGGTCTCTGGACCTGTTGCTGTTGGGAGAAAAGAAAAGAGGGCAGTATAGATAGTAGAATTGTTATTAAGCTCCTGTACATCATTTTTTGATCCAGCCATCTCTTTTGAATGAACAGTTTTCAAACATCGGGTCAATCTTTATATATGTAGTTTCTTGTTTTTCTTTGATAAATTCATCAAGAGCCTTGTTTATAGCTTCGTTTTCTGCCATTTGTTGCAGAATGTAAAAATCATCCTTAAATGTGGCTACATGCGAGGGGATTACTTTATCGAGACGTACAATTTTATAAACAATATTACCCTCTCTGCCCTCATTGTCTCTGGATTCAAATGGAGCGGAAATTTCACCGACTTGGAGTGTTTTTAGTACAGCATAGTCTTCTGGTTTAAGTCTGTCTACTAGAAAATACACTGAACCTGTATTTTCATCAGCCACAAGTCCTCCATTAACATAGCTTTTAGGATCTTGAGAAAAACGCCTTGCAGCCTGTTCAAAAGTTATGCTGTCAAGAAGTATCATATTTCTCAGACTGTCGAGGGTTTTGAAAGCCTTATCCTTGTCTGAATTGGTGTACATGGGTTTAAGAAGAATATGCCTTGCATTGAACATATCGCCTTCTTTTTTGATTAATTGTATAATATGAAAGCCATCAGGGGTTTCGACTATCTGAGAAACTTGACCAGGTTTAAGTGCCATGGCTGCGTCTGAGAATTGAGACCAGTACAACTGTTTTGACGCCATTCCAAGCTCTCCACCCTTGGAAGCGCTGGCAAAATCCTGAGAATACATTGTTGCAAGAGTACTGAATTTTTCTCCCTTCATGATTCTCTCTCTAAACTCTAGTAACCTTTCTTTTACAGCCATAATGGCGGCCTCTTTTTCTGGGTAAAGCACTATCTGGCTGTATTGATATTGAGTAGAAATGATTGGAAGGCTGTCCTTTGGCAGTCTTTTATAATATTTTTCAATATCAGAAGGTGTAAGTTCAGGTGCTTTTTTAGCAACTTCTGCCTGCATATTATTTACCATGGAGAGTTCGGTGAGAGTTTCACGCCACTCCTCCTTAATTTTGTACAGTGGTTTCTTGAAGTATTCTTCTGTGGCCTTTTCTCCTCCCAGTCTAGTCATTACTTCCTGCATCCTTTGGTTAAGATTTTGTTCAACCATCTCCATATTGGGAGTTAAACTGTCCAGTCTCGCCTGAGCAAGAAAGAGCTTTTGTTCCATTAATCTTTCAAGTACTTCGCAACGAAGATTTTTATCTGAAGGTACTCCCTGGAAAAGCATCATTTGTACCTCAGCCTCAATGGTTGAGAGTTGAATCATTTCATTGCCTATTTGAGCAACTATCTTGTCTATCAACCCTCCACCATATTTTTGCGCAGAGGCAGATGAATTGTATCCAAGAAAAATGGCAGCAGTGAATATGAGCAGTCTGGACCACTCCTTAATATTAGTTATCATTTATTTATATTTGTTTTCAATATATTATTTTCTAAAGCTTCTTTCAACAAATTTCGCTCAAGTTCGTTGATTAGCTCTTGCTTTCTTTTAATGAGTATGGTCTCTTTGATTAAAGGTTTGTAATAGTCAAATGGAGGAATTTGCCCGGGTGATATTTTGTCTATAAAGTAGACGAAATAATTGTAGAGACTATCACTCGTTTCAATTGACAAACTACTGTTAGCGGCTTTCTCGCAAGATTGAAGATCATAAGGGACAAGAGCTGCAACAGCCGAAATGTCTACCCAATTGTTGTCAAAATTGTCATATTTATCGGCAGCATTGTAACATAACCTTTCCAGTTCATCAATTTCTTCTATTCCATTAGCCTTGTACATGTTTTTTATGGATGCAAGATTTGGAGAGTTGTGGGATATTTTGATAACCCTCGCCTTGACAATCGTGTTATTAGCCGTAAAGTTTGAAGAGTGTTTTTCATAGTATTCCCTGCATTCATCCTCTGTAATTGTAGTGTCGAGATGTGATTCGACGTAAAGATTTTCGTATCTGTATACCAGGAGGGAGTTTTTGTAATCTTCCAATTCCTGCTCAACGTCCTTTTCGCTTTTTGACAGTTCTTCTTCAGCTTTCTTAAGCAGCAGATGTGTAATAGCCCAATTGTTAATGTACTGTTCAACCATTCTTATACTGTCTTCAGGAGCTGTACCTTCTGGTATCAATTCGCGGATGTCCGATTCTAGAAGAGTATTTTTCCCAACTTGAGCGACTATCTTGTCTCTGGAAAAGTTAATGTATTTACAAGATAGAAGAACAGGCAATAAAATAGTAAGAAACAGATATTTCTTCATTGTATAATTAATATTAATTATATCTTATCAGCAGAAGTCTTGATTCCAATGAACAAAGATCCTGCCACAGTTTGCAGAATCATACTCTTATCGGACTATTGCAAAGGTATATAAAAAATGGTTACCTTAAAAGTCAAATCCACTACCATGAAAAACATAACAATTATAACAATTTTACTTATTATAATGCCAGTTATTCATGCAGGCTACTGGAGAGAGGATATCGATAAGTGCAATGCTTGAGGATTAAAGTTGGGGATAAAATTTAGCTGATTGTCTTGTATTACGTTCTTCGAGTCTCTTTTCAAGCATTCTTATGAGTTCGGCGTTACGTATGGACCCCCATGGAGTCATCTCTACAAATCTTGGTGGTACTTCTCCTGCGAATCGTTCTATGTATATGTCAGGCTTAAGCAGCTCCAGAAAATTTACGAAAAATTCAATGTACTCATCAATAGTGAAATTGACGAAATCCCCGGGATGTTCTTTGAATTCTTTCTCCATAGCAGTTCCTCTTATAATCTGTAACTGATGAAACTTTACAGAATGCAAGGGAAGATTATTAATTTTAAAAGCCATGTTCATCATATCTTCTTTGCTTTCTCCTGGCAGTCCAAAAATGAAATGAGCTCCCAAAGTAAGACCTCTTGCTGCACTTTTTGTAATTGCATCTACTGATTGGGCGTAAGTGTGGCATCTGTTGATTCTTTTGAGAGTTTTGTCGTGAACTGATTCAATACCGTACTCAAGAACAACTATTTTTCTTTTAGAAAGTTCCTGAAAATAATCCAATTTCTCATCATCAATACAATCAGGGCGGGTTCCTATTACAATTCCTGAAACCAAGGGGTGGGAGAGAGCCTCTTCGTAAACTTTTTTCAACTCTTTTAAAGGGGCATATGTGTTTGAAAAGGGCTGAAAATATGCAAGATAGTGATTGGCAGTACGATATCTTTTTCTGTGAAATTCTATTCCTTCATTTATTTGAGAAATAACACTCTTGTCCGGAGAACTGTAAGAAGGATGAAAAGCAGCATTGTTACAATAAGTACAACCACCTGTGCCAAGAGTTCCATCTCTGTTGGGACAAGAAAAACCTGCATCTATCACTATTTTTTGTAATCTCTCTCCATACCTCTTTTTGAAGTAGCCGACATATGTATTATAACGTTGTCCCACTACATTTTGACTTTAAAGACAGCTTTTTTTATTTTCCCTTCTCCAATAAGTGGTGCATGTGCATCATAAGGAAAAATTATGGCTAAATTATCCGGAGCGAGGTTGATGAAATTTTCAGGCATCTCTTCGAGAAATGCAATATCTTTTTCAGGATCATATGTTATACCGTCTCCATTGCATCTACTTCGGTCCCTGAAGCCAATGGTTTCATTGCCTTCGAGTAGTATGTGAATGTCAATGTATGAATCGTGAACTTCGAGTTTTGGAATTACCATCCCTTTGCCTTCTCCTTCCCAGATAGTAAAATAAATATCCTTTCCTACAACACTGTATTCTCCGGGTTCAAGTTTATGAACATCATTTTTTATTATATAACTAAACACTTTCTCAAACTTTGAATGCAGGTTGAGATATCTTTCAAAACCCCTTAAAGAATCAATAATCATAATAAGATTTTTGTTGCAAATATAATTATCTTTGTTTGTCTAATAATTAACCCTCAAAGATGAAAAAGTTTATATTTCTGGTTTTGGCTATTTTACTGACGCCGGTATGCAAGGGAGACGAAAAGTCGGAAAAGACACAAAAACTGTTTGACTCTATTTCTAAGGAAATTAAAGCACAGTATGCTCCGGACAGAAGAGTAAAAACTTACGAACCCTTTCTTTTTTTTCCAAAAGATGGAAGTGTGCCTGTTTTAAAAGGTTCAACTACTGAAGCAGGAGCTAAAGAAGCATTGTTAAAGGCACTTGCTGCCAACAAGATTAAGATTGTGGACAGTATGGTTGTTCTTCCTGACCCTGCCCTTAAGGATAAAATTTATGGAATTACTGCACTGTCTGTTATTAATTTCAGATATGGTCCTGATTATGCAGAAGAATCTGCAACACAGACTATTATGGGTACACCACTGAGGATACTCGAAAAAAGAGGCAGCTGGACAAGAGCTGTTACCCCTGAGGGTTATATAGCATGGGTGACCTCCGGAAGCATCATGCCAATGAATGAAAAGGAGTATATGACTTGGAGCTCATCACCGAGGTTGATTATTACAGCCTATTATACCTTGTTTAGGGATGCTCCTTCAGACACGTCACCTGTAGTTTCAGATGGTGTTATGGGTTGTATAGTCAGAGTAGATGGTGAATCAGGTGATTATTACAAGGTTATATTACCTAATGGCAAAAAATGTTTCGTTCAGAAAACCGATGCGACTGATTTTGAAAATTGGGTTTATAGCCGGAATCCTACACCGGAAAACATTATATCTACTGCAAAACAGTTTATTGGCTTCCCATACATGTGGGGAGGTACCTCTATCAAAGCGATGGATTGTTCGGGCTTTGCCAAGACATCTTATTATTTAAACGGTGTAATTCTTGAAAGAGATGCTTCTCAGCAGGCCTTATATGGTGACAGTATTTCTACTGCTAACAATTTTGAAGCATTGAAAGCAGGCGATCTTATTTTCTTTGGGTCCAAGGCAACGCCAGACAGAAGGGAGCGTATTTCTCATGTCGGCATATATCTCGGTGGTGGTGAATTTATTCATTCAGCTACTTCTGTGAGGATCAATTCGCTTATTCCCAGTGCCTCCAATTACTATGAAGGCTCCAATAGACTGGTAAGAGTAAGACGGATAACCCCTCAGATAGACAAGATTAAGGGTGACGGTATTCTTTCAATAAAAAATCATCCCTGGTATTTCCCTGATAAAACTAAAACAAACTAAAATGAAAGAGGTAATTAATAGTAACAGAAGAGATTTTTTAAAAAAAGCGGGAGTTATTACTGCTGCCGCTGCTGTAATAAATCCCTTTGAGCTTTTGGCCCGTCCCGGGTATCAGAAGAAAGCGACCAGTAAAAAAATGGAATTGACTTTCAGACCATTTGATGCTCAGATGAAACACGTTTTTACTATCGCCAATAGTTCCCGTACAACTACTCCTATAGTCCTTACTGAAATTGCATATGATGGTTATGTTGGTTATGGTGAGGCAGCTATGCCGCCATATCTTGGTGAGAGCCAAGCTTCTGCTATAGAATTTTTGAAAAGGGTTGACTTATCTCAGTTTAAGTCTCCTTTTGAAATGCAGGATATTTTAACATATGTTGATTCCATAACCACCAACAATACGGCCGCAAAAGCTTCTGTAGATATTGCCCTTCATGATCTTGTCGGCAAAATCATGGGGCAGCCTTGGTGGAAAATATGGGGTTTCAATGCTGCCACAACTCCAAATACCTCTTTCACTGTAGGGCTTGATACGGAGGAGGTAGTAAAGGAGAAAACAAGAGAAGCCTCTCCTTATAAGGTAATAAAGGTCAAGCTTGGAAGGGACGAAGCGACAGACAAGATGATGATCAACACAATCCGCTCTGTTACAAATACAACTATTTGTGTTGATGCAAATCAAGGCTGGAAAGATAAATATTATGCTCTTGATATGATTAATTGGCTTAACGAGAGGAATGTAAGCATGATTGAGCAACCAATGTCCAAATACATGCTTGAAGAGACTGCCTGGCTTTCAGAAAGAAGTCCACTGCCTATTATTGCGGATGAGGCATGTCAAAGGCTGACAGATGTCCCAAAGTTGAAGGGAGTATACCACGGGATCAATATTAAATTGATGAAATGTACCGGGATGAGAGAAGCAAGGGAGATGGTCTCTTTGGCCAAAGCATTGCACATGAAACTGATGATTGGGTGTATGACTGAAACATCCTGTGCCGTTTCCGCTGCTGCCCAGTTAGCACCTGAAATGGAGTGGGCTGACCTTGATGGTAATCTTCTAATTGCCAATGATGTTTTTAAGGGCATGACGGTTGTGGATGGAAAAGTTACTTTAAATGAAAAGCCCGGTATAGGGATTGAAAAAATATAATTTTTGGGGATTATGGCAAGTTTAAGAAAAATCAAGAAAGATATAGAGTACCTTTTCACTGAAGTTATTTCTGACTGCTGGACGTATTTGTATTTCAATAAGGGTAAAAATGAAGATAAAATAGCAGAAATAATTAATGATGCAATTGATTTGAGAAATGATCTCTTTAAGAGGATAAATCACTATGACAGGAAAAATGCAAGGAAGACTTTTCAAGAGATAAATTCAGATCTTTTAAAAGGAGTTGACGAACTATTTGTTCGGGTTAGTAAACTTAACGAGGCTAAATAATCGGCTTTTTCAGACAACTGACAAAGAGCAGGTGCTTTCATGCTTAAGTTGAAGTGCCAGCTCTTTTTCTCTGCCTTGACAAAGTTTGTTTAACAGGTTATGGAAGGCCGTTCCATGGTTATGGTACTTGAGATGACAAAGTTCATGAAGAATTACAAAGTCAATGAGTTCGGCCTTTAGCCTGATTAATTGAATGTTGAGATTTATATTCCCTTTGTTTGAACAGCTGCCCCAATTAGTTTTATTATTTTTAAGAAATAGTTTATTGTAGCTGAATCCGTTTTCAGAAGCAAGGAATTTACATCTTTGTGGAAGATAGTCGGCTGCCTTTCGTCTGATAACAACCATTGTGGCATTTAGTACTGCCTCTTTGCTGCAGCTTTGTGGAAGATTAACTTCTGTAACTTCATTTAGGTAGCGGATTAATATCTTACCTGGCATTGATTTTTCCCTGCAGGACATTTGTTGATATATTACCTTGCTGTTTACAAGTTGAAGTTTTTGCCCTTCACCTATTGGGATAATCCTGGCAAGTTGTTTATCTCTGTTTTTTTGAATTGTGGATAGTATCCACTCTTCTTTGGCTTTAATAAATTTTTCTGCTGAGGAGAAACTTGTGAGATAAGGGATAGATACTCTTACTCCTTTAGTGAGACTAACAGTAAGTCTGATATTGCGCTGACCTTTTTTTTTCGTAATAATTATCTCTCCGAAACGTGGATGGATATATTTTTTTATCACAATATTGATAGTTTAGGTTTAAATAGCAAGTTGGAATTGGTAAAAGTATTCAAAAAAATTGTGAGCTGAAAATAATTGTATATCTTTGCCAACCCAAATAATGGGAAATAAATATCAATTGCTTTAATTTTATGAATTATTTGACACCGGAAAAGAAGCAAGAGATTTTCGGACAATACGGAAAGTCTAATGCGGATACTGGTTCTCCTGAGAGCCAGGTAGCTCTATTTTCTTACCGTATCGCTCATCTTACAAATCATTTGAAAAATAACAAGAAAGATTACGTTACTCAGCGTTCTCTTTTAAAACTGGTTGGTAAGAGACGTCGTCTGCTTGATTACCTCAAGGAGACAGACATAGAGAGATACAGAAATATAGTAAAGGCCTTGAACCTTAGAAAATAGAAAAAAGGTGCCTTGAGGCACCTTTTTTTTTGTTTGTCATTTTGTCATATCTGATTACATTTGCAAGATTTTTATACATGTTGCCTAAATAATGCGACCCGGGGTGAATGTATAGCTGATAAATAATTAATAATAAACTCTCATAGGGAGAGCGGGAAGCAAAGATGAATATATGAATGTAGTTAAAAAGACCATCCAGTTGAGAGATGGTAGAGAAATTGAAATTGAAACCGGTAAGCTTGCAAAGCAGGCAGACGGTGCTGTTGTTGTAAAACAAGGCAAAACAATGTTACTGGCAACAGTTGTGGCAGCTAAGGAAGCTAAAGAGGATGTAGATTTCATGCCACTTTCAGTTGAATATAAGGAAAAATATGCTTCTGCAGGCAGATATCCAGGTGGATTTCTCAAAAGAGAGGGACGTGCAAATGATTCCGAGATTTTGGTATCACGTCTTATTGACAGAGCATTAAGACCACTTTTTCCGGATGATTATCATGCAGAGGTTTATGTAAATGTTTATTTGATTTCTGCAGATAAGGAGATCACACCTGATGCACTCGCAGGTCTTGCAGCTTCTGCCGCTATTGCTGTAAGTGACATACCTTTTAATGGTCCGATATCCGAAGTTAGAGTGGCGAGGATAGGAGGTCAGTTTGTAATTAATCCAACTTTTTCTGAGCTTGAAAAAGCAGATATTGATATTATGGTCGGAGCAACTATCGACAATATCCTTATGGTTGAAGGAGAGATGAAGGAGGTTAGTGAAAAAGAGATGCTCGATGCGATCAAATTTGCTCATGAGGAGATTAAGGTTCAGTGTAAGGCTCAAATGGAACTTATGGAAGAGGTTGGCAAGACTCAGAAGAGGGTATACTGTCATGAAACCCAGGATGAAGATCTTCGTGTGGCAATTAAGGAGTTTTGTTATAACAGATGTTATGCTGTAGCTAAGGCAGGGTTGGGGAAGCAGGCACGTACAGAGGCATTGGATAACATTAAGGCAGAATTTGTTGCAACTTTATCAGAAGAGGATGCAGAGGCAAAGAAGATTATGATAGATAGATACTATCATGCAGTTGAGAAGGAGGCTATGAGGAATTTAATACTTGATGAAGGTATTCGTCTTGATGGTAGAACTACTACCCAGATAAGGCCTATTTGGTGTGAAGTAGATTATTTGCCGGCAACTCATGGATCTGCCATTTTTACAAGAGGTGAAACACAGTCTCTTACAACTGTTACATTGGGGACTAAGCTTGATATGAAAGAGATTGATGAAGTATTGGTTGAGGGAATAGAACAATTTGTACTTCATTACAATTTCCCTCCTTTCTCAACAGGTGAGGCTAAACCATACAGGGGAACAGGCAGAAGAGAAATAGGTCATGGCAACTTGGCGTTGAGAGCTCTTAAATTTGTTGTTCCTACAGGTGAGGATAATCCTTATGCTGTAAGGGTTGTTTCCGACATTCTTGAGTCCAATGGCTCATCTTCAATGGCGACTGTATGTGCCGGTACGCTTGCTCTTATGGATGCAGGTGTCAAAATCAAAAAACCTGTTTCCGGTATAGCTATGGGCCTAATTACAAAGGATGGCAAATATTCAGTTTTATCTGATATCTTAGGTGATGAAGACCATCTTGGTGACATGGACTTCAAAGTGGCAGGTACAAAGGACGGAATCACAGCTACTCAAATGGATATTAAGGTAGACGGACTCTCATACGATATTCTTGAGAAGGCTCTTGAACAGGCTCGTCAAGGCCGTCTACATATTATGGGTGAGATGATGAAATGCATTAGTGAACCACGTGCCGATTATAAACCACATGTTCCAAGAATTGTGCAGATTATTATTCCACAAGAGTTTATTGGTGCAGTTATTGGTACTGGCGGAAAAGTTATTCAGGAGATCCAAAAAGTTACCGGTACTACTATTACCATTTCAGAAGAGAACGGTACAGGAGTAGTTGAAATTTTTGGAGAAGACAAGGAGAGTATGGAAAAGGCTTTTGATTGGATTAAGGGAATAACAGCTGTTCCACAGGTTGGAGAAGTATATAAAGGTAAGGTTGTTTCAATACTTGATTTTGGTGCTTTTGTTCAGATTTTACCGGGAAAAGAGGGCTTATTGCATATTTCTGAGATAGATTGGAAAAAAATTGATAAGGTTGAGGATGAATTAAAGATTGGAGATGAAGTGGATGTGAAATTACTTGAGATAGATTCAAAAACAGGAAAAATGAGACTGTCTCGAAAAGCATTGCTTCCTAAACCGGAAGGATACGTCGAACCTAAGAGGAAACCAAGAAAAGAGGGCGATAAAAAACCGTTTAAAAGTGATAAGAAAAACTAACATTTTATAATTAATTTCTCTAAAATAAGACTGTTTCAAATATGGAAACGGTCTTTTTTTATATAAAATGTAATTTTTGAAAGGTCTATCATTGCGGCTTTAGACCTTGAGTTTCTCGTAATTTGTTTGCAAAGGATAGAAATTAATGATAAATTCGAAGTTGAACATCTATAATTTATTTAAACTATCTTATCTATGAAGAAAACGATCTTGTTTGTCGTTGTTTTGCTGCTTTGTAATGTAGCTATGGCACAGATTAAGGTTACCGGAAGAGTTACATCTTCAGATGACGGCTCTCCTATTCCTTATGCCAATATTCAGGTGAAAGGGATGAAGAATATCGGTGCCACAACAGATCTCAATGGAAGATTCTCGATAGAGAATGTTTCTCGAGATGCTATCCTCGTCGTAACCTACATTGGGTATGCCACAAAGGAAGTACCAGTGCAGGGGAGGAGTGAGGTAAATATTGAGCTTGTCTCTGATGTGCTTAATCTTGATGAAGTGATGGTTGTAGCCTATGGTACCGCTAAGAAGGGTTCTTTTACCGGTGCTGCCAGCGTTGTTAAAGCAGACGCTATCAAGGATGTACCGACTCTTTCATTTGAAAATGCTTTGAGTGGCAAGATTGCAGGTATGCAAATCACAACGAACTCCGGGCAGGCAGGTTCTGTATCATCAATACGTATTCGTGGTATAGGTTCGATGAACGCGTCAAACGAACCACTTTACGTAATCGATGGTGTCCCGGCCATCTCCGGAAGTACTGGACAGATGGGAGACTATCTCTACACATCAAACAATGTTATGAGCACCCTTAATCCAAGTGATATCGAGTCAATTACAGTGTTGAAAGATGCAGCAGCATCAGCACTTTACGGTTCACGTGCTGCAAATGGTGTTATCGTTGTTACGACCAAAAAAGGAAAAGAGGGGAAGCCTGTGGTTAACTTTAAAGCCTCAGTGGGTATTTCGCCTGATTGGGCTACAGATAACTATGAGACAGCTACTCCTGAGCAGCAACTAGAGTTGTACTATGAAAATTTCTGGAATGCAGGAATTTATTATCAAAACAAAACTCCTGAGCAAGCAAGTGCAAATGCCCTTGCTCAGATGAACAAGAGGTTTAATAAGCACGGTTATACTTTTACTGCTCCAGACAATACTGTCAACTCTCTCACAGTTGGCGGTGACAGAGCAGGAACGTTCTACAACTGGGATGATGTTCTTTTCAGAACAGCTGTTTATCAGACCTATGATATGTCAGTCAGTGGGGCATCTGACAGATCTAACTACTATTCATCACTTTCTTACACCAAAGAGCAGGGGAGGATAACTATCAATGATTACGAGCGTGTAACAGGTCGTGTTAATTTGAATCAAAAGATTAACAGGTTCATTGAGTTTACCACCAATATTAATATTGCGAGAAGCGAAAAGAGTGGATTTAATGATACTCGTTCCACTGGAGCAAACTACTTCATGCAATCAAGGAATTTGTTGTGGCCTCTTTACTGGCCAACAAATGTTGTCACAGGTCAGCCATGGACTGACAGATATGGTAGTTATGCCTATAATCCTGTTTACTACAATGAACAGTGGGAGAACTGGACAAAGATGCTTAAGATTAGTGCTAATGAAACTCTTACAATTAAGTTTTTGCCGGAGCTGATATTTAAGACAGTATTTTCTTATGACAATACTAATACAATGGATCATATCTATTACAGCGCATTACACTTCAATGGCTCTTCAACCTCAGGGTCTGTAAACGAAATGAGTACAAATACATCTAAACTCGTATCATCATCAACATTGAGTTACAATAAAGTTTTCGCAGATAAGCATACCTTAGGTGTATTGATTGGATGGGAGGCAGAAGATAACCAGACTTATTTCCAGAGGTCAACAGGAACAAATCTTCCTACAAGCGCTCTTCATACTGTCTCTACAGCAGGGAAACTTGATGCATCAGGGTATAATTGGGGCAATACAATGCTATCGGCACTCTCCCGTATTGAGTACAACTATCTGAGCAAATATTATTTCTCAGCATCTTATCGTAGAGATGGTTCTTCAAGACTTGGTGAAAATAATCGTTGGGGTGATTTCTGGTCAGTTGCTGGATCATGGAAGATAAACAGTGAGAAGTTTATGGAGAATCTTGATTATATAAGCAATCTCCGCTTAAGAGCCTCTTATGGTGTTAATGGTACCCTTCCAACTTCTAATTACGGATGGCGTTCATTAACCTCCTATACCAATAATTACATGCAAAACCCTGGTGGTGGAGTCAGCACTATAGCAGATCCTAATCTCTCTTGGGAAACAAGCTACACTTATAACTTTGCTTTGGAATTTGGTCTTTTTGATCAAAGGCTTTCCGGAACTATTGAATACTTTGACAGAACTTCTAAAGATTTACTCCAGGATGTTCCAATTTCACTTGTTACAGGTTTTGGCTCCACACTTAAGAACATTGGCGAAATCAACAACCATGGTATTGAAATTGAGATCAGTGGAGATATTATTAGAAAAAAGGATCTTAGATGGAGTGCAGGGATTACAGCCTCTTCAATTAAGTCTAAAGTGAATAAACTATATGGAGGACAGCCAATTACATGGTATGACCCTACAGGAGGAGATGCAAGAGCAAAATTCAGATACGTTGAGGGAGGCTCAACTCTTGCTCTGTATGGACTTGAGTGGGCAGGGGTAGATGACGAGACCGGAAAGAATGTTTGGTATCTTAATAACGAAGCAACTCCTGATTTGACTGTCAATGGACGCCCGGCTACATTTTCATATTCCAAGGCAAGTGAGGTGATTCTTGGTGATGTTAATCCAAAATTATTTGGTGGTATCAATACTGACGTTAAATGGAAAAATTTTTCTGCAGGATTAAACTTTACATATAAAATAGGTGGATATACATATGACGGTGCAGGAAAAGATGTAACTGATGATGGTTATTACTGGGAGAGAATAGTGTCTAAGGATCAGTACGAGAACAGATGGACTCCGGATCATAAAGATGCAAAATTACCTATGCGTGCTGCAATTGACATGGAAGATGTTAATCAGAAAAGTAGTCGTCACATGCATAAAGCAGATTATCTCAGGTTGAAGAACATAACAATAGGTTACAGTCTTCCAAAGAACCTTATCAGCAAGGTTAATATTTCCGATGTGAGGATTTACTTTAATGGATCAAATCTTTGGACTCTTTCAGCCTATGATGTATATGACCCAGAAGTTAATGAATATGGCTCAAGGGGTTGGGAGACTCCTATAAGCAAGACCTATACTTTCGGTGTTGAATTTACTTTCTAAAATAAAAGGACTCTACAATGAAAAAGATAAATATATTTTTTGCAATATTGAGCATTGTACTGCTTTCATCATGCGAAGGTTTTCTTGATGTTAAGCCAACAAACTCCGCCGATGCAGGTACCTCTATTACTACAGCAGCCGATGCTAAAGTTATAATAAACGGTTTGATGAGTAAAATGGTCTCATCCAACTATTATGGGAGAAACTTCTTCCTTTACGGAGATGCCAAAGGAGGAGATTTTGCCATTCGTTCACAAGGGAGAGGGAATGATGCACTTTATGTTTTTAATCACTCAGCGACTTCAAACTCTTATTCAGGATATTGGTCACAGATGTATCATTGCTTACTTCAGATAAACAATCTTCTTGCAAACATTGAAAAGATTGAGGCAGCCGGAAAAGGGTCAGCAACTTTGAGTGATTACAAGGGACAGGCTCTTACAGCACGTGCGCTCATCTATTTTGATCTTGTAAGATTATATGGCAAGCCATATAACATGGACAAAAATTCACTGGGAGTACCTCTTGAGCTTACTCCTCTTGATGCGTCTGCACAGCCTACAAGAGCCACTGTAAATCAGGTCTATGAACAGATACTTGCAGATCTTACTGCTGCTGCTCCACTTATGAGCAAAACAAAGACTTTGGGATATCTGAATTATTATGCCAATAAAGCCATACAGGCCAGAGTATACCTCTATATGGAAAATTATTCTGCTGCCCTTACAGCTGCCCAGGAAATTATCACAAGTGGAAAGTATTCTCTCTATTCAAATGCAAACTGGGTTAGTTCATGGTCTACAGAGAATGGCAGCGAATCGATATTTGAACTTGGGGTATATCTGAGTGAAGCAGACTTAGGAACTTCATCTCTTGGTTATTATCTTCTCCGTACAGGTACTTTAAAAGGAGCTATGGGCTGGTTCATGGCCAGTGACTCATTCCTTGCCAGACTCAATCAAGACCCTTCAGATGTGCGTTGGGGCATTATGGATTATGATGAGACATATAGTGAAACTGGCGTTAAAAGATATGGGTCATGCCGTAAATATACCGGTGTCGATCTTAAGGGAGATAAGGGATCAACTTCAGCTGTGAACATCAAAGTAATTCGTCTTTCCGAGATATATCTTATTGCTGCTGAAGCTGCCTTCCCAACCGACAAAGCACTTGCTGCCAGCTATCTTAAAGAGATACGCAAGAGATCTCCAAATCTGCCTGAGCCAACTGCAAGTACTATAACAATGCAGATGATCAAGGATGAAAGAAGTAAGGAACTCTTTGCAGAAGGACAAAGGTTTTTTGATATGATGAGATGGAATGAGTCAATCACTTTTAATGATGATTTTATCTCTCCAGCAGTTGTCATCACTCATAGACCAAAAACGATAGACAGAACATTCTACAAAACGATTCTTCCTATTCCTCAGGTTGAGATGGATGCAAATCCGGCTATAAAGAGCCAGCAAAATCCTGGTTATGCAGAGGCTGATTAATAATTATTGATTATGGATTGAAGGGGTGCTGTTTTAACAGTGCCCCTTTTAATTTGAAGTAATTTTATTTAAATTTGCACTCATTTTAAATATTTTAATTATAAAATCGTACTATAATGGACTATTTTCATATAACTCTCAACGAACAGACCCTTGAGGATATTGAACCTCTCTTTAGTCATGAAACAAAGATTAAGCTTTCTGATGATGCCGTCAAGCGGATAGTGAGATGCAGAGAGTATCTTGAGAGTAAAATGGAAGAGACAGACAGTCCAATTTATGGTATTACAACAGGCTTTGGCTCTCTTTGTAATATATCAATCAATTTTGACCAATTATCTCAATTGCAAAGAAATCTGGTTGTGTCTCACTCTTGCGGTGTAGGTGAGGAGGTTCCTGTTGATATAGTAAGATTGATGATGGTGTTAAAAATAAGATCATTATCCTTTGGATATTCTGCAGTCAGGCTTGAAACAGTAGAAAGACTTGTGGATATGTTTAATAACGGAGTATATCCTGTTGTTTACAGACAGGGATCTTTAGGGGCATCTGGCGATCTTGCACCTTTGGCTAACATGTCTTTACCTCTTCTGGGACTGGGGAATGTCAATTTCAGAGGGGAAAAACGACTTGCTGATGAGGTCAATAAAATGTTTGGTTGGCAACCTCTTACCTTGGCTTCAAAAGAAGGTTTGGCTCTCCTGAACGGTACACAGTTCATGCTTGCCTATAGTCTATGGAATCTAAGAAGGGCAAAAAAAATGGTTGCACTTGCCGATAAGATTTCAGCACTTTCATTGGATGCGTTTGATGGAAGAATTGAACCTTTTAATCGTGCGGTGCATGTTATCAGACCTCACAAGGGGCAAATTGATACTGCTGCCAATATGCTCAAGTTGTTGGAAGGCAGTGAGATTGTTTTAAGAGAAAAGCAGCATGTTCAGGATCCTTATTCATTTCGATGTATACCTCAGGTCCATGGTGCAGTTAGAGATGCACTGGACTATGTTGAAAAAGCTTTTACGACAGAGTTAAATAGTGCCACAGACAATCCTTCTGTGTTGCCGGATGAGGATTTGATTATTTCCGGTGGTAATTTTCATGGGGAACCCCTTGCAATTCCGCTGGACCTCCTCTCTATCTCTCTTGCAGAACTGGGCAACATATCTGAAAGGAGAACATATCAATTGATTGGAGGTAAACGATCTCTTCCATCTTTTCTCGTTGCACACCCTGGACTTAATTCCGGTTTTATGATTCCACAATACGTTCAGGCTTCAATAGTAAGTGAAAACAAACAGCTGGCTACACCTGCATGTGTAGATACTATTGATTCGTCACAGGGTCAGGAAGACCATGTAAGTATGGGAGCAAATGCTGCTACCAAGTGCTTTAGAGTCGTGGATAACCTTGAGAAGATACTTGCAATCGAATTGATGAACGGAGCGCAAGCCCTTGAATTTAGGAGACCGTTGAGGAGTTCACTCATTTTGGAAGAATTTGTGGCAGATTACAGAAAAGTAGTACCTTTTATTGCTGAAGACGAGGTGATGTATCCACATATTCATAACTCAATTAAATATATAAGACAGCTTACTCAATGAGAAAATTGTTTTATAATATTGGGAAACTGGTTCAGACTGAATCTGGTGAATTACTCCGTCGTCGTAGTGGAGCAGAAATGGCTGATTTGAACATTCTCGAAAAGGCATATATGTTGATAGACGAGGAGAAAATTGCCGGATTTGGGTATATGTCCGATTTGACAGAAGATAAAGTCCGGGACATGATGGCTGATGAGAGTATTGATGTCAAAGGCAGGATGATCTTGCCTGCCTTTTGCGATTCTCATACTCACCTGGTTTATGCAGGAAGCAGGGAAATAGAGTTTTTTGACAAGTTAAGAGGACTATCATATAGCGAAATTGCTGCAAGAGGAGGAGGAATTTTAAATTCTGCAAGACTTCTGCATGATACTAGTGAAGACGATTTACTTCTGCAAACTATTTCAAGGGCAAATGAAATTATCTCATTAGGAACTGGAGCTGTTGAGATTAAGAGCGGATATGGACTGTCTCTTGAAGATGAACTGAAAATGTTAAGAGTAGCCAGGAGAATAGGAGAATTCACTCCATTGACTGTTAAAACCACATTTCT
>JAHDPK010000044.1:0-8778 GCA_018434395.1 Bacteroidales bacterium | reverse complement strand
GAGTCGATAAGTGGCCAGGGGAGGTAGTTGGATGAAAAGGGTAAGCGAATTTGTCGCGATCGGTTTACTGGTTCTAATAATTGGAGGATGTTTTCAATTAGACCAGAAAATGGTTAATTCTGAAGAGCTTTCCTTCATTCTAAATGAGGACGGTTCAATATCCATTAAGGCCCTGAAAGAGTTAACAGGGATAGATGTGATAATAGCAGCCTCTATTAAAGAGGAAGCTATAACGGTTGACGATTCCCTCTTGAAGATAGTAACCCATAGCGATGAATATACCACTAGAATAGCCATAGTCTCGACTTCAACCAACATAATTGAAGGAGAAGAGATAGCCAAAATAAACGGTAATTTCACTACTTTAAAGAACCTGGTAGTATCTTCTTCTGCAAAGTATCTTGAAATGCCTTCGCCTAAACCTCAGGCAAAGCCTCCATTTCCCGACGGTGTAAGCATAGTGGATGGAAGCATAGACAAAGCCTCCGAAGGGTACTTTCTTGTCCACGCTGAAAACGTCAATGGATTTGCCGGAGTTGAGATCACGATAACTTACGATCCACAATACATAATCATAGACAAATCTAAGGGAGAACAAGGAGTCAGCCCTCTAAACTCATTCGGGACGGGATTACTAATAGTTCAACATACAGAAAACAGTATTAAGATAACCACTGCTTTCAACTCTGCAAAGAATATAGATAGCGAATATATCTACCAGATACATTTCATTGCCAGTCTCACAGAGGGGAAAACAATAGTTAGTCTCTCGGGAGAGTTGCGCGACGCAAACACAGAACTAATTCAGACAACGTTCCATGATGGCGAGATTGTTATAGGCGGTCCCAAACTAATTGGTGACTTTGATAATAGCAACGAGGTGGATCTCCCGGACTTCATATTGTTTGCCAGAAGCTATGGAAGTGTACTTGGTGGAGAAGGCGAATACAGTGACACATATGACATAGCCCCTGCAGAGGACAAATACCTGGGAGTATGGGCGGGGATATACGACAGCTGTACTCCAGATGGAAAGATAGACCTTGTTGACTTCATAATCTTTGCAAGAAACTATGGAAAAGAAAAACCGAACGAACCACCCTTTATTTCTGTACCCGATCAGCAGATTGCTCAAGGTGAAACCTTGGAACTGGATCTTCTAAACTATTCATCCGATCCCGAAGGTGACAGCCTGTTGTTCATACTTGAGGTTGATTCTCCAGGAACAATAACTAATTCAATCTACTTGTATACACCAGACTTCGATACACTGGGAAATCAGATAGTTGAGATAACTGTTAAAGACACAGCGGGAAACATGATGACAGATGCTTTCATAATCGAAGTAACGAAAACCAACAGACCTCCCGTTACAGATGGAATCCCGAACCAGACAATAGCAGAAGGAGAAACACTCAATATTCAGCTATTTGATTACTTTGAAGATCCAGACGGAGACAACCTTGTTTTCGCTGTAGTTTCGGGAGTGGGCACGGTTATCGGCAGTGAATATACCTACAGTCCCAATTACGATGCGGCTGGAACATACCAGGTAAGGATAAAGGCCGCCGACGGGAATGGCGGAGAGGTTGAAACGACATTCACGCTGACCGTTGAGAATACGAATAGACCCCCGGAAGAGCCGCGGCTGGTATCTCCCGAAAACACTGCCCTTTTAATCAACACAACTTCAGTAGAACTAAGCTGGGACTGCAATGATCCGGACGGCCAGCTTCTAACATTTGATGTTTATTTCGGTGAAAACGTTGAGGCGCTTGATGTTATAGCTACGCAGTCGGCTACAAGTTTTCTCCTTGAAGGGATAACCGCGGGCAAGACTTACTACTGGATGATAGTGGCAAGAGATCCATCCGCGGCTGAAACTCCAAGCGAAATCTTTTCTTTCAGCACTGACTATTATCTAATTCCCGGCGGAGAATTTGAAGGAACAATCTCCGGATATGCGCTCATGACTAAGGCCAACTCTCCATACATAATCACGGGAGACATCATAGTTGAATCTGGAGCGCAGTTGATAATAGAACCGGGAGTCGAGGTTAGGTTTACCTACATATCCGATCCAGACAACAACGGACAGGAAGATACGAATACAGCCGATCTTATAGTCTACGGTAAGCTGTTTGCAGAAGGAAGCGCAACAGATCCCATACTTTTCACCTCGAATGAAGATCCGGCGATAAAAGGAGACTGGGGAGGAATAAGGTTCTCATCTGATGAAGGAACGTCTAAGATAAGCCACGCAACTATTGAAATGGCGAAAGATGGCGTCTGGACATCTTATGGTAATTGCCATGTTGAAATAAGCAACTGTGAGATAAGTTCAAACATTGATTCTGGAATAAGTCTTGGAGGGACAACGCATCTGAGCGATAGTACTAGCGCAACTATAGTTAATAGCGTGATTAGTCATAACACAATTGGCATTATCAATTATGGGACTATGAAAATTTACAACAGCAAAATCTCGTTGAACTCAGTGGTTGGAGTAAAAAGCGACAAATACTCTTATATAGAGATTTATGGAAGTATCATTGAGGAGAATTCAGGAACAGGAATAATGCTAAGCAATACAGATTTAAATTCGAGAATTCACGGATGCACTATTTCTAATAACAGCACCTATGGTATTTATGATACCGAAGGGCCGTGGTCTGGTAACGAGTTTCACGTTATAGACTGTACTTTCATACATAATGGAGGTCAGGCTATTCGTGGTTTTAGGTATTCAATAGAAGGATGTATAATCAAAGGCAGCGGGATTAGTGGGCGAGTTTTAAGTGCATTTAACAATACCTTTGAGGGTGAATCTTCTTATAGTGTGGGCATTTATATCTCCGATCCGGGGAGCGCGTATATTTACCACAATGCGATTTCAGGTTATTCAATAGGGGTTAAGGCTGCCACTTCCCAAAAAGTTATTATACAAGATAATCTTATTACCGGAAACTACGAAGGCATCTATTTTGAGAATACTAATGCGCAAAATTTGATTTGCTCAAACAACAATATCTATGGCAATCGAGACTGGAATATTTACAATAGCACTAACCAGAGAATACCAATCCCAGATTCTTTCTGGGGAACAAATGATCAGAATGTAATAAAAAGTAAGATCTACGACTACTTCAGAGATTCCAGCAAGGGACCAGTGAGTTATTCTGGTTTCAAACCTTCTTTAATTGAAGGCGCAACCTCTTCTAAGAAAATAGCTGTAGTACCTTTTAATAGACAAACAATGGGATTCATCGATAAAGTCGCTGTAGAATGGACAGCCTACGATCCGGAAGGACTCATACAATCATTTAATTTGTGCTTTGGTGATACGGAGACTCCTGAGATCTACACCGAGGATGCAATAAGTCCAGTGACTGTTTCTGTTGATAATGGGAAGACTTACTATTTTAATGTTATGGGGTTTAACTCTGAGAATTCGCTCAGAGCCGAATCAAACGATTCAAAAATCTATACTATTAAAACTAAACTCTTCGGTTGTTCAATTAATGGAGGTAGTCTAAGCGTTATTGAGACCGCAGATAACGGATTTTTAGTAACGGGAATGTTGTATTCTCACGGTGATTTTAATCAAGTGTATTTACTGAAGACAGATTCAAATAGTAATCTCCTTTGGGAGAAGAACTTTGGCGGTACAAGTGATGATTATGGACGAAGCGTTGTCGAGACATCAGACGGCGGACTGGTTGTGACTGGTTATACGGATTCTTTTGGCAATAGCGGTCAAGTGTATTTGCTGAAAACTGATTCCAGCGGAAATCTCCTTTGGGAGAAGAACTTTGGCGGTACTGATAATGATATTGGATACAGCGTTGTTGAAACATCTGACGGCGGATTTGTTGTAACTGGTGGCACGAGTTCTTTTGGGAATGGTTATCAGGTGTATCTGCTGAAAACTGATTCCAGCGGAAATCTCCTTTGGGAGAAGAACTTTGGCGGTACAGACAGTGATGATGGATACAGTGTTGTTGAGACATCAGACGGCGGACTGGTTGTGACAGGTCATACATTGTCTTTTGGAAATAGCTGGCAAGTGTATCTGTTAAAGACAAATTCAACCGGTGATCTCCTATGGGAGAAATTCTTTGGTGGTTCAAGCGATGAAATAGGGCAATGCGTTATTGAGACATTAGACGGTGGGCTGGTTGTGACCGGGTCTACGAGTTCTTTTGGAAATAGGCAGCGGGTGTATCTGGTGAAGACAGATTCAAACGGGAACCTTCTCTGGGAAAAGAACTTTGGCGGGACAAGGGATGACCTAGGATACAGTGTTGTTGAAACATCTGACGGCGGATTTGTTGTAACTGGTGGCACGAGTTCTTTTGGGAATGGTTATCAGGTGTATCTGCTGAAAACTGATTCAACCGGTAATCTTCTCTGGGAAAGGAACTTTGGTAATACAAATAATGACTATGGATACAGTGTTCTAGAGAAAGCAGATGTCGAATTGGTGGTGGCGGGTCGTATGTCTTCTTATGATTATTATATCAATAAGGTATATATGATCTGGACCGATTCAGAAGGCAACGGTTTCAGCGGTCCTGACTGGTAAAGTTGATTGGAATAAACAATAACATCGACTGTTATGAATTCACATTTGGAGCTCAACATAGGTTGTAGTTCAAAAATAGATGAAAGATCTCAGACAGAACCGAAGGAATTACATCAAATCTGAGATGCATTCTAATTGACAAATATTGCTTTTTTTCTTATGTGTGACAGTATGTTCTCTCATTCCAATAGTGATTCCCTTGTGATAGGAAATTACGAGAGCTTTTTGGTAATCACAAATTCAGCTCCACATATATATCATTCAGCTGCTCTTGGGTGATTCCTATATAGCGCAGAGTTATTGCCGGTGAGGAATGGTTCAACATTTTCTGTATGTATTCCAACGCCACACCCTTTTTGTACAGGTGATATCCAAAAGTCTTGCGGAGAGTATGGGTCCCTATTCCGTCATTTAGTCCCACCATATTGGCGTATCTGTTTAGCATCTGCCAAGCAGCTATGCGAGTAATTGGTTGCAGAGAGCCGTCATCTGTTTTGCGGGATGAGAACACCGGATCATCAGGGTTCACATTTGCCAGGGAATCGTGGTAAAGCTTCAAGGCTTCCGCCACCGATCTGTTTATAACAAATGACTTGACCTTTTTCGTCTTTATCTCCACAACATTCAATTGATCCCCGACCTTAAGGAGTCTACCCCCACCGTTTAGGAAGCTACTCCACTTTAGGGCAAGTATGTCAGATATCCGCAGGCCTGTATTTATTCCCAAAACAAACAAAAGCAGGTCCCGGTAGTTTGATTCGCCCTTCATTATTGACTTCATCGCGTCGATCTTCTTAGTATCGCGTATCGGTTGGACTTCCTTCATAATCACACCTCGTAAAACGCTCTCTGACGCATTTTCTTTCCACGTACCTTCATATATGTATATCTAATATCCGAATCGCAGAATGGGGCGATTAAAAGGGGAATAGCCCTAGCTGGATCGGTTTGGAGTCTTGCCTATCCCTCAAATATCGCGGCCTGACTACAGAATAATTGTGTCTGTGCCTTATCCTGAGCTGCTTTCGCAGATATCTGGTAGCCATAGTCTGGCTCGGGAATATTTTGGTCACGAATGTGGCGCGCTCGAAGATCCTGCCAAAAATGATGGTAACCGGGTACCCGGTAAAGGTATGTTGACGTTCGTCACTTATGAAATAGAATCTCTTCATATTGTTCTCGGGCATAACTTTCTCCAGATATACCGATGGCATTTCAGGCCTCCATATCCAAATTCAATAATTTAACATAAATAGATAATATCACACATTAAGTAAAATACAAAACTGAAGAGCGATGACAGCAGAGGTAGAGTTTCGAACGAAGCCTTTACTGGTATTGGGATAGGAGAGAATCAGTGAATTTAACATAATACTCTTGTGTTAAATAGGGAGGATTGTTTTTCTTCTCTCTTGATGTGAATCAACAATGAAGATAGGGCCTACATACCACTATGGTTCTCACTCAACACAATCGAAAGTGATGCGGTGATTCTCAGGGAAAGTCCGTTTCCATACCACTATGGTTCTCACTCAACCTGTAAAAAAGGCAAGCAGAACTATCAAGCACAAGATGTTTCCATACCACTATGGTTCTCACTCAACTGGAATGTTGAATTTGTTGTTATTGTCGGTTGCACAAAAGTTTCCATACCACTATGGTTCTCACTCAACCAAAGAATCCAGATTATTACTCGGAGTTGCTTGTGTTTCCATACCACTATGGTTCTCACTCAACGAGGAAGTGACAGTATGATCAATTCTACCAATTATTCAAGTTTCCATACCACTATGGTTCTCACGCAACGCCGACCTCGTCTGTTGGGAGTGCGCACAGAATTTGTTTCCATACCACTATGGTTCTTACGCAACTTGGTATACAGATAATAGCCGTTGATGGCAAAACAAGTTTCCATACCACTATGGTTCTTACGCAACTCAAAATGAATCTAATTCTTGCAATCGGTCTAATCGTTTCCATACCACTATGGTTCTTACGCAACGAAGTCGAAGATTTTCAAGCAAATTCAATCAACTATTTGTTTCCATACCACTATGGTTCTTACGCAACTGGTCAAAAAACTTCTATCAGTATGTAGATTATCAGTGTTTCCATACCACTATGGTTCTTACGCAACACGTTGTGAAGCCAAGCAACTGATAAGCAACACTGCTGTTTCCATACCACTATGGTTCTTACGCAACCGGTAAGTTCCGCATGGAAGAGTGTTCGGATTCTTCGTTTCCATACCACTATGGTTCTTACGCAACCTAGGCATGGGTACTCAACTTGCCGAAGCATATCTTTCGTTTCCATACCACTATGGTTCTTACGCAACTGTAAGAAGGTATTCGAAGTCAGTAAATGGGCCGTGAAGTTTCCATACCACTATGGTTCTTACGCAACTCTTATCATAACAAGCGTTATGGTAAAAAGCTGAAGCGTTTCCATACCACTATGGTTCTTACGCAACTATGCTTAAGGTTATCAACACTGTCGACAAGAAACTCATGTTTCCATACCACTATGGTTCTTACGCAACGGTCAAAGGCAAAATGAGTTATTGTACTTTGATAACTCGTTTCCATACCACTATGGTTCTTACGCAACAATTGGCGCGCAGCCATTTCACGCACAAGGAATATGCGTTCCCATACCACTATGGTTCTTACGCAACCTGAAGCCGTAGCGGCTCGGATACAATAAACCGCGTGGGTTTCCATACCACTATGGTTCTTACGCAACTAAATCTATCTTAAGGAGGCTTAGATATGCCTAAGTTGTTTCCATACCACTATGGTTCTTACGCAACGGTTAAGGACTGGGAATACAGAGTCCTTGTAAGTAGGTTTCCATACCACTATGGTTCTTACGCAACCGACTGGAATGCAGAGGAATACGTTTTGCTTGTGAAGTTTCCATACCACTATGGTTCTTACGCAACCGCTTTTATTACAAAATAATTATATATGATTACGGTAATTAAAGTCAAACTCCCGTGATCGTTATGGATAAAAGAAGAGACAACAGTCTATTGGAAAATGAAATCAGTTTGTGTAACCCGAAGATACTGTTAACCAATACATTCGTTTTCACCGTGATTTTTATAGAAGAATAAAATGTAATCCTTGCCAAGCCTAAGTTATAGAAAGAATAATCGATTTCTTCGATTGAAATCAATTATAATCACACGACCAAAGATAAGTCAGATTTGTGTTAACTGGATTAGAGTCATTATAAATAAGGCTGAAAACTGTCCCAAGAGTACGGTAACGTGTTACCTGGAACACAAACGTTCCGACGAGAAATGGTAACAGAGATATTAACTACTATCTCTGGCTCAAGTACTGGGATAAGAGCTTAATTATAAATACGATCACAATTCTCCGCAAAATGGAGTTGGTGAAAATGGATGAAATGTAATGACATCCGACAATAAGCATAACGAACTATCTTATGAAATACGCATTAGATAAGAGTGTTGGATGAGGGCTAATTATGTTAGTCATTCGCTCAAATGGAGGCTATTTGATCTACAAGATTACAAATAGCTGAAGGTGCGAACCAGGAGTATTTTATTAGTATTCCAAACTAGTGTATTTTTCAGAATAACATTTTGTTAAATAGATCAAGTCAATCTGTACTGGATTCTTCTCAAAGTGAATAGCGTTCGTGAGTTCACATTATGGATTAAGAAATCTTTTTCATGGATGTTTCTGCGTATTAGATTGCAAATAAGTTTTGCTGATAAGCCAACAACTCCATTTGTTATTGTTCTGATGAAACTATTGTTTTTTGAAAAGGAATATTTTCGCTAGAATTGCAGTGAGAGAAACCAACATGAAATTCGACTGGGGAGGTGTGAGGGTGGAACACAATGATGTGCCGAAGTTAAAAAAGAAGGTCCTGACAACTATCACTGAAACGCTTAAAAAACTAAGTCCTGCTGGTCAGGAACTCCCTTTACGGTGTGAAGGACTAACGGGATGGGAACTGTATCGAGTTCCTTCTTTTCCGTATCAACATATCTTTGCAAAAGGAGTTTTTTGTGGAACTTGAGCATATCCTTGAAGCCTGCCAGCACCGATACTTTGTTGTGTTGAGACTTCAGTTGTTTGTACAGAGGGTTGTTTTCCCAGGGCCGGTCAACTTTCAATTTGTTATACGCATAATCCCAGGTCAGGTCGGCTTCT
>JAHDPK010000032.1:0-36326 GCA_018434395.1 Bacteroidales bacterium | reverse complement strand
ATTCGCAGTTGGAGTGTATGAGCGTAATCATTCCGGCTTTCAAAAGGAAGGGAATAGATAAATTGCGCGTGCTGCTTTTGGATAGTAATCATTTGCGCCCTGTCATCGGGATGCATCCGTTCTTCCAACATATCGCCCTGATTCTCAATAGACGCAAGCAATGAAGAAGAATACCCGAAAGTATCCGCAAAGTTTTCGGAAGCAAAATCGTACCGGCCTTTAAACACATCGACAGTGAAAAAGCAACTTTGGCTCATCTGCGATAGTTGCCGGACAGATTCCCGCTGCTTCTTCCAAAAGTCATAATCAACATCAAGGTAGCGTATTTGCTGCCTTGACCACAGTTCTTCCCGGGTCAATTTATTCGGAATCACGATATATAGAATTTATAATTATGCTGTCTTTAGGGGAAGCGTCAAGGCATCCATTCCATACTGTTTGTGAATGGATTATCCTTTCGCCAATCCATAAACTCACCATACTCCCGTACACCGCCCGAAAGAACTGCCCGGTATATTTCTATTCCGGGTATTTTGCAGTCATCCGGCATGTCGAATTTAATGCGAAGAATGGCTTCCTTTGTTTCAGGAGTTAACCGCTTAATAATAGCATCGGTTACCTTTTCTACAAATCCGTCGTATTTGGAGCCCCTGCGTATGTGTATCATATCAAACTTCCACCGGCTGCTCTCGTTGTCGTCGTATCCTACATGCCACTCGATACATTCTTCTTCGGTGTCAATCAGGTTGATGTATTGAATCTCTTTTAAAGAGAGATTTTCAGCGAGTTTTTCCATGACCGAAAAACTATCGGACAGGACAAGTTGGTCAGTATAAATGTGCAGGTCGATGTCCCGGCTTTTCATCATCAAACCGGATTTGAGCGAGCCGACAAGGTTGACCGTCGCCCCGACACCTTCCCAAGCCGGAATAATACCGGTTTCTTCCAGTATTTTCCAAGCAGCTTGCTGATTCTGTTCTGCGAGATTAGTAAAATTCATGGGGCGCAAAGTTACAAAAAATATCGCTAATAGGTAGCTACAAATAGCCATTTTCTGCACCCCGGCAATGCTGTAATTTTGCCTACCCTTTTGTGTCATTTTTAATGAGT
Organism: Bacteroidales bacterium; assembly: GCA_018434395.1. Taxonomy (GTDB): domain Bacteria; phylum Bacteroidota; class Bacteroidia; order Bacteroidales; family UBA932; genus Bact-08. The sequence continues at coordinate 35,216 of JAHDPK010000032.1, read as the reverse complement.
TATAGACAAGTAATTATGGTATTCAACAAAACAGAAAAGCAGGAACGGGAATATTTGCAGCAGGTTATCAACCTTCTGAAAAGCATCATTGGCAACACGGATGCGTCGGTGAAAGAGCATGTCGATACATTGGCGGAGTATAAAGATTACTTATGGTCGAATAAAGACATCGACCCGCATGAAATCCGTTCCATGCGGGAAAGTATCCTGAATCACTTTGCCTTGGGCGAAAACGTGATTAGCAAACGTAAACGGTTGGGTAAAATACTGGATATACCTTACTTCGGGCGGATAGATTTTAAGGAGCAAAAGGAAGGCAGTAAGATATTGCCCGCTTATATCGGAATCCATTCCTTTTACGATTCGACCAACAAAACCAATCTGATTTATGACTGGCGTGCGCCTATTTCAAGCATGTTCTACGACCATGAACTGGGCGAAGCTTCTTATATTTCCCCTGTCGGAGAAGTTCGGGGAGATATATCGCTGAAACGCCAGTACCGCATCCGAAACGGGAAAATGGAATTTATGATTGAAAGTTCGCTGACCGTTCACGACGACATCCTGCAAAAAGAGTTGAGTTCCAATGCGGATGATAAGATGAAGAATATCGTTGCAACCATCCAACGGGAACAGAACAGAATTATTCGTAACGAAGACGCTCAAATTCTAATTATTCAGGGTGTAGCCGGTTCGGGTAAAACGTCGATTGCCTTGCACCGCATAGCCTATCTGCTTTACCGGTTCAAGGATACCCTTTCTTCAAAAGATATGTTCATCATCTCACCCAATAAAGTTTTTGCCGATTACATTTCAAATGTACTTCCCGAATTGGGCGAAGAAACCGTTCCTGAAACCGGCATGGAACATATACTTTCCGGCGTGTTGGATAACAAATATAAATACCAAAACTTCTTTGAACAGGTAACAGAATTGCTTGGGAAACCGGCTTCGGGCTTTATAGAACGGATACAATACAAAGCATCATTTGATTTTATAACACAACTTGACCGTTTTATCCTGCATATTGAAAACACCTATTTTAAAGCAACCGATGTAAAGTTGACGAAATATATTACCATTCCTGCGGAATTTATCGAAGAACAATTTCGCCGTTTCAACCGCTACCCGATGCGCCGGAGATTTGAAACCATGATCGATTACATTCTGGAAAGAGCGCAAATCCAGTATCAAATTGCGGTTACGACAGCCGAACGGAATATGCTTAAAAAGGAGATACGGAGCATGTTTGCCGGTAACAACGATATTCAGGTGTATAAAGATTTCTTTGAATGGCTTGGTAAGCCCGAACTATTTAAGATGCGGAAAAACAGGACGCTTGAATATGCCGACTTAGCCCCTTTGGCATACTTGCACATGGCTTTGGAAGGAAACAGCACCCAAAACCGTGTGACACATCTGCTGATAGACGAAATGCAGGATTACTCGCCCATTCAGTACAAAGTTTTGCAGAAACTTTATCCTTGCCGGAAAACGGTGTTGGGCGATGCAAGCCAGTCGGTCAACCCTTACGGCTCGTCCACTGCCGGGATGATTCGGAAAGCATTGGTTACGGGTGAAGTGATGAAATTATGCAAAAGTTATCGTTCGACGTATGAGATTACCGATTTCGCTCAAAGAATCCGGACTAATGAAGAACTGGAGCCTGTTGCAAGGCATGGAGAGCAGCCGCAAATTCTGAAATTCAAGAATGAGGAAGAAGAAATTTTTGGCATTATCAACTTGATTGCTGCTTTCAAAAAATCGAAGTACAAATCGCTTGGCATCATCTGTAAAACCGAATTGCAGGCCAAAGACACCGTCGAAAAACTCAAAACACATACCGATGATATTTATTTCCTTTCAAGCCAAAGTTCCGCTTTTGTGCAGGGCATTATCATCACATCGGCGCACATGGCAAAGGGATTGGAGTTCGACGAGGCAATCGTGCCGCAAGTAAACGACAAAAATTACCATTCAGAAATTGACCGGAGTATGCTGTATGTGGCCGCAACAAGAGCCATGCACCGGTTGACATTAACGCATTGCGGGGAGTTGAGTACACTATGCCCATTATCAAATTGTTCATTAAAAGAAAATGAAAAGCTATGAACCGTATATTCTTTCTTATAAAATCGTTATATTTGCAGGATAAATCAACCCATTGTCCAATTTATGAAGTGGCAACTCTGTATATAGCTATCCTGCTCCGGGAATGTCGGGGAGTTTCTCTCCAGCATTGAATTACTATGCCCGTTCCTGTCACAGAGTTTAATCAACAAATTTATTAATAATTTTTGCAGTGCTTTTAAAAGTGCTGTAAAATAAACCATTTCATAAAAAATGAATACGAAAAATGTATTTTTCATTGCTGTATTTACAGCATTCTTACTGGCATCAGCCTGTACTTCCGAACAAAGTGTTTACGAAAAGGCTATCTCAGACTATGTGCAAACCGACCGGCACGGCACATGGATGGACTGTAAATTCAAAACCCTGTCGATTGAAAAGATGGCGGAAATTACCGTAGCCGACAGCTTGAAATTACTACAAACCGAGTTTGAAAAATCGCGTGATGAACAAATCGCCTCGCAGCAACGTACCCTCGATTATTTCAATGGTTTGCTGAAAGACAATCAATCCGCAAAATATGCGAAACAAGCGGTGGATGACGAATTGAACCAAAGTATTGCAACAACGCAGGCGCGGATTGATTCGTTACGCAATTTGCCAGCCGCTTATACCGACCGCTTCAAAGGGCGCAATCCTACCGATATATTGGCAATAGAAATCAAATGTCATTACAGTTATATACTGCCCGGCAGCGACCGACAGCAGGAACGGACGGAAGTACTCATTCTGACGGCAGACGGCAAAAAAGTGATTGAGAAAAAAAGAAAAGAGTAAAATAACGCAAACCGGCAACCATGAACGATTTCGTACGAAAATTGAAGGAGGATGTTTTGGCCGGGATGCGCAAGATAGACCGGAAAGATGCAAGTCGTATGGAACGTGCTCTGGCCTATTCTCGTTTATTAAACGATGCTTTCAACCGGCTGAGAACTTATATGCTTGCTTACGAGTTTAAAGACGAAGCAGAGGAAATATATTTTTTCAAACATGTGAAGCCACATCTCTGTTCACATCTTATTTATCACAGGATGGTCTATAACTTTGAGCTGAACCGTCCCGTAGGCGGCTGCGATGTGCAGCGACGGTATCTGAACCACGAGCTGGACAGTATTCAAGAATTTATCGACACGCGTCGTGAGTTTTACGGCTATTACCGTACCGGAGCAACGCACTTAGACCATCTCTATTTCAAGCGTGGTGCAATGGATATGAATACATTTCTGGAAATATCCCGCCACGAACGCGACCCTGAATTTTCATCGGATTGCGATTTCAAAGCATCGCGCATACTTGCCAACGATATGTTCCGCAAGTTTTTGGAAAGGGAATTGGCTATTTTGGAAGGTCGTCTGCCGATAGACGAGGAGAATACAGTACGCCCCAAAAGAAGGATTTTTTGGAAACTCAAAAAGGTATTTCTGTTGGAATTGGCTTACGCCTTGCACTGGCGGGGCACTTTCTGGAACGTTGCTTTTCAGGAAGTGATAGAAGTGTTGAAAGATGCTTTCAATATAGATTTAGGTATCAATCCGTCCCGTTCACTTAACGAAATGCGCACAAGGGACGAGCCTGCCCCATTATTGGAATCGTTACTGGAAGTGTATTTGGCAAGGATTCAACGAAAGCGTAGCAGGAAGAAACGCAATAATAACGATACGAATTAATAATTGCCTTATTAATAGTCATTTATAAGAAGCGAAATCAGTAGCTCAAAACCGTAGATAAGCCTTTAGAATATAGTTCCGAAGGCTTGTTTTTTACCCGTATTTGTCCCGAAACAGGGTGTAAATACGGGTTTTATTTTTTTAGTTGATGATGTAAAATGCTGTTCGCAGACTGGTACAATTCAAATTATGCAGAGACGCCCATACACAAAGCGTTTACGCTACATTTTACAGAAAAAAGTCAGTAGTTGATTTTGCCGATTTGAGCCAGCGATTGTAAAAACAGCAAAATTCCGCAATCATAATTTGCTGAATATAATCGGAATAAAACGGTTGAAAATAAAGTTACCGAACCTTCCCTACAACGCTTTGAAAGCCCCCGTAACTTTGCAAAAGAATTAAAAAACAAGAAGTTATGAAGTTGATTATTGTCAGTTCGGAGGTCTGGAAATTGTTTATGCAAAAGATAGACCGTATTTATGAATACGTGAACACACAGGCGCAACGGGAAACGGCAGCACAGCCCGACCCGTCGAAAGAGTGGATAGATAACGACGAGGCTTGCGAAATTCTCAAAGTAAGCCGCCGCACGATGCAGCGGTTACGTTCCAAAGGACAAATTACCTATTCGCTGCGAGGCGGCATGGTGCGTTACACCCGTGCGGAAATCGACCGCGCCATGAATGGGCGCACGTTCCGCAGTACCACCGAGCGGGAAGCCATGCGTAATAAGACGGAGGAAAAGTTATGAGCGACGAATTAAAAGACTGGCTGGAACGGTGAATGCTCCGTTTCATGGGGCGTTTTGATAAACTGGATAATTTCATGGAAGGAATGAGTGGACGATATAATACTGTTGATGGCGTGCGCCTGTTGGATAATCAGGACTTGTGCCAATTGTTGCATGTGAGCAAAAGGACGCTTCAACGCTACCGTGCATCTGGCGAACTGCCATTCCAGACGATTTACCACAAAACTTATTATCGCGAACCGGATGTGGAAGCGTTTATAAAACTGCATTTCGACAAAAACAAAAATAGCGGGGAAGATTCGGACGATACACCGCCCGACGATGATACAGACGGTAACCCCAAAGAAACCGACAATCCATAGCAGTAGTTTTTCTTTTCTATTTTCCAATGAAGCCCGTACAGTCGTGATGACAGGACGGGCTTCGCATTTTACATTTTATTTCCGAATCGAAACTATAAATGCTTATTCTGCCATTTATTTCTTCTGAGGTACAATAAGGAAAGTACAAGCAACACGATAACGTATAACTGCTCGGCAGTCCAGTACACCGCAAGCGGAACGCTTTGGATGCGGGATAGTATAAACAGATAAGCCAAATAGATGGTTATGTTTATCATTTGGAATATAAAGGCTATTTTGGTATTTCCCGTGCCGATTACCGTATTGCAGTACACATAAGCAGGCACGGAAAGGATAAATGTCGATAGCATTACACAGAATGGGTAAAACGCCGTATGAATAACCGCCGTTTCGTTGGTAAACAATCGCAAAAGGACACCTGAAAAAGCAAAGGTCAATAGTATGAGCGGAATACCCAATGCGTAATTCTGCGTAATAACGCGGCGACAAGTCGGCATCACTTTTTCTATATGTTTTGCTCCGATAAGGTTACTTACCAACGAAATCGTAGTTGTGGCAAATGAATTGACAATCACAAAAAAGAGCATTGAAATACTTCTTACTACGTTGGCAGCGGCAAGTTCACATTCTCCCAAATGTTCAATCGCCACAAAAAAGAGAAACCAGGGAGCGATGCAAAAGAATGACCGCACCATTGTCCAGACAGATATGTTCAGTAGGTGAAGCGATAACCGGATATCAAATACAGGACGTAATCCATACCGTTTTTTGTCCACGTGCCACCACGTATAGACTATCATAAACAGCAATCCGACAAGCCCTGCAAGGGATGAACAGATAGCCGCCCCACTGATTCCCAATGCAGGAAATCCCGCTTTCCCAAAGATTAATAAATAGGCAAGCACAATATTGCATATCACCATAACAAGCGAGTTGGCGGTAAGAATTTTCGTATGAGTTGTCCCAATGAAGAAAGCACGGATAGCCAACAAAGGAAAAGCGAACAGGTAACTGTAATCCCGCCATTCTATATATTGCATGGTCGCCTGATACACGCTATCCGACGAAATCACCATGCGAAGCAACGCAGGCGAAAACAGTTTGGATAATACGAAAACGACAACAGCAAAAGCAGACAAAAAAAATAATCCCTGAAAGAATACCTTCCCGACGTCCTCATGCCTTCCTTCCCCGTTCCGTCTTGCAATGACAACTTGCGCTCCAAGACTGAACCCGAAACCGAGCATATAAATAGCTGTGTAATACATTGCAGCCAGTGCCGATGCGCCCAAATCTATTTGGCTGACGTGACCCAAGAAAATGGAATCGGTTAAATTTATCAACTGTTCCATGAGCAGGCTCACCATGATGGGCAGGTTGATGAGCCAGATTTGTTTATATGTATAGTTCATTTTGTTTTATGAAATGGTATGTCTGCACAACGCTTTCAGAAAAGCATTGCAAACAATCATGATTAAATTTGTTGATTAAACTCTGTAACAGGAACGGGTATAGCAGTTCAATGCCGGAAAGAAATTTCCCGACATGCCCGGAGCTGGATAGCTATATACAGAGTTGCCACTTCATAAATTGGACAATGAGTTTATTTACGGGTGCAAAGATACGGATTTTATGGTAAATAGCATTGGATTTTCAGTTTTTGATTATCCCTTTTGTTGCTATTTCCGTTTTCACGGTGCGAAGATACAGATACATACTTTTCCTGTCTTGCTAAGTTTAATAGCAAATAAAAAAGCCGGATTGCTCCGGCTCAATTAAATCGACGTTGTTTTATGAACGTCGGAATACATGGCCGTCCTCGAACCAGTAATCGGAGATAAACAGGTCGCGGGCGAACTTTTCGTAATCGAAGTACGATTTTGCAAATTCCGGTAAATCGCAACACGTTTCAACGATTTCATAAGCATAATCTTCTTCGTCTTTATGTTCGCCCTGATAATCGTCGCGGAACGATTCGATAAGACTGTCGATGTCGTCCGTGTCAATGTCGTGGCTGCCGTCGTTAAGCCAGATATAAAAGGCTTCCTGTTCGGAATCGTTCAAATCCGAAACGGCTTCGATAACGGCAAAGATGTTATCCGAAATCCAGCTTTCGCCGACAAGTCCCGACGGAATATTTTCGTAATCCTGAAACATCAATTCAGGGTCGTCTTCGTCGCCGTGCAATTCGCGGCAAGCGTCGTAAAACTCTTCTTTATCGGAATAATCCGAAAGGTCTAACCATTTTCCGAAGATTGAACCTTCATTGTACTTTGAATAAGTGCCTACATAAACCCGTGCTTCTGATAAATTTTCCATGACTTCCATTTTTTATGACCATACAGTCGTTGTTTTCATGGGCGATTCACGGTGTAGGCTTTAGGGATGTCAAGTTTTTTGCGAAACAATACGCTCGCCCGAAGGGAAAGAGGAAGATTTTTCGTCAAAACCGCCTGCGCCCCGAACTTGACAACCCGTTAAGAAGCCGTAAACACCTTTGCCCGATGAATACACGAAACCGGTAATGGGATATTCGGCAAGTCATGGATTGACAGGAAGCACGGATAGTGGCACTAATCCTTGTTAGTTTGAAGGTTGTAATGGGAAATGGGAAGACCTTCGTTAAATCTGGAAAAGACCTTAGAAATGCTTGCCTGTAATGGTGACATATAGCCAATAAAATCAGGATTGAGAAGCTCTGGTATGATGTAAGTTATAAAGGATAATTGATGAGATTATGGCGAGTGTTTGAGAGAAAACGAAGCACTTTTAATCGAATTGATATGGATAGCACATTTTTACAGAAGATAAAGAGGCTTTAATTTGTTACTGTATTTCAGAGATTTGCTACCTTTACAAGCAAAATTAGATAAGAAGGAATCATGTTATACGAATATAGTCAATTACAGAAGTTCAATATGGAGGATACCAAAATTCCATTGGAGAGATACTTATATAAATATTATTATCAAAGGACAGAAATAAAGAGGTTAAAAACACATGAGAAGGATTTTCTCTTCAAGAATATGTATATCCTTAGAGATGACAAAGGTGTTAAATGCTTTGATTTATCAACAATAAATGAAGCCGCTGAGTATTATTTTAACAAGTTAATACTTATATATTCCGACAATCTGAATTTTGATAAGCCAACAAAAAATCCGTTTGGAGATATAATTGATGCTCAAACCATGACAAAAGACAAAGCATGGTTTGATTCATATTATGATGAATGGAAAAAGCAACTGGGAACAAAAAAAGGGAAATACTTTAATGTCATATCTATAGAATTAAATAGAAGGCTAAAGGATTTAGAACTAATCTATAACGAAGGTAAAATATCAGAAGCGGACTATAATAGTCACATAAAACATTTGTATGCGATAGCTTTTTTTATCTATTATAAGGTTAAATTATTCTTTGATGGAAAGACAGATAAGTTCATTCAATTAGATGTATTAGGTGGAAGTATCGTCGTGAATATTTATTCTTTCGTACATATCTTATTTAGGCACTATATTCCGTCTTTAGATATTGGTATTCCCGACAGGTCTATTAATGAACCTATTCCGTTTTTGGATATTGAAAATCTCCCTTCTTCAATCAAAAATTTATTAATTGCATATTTTCAATTTGACGCATCTCCTCTTACCAACTCTCGAGAATATTTATTGTTTTCATACAATGGAGATAAATACATAATATGGTTGAAATATTCTAAATTAGAAGAATTGAATAATAGCTTTGGATTTGAATTTAGAACTTTATATAAATGCAAAGAACAAAGAGATTTAGATAAATTCAATGGTTTGTCAGAACATAAAGTAAATGTGGATTTATCTTTCTATTTTTGAAGACCGTAATAAAAACAGGCATCCGAAGCTATGCCCCGGATGCCCCCACTAAAAAATCAGCGTTAAACAATGTTATGTCCCCATAGCACTGACGCGATTTTTCAGTGGCAAAGATACGCAATTACTTCGATTTGCCTTTGTTTGCGCCGGACTTTTGCGGGAACTCGAAAGCGGTTTTATACTCGCCGTCCAATTTTACATGCGCATCGAAGGCTTTGCCCGCCTTGCTTTTGAAGCCCTTTATGAGCGGCGTTTTGCCTTTCGTCAAAAGGTCTATCAATTGACTGTCCGTTAATTCCTTTCCGGCAATCGAACGGAAAACCGTCAGCCCGCAGGCTTCATTTTTACACTTGGCTACCTTCGGGAAAAACGTAACCTTACCCGTTTTACATTGAGGACAATCGCATCCGGCGCGGTCGTCCTTGCGTTCAAAAGCGATAGAAAGCAATTCCGTAGTGATTTGCGAAGCATAGACTTCAATTGAACGGTGTAACGTGGCGGCATCCATATCGCCCGTGCCGATTCTCAATAGGGCGTGTTCCCATTGGCCTGTCATACCCACGTCGGCAATCTTCTTGTCTTTCACGGCAAGGTACACCATCAATCCCTTGCTGGTCGGAATGATGGCTTTCTTTTCACGCACCACGTATTCACGGGAAAACAATGTTTCAATCACAGCGGCGCGGGTAGCGGGCGTTCCGATGCCGCTGTCCTTCATCGCCTCACGTTCTTCTTCGCTTGCGCAATCTTTTTCGCACGATTCCATTGCTCCGAGCAACGAGGATTCCGTATGCAACGGGCGGGGCTTGGTCTGCTTTTCCTGTACTTCAATTTCGCGTACAGGCAAAGCCTCTCCTTCGGCGAGGACGGGTAAAGCGGTTTCGTCATCGTCCTTTTCGTTTGGCTCGTCCGTATGGTTAAACACAGCCCGCCAACCGGGGACGAGCGTAACGCTGCCCCGTGCGGAAAAGTGTACGCCGCCCGCGTCGAGCGTTACGGCGGGGTTCTCTTTAACGCACTTATTGGAAAATGATTCAAGCATACGCCCCGCCACCATATCATAAATAATGCGTTCGTCGCCGGATAATCCGTCGTCGGCTTCACCTGTAATGATTAACGCATGGTGGTCGGTCACTTTCTTGTCGTCCACGCTACGGATATTCAATACGATATTTTCCATGCCCTCGGCATACGCACCGAAACGGGGATGCGCTTTCAACGTGGCGATAAGCTGCGGTATCTCATCCATCACGTCGGCGGAAATATAGCGGCTTCCGGTACGAGGATATGAAATTTTCTTGGCTTCGTATAACGCTTGTGCGATATTCAGCGTTTTATCCGCCGAAAAACCATGCTTGCTGTTGGCTTCCTTTTGAAGCGTGGTGAGGTCGTACAAAAGCGGAGGTTCCTGCTTCACTTCCTTGCGTTCGATGCCCGTAACCCGAACCGTTCCGGCAGCCTGTACCCGTTGCAGTGTTTCATCGGCAACGGCGCGGCTGTCGTACTTGTCGGCAGACAACACGGCAAAAGCAGTCGCATCTTTGGCAGTATGCAGCTTCAGTTTGAAGTACGTTTGCGGTTTGAAATCCTTATTTTCCAAATAGCGGCTGCATATCATCGCCAGCGTAGGCGTTTGCACCCGACCAAGTGACCACACGCCGCTTCCGGCAGCAATCGAAAGGGACTGGCTTACATTAATCCCGACTACCCAATCGGCACACGAACGGGCTTTGGCCGACAAATACAGGTTGTCGTAATCGCGCCCGGGGCGAAGGTTCTGCAAGCCCTCACGGATAGCTTTGTTGGTAAGCGAGCTTATCCAAAGCCGCTCACAGGGCTTGTTACAACCTACATAATCGTAGATAAAGCGATGAATTAATTCGCCTTCTCTTCCCGCATCCGTGCCCACGATAATGCTGTCGGCACGATTGAACAAATCTTTAATGATTTTGAGTTGCTTCATGGCGCCGGGGTCGGATTTGTATTCCTTGCCTTCCTTTATCTGACGCGGCGTCAGGATAAATTCTTTCGGCAAAATGGGTAGGTTTTCCCGTTTGAATCCTGCGAAACCGTAGGCTTCGGGCATCGCCAATCCGACGAGGTGGCCGAACGCCCATGTAACGGCATAGCCGTTTCCCTCCAAATACCCGTCCTGCTTGGACGCGGCTCCCACGATGGCGGCAATACTACGCGCCACCGATGGTTTTTCTGCTATTATTACTTTCATTGTTTACTGATTTTTTAGTGGTAAATAATTCGGATTACATTTTCAAGCCTTTGCCTTTCTTGGGCTTGGCCGGGGACTGGCCTTGCTTTTCGGATTGCTTCTGCTCTTTTTTCTCGGCCTGCTTTTCGGTGGGCTGTTGCTGTCCTTTCTTCAACGGCTCCGGCGAATGCTTGGTCGCCTCGTTGGTTTTGCCGTCGTTGTTCACGGCGACCTGTGTCTTGGATTCGGCGGCGGGCTTCACTTCCGCACCCTGTTTTTTCGCTTGGTCGGGGTTCCATTTGTAGAACTTCAACTTGCCTTCCTCTTGGCTGGGCTTCACGTAGGCGTTGAACTTTTCACCCTTCGCGTCGGTGACTTCGACTTTCTGTTCGCCTTGCTTCTGCGGACGCTCCATATCCTTGATGTAAGTCGCCTTGCCTTCGGTCAGCGATTTGAACTGCTCGTTGGATAACTTGACACCGAGCAACACACGGGGTACGAACACTTCGCCGACTTTCTGCCCTTTCGATTGCCGTTGCTCCTGTTGCGGGGCATCCTGCTTGGCCGATTTCTTTTCCTCGTAAGCCTGCTTCTGCTCCGGGCTGAATTTGAAGTCGAAATTCTTGTTGGCGGCGTTGAACTGCACAAAGCGGTTCATCAGCTTGGGTTCGTCGCCGGGGTTCTTCGTTTTCTGCTCCATGCCTTCCACCCAAACGGCCTTGCCGGAGCGTAACCCGTCCTGTTGTTCGGCAGAGAGTTTCGCCCCTTTGAGCGTTTCGCCCACGCGGATGTCGGTCAGCGCAACGGCTTCAAAACGGTTCGTCTTGGGGTCGAGCGAAACGAGCGACGGAACTTTTTCGCCGCCCGGCGTTTTTTCAAGGTCGAACACGCGCCCACCGTGTCCGCTCTGTTTGAAGCTGTCGATGTCCTCTTTGGAAAAGGTAACGCCCATGAACGGCTTGTCGAAGTCGGGCTTCTCCTGCTTGGGATGTATCACCGGCTCGATACTGCCGTCGGGCTGGGCTTCGAGCGATACCCGCGCCTGTGCGGGAAACTCCTGCCCGTTGATGGTGGGCTTAATATCCACGAGGTCGGGCGATTTATGTCCCCACAGCATCGACTTGAACGCGCTGTCCAACGCTTGTGGCGGTACGCCGAGATTATCGACTTTCTGCCAATCGACTTTGTTCAGGTCTAAGGGTTGGAAACGTCCGGCGGGTTCCTGCGCTACTTCTTTGCCCTGCTTCGCATCGAGAAATGCTTGCGGTTCGACGCGGTACGGAGCCAACACCTTGTCGTCCGGCTTCTCTTTGATAAGGTTTTCGAGGAAACGCCCCGCTCGCTCGACGGTGTTCACCGAGAAAGCATAGAAACCCGTATGCTTGGGGTTCTTGGCTTGCGTGAGAAAATTCTTGAAGAAGTTTTCCAGCGCGTTGCTGTTCTTGTCCACGACAAGGAAATCCGCCTGATTCTTGGTGGTGGGTTCCGCCGTCTTGGGCTGGCCGTCGGGTTGCACGCCGGACACGCCCTTCAATTTACCGTTCTCGTCTACCAGACAGAGGACAACGGTGTCTTTCGGAGATTTTTTAATTGCACTCATAAAAAACGATTTTTTAGTTAGCACCAATAGCGATGCATCGGCGAAATTATAGCTAACTTTTTGAGTGATAACGATGTTTCGGGGCAGTGGATGCTTGTGTCCGGGAGTGGCTGGGGGAAAGTGCGAAAAAGTAAAAAGGGTTCCAGTTTTCTTAATGGAGCCACCGAAAAAGCCTATCTTTGTGAAAATTAAATAACTATTTTATGTATCTATTCGGTAAAAGAGCCGATTCATTAACGGCAGAGGATATTCAACGCCTTGTTGATAATGGGGTGAAAGAAACAAAGACACTGGATTATAAGAGGGAATTAAACATTTCCAAAGATGCTGATAAAAAAGAGTTTCTGGGAGATATAACATCCTTTCACAACACAGATGGTGGATGTATAATATTCGGAATAGAAGAAAAGAAGGATGAAAATGGGCACAATACGGGGACTCCTGAAAAGATTGTAGCCATTCCCGATGAGAATGAAGATAAATTATTTCAAAAAATCGAAGATTTAATACGAAGCAATACAGAGCCGAGTATTGCATTTGTCATTCCTCACATAGTAGATGTCAAAGGCGATAAGGTTTTGGTACTTGGTATTCCCAAAGGTCTTGGATTACCTGCAATGGTTACATTCAATGATTCAAACAGGTTTTATCGAAGAAAAAACACGGGCAAATATTTAGTAGATGTTTTTGAATTAAACGATATGTTCATGAAAAATCAGGTTTTAAAAGATAAAGTCCTCGCATACAGGGATGAAAGAATAAAAAAAATATTAAATAAGGAATCTTTTCCAATGTTGAATACGAATCGATTCTGTGCAATTCACATTATCCCATATTCATTTCTCGATGAAAAAGGAATAGATATTTCACCTGCATATAATATGGGCATTGGTACTCTCATGCTACCAATGGGTAGAAGGTCTGGAGCAACTCCATTCTACAATATTGATGGTTATGCGGCTTATGATAATAATACCCATAGTGGATATGTACAAATTATTCGTAATGGTGTAGTCGAATTATATTCCACTCAATTTTTCTTTCCCAAAGAAATACAACCCGGCAAATCTGTTGATTGCATTTCAGGTGAACATATATATCAGAATATATTAGAGAGTGTTGCTAACAGCCTAAAAGTAATGCGCCAATTTAACATAGAAGAACCCTACCTAATTAGTGTTTATTTTCACAATATGAAAGATATACGTTTTTGTATGCAGGATGGAACTATGCGATTAGTGAACTATCCGTCGATTCCTCTCCCATTTATTACTTTGCCTGCCTATAATTCGGATTTGAAGTACGCTCTTCAACCGCTTTTTGACATTTTATGGCAATGTGCTGGATGTGCAAGATGCCACTTGTAGAAATATTTGGCTATCTTTGCGGCCATATATAACATTGGGGTTTAGTAGCTTTATTATATTGTGTGTCTTTGAAATTTGGGGTTCCGCCTAACTTATTCAGTTTAGCGACTGGATATTTTGGGACATTCAATCTTGTGAATAACATTACTAATCAATTAAAAGTAAGAGGAGAACAGCTTATGGAAAAGAATAAACTATGGGTAAAAACAGGGGTGGCTATGACAAGTCTGATAGTGCCAGATTCGTATCCCAAAAACTAAGAAGACACACAGCTTTAAGGTAAAATGCCTGTTGCCTTGGGGTTCGACTCCCCACTCTGTCACAAGCCAACAAGAGCCGCATGAAAGCGGCTCTTGTCATTTACTATTCCTGCTACAAGACTGAGTAAATTTGGTGCCGTTTTAGCTTAATCTTCCCAAAAAATACTCAATGCAGAGTTTTGATACGAAATGCAATGCTCGTAGAATTTTCTTTGCAGGTCTTCATCTCTAACATATTTAAAGCAATCTATTGCCCAAACTTGCTCCGTTTTAAATACATCAGCAACGTGGTTGTTATTAAAATAGTCACCCATCACAGTATTTCGAGGGACAACACTGTCGTTAATCAATTGTTTAAAAGGAAAATCCTCACTTGGATAAGCCCATCGGATAATGTTATTTTCCGCATATATGACCAAAAGAGGGTAATTTCCAATATCAGCAAATCGTAAGGCACATACAGTTCTACTTACTTTGTATTCTTTCCTCAAGAAATCTATTACCTCAATACCAAATTTCTTATTTCCTACGTCTTGTCGGAATCGTGTTTCAGGCATTAGTAAACATGATGCAAAATAATCTGCCTCACGTTCAATAGCATAAAATTGTTTTTGGTTAGTATGCGAAGGGTGAGGTTCTAACAATCCATTTTTCAAGCCTATTCTATGAGTGTCAATAAAATAATGACCAAGTTCATGTGCTAAGGTAAATCTTCCTCTATCTGTATTAGGACTGTTATGTTTGTCAATATTAAGGTGTATGTAAAATTTCCCATTATCGAAAATGGTCATCCCGTCAAATGTATTGCTTTCGTAATTGTCGTAAAAAACATCCAATTCTTCATCTGCAACAATTTGTTCAAGCGGCGTGATTTTTTCATCGAATTGCAAGGCAATACATTCCGCCAGTCTTTTAACTTTTGGATTATTGTTCTTCGCCATCGTTATTTTTGCGATGCTTTTGGGTCATTTTGTCAAGGATATGTTTCGGAACTTCTTGTCCTTTTCGTGCAACCATTTTCAATCCTTCAATCTCACCATTCATTTCATCAGTTTTGACAATTCTAAGCACCCTTGTATTACAGGAACATATATTTCCTTCAATTATCGACTTAACATCAATTGAAGCATCTTTTAATTTAAAGTCATAGTCTGCATACAATTCATTGAACCGTGCAAGTTCCAATTCATTTATTGGAAATAAAAAACCTGTAGAACGTAACCATTCATTTAAGTTATTCATATCCACTTTTCCGCTATGTTTTTTATCTGTTGCCATTGACTTTTGCTAAATAATCTGAAATATGCTGATTTGCTTCCATTTTATATACCCGAATTGTATTTTGGGTCAAATCGAGTTGTTCTCGCAATTTTTTACTAACCGAACGTGGAATATTCTTACCCACTTCTTCATACGCTTTGTATGTCAGGTAGATTGTCTTGTGCTTCTCAGATAAGCCTAATAATGCACTATTAATAATTTCCAACCTCACCCGTAGCTCTTTTCTTTTTTCCAAATCGTCGCCAATATGGAATTGAATTAACTCATCTACATCGGAAATAACGGATAAATCTTCTTCTTGGGAAGGTTCTGCACAGGTACTTCTTTCTCCAAGTAGAATTATTTGGGTGTACATTATCCTTGTCATCCATATGATTATGGCATTATCTATGTTTTTTGTTTTGGACTTCTTTGCATCGAAAGTCGGATATTTCCATACTCTCGCAAAAGTACAATTTGCTACCAATAAGGCTTCTACCTCACTATAGCCAAATTTAGAACAATATATTTCTGCTTTTCGTATCAAGTCTGTTTCGTACTTGCTGCAAAATACAGTAAAAGCCTGCTCCGCTTCCCTTGGATATTCGTCTTTCCAAGAAATAAACTCGATTAGTTCCGAGCCAGGCATGCTTTCAAAATCCATTATTTCCTTTTTCTCTTGCTTCATTTATATACGCAAAAGCGTTACTAACGGAATTAGTATATGATTGAGGGATACCAATTATTTTGCAAATATAAACATAATGTGTCGAATGAGTTGTAAAATCCCTAACGGAATGTGGTATATAAGTAAAAGGCAATGAATAAATTGATAGTATATAATGAGTAAAACAAGCATTAGCACTAAAAACCAGAATCTCCTTTGGGCAATCTCCGCAGGAAGATGTGAGTATGAGGGATGTAACAAGGTGTTGCATACCGATATTTTAACCAAGAAAAGGTACAACAGTGCCTATATTGCCCATATAGTTGCCGATGAACCAAATGGGCCAAGAGGCGATGTTAAACGCTCAAAATTACTCTGCGATGATATAAGTAACTTAATGTTACTGTGTAATGAACACCATAATTTAATTGACAAATATGATATTGCAGGGCATCCTGAATCTCGCTTGTTGGCAATGAAGCAGAAACACGAAGAACGTATTAGGCGGATTACGGCCATTGCTCCAAATATGTCCAGTGAAATAATTTTGTACGGGGCGAATATCGGTGCAAACAATTCTCCTTTATCCTACCAGTTGGCAAACGAAGCATTGCTATACGATTATTACCCTACAAATGATTATCCGATTGAATTGGGGCTAAAAAATGCTCCTTTTTCGGACGATATGGATACTTATTGGTTGGCAGAAGAAACCAATCTGCTCACACAGTTCAATCAGAAAATAAAACCTCGGTTGATGCAAGGTAATACCGACCACTATTCCGTGTTTGCTATTGCGCCACAACCGTTGCTTATAAAGTTCGGGGTTCTATTGAATGATTTGAATAATGTAAAGGTGTATCAAAAACATAGGGAACCTTCTACATGGAAGTGGCAAACGGCATCTCCCGATATTAGATATATTCTTCGTGAACCTGCCAATAAAACGAAAACTCCTGTACTTGTATTTAGTTTGAGTGCAATCGTAGCATACGATAGAGTTGAAAAAATATTGGGGGACAACGTAAGTATATGGGAAATCACAATAAGCGGCACACCCAATAACGACTTTTTGAAAAAAGAAACTTTACTATCTGATTTTCGACGTACAGTCCGACATACCTTTGATAAAATCAAAGCGCATCATGGTTGCATAGGCTTACATGTTTTTCCAGCCATGCCTGTTTCCGCATCGGTTGAATTAGGGCGAGTATGGATGCCTAAAGCCGATATGCCTTTGGTGATATATGATGAGAATAAGGCAAAGGGTGGTTTTTATAAGACAATAACAATAAATTAATTAGATATGTTAACTCAAGAAGAAAAAAGACAGTTTAGCGAAATTTTAGAAACGCTCGGCGAAACGTTGGATATTACAGAAACTCAATACAACGCCGCAGTTAGTAGTTATGGTGCAGTTGGCGAATGGTTGGCTAAGCCCGAATCATCGCTTGCACTGTATAAACCAGTCATTCGTCCGCAAGGTTCGTTTATGCTCGGAACAATGATTAAGCCTGTATGTGAGGAGGATGATTTGGATATAGACCTTGTGTGCGAACTAACAGGAAAGAATTCGCAGTGGACACAATACCATCTCAAACAAGTAGTCGGGAATCGCCTCAAAGACAACGAACTTTACAAAAAAATGCTTGATGAGGAAGGTCGAAGGTGTTGGACATTAAAATATGCGGATAGTTCCAATTATCACATGGATATTCTTCCGAGTATTGTTAGTAGTGGATACAATATAGTGCTTGAAAAAGCATTTTCTGCTACGGCATTGGATAAGAATTACGAATCGTTGGCAATACGTATTACCGATAATAAGCAAGACAACTATTATACGGATACGGTTGCTGAAAATTGGATGAAAAGTAATCCATTTGGTTATGGCTGGTGGTTTTTCAACGCCGCCGATGTTACAGTGTTGCGAAAGTCCATGATGCTGTCGGAAGCCGTTAATCCAGTTCCGAAGTATCATAAAGAAAAACTACCACTTCAACGAGTTGTTCAAATATTGAAACGCCATCGAGATATGATGTTCAACGGGGATGACGACAAGCCAATATCTATTATTATAACTACATTGGCATCAATGGCCTATAATAAAGAAACATCTATCATTGACGCATTAATGAGTGTGGCTACTACCATGCGGAACTATATCGAAAGCCGTTATGAACCAAGTGTAGGTAGGGTTATTAAATGGGTTCCAAATCCAGTAAATCCAGAAGAAAATTTTGCAGATAAATGGGTAGAACACCCACAACGAGAAAAGAACTTTTATAAGTGGCTCGACCAAGTAGAACATGACATTCAAACCATCATCCAGCAAAGAGGTTTGCATAACATTTCCGAATCAATGAAAAAACCGTTTGGAGAACAGGCCGTGACGAAAACATTTTCAGCATTTGGCGACAAAAATCTCAACCTTCGGGAAAATGGGACGTTAAAAATGGCAACAGGTACAGGAATTCTTAGTACAGTTGGCAGTGTCGCTGCCGCAGCACACAATTTTCATGGTAATGACTAAAAAAAGACCTATTTCAATGTTTGCACAGGGGGGAATGCTTCGGCATTTCTTCCCTGATTCTACTTTGAAAATAGTCAGATTTGGAAAGGGATTGATTTGGGAAGGAAAACTACAACCTTCCGAATTAAGCATAACCTATGATATAAGGATAGAATACAGTATGGGTAAAGACCCTGACATATACGTGATTAATCCAAATCCTCTACCCTTAGCCAAAGATACAACAAGACTACCACATATTTGCGACCAAGAAAAACAGCATTTATGCCTATATCATAGACGTATGAATGAGTGGAACGAATGCAGGATGATTGCAAGAACGATTATCCCGTGGACAAGCGAATGGTTGCTTCACTATGAAATTTGGGTCGCCACGGGGACTTGGCATGGTGGTGGAATACATTAATCATGGTGTATAAAGTCAACCATATGGAAAGATGGCTTTAAGCAGGAATCAATCCACCTGCATTGTTCGGATTGAAAACGAAACTTGAAAGTAATGGCTAAAAAAGTTACTGGTAAAGCCGCTGCTACTGCCGCATCAAAGGTATTGAGAGATGGACGGACAAGTTCCACGAGCAAAACCGCCGCAGGAAGTGCACTTTCTCAACGAGAAAAAAGTGGGAAAAGAAAATAAGCAGCAAAGCGAAAGAGCGTAGTTGAAAATACCGACTACGCTCTTTTTGCACCTATTCCTCCTTCGGCAGCAACTTACACAACTCCGGGTCATCTTTCAGGCGTTGCAACTCGACAGCGACTATCTGTTTCACGTCGGCTTTGATTTGGTCGTAATTCGCCTTAATCATTTCCTTCATCCTATCCACGCCGGTTTCATCTACAAAGTTGGTAATAACGGGTATCTTCCGGTAAGCCTTTGTTTCGGCAGCTACCCGCTCGTTATCAACCACGATTTCACAATGGAAAATCTTCTGTTCTATCCGTTCGTCGAAATTGTCCGCTACCGCGCCCACAAATAGCCCCTGCGTAAGATTGGAAATTTTGGACGGCGGTATCAACGAATCCATCTGCGTAGAAATGGAAGTCGATTTATCGTTGCGGTTGATGGTCATGGACTGGCGTTTCTGTAACACTTTCCCGAAGCGGTCGGAAAGGGTTTTGGCCGTGTCACCAACCACCTGCCCGGAAAAGATGTTTCCGACCGTGTTCATCACGACGGCGGCTTCTTTGTCGCCATAGTCGCGTTTCAACTGCGAAAAGTCCTGAAACCCGAGTAATACTGCCACCATGTTGCTTCGCGCTGTGGCAATCAGGTTATCCAGCCCTTTGAAATAAATCGTCGGTAACTCGTCAATAATCACCGATGATTTTAGTTGCCCCTTTTTATTTATCAACTTCACAATGCGCGAATTATATAGCCCCAACGCCGCCCCGTAAATGTTTTGCCTGTCGGGGTTGTTACCGACACAAAGTATTTTCGGGTCGTCGGGGTTATTAATATCCAGCGTAAATTCATCGCCCGACATCACCCAATAAAGTTGCGGCGAAATCATACGCGAAAGCGGGATTTTCGCACTGGCTATCTGGCCTTGCAACTGCTCCATCGCTCCGCCTAACCACGCATCCATAAAGGGACTAAGGTAGTTTTCTAACTCCGAGTAACTTGTCAAAATTGGGAAAATATCTTCGTAACGCTTATTCAAAAACTCGATGGCGTGCGGGAACGTGCAATACTTCCCGTCCTGATAAATCCGCAAGTACCATATTATAGCTGCGAACAGGATAATCGGCGATTCCACAAAAAAATCGCCCTGCTTCTGCACCCATGACTTATTGAGGTTCAGCATAATTGTGTACGCCGATTCGTAAGCGTCCGATATATCTTCCATGAACGACGGGTTAATCGGATTGCAGCGTTGCGAACGGGAAGGGTCGTCAAAATTGATTACATAAAAGGTCGGAACTTTGCTGTAACCCTCACGGTTATTGAGCAAATGATTATACGTAATGGTTGATAAGTCCGGAAATTTGAAGTCGTAACAGTACATCGAAAATCCCTTCTCGATTTGCTGTTTGATGTAATTATTGACAATCGCGTAGGACTTACCGGAACCCGGCGTACCCAGCACCATGCTTGCCCTAAACGGGTTTACAATGTTTATCCACCCTTTCCATTGCTTCTTTTTGTACCAGAACCGCGTAGGCAGGTTCACCGAATAATCATTGACCATCAGCTTTGTTTCCTGCATAAAGGATTCGTTTTCGAGGTTGAACACGTCATCGAACATATTGTTTTTCAGCAAACGGCTCATCCATATACCGCCCATCAGGAGCAATATATATCCGACAGCCATAGTAAAAATGTACAGCCCTGCATTGGCTACTGCCGGAAGCGGCGAAGCCAGTATCCACCAATTGAGAAAGAAGAAAATAAAACCGAACGTCAGACACACGTAGATTCTGTTCCATGTGATTTTCTCGTCTTTCACTCCTTTAGTTCCCAAACAGGACAAGGCAAGGAACACGACGGCAAAAATCTTCGTCCAGAGTATCGACGTAAATAAATGTGCCGTCCGGTTAAAGTTCATCAGGATTTTATCGACCACGCCGATATTAATTAGTCATTCCCTATTATTAAGAGTTATTGTTCGGACCTTGTGTCTATACTCACTCCTAGCACATGGAGGTCTTCAATGCCGGTGATTTCTGTGGAGCATTCACCAAGCCAACCATTTTCCTGGTTGACTCCGCTGTAAATCTTTATGAAATCCACACCCGGTAAATTCACTTTTTGTCTCTTTTTATTTACTGCCCAACTAATATCAATTGCAGATTCGTCTTTTGAATTGTTTTCGTTGTCGGCATAACCATACCTGAATTTATAAAGGACATAATAGCTGCCAGCCCCACTTTCGTCAACTCCGTTTTGGGGCAGGCGGGTACCCTTGAATGTGAGCTTGTCTCCTGTTGCCCAAAGAGGGTAGTAAGATTGTTTGTGGAAACCGTTTTTGACCTTGTAACCCAAATTTCCTTTGTTGTCTTCCCACCTGATATAAGTAGCCCATTGATCCTGAGATTCTGGCTCTGCCAGGGGACGATGATAGGTTATCTCGTAATCGTAATAAACGTTTACATCGTTACCTGCATCAACCGCTTTTTGGTACCAAAGCTCCTTTGCGGGGTCTTCATGGGCACTGCCGGCAATCTCATACCATTCGTTATCGTCCGGCACCCCGTTTTTATTGGCATCATATGCCACCATTATTACACCTGGCTCACAACTGCCTCCCTCCGGAGCGTTAGAGTCGGGATTTGCAGCAGAATAAAATGCATTTGCAATTACACGGAAATCCCTTTTTCCTTTGACGTTGGGTATAGTATGGTCAAACCCCACAACTACATATCCGCCAAAACCACCTAAAGAAATCATGCCCCGCTTATTATTTCCAATTGCAGCCAATACCTTCTGATTCATACTCTCTTGGTTGTCACCTTCGGTGTACACAGGAAGCTTGTTTGTGAATTGTCCGATTGCCGGCATAAAGTCAAGGATTTTAGTTATATATGCAGAGGATTCCTCTGAAGGACTTGGGATTTTTTCAAAACCTACAGTAATATCGTATTCGTAGATATATTTAAGGTTCAATTGGGAAACATGCAATGATAGCTTGAATTCTCCTGCCCTGTCAAAAGTGTAGTTTAAATTCTTATCACGACTAATCTCATCCTCGTCTAAAAACCAGATATAGCCTATGCCATCATCTGATGCAGATTTTACTGTTATATTCAATTGTTCGTTAATAATTGCGAAGAAGCCGCCAATGGGTTCCTCAATCTTGATATCTTCCCTTAAAAGTTTATAGGGAACATGCTCTTCCTTTTCACAAGAATTGGCAAAAACCAACAAAAAGAGGGATATGAGCAAATACCCAAAAATGTTTTTATTCATTTTAACAAAAATTTTAAAAATCATACGTAAAGAAAATCCCTGCAGGGAACTGAGTAAGGTTTTTGTATTCTGCCTTCAATACCGGAGTTTGTTTTCCAAAGTTGAAAACCGAGATGCTGTTTATGAGGTAGTCAAGTCCATAGCCTTTGATTGTATTGAAATATACCTCTCCCGATACCGGATGGACAGCAAGGTTGTTGTAGACAATTCCGGCATTTTGAACATGTTCTTTTACATCGGTCATGTATTCCGTCTGCCCTTTGCTAAAGATATGACGGTATATTTTTGTGGAGGCATTGCTAAAGTAGAGGGTATCACCTTTTGCACTGATTCCCGGGGTGGCACCCCAACCGGCTCCTACCTTTGCCTCTGCAATTGTATTGGTTTGGATGACAGAATGGTCGGAGGCTTTGATTTTGATTATGGTAGCAGGGTTGGTAGTACAAGAGACATATATGTTGTTATCGGAGCTCTTTATCACACCGGATATGGAGCCGGACATTGCCATGGTCTCAATAATTGCTCCATCCTTGATTACGTACAAGTTTTTACCTGCCGGGACAAACACTTTGTTACCTATGACAGCCATCCTGTTTTTGGCAGCACCTTTGGAACCCTCTACAAATAATAACTCCATGGTAACCATGTCGAATTTGTAAATCCCTTTGTTGTCACGAATGTATGCGTCGTCACCTATTACTGCTACATGAGTTGGCCATGAGAGGGCAGAGAGCTCTTGGTTATAAGCAGCTTTCTTTTGCAATGTCCCGGCATCGGCTACTACCAGAATCCCGTCTCCGCCCGTCCTGTCTCCGTTTTGACAAACTATGTACATTCTATTGTCGGCAATGAAAAGATCCAGCGGAGTGTTTCCCAGGAATGAACCGTTGGCACGCCAGTACGAACTGTCTGTTGCCACTCCCTGCGGATTGATGAATACAATGGATCCATTTCCCGAAGTCATGTTGCCCTCGTTTAGAATGAAGGTTCCCTCTTTGTATTTGCCGGTAACCACCACCTTGAAAGAGGTGGTTGCAACTCCACCCTCGGGTGTGAAGACCTTGAGGGTAACCTGGTATTCTCCCACTTCATGGGCTACATATTTGTAATAGATTTCATTGGATTTTTCTACCCCGTTTACACTCCATGCCAAAGAAAAATCGGAGGTGACATCTACCTGGGCCTTCAAGATTACAAAATTATCCTGGACCAGATTAACCGCTTCTCCAGGTGTTACCCCGTCTATAGTGATGGTAACGTTGGGGTTGACAACAGGATTCTCTTTCTCACATGAGTAAAGGACAACTGCAAACAGCAGGATTAGATAAAATGTTACTTTTTTCATTTTTAATTTGTTTAATTAAATATGTCATTAATTGTCATCAGGATGGTTATCCGGAATGACTGATTATTCATTTGCTTGCAAGTTTATGCCGGGTAAATACAATATGAGCAGGAATATCCCCTGTCTCAATCTCCCATTTTTTTGTACCATCGGAGTTAAAGCAGTAGAGGGTTCCAGGGGTCACATAGTCCTTTGCATCGGTTACAAAGAACTCCCCGTTTTCAGGATTTACTGCCAGCCCATATGGGATTGTTATCCCGGACTCTGTTCCGTCTGTGATAAATGCATTGGTAACTACCCTTTTGGTGCGTGTGTCTACCTTCGCATAACTGACAGAGTTGGACTGCGTTGTGTAATTCCATTCGGTACTGTAAAGCCACAGGAAATCACCGTCTATGGTCATATTGCTGCAAGGCAGAGGGTTTAGGACATCGCTTATACTGCCGTCAGAAGGGTCCAGGATAAAGGTTTTGGATGGGATGTCGTAGTAATCTCCACGGGAAGAGACATAAATATTACCATGGTTATCTTTTTCCATCCTGTGGAGGTTGATGTCAACTTCAATCTTGCCGATTTCGGTAAAGCTGTCCAAGTCTATGACAGATACCGTATTGTCGTAATTTGGCACACGGTAACCGCCAGAATTTGCAACATACAGTTTGTTGCCAACAACAACCATCTCTTCGGGCTGGTAACCAACTACACACTCTGCCACAACTTGCAAGGTTGCGGTGTCTACCTTTGCCACATACCCTAAGCGTGCATTGGGGTCAATCTGTACCGGTCCTGCATAAGAACTGACATATGCATAGCCTTTGTCAAAAACAATGTAACGGCAATTGGGTATGGAAATCACTGCAATATGTTTTGCACTGCGGACATCCATCACCTCAACAAAATGGGAGCAATTAATGACAGAATAAAGTTTGTTGCCATATATTTGAATGTCATTTCCTACATCTCCTAACTCCTTTACAACACCTGGGTTGCGCTCTGCAAAGATGTTCTTGTGGTAGTAACCTGTTTCATAATCAAAATAGTCTATGGTAGCCTTGTTGCTTCCCATGTTCCCTTCGTTGAGCAGGAAGAATCCTTTGATTTCGCTGCCGTACACCGCCTCGGTAACCTTGGTGGCAGTAGAGGGGACAATTTCACTTTTGAATTCGTCCTTCCTGCATGAGCCTGTCAATAAAAGGGCAATTAAGATTGCAAAATGGATTTTTCTCATAACATTATATTTAGTTTGATTTTGTAATTGATCCCTGGCATCGGATACCATTGCACCACCTCATAAGGCTGGTTGAGAAGGTTGTTCACCTCTGCAGTAACCCTGCATTCGGCGTTTTTTAGAGCAATCTCCCTGGAAAGCGACAAATCGTGGGTGTACCATGGCTGGGCATGATTTTCGGGAATATTTGCTACTGATTCGTAGCGTTCGCCAGTATAGATAAAGCTGTAGTTCAGGTTCCATTTTCCAAAACCTGCACCAATGATTGCAGAGCCGCTATGCCACGGGACATAGGGAATTTGCCCCCCGTTGTATTTGCTGTGGGGGTCGGTGAAATCCTGAGCTTTTTGGTATGTGTAGTTTAGCCTTGCAGAGAGATCCCATCCAGCAAACTTCCACATGGTTTGCAGGGCCAGGTCCATCCCGCGGATTTCCACATATCCCAGGTTCAACATTGTCCAACGGAACTGGTTGGAAGTGGGCATTGCTATTATCTTATCCTTTACCTGGTTGTAGTAGATGTCCGTTTGCAGCTCCACCCGGACCAATCTCTTTGATGGGTTAATGCCATATGTGAAACCTATGTTGTATTGGTTAGTGTATTCGGGTTTTAGATATTTATTGCCTATAAAAGTGTAATAGAGGTCGTTGAAAGTCGGCATCCGGAACACCCTCTTGTAAAAGGCCCGCAGGGTAAGCTCTTTTTGATCGAAAGGCCTGTAGGACGCTATTATCGTGGGTGTGAATTCCGATTTATCCCCGGCACTGCCACCCGCCTTTTCTGTAACATCCTTCACATAAGTGTGCAACAAGCTAACCTGCAGGTTAAGTTTGGAGCGGCGGACAGACGCTGCAGCAGCAGTCAGTAAGGTATACCTTTGTGGGTATACAAAACCTGTGAGGTCGGCAGAGAGCGTGTTCCACTGAAAATCGGCAGAGAGGGAGAGGCTGAGCCAGTCAATCAATGAAAATAGGTTTGCAGCTGATATGTATGATTGGTGCTGCCTGTACCGGTTGTTGACATACATGGTTGTCTCATCTAGCCTTGGGTCCGATAAATAATGCAAATAGTCGTAAGCATATTTGGCATTCAACAAAAAGCTGTAAGAGTTTCCCGCCCTTTTGCGAAAAGAGGCCTGAACAAAGAGGTTGTCGTCCCACTGCCTGTCCTGGTGACGGAACTTTCCCGGCTCTTCCCTTACAGCCGCTCCCGGGTAGCCCCGCTCACTATTGTAATAGTAAACCTTGGCTTTCCACTCTCCATTGTGTATTTTTCCAAACAGCGCCCCTTCTATCCTCAATGCATTGACGTCACCGTTTTCACGTACTTCGGTGGTGTCGTATCCGTCTCTTTTTGCATACCTGAACTTGTATTTGCCAGAAGTACCCATATACTCTGCACTTACGGAACTGCTTATTTTATCAGTTAAGCTGCTCTCCCAAAGTAAAGAGGGGTTTATTGTTTCGAATGACCCACCTTTGATGGCAATGTTCAAATTGGTTGCCTTACCGGGTCCAAAAGCGGGTGTGCGGGTGGTCATATATATGGAACTTGCAGAGGCAAAGTCTTTTGCCGGTTGGAAGATAGAGCTCTTTTGGCCGTTGTAAACGGAGATAGACTCCATATTGTCAAGCGAAAACTTCCCGAGGTCAACCACTCCGTTCTGGGCATTGCCAATTTCGATCCCGTCGTAGAATACTCCGACATGGTGGCTGCCCATGCTGCGGATGTTAATGGTCTTTAGCCCGCCAATCCCTCCATAATCCTTTATCTGCACACCCGAAAAATACCTTACAGCATCGGCAACCGAATGAGCGCTCAGCCTTTGTAGCTGTTTACCCGAAAGCTCCTGCACAGGAACAATCTCTGCCCGTGTTTTTTTGCCGAAACAATGGCTTCGGGAATCAGATGTACTTTTGAACTATCACCTGTTTCCTGCGAATATGCAGGTTTGTGCAGAGCAAGCAAGGCATGGCAGCACAGGATAACCAGTGTAGAAAATGAAGGAAATTGTTTACGGAATTTTTCCATTTCGCTGCAATCTAATTGTTAATAATAAACAATCGAATTTTACAGCAGGCGGACACATTGTGTCATGGAAAACCGCCAAATTACCCGACCATTGCCCGTAGTCTGTAAAAATCCGAGGCATGGGCAGGTCTTCTGACTCGTTCCTCTTTTGACGCCTTCCCACCGTAACCAAAACGGCAGTGACATTGTGTCTAAAGATATATGGAACTCACAGCAGCGGGAACTGTTGCCGATTTTCACGGCATTCCCTATTAAGCCCCGAAGGGCGCCAATGCAGCGGCGAAGTTATGTTAAAAAGTATGATTATCCAAAAGAGAAATTTAAAATCATATTCTGTTCAATCAACAATCAATTCGTAGCTCGTGCTTCGCCCGCCTTGCGCCTCTTTCCGCAGAATTCCTTTGCCCATAAGGTCTTGGATATCCCGCAAGGCTGTATCGGACGAAACTTTTGCAATCTTTCCCCATTTGGAAGAGGTAAGTTTGCCGTCAAAACCGTCCAACAGTTTATTTATGATCAACCGCTGGCGTTCGTTTAAATTAGTTTGCTGATGCTGATCCCAAAATCTAGCTTTAACCAACACGGCATTCAGAATATCTTCACTATTCTGCAAAGCCCTTTCTAGGCAGGATAAAAACCATACCAACCATTCCGTTATATCGCTGTCGCTGCGTTGCGTTTGTTCGAGTATTTGGTAATATTTTTTGCGTTCGGTAAGTATTTGGTTCGACATACTGTAAAACCGCTGAGGACTACCGTCGCTGCGGGTTAGTTGCATGTCGGTAACAGCTCTGGCTATGCGTCCGTTGCCATCGTCGAACGGATGTATGGTTACGAACCAAAAGTGAGCGATGGCGGCTTTCAACACAGGGTCGGTCTGTGCGCCGTTGTTGAACCATTGCAGGAATTTGGTCATTTCCATTTTTACCAACCCTCCTTTGGGAGCCTCGTAGTGGACTTTTTCCTTACCCATCGCTCCCGAAACAACTTGCATTTCACCACTTCTAAATTTGGCCACTTCAATTTTATACATGCCGCTGTGGCCCGTAGGGAATAGTGCGGCGTGCCATCCGAACAGACGTCCGTCCGTCAACGGGAGGTTATAATGTTGTGTTGCATCCAACATAACTTCAACAATACCATCCACATTGCGTGACGAATCAACCAAGCCCGAAACTTCCAACC
The DNA here is from genome assembly GCA_018434395.1 of Bacteroidales bacterium. Classification (GTDB taxonomy): domain Bacteria; phylum Bacteroidota; class Bacteroidia; order Bacteroidales; family UBA932; genus Bact-08. The sequence goes on along the minus strand of JAHDPK010000032.1, from coordinate 6,862 downwards.
CCAAACGTCGGGCAATTGAAGAACGCACCTGCTCTTTATTGAGCAGTTCGCCTTCAATTTCGGAAGATTTCAGCACATCCAACGTAAGAGTGGTAAGCATCGCTTCTTCCTGCAATCGGAATCCCAAATCCCCCATTTTACCTATCAGCCTCCCCTGTAAATGCCTGACATTACCAAGTAATGGCAATATCTGTTCGTGATCCCACTTGAAATCTGTCCAGTTCTCTTTTTGATGTATATACATAATCGTCGCTTAATATGCGGTAAATATACATCTTTTTCGCCGCATAACAAATATACACCGCACAATATGCGGCGATTAGGCCATTTATTCACCGCATGATTTTACCTTCAAAAAAAAATTAATAGCCATTATCCAGGCGATTGATTTCGTGGAGGTGGCTAAAGAGTGTAACTCTGCAGAGATGAGGAGGATTGCCGCCACCCTAACCGACAAATCCAACCCCGTGATAATGCTGGTTACTGAGTAGAATCCAAAAATATTGCTGTTTTTGTGGATTCAAATCCAAAAATATTGTATTTTTACTGGAAATAGATTAAATATGGTACAACGCTTTCTGGAAAAAATCATTAAAGACAAGATAAGTACCGGCAAAGCAATTGTTTTGATGGGGGCCAGACAGGTAGGTAAGACTACTTTGTTAAAAGAACTTTTTGGATGGTCCGGGGACTCATTGTGGCTGAATGGAGACGAGCTGGATGTCCAAAATCTTTTTGAGAACATTTCTTCTACCAGGCTTAAGTATATTTGTGCAGGTAAGAAATACCTGATAATAGACGAAGCTCAGAGGATTAAGGATATTGGTATAAAACTCAAGCTTGTAGTCGACCAACTCCCCGATATCCAGTTGATAGCCACGGGAAGCTCTTCATTTGACCTGGCCAATGAAATCAACGAACCCCTTACAGGTCGCAAGTGGGAATATAAAATGTATCCTCTCTCTTTTGGAGAGATGGTTGCTCACCATGGATTAATTGAAGAAAAAAGATTAATTCCTCACAGGCTGGTTTATGGATATTATCCCGATGTGTCAAACAACCCCGGGAGGGAAAAGGAAATCCTGAAACAGCTGTCGGACAGCTATCTTTACAAAGATATATTGATGTGGGAGCAAATCAAGAAGCCTGAAAAGCTGATGAAGCTATTGCAAGCGATTGCATATCAGGTTGGCAATCAGGTGTCATATTCGGAGTTGGGTCAGATGTGTCAATTGGATTCAAAGACAGTAGAAAAGTATGTTATCCTTTTGGAGCAATGTTATGTGATTTTCCGTTTGGGATCCTTTAGCCGAAATCTAAGGAATGAGCTGAAAAGCAGTAAGAAAATCTATTTTTATGACAATGGGATACGCAATGCTGTCATAGCCGATTTCTCATTTGCAGAGAACAGAAGTGATATTGGTGCACTTTGGGAAAATTTTATTATCTCCGAAAGGAAAAAGAGACTTGAATATGGTTTGCTATGGCGCAATAGCTGGTTTTGGCGCACTACAGATCAAAAAGAGATCGATTACATAGAGGAAGGAGATGGTGCAATAGATTCATTCGAATTCAAGTACAATCCTTTAGCCAAATACAAGAGTCCAAAACTTTTTTTGGACAATTATCCGGGTAGTTCCTTTACTTTGGTTACACCGGACAACATAGAGAATTTTTTGTTGTAACCTTCTAATAAATCAGGAATATGAAAAAATTATTTGTAATTGCAGTTGTTCTGTTGGTTGCCTCTTGCAAAGGCGGCGAAGCTGTTCCCGATGCCGAAGGTGTCAAAACTGTTTATTTGGAACCGTTGGTTGGCAGTGAGCAGGTTGTGAAGCTGAGCGAAGTGGCCTCCAAGGTGCTCTATATTCCTTTAGAAACCAACCAGGAGTCATTGGTAGGCAATGTGATCCATGCCAATATCGAGAATAATGTGATATACCTGCCCGACTACAGGATAAATAAACTCAACCGTTTTTCACTTGAAGGTAAATACCTGGGCAGTGTTGGCAGGCAAGGCCGGGCGTTTGGGGAGTTTCTGGAAATGTCAGGTTTTTCGTTTGATTATGACTACGAAACAGGTGCAGAGATGTTGGTTGATGCACCAATTGTAAGAAAGTTTATTGAATATCACACAGATGGTGCTATCAGGGAAGTGAAATTGGACAATTTTGGAGATAAAAGCTTCAATTGCTCTTTTATGAAGAAAAACGGGGAAATGTATGTCTGTTCAATTTTCAGGTTGGATCCTAAAATACAGGATCTGATCTTTCTGGACAAAGATGGCAACCTGATTGGTGAGTTTCCGGATGGTTACGAAATTGCAAAATACAAAAAGGCAAACAATCCCGGGTCAGGAGAGGAAAGGCCTGTTGCTGGCTTTACTGTGCGTGATTTACCTATGGCATACAGGAATAAAGATTTTTTGATGATTGTAGATGGCAATCATGAGAAAATTATTTCATATAAACCTAATGACACAACAGGTTACCTTAGCTATGTGATTGATTACGGACAATTCATGATTGAAGAAAATAATGCGAGGGAATCAGCCCTTAAGCTTATTTCGGCTTTTACCAAAGAATCCAAAACCCATCTGTTCCTTACATTCAATTTTGGGATTTTGACTTCGGAAAATAATCCGGAAAAACTCACCAGGGTGCTTTTCGATAAATCCACCGGAGAGGCAAAGTCGTTGCTTGGACGGCTGGAAAATGACATAGACGGAGGACCTTCGTTTTGGCCTCTGCATGTGTCCCGCGACGGGCAAATGATAGCCATTATACAGGCGATTGACTTCATAGAGGCGGCTAAAGAGTGTAACTCTGCAGAGATGAAGAGTATTGCCGCCACCCTAACCGACGAATCCAACCCTGTGATAATGCTGGTTACTGAGTAGAATCCAATTTTTTGTTACAAAAAGAATAGTGCAACACCGCCTACGCTGAGTATTGCCCCGGCAAGTTCTGTCCATGTAACTTTTTTCTTGTAAAAAAGCACGTAGGGGATAAGGATGATGATTGGGGTTGTGGCCATTATTGTAGAGGCAATTGCGGTGTTGGTGTGCTGCACAGCCATGAGCGAGAGTGACACGCCCAGGAAAGGGCCAAAGATTGCACCTCCGAATATTGCCTTTAGAGCTTTGCTGTCGCGGAGTCCCTCCATGAATATCTTGCCCCGTCCTGTAAGCAGGATTATGAGCGCGAAGCCTATTGCTCCGGTGATTATCCTAATTTGGGTGGCAGCAAATGGAATATACTGGGCAGCTTCGGTGCCGGCTGCAGACTCTGCATAAAAGTTCATCCCGTGTTTGGACAAAACAATTCCAAGACCTTGGCCCAGGGCTCCCCCGATACCAAGTAACACCCCTTTGAGGGGAAGGTGTAGGGAGACATTGGGTTTGAGTTTGTTAAGAAATCCATTCTTTTTGTCCTTGTCGCAACAGGTGACAACTGTGAGGTTGCTGGTGCCGGCTATGAGTGTAGAGTCTTGGTTATGTTGTGGTTGTGCAGAGTTTGTGGTGTTGGTTTGCCCTGAGGATTTGCTGTTGCGTTTGAGTATGGATATTGCAATTCCTGTAAGCGTTACTGTCATTCCCAGAAAACCCATCGGAGACATTTTCTCTGCCAAAAGCATCCATCCGAACAGTGCTGCAAAGGGTGGGGCAAGGGTCATCAGAAGTTGTGAAAACCTGGCGGTTATGATTATGTAGGAGTAAAAGAGGCACATGTCGCCAAAGACAAACCCCACCAGTCCCGAGAGGGACATCCATAACCACGTTTTGCCGTCGGCGGCAACGGGAAGCATTGAACCTGTTGTAAAGTAAAGCATTCCTCCCAATAGGAAAAAGGCAAAGAGCAGCCTCAGCAGGTTCACCGACAGCGAACCTATGCGTTTGCCTGCAAATTCAAAAAAGAGAGCGGTAAACATCCAGGATACTGCTACTGCTATTGATATTAGTTCTCCAAAGTATTGCATTGAATCAATCTTCTACTGTTTGTTTTAAAATTACAGGTGCTTTTCCCTGGTTTTTAATGCTTTTGTAAGGTATTTAATACTGGCTATAAACTTTAATCCTGGTTGAAAAGGGCCCGTACAAGGTGCGGGATATCATTTACCTCTACGATTTTAATTTTTTTTGACGATTTTGATATTGTGTTGCCAATGTTGCTGTATGCCGATATGAATATTTTTTGGAATCCCAGCTTCTCAGCCTCAGCTATCCTTCTCTCTATCTGGGCCACGGGGCGTATTTCGCCGCTCAGCCCAACCTCTGCGGCAAAGCAGTATTTTTGGGAGATGGCGGTATCGAAGTTGGAGGAGAGGATTGCACATACCACAGCCATGTCACAGGCCGGGTCGGTAACTTTGAGCCCTCCGGCCATGTTGAGGAACACATCCTTGGCAGCTAGCTTGAATCCGGCCCTTTTTTCCAGCACTGCCAGCAGCATGTTGGTGCGCCTCACATCGAACCCGGTTGCCGACCTTTGGGGTGTGCCGTAGGCGGCTGTGCTTACAAGTGCCTGTGTTTCTATGAGGAAGGGCCTGGTTCCGTCCAGCATGGCTGCGATTGCAATTCCCGATAGGTGCTCGGAGTGCATGGGGATGAGCATTTCGGAGGGGTTGCTTATCTCCCTGAGCCCGGTGTTGATCATCTCGAAGATGGCCAGCTCTGCCGTAGAGCCAAAGCGGTTCTTGATGCTTCGCAATATGCGGTAGGAGTGGCGGGTATCACCTTCAAACTGGAGCACTACATCTACTATGTGTTCTAGTATCTTTGGCCCTGCTATTGAACCATCTTTGGTGATGTGCCCTATGAGTATGACCGGGGTGTTTGTCTCTTTGGCATATTTGAGCAGCATTGCTGCACTTTCCCTTACCTGTGATACCGATCCCGGGGAGCTTTCCAGGGTTTAGGAGTAGATGGTCTGGATAGAGTCTATTATAATGAGCTGGGGTTGGCTCTCTTTGGCTCGGTTGAGGATGTTTTCCAACAGGGTTTCGCTCAGGATAAAACAGTTGTCGTGCTCTCCGCCCAGTCTTTGGGCCCGCAGTTTGATTTGCCTGGGGCTCTCTTCTCCCGAAACATAGAGGGTTTTAAGGGTTGGGTTGTGGAGGGGGATCTGCAGGGAGAGGGTGGATTTGCCTATCCCGGGTTCTCCGCCCAGCAGTATCATGGATCCGGCTACCAGTCCTCCGCCCAGTATGCGGTCCAGTTCTTGGTTTCCAAGGGAGATGCGTTCCTCTGCATTGAATGATATTTGGGAGAGGGGTTGTGGTTTTGGGTTGGTGGTTGGCAAAAAACTTACAGACCTTGAGCCGGTTGCATTGTTCTCTTTGCTCACGATCTCCTCTACCAGGGTGTTCCAATCACCGCAGGCGAGACATTGCCCCATCCACTTTGCACTCTCGTTGCCGCAGGAGGTGCAAAACCATGCTTTCTTAACTTTTGCCATGGTGCAAATATAGTAATTAGGAACACCATTTTTATATTATCTTTGTTTTTTACTTTTTTAAAAAGTGCTTGTAACATGCAGTGTGTAACCTAAAAGCAATGTTTATGAAAAAATTACCGGCTTTATGGATCTTTTCCTTTCTTCTTTTAGCTCTTCCTGTAAAAGCCCAGGACAATGCAGCAATTATCGCAAAAACAGTTGATTACCTCAAGGAGGTGCAACAGACATGGCAGATTCCGGGGATGGCATTTGCCGTAGTGAAGGATGGGAAAATGATCTATTCCGATGGTTTCGGGGTCAAGGAGAAGGGTAAGGAGGGTGCAGTAGATTCCAGAACATTGTTCCAGATCGGTTCTGTTTCCAAATCATTCACTGCTGCCGTTATGGCTTCGTTGGTTGCAGAGGGTCGCCTCGGCTGGGACGATACGGGAGTCTGTACAAAAACCACTTTTTAAACGAAGTGCCTTTTGATTGGTTTTTTATACTAGTTTTTATAATAAGGATATTGGGCTCTCATAAAATTGATTTTCAAATAATGGGAATTATTTTCACAATTAAATTGGCGGCAAAATGGCGTATAAAGGTATAAAAAATAAGAGTAATGGCTTCTAATCTTATCTCTAAAGTCATTTTCTCCCATTATTGACAAACAACGTTTAAGATTATAAATAATCATAAGGATATAGGCTTCACTCATTGCATTCTTCTTGCCTCTCATTAGGGTAAAGGTAAAACCCCACTGTCTTTTAAGAGTGCCAAATGGATGTTCAATTATTGCTCTTCGAAGTTTGTAATAATCAGGGTTGTCAAGAACCCTTCTATTGTTTTCATCAATTATATCCTGAAATTCACTTCTCTCGATAATTCTACCTCCTTTATTCTGAGTGCATATTTTTCTCTTTTGACATTTTTTACATGCCTTAGTTTTATAAATCTTGGATTTATAATGTCCTCTGTTGATCCATCCGGAGCCACAAGTCATCCTTTCACCGGAAGGGCAGGTATAACAATTTCCTTCGTTATTGTAAATAAAGAATGAAAGTGGCAGGCAATTATCATAAGGTGTAGTACTTGGCATAGGTGACGAATAAGTGCAAATACCGGAATCCTTACAAACAATATGAGAATGAATCAGTAATTTATTTTTTGCATCAGCTGCTGCTTGAATATTAAAACCAATACCAGAGATGTTATTTGCCAGCATAAGGGCTCGTGCATCCTTGTCTGTAAGACTGATTTGAGATTCTCCACTATCTTTAAGAGCTTTGTTTAGTTCCTCATATTTTTTACGTCTGTTAAGTTTCAATTGAATCTTTTCCTTGAGCATTGCCTTATCCTCTGCATCAGACTCGTCTAATTGAGCTTCATATTCTGCAACTTTTTTGTCAATGTAGTCAAGGTGCCTG
>JAHDPK010000059.1:0-15158 GCA_018434395.1 Bacteroidales bacterium | reverse complement strand
GTTAAAACCACATTTCTTGGAGCACATGCTGTCCCCGAGCGATATACAGGCCGCAGGAGTGATTATGTAGATGAAATTATCAATGAGATGATCCCGGTAATTGCATCTGAAGAATTGGCAGATTTTATAGATGTTTTTACAGAAGAGTGGTTTTTTACTGTTGAAGATACAGACAGGATTTTAAATGCCGGAATGAAATACGGGTTAAAACCCAAGGTTCATGCCAATCAGATGAGTTATTCAGGAGGAGTACAGGTTGGAGTGAAATATAATGCCATATCTGTCGATCACTTGGAATTTACAGGTGAAGAAGAATTTAAAACTCTGCATAATTCAGAGACTATGGCAACACTTTTGCCTGGCACGACTCAGTTTCTGGACATGGATTATGCCCCAGCCAGAAAAATGATTGATTTTGGACTTTCTGTTGCCATAGCAACCAATTATAATCCTGGGTCATGCCCTTCAGGAGACATGAGGTACATGATGTTTCTTGGGGCACTTAAATTAAAGATGACGCCACAGGAACTTATTAATGCTGTCACTATTAACGGGGCATATGCCATGGGTTTGGAAGAATCACATGGGACGATAGCCGTTGGTAAGATTGCAAACTTTTTCATTACCAAACCTGTGCCTTCTATCGAATATATTCCTTATGCATTTACATCTCCATTAGTGGAGAAGATATATTTAAACGGAAAATTATGGCAAAATTTGTAACACCACTTGGAAATATTAATGTCACCATTATTGGACATGCATCAGTAATGATTGACTGGAATGGTCGTAAAATTATTACAGACCCTTATGGAGAGATAGCCGACTATACAAAATTGCCGGTAATGGATCTTATTTTGATAACGCATGATCACTATGATCATTTGGACCCTGTGGCTCTTAGGCCGATTACAGGGGATAAAACTATAATCATATCTACACCAGCAGTTGCTAAAATTCTCAAAGGTGTCAGAATTTTGAGGCAGGGTGAGACATATGAATTTTTCGGTGTACATATTACTGCAACTTATGCTTATAATATCAATCAACGTAATGAAAAAGGAGAGCTGTTTCATCCTAAAGGAGTGGGGAATGGTTACATACTTGATTTCGGAGGTTTCAAACTTTATTTTGCAGGAGACACAGAGTTAATCCCTGAGATGAGAGACCTTGGCACAATTGACGTTGCTTTTCTTCCCAAGAATTTGCCATTTACAATGAGTGATGACATGTTTATAGATGCGGTAAATGTTATCAAACCGCATAATGTTTGTCCTTATCACTATTTTCATCTGGATGTTAATGCGTTGAAGAAAAGATTGCCGACAGAGGTGAAAATGTTTGTAAAATAGATGTTATGATTAAAAAGCTAATTGAATGTGTCCCCAATTTCAGCGAAGGGAGAAACATGTCTGTAATAAAACAGATTACAGATGAAATCGAAAGTGTTGAAGGTGTCAAGCTGTTGAATGTTGACCCAGGTGCTGCAACTAACAGGACGGTAGTTACATTTGTAGGAGCACCTGAAGTGGTTGTCGAGGCTGCATTCAGGGCCATAAAAAAGGCTTCCGAGGTGATTGATATGAGCCGTCATCACGGAGAGCATCCAAGAATGGGAGCGACTGATGTTTGCCCTCTAATTCCAATTGCCGGGGTTTCTATGGAGGAATGTGCCGGACTTGCAAGAAATCTGGCTAAAAGAGTTGGGGAAGAACTATCAATACCTGTATACTGTTATGAAAATTCGGCATTTAAGCCTGAACGCAGGAATCTGGCCAATTGCAGATCTGGTGAATACGAAGGTCTGGCAAAGAAGTTCGAAGACCCTGAATGGAAACCGGATTTTGGGCCGGACAAATTTGAAGGAAAAGTTGTTCATTCAGGTGCAACGGCAATAGGTGCTAGAGATTTTCTTATTGCTGTTAATTTCAATCTGAATACAACATCTACTCGCAGGGCAAATGCAATTGCATATGATGTAAGAGAAAAAGGACGAAAATTGAGGGAGGGAAATCCTGTTTCGGGGAAAGTTGTTAAAGATGCTAATGGCAAAGATGTTTGGATTCCCGGCACTCTCAAAGGATGTAAGGCGATTGGCTGGTATATTGAGGAATACGGTATAGCACAGGTTTCAATGAATGTTACAAATATCACCCAGACACCATTACATGTGGCTTTCGACGAGGTAGTTGCTAAAGCTGCTGCAAGAGGTGTAAGAGTGACAGGTTCGGAAATTGTCGGATTGATTCCTAAGAAAGTTCTTATTGATGCCGGAAAATATTATTTGGAAAAGCAACAGCGTTCACTGGGAGTTGCTGAAGAGGAAATAATAAAAATTGCCATCAAGTCGATGGGGCTTGATGATCTCAAACCTTTCAATCCTAAAGAAAAGGTTATTGAGTATCTGATTGAAGACAAAAACAGTAAAAGACTTGTAGATCTTACGGCAAGAGGATTTACTTTGGAGACAGCTTCGGAATCTCCTGCGCCCGGAGGTGGATCTGTTTCAGCCTACATGGGTGCTCTTGGTGCTGCGCTTGGTACGATGGTTGCCAATCTTTCGTCTCATAAACCGGGATGGGATGAAAGGTGGAAATACTTTTCAGACTGGGCAGAAAAAGGCCAGGAAATCATATCCGAATTGACTTTTTTGGTAGATGAAGATACTAATGCATTCAATAAGATTATGAACGCTTTTTCTATGCCTAAAGGCAACGATTCAGAAAAAAAGATTCGAGAAGATGCTATACAATCTGCCACACAATATGCTACAGAGATTCCTCTAAAAACAATGAAAGTAGCATATTCAGCTTTTGATCTTCTTGAAGCCATGATAAAAGATGGCAACCCAAATTCTGTTTCGGATGCAGGAGTGGGAGCATTGGCTGTGAGATCTGCTGTTTACGGCGCATATATGAATGTGTTGATTAATTCGGCCGATCTTAAGGACACGTCTGTAGCAGAACGACTTACAGGCGAGGCTCGTGAGGTGTTGGATCTTTCACTTGAGAGAGAGAGAGAACTTGTTGATTATGTGATTCAAGTTTTGAAATCTCGTAAATAGTGTTTTTTTTGAATTTTGAGTAGTATCTTTATTGCAGTTTTAGGTTATTTATATGCGAAGAAGACTCTTATTGCTATTATTGTTTTTTATTATTTCATGTGACGGAATCAAGGATGAAAATGCCAAGTTACATTCTCGCATGCAGTCTTGGGAGCATTTAATTATTCAAAATCCTGGAGCTCTACTAGATAGCCTTAACCAACTAGATAAATTTTCTTTGGAGGGAGAGAACGAAGCCTATTATTATTTACTAAGAAGCATGGCTAAAGAGAGGGCTGCAATGGGGTTCAGAATGAACGAAATTGAGGATATCGGTAAATCTCTTGCATGGTATCAGTCGCATAAAAAAGATAGGAGGAATCATTGTAGAGCATTGCTGTACAATGGTATTCTAATTTCAATGGGAGGTTCAAAGGATTCTATTGCTTATGATTATTTGCTTAAGGCCGATTCTGTTTATCAAGCATATAATCTTGAAGATCCATACATTCTTTCAAAGTGTTATGAGTACAAAAGTAAAATTTTAAGAGCTCAAAAAGCTTTTCCTCTTGCTGAAGTCTATTTAGACAAAGCTATAAAGGCAGCTTCAGAGTTAAATGACTCCGTGGGAATTGTAAGACTTAAGACAAAACTGTTAAGACTGTATCTTTTAATGGGTAATATTCCAAAAGCCTTTCAGAGCATGTCTTCAATTCAACTTACTCAAAATGCATCACCTGCTATGGAATATGAATTGTGCAATGCCATGTATATCTTTTATGTAAGCATGAGAGAATCGGAAATGGCTACTACTTATCTCAAAAGGATGCTTGACCTTGCCAAGAAATATAATCTTAAAGATGTTGATTATAACAGTTTAAATTATAGGCTCGCTATTTATTATGACAATAAAGGTATAAGAGACAGTGCTGAGAAGTACTTTCTTGAAACGCTCAAACAAACAAATGACACGGTTGCTAATATAAGTTATACATACCCAGCGCGTTATGCTATGTTTCTTCAGAAATATGGAGATTCTCAGGCTGCATGTAACTATTACAAGGAAGCATACGAAAATCTCTTGAGATATTCTACAACCAGAACACGTGAAAAACTTCTTGAAATAGATAACAAAAATGAAGTTGCAAAGCTTAGCGCTCAGCTTGACAAAGCAGAAAAACATCAATTATATTTGATATTGGTGGTTGTAGTCCTTTTCTTTATTTTGACATATAATATATTAAAAAACAACCATCTAAGGAGATCGAATGTCTCGTTTGCCGGTATTGAAGAAAAAGAATGGCTTTTGAGTGAGATCAGCAAAGCCAATGCTTCGTCAATGCCTGATCTTATAGAAGATGTTTTTAACGAAGCTGAAAGATCGAGGCGATACAATCAGACCATTTCAGACAATCTCCACAAATTTGTTAAAAGGACAAAGGATGAAATGAAGGACCAGTATTTACAGATTGTAAACAGTAATAGGTTTATATCTGCTTATCCATATACCCGTTATTTAAGCTCGACTTGTTCTCCAATTGACATTTTAATGCTGGTTTTGGTGAAGAGTGGCCTCACAAATAAAGATATTTCGATTATTCTCTCAATTCCTTATTCAAGTGTGAGGGCAAGAAAGTCTAAAATAAAAGATGTAATTCTTGAGAGTAGTGATATCCCTGAAGAGGAGAAAAAGATAATACTGTTTTAAAAAGCAATAGCATATAAAAAATGAGGTTGTCTACTTGTTAGACAACCTCATTTCAATCAGTTTAGAGACTGCTAAATGCTGGCCAATCTCTTGTATGAATTATATCTCATTTTAGCATACCCTTCGGTAAGTTTAAACAGCTCTTCAGCTTCCTGCGGGAATGTTTTAACAAGTGAACTGTAGCGGACCTCTCCTTTGATAAAATCCTGAAATTTAGTCCAGTCAGGCTCTTTACTGTCGAGAGTGAAAGGATTTTTGCCTTCTGCTTCGAGAGCAGGATTATATCTATAAAGATGCCAGTAACCACATTCAACAGCTAACTTTTCTTCTCTTTGCGACGCACCCATCCCATTTTTCAGTCCATGGTTAATACATGGTGAGTAGGCAATGATGAGAGAAGGCCCATTATATTCTTCTGCCTCCTTGAGTGCTTTGAGCAGCTGGTTGTTGTTAGCACCCATTGCAACCTGTGCGACATACACGTATCCATAGCTTATAGCCATCATTCCAAGGTCTTTTTTACGAATCTTCTTCCCGGAGGTAGCAAATTTTGCAACAGCACCTGCTGGGGTAGACTTTGAAGATTGCCCACCTGTATTTGAATATACTTCAGTATCAAGCACTATAACATTTACGTTTTCACCGGATGCAAGAACATGGTCCAGTCCGCCGTATCCAATATCATATGCCCATCCGTCACCTCCAACTATCCATTGAGAGCGAACAACCAGAAAATCTTTCAAAGTGGTCAGTTCTTTGCAAATGTCACAATTACAAGATGTGATTAAAGGTACAAGCTTATCGGCAATCTCTCTTGTAGCTGCAGGGTCATTGCGTTTGGAGAGCCATTCGCCAAATAACATTTTTGTTTCTGCAGAACATTTATCACATTCGAGTCCATCTGCCATAAGTTTTGCAATCCTGTCACGAACTCTTTCTGAACCAAGCCTCATCCCTAAGCCAAATTCAGCATTATCTTCAAACAAAGAATTTGCCCAGGATGGACCATATCCATCCTTGTTTGTGGTATATGGTGAAGAAGGGAAAGAGCCACTGTATATTGATGAGCAACCTGTTGCATTTGCAACCATCATTCTGTCACCGAAAAGCTGGGAGATAGTCTTCAGATAAGGAGTTTCTCCACAGCCGGCGCAAGCTCCGGAAAATTCGAATAATGGTTGAGAAAACATAAGATTCTTGACATTCTGTGTCTTTGGCTGGATGGTGTCCTTATATCCAACAACCGAATTAAGGTAGTCAAAGTTGCTCTGTTCATGAAGCTGTGTTTCGAGAGGCTTCATTATTATGGCTTGACTTTTTGCCGGACATATGTCAACGCAGTTTCCGCAACCTGTACAATCCATCACAGACACTTGTACTGTGAAGCTGTATGCTTTGAATGGACCATTACCGGTAATTTTCTTAATACCTTTTGGAGCATTAGCCTGTTCCTCCTCACTCATCAAAAATGGCCGTATTGCAGCATGAGGACAAACATACGCACATTGGTTACACTGTATACAGTTTTCACTTTGCCATTCTGGTACATTGACAGCAATACCTCTTTTTTCATATGCGGCAGTTCCGGCAGGAATAGTACCATCTTCCAAATTGAGGAATGCACTTACAGGAAGATCATTGCCATTTTGTGCATTTACAGGGTCTGCTACATTTCTTACCCAGTCAGGTGCAAGCCTGTCATAGTTAGAAGGACGGAATTTGGCGGTCAGATTCTTCCACTCACAAGGGATATCTACCTGAACGTATTCTGCACCTCTGTCAATAGCATCGTAATTCATTTTCAAAATTGCCTCACCCTTTCTTCCATATGATTTTTCTGCAGCCTTTTTCATCTCCTTAACTGCTTGATCATAAGGGATTATATTTGTAATCTTGAAGAATGCTGACTGAAGAATTGTATTTGTTCTATTGCCCAAACCTATTTCTTCGGCAATATTTGTAGCATTGATAATGTAAAGTTTCAGATCTTTCTTAGCTATTGTGGCTTTAATATAATCCGGAAGCTTTTCCTTGGTTTCCTCTACAGACCACAAAGTGTTCAGAAGAAAAGTGCCTCCTTTCTTGATGCCCTTAAGAATATCATATTTGTGAAGATAGGAAGTAACATGACAGGCAACAAAATCAGGAGTTGAAACAAGATAAGGCGATTGAATCGGAGAATCGCCAAATCTTAAGTGTGAACAAGTATACCCTCCGGATTTTTTTGAGTCATAGTCAAAATATGCCTGAACATACTTTGGAGTTGTTTCACCAATGATTTTTATTGTATTTTTATTAGCTCCTACTGTACCATCTGAACCAAGGCCATAGAATTTACATTCCTTTACACCTGATTTGGCAAGACTGATTTCCTCCTTGACAGGTAAAGATTTGAAGCTGATATCATCTACGATACCGATAGTAAAGCCGTTTTTAGGTTCTTTGAGTTTAAGATTTTCAAAAACAGAAAGTATTTGAGCAGGACTTGTATCTTTAGAAGAGAGTCCGTAACGACCGCCAATAATCAAAGGCATTTTGACACCTTGGTCTGCAATCACAGATTTGATGTCGAGGTAGAGAGGTTCTCCTGTCGAACCCGGTTCTTTAGTTCTGTCCAGTACGGCTATCTTTTTAACGCTCTTAGGTAAAGCACGGAAGAAATATTTAGCAGAGAATGGCCTGTAAAGACGAACTGTGAGAAGGCCAACTTTTTCTCCTTTTTCAGTCAGATAATCGACTGATTCTTTAATGGTTTCACAAACTGACCCCATTGCTATTATAATATTTTCAGCTTCAGGATCTCCATAATAGTCAAAAGGCAAATAATGTCTTCCGGTCAACTCGCTTATCTCGCCCATATATCTGGCAACTATGTCGGGGACAGCATCATAAAACGGGTTGCAAGCTTCTCTTGCCTGGAAGAAAACATCAGGATTTTGTGCGGTACCTCTTGTTACAGGCCTAACAGGATTGAGAGCTTTGTTTCTAAAAGCTATCAGAGATTTTTCACTTATCATTGCCTTTAATGCCTCTTGGTCGAGCATTTCAATTTTCTGGATTTCATGTGAAGTTCTGAACCCGTCAAAGAAATGTACAAAAGGTATTTTAGACTTTAGAGTAGAGAGATGTGCTACAGCGCCAAGATCCATGATTTCCTGGACACTGCTTGATGCTATCATTGCAAAACCTGTCTGTCTGGTAGCCATCACATCAGAATGATCTCCAAAAATTGACAGAGCATGTGTCGCCAATGTTCTTGCAGATACATGAAAAACTGTTGGAAGCAATTCTGCAGCAATTTTATACATGTTCGGAATCATCAATAAAAGACCTTGAGAAGCTGTAAATGTTGTAGCCAGTACACCTGCCTGGAGTGCTCCGTGTAACGCACCCGCTGCACCCCCCTCACTTTGCATCTCAACAACTTTCACTTTCTCTCCAAAAAGATTTGTCTTTCCGAAGGCGCTCCACTCGTCGACATACTCTGCCATCGGAGAAGATGGAGTAATAGGGTAAATTGCTGCAAGTTCGCTGAAAAGATAGGCAACATGTGCTGCGGCGTAGTTACCATCACAGGTAATAAATTTTTTTTCCTTTGCCATGGCTTTTTTATTATAGATTTATATTGATTGTTATTGTGTTTTAGAACAGGATAATATATAAAATTAAAAAGGCCGGTAACACAATTGTATTACTGACCGATATTTATATCTTTAAAAATATCACCGCGGCAAAGTCAACAATGAAGGACTTTGCCGGAAAGAACTCTGTTTCTGTCTCAAACTCCTTTATGAATGGTATAGGTTTTAGCATTTTATCTACTTTACAAAATTAGTCATTTATTTTATAATATAAAGTTTATTTTGCTAAATTCATGCCACTATAAACCATAAAGATAAATCCTATATGAAAGATGAATGGAATATTAAAAGAATTGTTGCAAACACCTGTCTAATAGCAATTATACTCAGTTTGTCTGTTAGAATCGGTTTTGCCCAGGACGGCATTCTGAAAGTTCAAAACGGGAAAATTGCCGACAGTGAATTGTTTAAAAAAAACAGGTATGCGATGCCTTCATTTTCAAAGGGTATAATTATGCTTAAAGATCGTAGAAGTTATTCCGGTATTTTCAATATTGACAATTGTTCCCAAACTTTAAGGATGATTGATGAGAAAGGCGATACAGTGACTGTTGCGGCTGAAGATATGGTTGTATCTCTTAGTGCCGGCGGTTACCTTTTTTTGAAAATTAAAAATAATTATGTCCAGATATTAGATACTGACGGAGAGACAAGTCTGGGCGTTGTAAGGCAAATCACCTTTGGAAGGAAAGTCCAGGAGGGGGTTTTCGGAATTACAAATGATATAGCCTCCATGAACAATATTGTTTCGACTGAAGATAATTTTTATTATCAGATTGAGAAAGGTCTATGGTCTGGTTCAGTTCCATTTAACTACAAAGAGCATGTTTTTTTGGTTAAAGACGGGAAACTCTTCCCTGTTAACAAACCAACACTTAAGAAATTTTATCCAAAAAAATATCCTGAAATTGAAAATTATATTTCAGAACACAATCCCGATCTTTCTAAAAGAGAAGATGTGTCCTTACTCTATAAATTTGTAATACGTTAATTTGCTATTGATAACCGCCTGTTGTACTCTCAGGGAGTATCTTTTTAATCATATTCTGGAGGACATTTCCAGGGCCAAGTTCAATAAATTCTCTTGCACCATCTGCCCACATGTTTTCGATGCTTTGCCTCCATCTTACAGGAGAAGTCAACTGGCTAATCAGATTTTCCTTGATTTCTTCGGGGCTAGTATGAGGTTTGGCATCAACGTTCTGATAAATTGGACATGCAGGTTTGTTAAAATATGTCACAGCTATGGCTTCTGCAAGTTCTTTTCTTGCTGGTTCCATAAGAGGTGAGTGAAAAGCTCCACCAACCGCCAAGGGCAGTGCTCTCTTTGCTCCCGCAGCCTTAAGGGCTTCGCACGCTTTGGCGACTGCATCTACTGAACCGGATATTACGAGCTGACCTTTGGTGTTATAATTTGCAGGCACAACAATTCCCTGGATAGAAGAGCATACTTGTTCAACAATTTCATCATCGAGGCCAAGAATTGCAGCCATGGTAGAGGGTTCCAGTTCACAAGCTTTTTGCATGGCGGATGCTCTTGCAGCAACTAGTTTCAAACCGTCTTCAAAAGAAATGGCTTTAGCAGCAACTAAAGCAGAAAATTCTCCTAAAGAGTGACCAGCAACCATGTGAGGCATCAAATCCTTATGACATATTGATAGTATTACAGAGTGAATAAAAACTGCAGGTTGCGTAACCTTTGTCTGTTTGAGTTCTTCATCACTTCCTTCAAACATTATCTCACTTATTCTGAATCCAAGAATCTCATTAGCTCTTTCAAAAAGTTCTCTGGCTTCGGGATATGAATTATAAAGCTCTTTTCCCATGCCACTGAATTGAGCCCCTTGTCCGGGGAAAACGATTGCTTTCATGATGCATAAATTATTAAGCAGCAAAGATACATTTTTTAATGAATATTAAAATTAGTACCTTTGCTGCTCAATACAAGGCCTAGTAGTTCAGTTGAATAGAACGTCAGATTCCGGTTCTGAAGGTCGGGGGTTTGAATCCCTCCTAGGTCACTGCAATTTGTCGAATATTATACTGTTAGAATTAGAAAAAGGAACTTCCCTTCGTCGATGCAGGCTAGTTGAATATTCCACATATTTTAGATTTTTGTTCACCTTTGTTTGCTGCTACCCAAACTACAGATCACAAGCACCTTATATGTCTTCAATCCACGTACCTCACCTCTGATGGGCTCTAAAGCATAATATTCAGCATATAGTTACTTTATTTGCCAATCATTTTATAGATGCATTTTAATGCATTTTCGTTGCATTAAAAAAAGGAAAAATTTTAAAATTTTTCCTTTTTTAAAAAATTGGGTAAGTAATATTAATTATTCTATAAAAGCGATTATTTCTCCTTTTTGTACAGTTTCACCATGTTTGGCGCATATTGCAACTATTTTGCCGTCAAAGGCCGGTTTAATTGCTTCCAATCCGTAAAAGGCTTGAACGAAGCACATTGGCTTGCCGGCTTTAACCTTTTCACCTATATTAGGAGCAGACGACTTGTCAATCATGTCATATTGCCATATAAGTTGACCCTTGACAGTTGATTGAACGGGTTTTGCATTCGGATAAGTAGCAAGAATTTTCTCGACATCCACCTTAGGCAATTCTACAACAGGCCTGGTAACAACGATTGGAGCATTAGCTTTTGCCCTGGCTGCTTCGAGTTCTGCATTGAAACGCTGTTTTGCGACTCCGCTCTTGTAATCTCTATACTGCCTTTCGTGCATAGCAAATTCAAATAACTCTTCATCATCTTCACCAAAATCCCAATTATTTTCCTTCATCTCTTTTCTGAAGCGATCAAGTTCGTTTGGAAATGCATCCTGTGGATTGCCATCATAAAATTCCATTCCTCTTTCTTTTGCAAGTTGCTTGATCTCTGGAGCAAGTTCACCAGGCAATTTGCCGGTTTTGCCAAGAATCATGTTCCATGTATCCTTGTCTATTGTTGACCATCTTGGTTCACCTTTAAGAATATGCATAAGGTTCATCAGTGCGGTATTCTTGACATACTGGCTGAACGGAGTCACGAGAGGAGGGTAACCCAAACGCGGCCAAACATATTCGACCTCCTGGAAAAGCATAACCACAAGCTCGTCGAGTTTAAGTTCCTTTTTGTCTTGATTTCTAAGTGAAACATTAATTGCACCTTGGAACCCTTTAAGGTCTGCCATCATAGATCCCATCATTCCACCCGGAAGTCCGCAACCCACCAGTAAAGATGTGCTGACTTTATTACCTGGATCAATGAAATATCCCAGATAATCGTCAATGAATGACTGGGTAAGACTCCTTGCCTCCATATAGGCATTCATGTTGATATCTTTGACCAGGAATCCGGCATCTTTAAGCATTGCCTGAATTGTTATGACATCAGGATGGACCATTCCCCAGGACAGAGGCTCCATAGCTACGTCAATATAATCTGCTCCTGCGCGTGCAACTTCGAGCATTGAGGCGACAGAAAAACCGGGGCCGCTATGACCATGATATTGGACTATCATTTTTGGATATTTATCCTTAATAGACTTGGTCAATCTTCCGAGAAACGCCGGACGACCGATGCCTGCCATATCTTTCAAGCAAATTTCATCAGCACCGAACTCTACGACTTTGTCAACCAAATCCATATAATATTCAACAGTATGAACAGGAGAATGAGTGATACTTAAAGCAACCTGAGAAATCATCCCTCCACTTTTTGCATATTTTACAGACAGTTCCAAGTTTCTCGGATCATTTAGTCCGCAGAAAGAACGTGATATATTAGTTCCTTGTTTAGCCTTGACTTTGTACATAAGTTCACGAACATCAGCAGGAACAGGATTCATGCGAAGTGCGTTGAGGCCGCGTTCGAGCATATGAGTCTGAATGCCGGCTTTATTAAATGGAGCAGTCCACTCTCTTACAGCTTTATTGGGATTTTCACCAAAGAGAAGATTAACTTGTTCAAAAGCACCACCATTTGTCTCAACCCGGTCGAAGCAACCCATTTCGATGATGACAGGAGCAATCTGTTTTAGCTGGTGTACCATCGGGACATATTTACCTGATGATTGCCACATATCTCTGTATAACAGAGAGAATTTAATTTCGCGAGCCATATGTCAAAAAAATATTATATAAACAATTTAATTTGGCAAAAGTAAGAAATATTTGAATAATCTATTGTGTCGATTTGATACATTTTGCTTAAGATCTGAAACTGGCACTATTTTTCGACTGTTAATACTTTATTTGATTTTTTTAGCTAACTTTGCATCCCCGTATGAATTATGGGCTATATGGTGGTTGTAGCTCAGCTGGTTAGAGCACTAGTTTGTGGCACTAGGGGTCGTGGGTTCGAATCCCATCTTCCACCCAAAGAAAAAGCCGGCGCAGAAATGCGCTGGTTTTTTCTTGCCCTACTGCCAAGCTTAAGCGAGGCAATCCCTGCATTCTGCCAAGCTTGCTTGAGCAGTGGGGCAAGAAAAACATATTAGAAAAGTTTCGCCACGGGAATCTCAACTATATCAACGCTTTTTTTAAACGTTAGTTGAGATTCCCGTGGCGAAAGCGCCGATTTATATGCGTAATAGACTACCACATATAAAAATAGAAGCTGCCTACTTTTTAGATAACCTCATATTTTTGCATACTATTTAACGTATTTTTTAATAGCATCCCTCCAAACCAAATAACCATCACCATTAATATGAAGCCCATCCCTAGTAAACTCAGGATCAAGCTCGTCACTATCCTTACACTTGAAAAGAGGGTATAAATTGATAAAAGTAATACCCTTCTCCTGACACATCTTTTCAACCATAGTGTTATACTTTTTTATCTCCTCACCTCTTGTTCTGTGTTTAGAGTAATTGCTGAAAGTGCTGTTAACAGGCAATGCGCTTTGTATATAGAGCTTGGTATAAGGACACTCTTTTGAGAGCTTGTCTACAATTTTGACAAGTCCCATATATGTAGAATCTACAGTGTAATCCCTTGACAAATTATTGACGCCAATCATGATAAAAATCTTTTTTGGCTGCCCCTTAATTATTGGATCGAGCCTGTCATAAACACCTTGAACTATATCACCACTTATGCCTCTGTTCTTTACATGGGGGTTATCGAATAATTCAGCCCATTCACAATAATGAATAATACTATTACCAAGGAAGATAATATCAGATTTATTAATTGGAAGCGATTCAAATAGAGAGCTTCTGTGATAGTAAAGAGGAGTATATTTAGGTTCCTGTCCCAATGACGTGAAAAATGTCGAGGTTAGGACAATAATTGTAATTAATAACTTTTTCATTTCTTACTTATTTTAAGTATATTTTAGTAAATTAAATAACCTGCAAGACCCGCCAATAGTATCACATAAATCGGATTGAACTTGCCCCACTGGGTCAAAGCAAATGCAATACCAAAAATTATCCAACTTTTCCAGTCTATAAAAGTTTCTTTTGTGACCAAAAGAGTCGCAGCTGCTCCGATTAATCCGAGAACTACCGGTTTAATACCATTCAGAGCAGATTCAAACAAGACATTTTTTTTGAATTGGACATAAAAATGTGCAATTGTGAGAATAATAATAAAAGACGGAAGAGATACCGCGATGGTTGCAATTGCAGATCCAAAAGCATTGCCGGTAACAGAGTATCCTACATATGTCGCACTGTTTATGCCTATTGGCCCAGGAGTCATCTGTGATATTGCTATCATATCGGTAAAAGAGGCTGCATCCACCCAGTGATGATTTACAACTACCTCATTCTGAATCAGCGATATCATGGCATACCCACCACCAAAGGTAAAAAGGCCGATTTTAAAAAAAGTTATAAATAGCTGTAAATAAATCATTTCTTAAAAAGATAAGGATAGAAAATTCCGAATATTGCTCCCGCAATTAATATATATATAGGAGATATCTGAAAGAAAACTATCAGCATAACTGTTATAACAGGCATAAACGCAGTGTATCTGTTAAGATTCATGTTTTTTGACATTCCAATCAGAGGTACAGCTATAAGAGCGACAACTGCAGGACGTATGCCTTTAAAAATTTTTTCTACTATCTCATTGTCCTTAAATGAATTAAAGAACATTGCAATAAGTAAAATTATCACAAATGATGGCAACGCACTACCAAGGGCAGCAACGATGCTACCTTTTATGCCTTTTATGCGGAGTCCGATAAATACTGAAATATTTATGACAAACACTCCAGGTGTAGATTGTGAAATGGCCAGTACATCTATAAAATCTTCTTCACTAAGCCATTTCTTATTTGTTACTACTTCTCTTTGTATAAGAGGCAGCATGGCGTAACCTCCACCAATAGTAAAAGCACCTATTTTCGAAAAAGTTGAAAATATTTGTAGATAAATATTCATACTGCTGCAAAAATAATTTAATTTCGGAGAAAAGAGAGCATTGATTTTTCATAAATTTTGGAGGAATAATTTTGTTAGATTAAAAAAGTCGCATATCTTTGCAGCCCGTTTCGAAGAAATTGAAACGCTGAATAGAAAGTTCTTTGATAGCATTAATGAGTAGCAAAGGTAGAGGTTTTTTAAACCTCGTCAACAATTCGAAGTCAGGATAAGCTAAGGAATACATTTTTTACAATGAAGAGTTTGATCCTGGCTCAGGATGAACGCTAGCGGCAGGCTTAACACATGCAAGTCGAGGGGCAGCATACCCGGTGACGGGTGATGGCGACCGGCGGAAGGGTGAGTAACGCGTGAGCAACATACCCG
>JAHDPK010000060.1:0-3609 GCA_018434395.1 Bacteroidales bacterium | reverse complement strand
TGATGTACTCCGGATTCTCAGCATGTCTCTTTTCGATAAGACTCCGATAAAAGAGCTCTTCGAAAGGGCAGAACAAGTCGGTGATACGCTTGATGATGATCGTCTTCAATTAAGCTTTAATTTTTAGTGGACACTAATGATCCTCGATATTTGTTTTCAACTTGGCATTTTTCATTTCAAGTTCATTCAATTGTTTTTCGTATTTCGTACGAATTTCAAGTTTATCGGCTTTCATTTTGACTTTCAACTCTGCAATTTTCAAATCGTTAGCTTTTAATTTTGCTTTCGATTCTATTTTGTATCGGTCGTATTCGTTGGTCGAATCCAAAACAGCTTTATCAAGATCGTCTTGTGCATTGATTAGATTTTCCTTTGCATTTTCAAGATTTTCGGCTTTTTGTTTTGGTGAGCTGCAGCTGATAATTTCCATTGCAACTATGCATGCAAGCGTCATTGTTTTTAAATTTGTTGCTTTCATTTTGGTTGATTTTTATATTTTTTATTCCTGACTTCTTTCGTATTGTGTTTTCCGGTTTAGCAAAGAGCTGATACCCGAAATTATATTTATCAGATTATTATTTATTAGTATTCTGGAAAAATTCTCCACCAACGCCGAACTTAAAAATCCTTTTACACTGCGATGTTTTCCCAGAATCATATCGATAATTAAGTCGAGCGCCATATTAACTCCGGTTTTCACTAAATTAAGTGGCGCATCTTCGCTCTTTTTCCTGCTGAAAATGGACATAAGATCGAGTGTGGAAATCATTTCCAGAAAAGTAATCCTGAGTGTTACCTCCTGAACGGATTTGTCGGCTTTTAACTCAACAATTCGCCTCATCAATGCCGCGTGGTTGGTAATTTGTTTGTTGTCCATAATTTGAGTTGTGTTTAGGGCATCTTACTTTCCAGTATCTTTTTTATAATCTTATCCCTCAATGGATTTTCAATCAGTTTCTTTCGTCCAATAAGCAATACGATTACGAGTAAAAAATAAAACCCGGCAATGATAGCAAATCCCGAATAAGTATCGCCGAGCAATGCCGACAGGTAAAAACCAAGTCCGATGCTCAGGGTAAATACAAACAGAAATACTGTTAAACCTACAACAAGCTTACTCGCCAAAACCGATCCAATGACCGAAGCCCGTTCGGTGGCTTGGAGCTTAATGATTTCAAAATTTGTAATCAAATATTGTTTTAAACTTTCCCTAACTTCTGTTATTTTTTCAAATTCAGGCATAATCGTGTTGATTTAGTGCGTTTTTTTATAAAAAAACCGGCCGGACCGAAAACATGTTTCGGCTCGCCTGTTCTATTTTGTTTTTAAGCCTTAGTGGCTTCCTCTGCTTTATGTTTGACATTATTTGTAATGTCATCCATTTTTTCTTTGGCAAGTTCTTCCAACTCTTCGGCTTTTTTGCGTAAAGCGGCTGCTTCGTCGGTCAATCTTTTCTTTATATCGTCGGTCATGTCTTTTGCACCATTAAAGATATTGCTACGCGTTTTGCTGCCTTTATCGGGTGCAAATAAAATTCCCAAAGTTGCTCCTGTAAGCGCTCCAACGACTAATGCACCGATCACTATTCCTGTTACCTTTAAATTGTCCATGTTTTTTGTTTATATAAAAATTAAATTCTGTGAAATTATGAATTAAAACCTGTATCCAACGGTTACCTGATACCACATATTTTTGTATCGCGGAGTACTTGAAGTTTCATCGGCGGTGTTGTTTTGCAAATCCCAACCTGTACGGGCACTAAGTACAATATTGGTCAGGTTGACATCGAAACCACCGGTAATACACAAGGTGTTTTTCCGAATATCTTCATTTTTGAATTGTTCTTCCTGTTCGATATTGACTATTGCACTTTTAAATTCATACTTTTGTTTCATCAAATACGAATACTGAGGACCCACTAACAAGGTGATTAACCTAATTGGTTTAATTGCCAGCAAAATAGGGATATCAATATAGTTCGTGGTACGTGAAAAACTATAGTCGCTGCCCAGTATCGAACCCGACCCTTTAAAACCTTTCTGAGAAAATAATATTTCCGGTTGAATTCCTAGATATTTTCCGAGAGGGAGAGAAAGAAAAGCTCCGGCCGCAAAACCTAATTTAGAATCGGCTTGAAAATCCTGATTATCCGAATCGTACACGTTCGATAAATTGGCTCCGACTTTGAAACCGGCCGAAATACCTTCTGAGGGTTGACTGGATTGAGCAAAATTCGTAGCCGGAAAAAGGAATATTGCAACAGCGGCGAGCAGTACTAAACTTTTATTTTTCATCTTAATTTGAGTTGAATTTGTAACTGAATTATTACATGGCAAAGGTGAGAAATTTTGAACCGAAAGTTTTTACATAATTCCATGATTAAGTTACATGATTCACGGATTAACACAAAACGAGCCGATCATAAAATGACCGGCTCGTTCTTAAATGTTTATGTATGTTGTTGTTTTCCTGCAAATTCAATTAATCTTCATAGCCACTTTTAATCACGGTGGAAATCATTTTGAATTGTTCGTTGGCATTAAAAAAATGCCTGGAATGAGCAGGAATAATAATGCCATCGCCTAATAGGTATCGAAAGGCGAAAATTTTTCAGCCAATTCCTCACCGGCATCAAACGATGACACGGTAATATTACCGGTCGATTTTTTTATAATGGTTTTACTAACCACTGCATTGGGCATATATTCAATAATTTCCACAATTATATTCGATGTATTTGTAAATATTATATATATCACTTGTTTTTCACATTCTCTCCATATACCAATTCAATTGCTTTTCGAGTTTTTTTGTTTCGAAAATAGTTGTGATAATTTTTTGCAGACGCATAAAGGCCGTTTCGCTTTTTACTACATAATCGAACGCACCATGGTGCATACAATTTACTGCCACGTTGATTTTATCTTGGGCCGATAGCATTACAACAGGGATTTCGGGGTTAAAAGCCTTGATTTCATCCAATGTTTCGAGACCGTTCATCGCATCTCTTTCCACACCATCAAGCAAATAATCCAGAATCACTAAATCGGGTTTGTGCGATAAGTTTTCGATGCAAAGCTCACCAGTTGGATAGGTTTCAATCTCAAAATCACCGTGTTCAAGAAATTGAATTTCGAGTAATTTCAAAAAAATCGCATCGTCATCCACTAGAAAAATTTTTATTTTAGTTTCCATTTATTTGTATTTTTAATTGTGTTGTACTCCACTTCCAATTCTTCACATGCTTGTAAACAAACATTTTCAAGCTGAAGAACCAGATCGGATATTTCATCTGTTTGTTGTTGTGTGTAAAAACGGTTAGGGTTAAAATTGGTGTCAATAAATTTCACAAGTTCAAGTCTTGCCCAGACAGACAAAAAGATGGCTTTGTCCCATAACAGGTCAGTTGTAGTATACTGTTGTTGTGGTTTTGCCTTTGTTGCGGCAATGTGGTTGTAAGCAGAAAGGTCAGGAGCAAACACATGACCATGGTGTTGGCTGGTAATTATTGATTCTATTTGCTTTGCCATGTCAGGTATAAGTCCCGTGTGGTTATCTTGAGGGTCTGCCTTTTCGCAGGAAACTGTGATAGCAGACACGGCAAACAAC
>JAHDPK010000051.1:0-1277 GCA_018434395.1 Bacteroidales bacterium | reverse complement strand
TGTGACTGCTATGTCAAAGATACAATTTTGAAAGCGAATCACAACCCTGTTTTACTTATTACAAATTTTGCATTTGCTGTGACTGCTATGTCAAAGATACAATTTTGAAAGCGAATCACAACTATCCCTGAGCTTGACATAACTCTTATGGAGCTGTGACTGCTATGTCAAAGATACAATTTTGAAAGCGAATCACAACTAATCCCTGAGAGGTTAAAAAAGCCTCCCAGCTGTGACTGCTATGTCAAAGATACAATTTTGAAAGCGAATCACAACTCTGGAGCTATTAGTATTTTTACAGCTCCTAGCTGTGACTGCTATGTCAAAGATACAATTTTGAAAGCGAATCACAACTATTCTCTGCAGAGGCTCCAAAGGAATCGTGCTGTGACTGCTATGTCAAAGATACAATTTTGAAAGCGAATCACAACCAATAAATGTAGGAAGCGACAAACTTGGTTGCTGTGACTGCTATGTCAAAGATACAATTTTGAAAGCGAATCACAACGTTCTGTCTATTCGTTCATTTAAGTTGTTGCTGTGACTGCTATGTCAAAGATACAATTTTGAAAGCGAATCACAACTAAGTCTAAGGCAGGGGCAGATGGAGAAGAGCTGTGACTGCTATGTCAAAGATACAATTTTGAAAGCGAATCACAACCAAGGGAAGTGGGGAATAAAAGATATGCGGGCTGTGACTGCTATGTCAAAGATACAATTTTGAAAGCGAATCACAACAATATCCCGCAGTAATCTGTATTGCTTTGCGCTGTGACTGCTATGTCAAAGATACAATTTTGAAAGCGAATCACAACATCGCAAGTGAGGAACATGCAATGGAATATGCTGTGACTGCTATGTCAAAGATACAATTTTGAAAGCGAATCACAACATTTAGGAAGTGGAAGCTCAAGGATAGCAGGCTGTGACTGCTATGTCAAAGATACAATTTTGAAAGCGAATCACAACTGTAAATGCTCTATTTGTTCCCAATACATTGCTGTGACTGCTATGTCAAAGATACAATTTTGAAAGCGAATCACAACAAAAATATCTGTAAGGATAATCAAAATCTAGCTGTGACTGCTATGTCAAAGATACAATTTTGAAAGCGAATCACAACGACTTTTCTCTGATACTGCCAATTTGTCCAGCTGTGACTGCTATGTCAAAGATACAATTTTGAAAGCGAATCACAACGTCTCTGTCGAAGTCGTCTGCAGTGTCAGAGCTGTGACTGCTATGTCAAAGATACAATTTTGAAAGCGAATCACAAC
>JAHDPK010000012.1:0-56639 GCA_018434395.1 Bacteroidales bacterium | reverse complement strand
TCCGGTAATTAAGAAGTTTCTGTATTCAGACCACGAAATTTTTCTTAGAGAATTAGTTTCAAATGCTGCTGATGCAACACAAAAGTTAAAAGCACTAATTAGTAGCGGAGAGTTTAAAGGTGATGCCGGAGATCTTAAAATCGTAATTACATCCGACCCGGAAAAAGGTATAATTACTGTTAGTGACAGAGGTGTCGGCATGACCGAAGATGAGGTTAACAGATACATAAATCAGATTGCATTTTCAAGTGCAGGTGAGTTTCTCGACAAGTATAAAGATCAAATTAACAACATTATCGGGCATTTTGGCTTGGGTTTTTACTCTTGCTTTATGGTTGCAAAAAAGGTTGAAATCCAGACATTGTCATGGAAAGAGGGAGCAGAACCTGTTAAATGGAGCTGTGAGGGTACTCCTGAATACCAAATAACTAAGGGAAAAAGAAAAGATAGAGGAACAGACATAATCCTTCACCTTGATGACGAATCCAAAGAGTTTGCAACAGAAAACAAAATAAAAGAATTACTGTATAAGTACTGCAGATTTCTTCCCGTTGAAATTGTATATGGCAAAGAAGAGAAAATAATCAACAACACTAATCCTATATGGACAAGAAAACCTGCAGAACTTAAAGACGAAGATTATATTGAATTTTACCATGAACTTTATCCAATGCTGGAGGATCCTCTTTTTTACATTCATCTTAATGTTGATTATCCGTTCCATTTGACAGGAGTGCTCTATTTCCCAAAACTAAAAGACAATCTCGATATTTCAAGAAATAAAATTCAATTATATTGCAATCAGGTCTTCGTAACAGACTCTGTAGAAAACATAGTGCCTGATTTCCTGACTCTTCTTCATGGAGTGATCGACTCGCCCGATATTCCGCTAAATGTTTCAAGAAGTTATCTTCAATCTGATTCAAATGTCAAGAAAATTTCCTCTCATATAACTAAGAAAGTTGCAGACAGACTTGAAGAAATATTTAAGAATGACAGGAAAAATTTTGAAGATAAATGGGATAACTTGAAACTTTTTATTGAATATGGAATGCTTTCGGAAGAAAAATTTTATGAAAGAGCTGAAAAGTTTGCGTTATTCAAAAACTGTGATGATAAATACTTTAGCTACGAAGAATATAGAAAATTTATAGAATCTTCGCAAACAGACAAAAACAAAAGACTCATATACCTTTATACTACAAATAAAGAGGAACAGTATCCCTATATTGAGGCAGCCAGAAACAAAGGATATGATGTATTAGTGTTTGATAGCCAACTTGATGCACATTTTATTAATCTTCTTGAAAGTAAATTTAAAGACTCTTCATTTGTGAGAGTTGATGCCGATCATATTGACAAACTGATTCAGAAAAATGAGATTTCAAAACCCGATCTTTCAGAAAAAGAGGTTAATGACATATCAACTGCTTTTGAAACAGTTCTTCCAAAAGGCTATCACTATAATTTCTCAGTTGAAAATCTTGGAGAAAACGATGGAGCTTTGCTCCTTACACGATCTGAGTTTATGAGAAGATACAGAGAGATGGCTGCGCTAAATGGTGGCATGAATTTCTACAGTTCTTTCCCTGAATCTTATAATGTTATCATCAACTATCAACATCCTCTTGTAAAAAGAGTTATTGAAATGATGAACCAGGAGTTGTCATCCAAGCTTAAAGATCTGGATGAAAAAGCGGCTGTTCCTGATAAAAGGCTTTCAACAATTCGTGAGGAAACATCAGGCAAAAAAGATGAAGAAATCGACACTGTTGTCAAAGATGAACGCAAAGCTCTTGAAGAAGAACTCAATAAGATTAGAGACGAAAGGAAGGAATTGATTGCCGATTTCGCAAGAAAATGTGAATTGATCAAAGAGCTGGCAGATCTTGCGTTACTTGCTAATGGAACGCTTAAAGGAGAGGATCTTGATAAATTCATAAAGAGAAGTCTATCTTTAATTAAATAGACTCTGTTAAGGTTCTGTTACATTTTTTCTCTTTAACAATAAATTTAATTTTCACGCTGTATTTTTGGAGGAAATTTACATGTATGAAAATTGACAGATTTCTTCAATTATTTATTGTTAAAGAGAAAAAATTTTATCCAATGTTCATCTCTCAGATGGATATTATTAACCAAGCTACTAAAGAACTCAAATTTCTCTTTTTAGAAAGCAACTATGAAGCTCAAAAGGAGCTATACAAAAAAATCAATTCTTTAGAAGTAGAAGGTGATCATATTACTGGCAGAATTTATCAAGAATTGGAAAAGACATTTGTCACACCATTTGACAGAGAAGATATTCACATGCTCGCCTATCGTATTGATACCTTTTTGGACTTCATTCATGATTCTGCCCGTAAACAAGTGATGTACAAGCCCAAAAACACCTATAAGGACATGATCACTATTATTGATTATCTTATAGAGCTATCTGAAATATTAAAGGAAATGGTTGGAAAGCTTGAATTCATAATGAAACAACATGAAGAAATAGTATCCAGAACGCTAAGAATTATTGAAATCGAAAGGCATGTTGACCAGCTCTATGAAAATTTTAATTGTTTCCTCTTTGAAAATGAAAAAGATGCTATCGAACTAGTCAAACACAAAAACATAGTTCAAAGTCTTGAGGATGCTACAGACAGGGCTAAAGACATAAGTGACTGCATCAGGTCTATTATTGTTAAACAGGTGTAATGTTGCTGTCATGTTAACAATAGTAATTATAGCAATAGTTTTAGCTCTTCTGTTTGATTTTCTTAATGGGATGAACGATGCGGCAAATTCCATAGCGACAATTGTCTCTACTAAAGTTTTATCACCAACTGCTGCCGTTTTATGGGCTGCCTTTTGGAATTTTGCGGCTTTCTTTCTATTTGGAGTACACGTAGCAAATACCATTGGTAAAGGTATAGTCGATCCAAATGTAGTTAACCCCTATATCATTTTGTCTGCACTGACAGGTTCAGTTATATGGGTTTATGCTTGTACCAGACTGGGAATGCCGATCAGTGTGTCACATGCGTTAATTGGAGGGTTGATAGGGCCTGTTTGGTTTACACATGGTTCTGGTGCGCTAATAGGAACTGGAATTTTGAAAGTTGGAGTATTTATTGTCCTTTCTCCACTTATTGGTGCTTTTCTAGGGTTCTTAATGATGGCCTTAACAATGTGGATTCACAAGAAAAAACACCCTATGAAGGTCGAAAAGAACTTCAAGGTTCTACAGCTATTTTCTTCGGCAGTCTTCAGCCTTGGACATGGAAGCAACGATGCTCAAAAAACAATGGGAATAATTGCAGTCCTACTTTTCAGCGTTGCAGGATCCAATGATTTTATTGCTAAATATTTGTATGAACCAAATGCTGGATTTCATATTCCTTTATGGATAACTATTACCTGTTATTCAGTTATAGCACTGGGAACAATCACCGGAGGCTGGAGAGTTATCAAAACTCTTGGAGATGGTCTGGCAAAGCTAAAACCAGTACAAGGGTTCTGTGCAGAAACAGCAGGAGCTATTACTTTAATTGGCACAGCTCTCTCCGGAATACCTGTAAGTACCACACATACAATTACAGGATCGATAATCGGTGTTGGTATGACAAAAGGAATTGCTTCTGTAAAATGGGCAACTGCTAAAAATATAGTAGGAGCATGGATTTTTACAATTCCTGCCACATTGTTGATTTCCGGAGGTATCTATTTAATAATAGACGCAATTATGGTGCTTCCATAATAAAGTCTGCAACATAGTCTCCTATCTGAGATGTTGTACAGGCTTTTTTAGAATCTGTTAAGTCAATTGAAAGCTTGCCATTGTTAATTGCAGCTTCACATCCTTTTCTTACAGATAATGCTTCATATTCCATATTAAAAGCATCATCAAGCATCATTGCAGCCGAAAGGATTGTAGCGATGGGATTTGCAATATTCTTTCCTGCACCCTGAGGAAATGAACCATGAATTGGCTCAAAAAGAGGAGTATAAACACCCATGGATGATGAAGGCAAAAGGCCAATTGAACCGGGTATTATACTTGCCTGATCACTAAGAATATCACCAAACATGTTCTCCGTCAAAATGACGTCAAACTTAGAAGGATTAAGGACCAACTGCATGGAAGCATTATCAACAAAAAGAAAGTCGAGTTTGATCTCCATATATTCTTCATTATGCAATCTACTCACCACCTCTCTCCATAATCTTGAGGTAGCCAACACATTAGCCTTATCCACAAGAGTTACCTTTCCCTTCCTTTTTCTGGCCAAATTAAATGCAATTCTTGATATTCTCTCAATTTCAAAATCAGAGTAAATAGATGTATCAAAGGCTTTTCGCCCATCTTCACTCCTACCCCTTGGTTCTCCAAAGTAAATGCCTCCTGTAAGCTCCCTGACAACCACTAAATCAACATTTTTAATAATGTCCATCCGTAATGGAGACCTGTCAAGTAATGCACTATATATAGTCACTGGACGAATATTTGCATATAAACCCAAATCCTTCCTCATTTTTAATAAACCCTGTTCTGGACGCACTTTGGCTGAAGGATCATTGTCATATTTTGGATCACCAATCGCTCCAAATAAAATAGCGTCAGATTCAAGACATAATTTATGAGTGTTTTCGGGGTATGGGTCTCCAAATTCATCGATTGCACATGCTCCAATTGAACCATATGCAAATTCAAAAGAATGACCAAAACGCTTCTCAACTGCAGTTAAAACTTTTATACTCTGCTCAATTATTTCAGGTCCTACCCCGTCACCAGGCAAAACTGCTATTCTTTTTTTCATAACCTGCATGTACTTTTTATTCGTTCAAATTTTTCAATTTCATCAATATTTGACAGTAAAAAGTCAATATCATCAAAACCATTTATTAAACAATCTTTTTTATAGGTATTTATATCAAATGCCTCACTTTCACCTGTGGAGATTATTGTGACACTCTGCATAGGTAAATTAATATCAAGCAAAGAATGAGAATTATCAACTATTTTTTGAAAAAAAGCTCGAGAAACTTGTATTGGCAATAAGCCATTATTGAGAGCATTATTCTTGAATATATCTGCAAAAAAAGTTGAGATTACTGCCCTGAAACCATAATCATATAATGC
Source organism: Bacteroidales bacterium (assembly GCA_018434395.1). Classification (GTDB taxonomy): domain Bacteria; phylum Bacteroidota; class Bacteroidia; order Bacteroidales; family UBA932; genus Bact-08. Next base: position 51,511 of record JAHDPK010000012.1, on the reverse strand, counting down.
CCAGGCAGCGTGTTCCCTACTTGAGCCACACCCAAAATTATTGCCTGCAACCAAAATTTTGCCTTTATTATCAGAATTGTTAAGAATAAATGATTCTATAGGCTCACCATCCTTATCATACCGCCAGTCATAAAAAAGATTTTTGCCAAAATTTTCTCGAGTAGTTGTTTTAAGAAATCTGGCAGGGATAATCTGATCTGTATCAATATTATCAACCGGCAAAATTATGGCCTCTGAAATAAGTTCTATAAATTTTTCAAAGCTCATGATATTAAATAAATTCTTGGATCTGTTATAACTCCGTTAATTGCAGTAGCTGCAGCTACCAAAGGTCCGGCAAGGAGTGTTCTTGCTCCGGTTCCCTGCCTCCCTTCAAAATTTCTGTTTGAGGTAGAAACACAATATTTATCTGAAGGCACTTTATCTTCATTCATGGCAAGGCATGCCGAACATCCTGGCTCTCTTATCTCAAAACCAGCTTTTCTTAGAATATCTCCTATTCCCTCCTCCTCTATCGCTCTCAAAACTCCATTAGAACCAGGAACTAACCAAGCAATAATGTCTGGATGTTTTTTTCTTCCTTTTACAATTGAGGCAAATGCTCTAAAATCTTCAATTCTTCCATTAGTACAACTTCCAAGAAACACATAATCAATCTTTTTACCAATGATTTTTTCTCCTCTAACAAACCCCATATAAGCCAAAGCTTTACTAAAGCTATCTCCATCTTTTGCATTTTGTGGTATAACTCCGTTTACATTTATTCCCATTCCAGGATTCGTTCCATAAGTTATCATTGGTTCAACCTCTTCAGCATTGAAATTGTAAACAATATCAAATTCTGCACCTTCATCACTTTTCAACAACTTCCACATATTAACCGATTCTATCCAAGCCTCATTTTTTGGAGCAAACTCTTTGCCTTCCAAATATCTGAATGTTATATCATCAGGAGCAATAAGAGCTCCTCTTGCACCCATTTCGATACTCATGTTGCAAATCGTCATTCTCTCCTCCATAGATAACGAAGATATTGTATCACCGGAAAATTCTATAAAATAGCCTGTTCCTGCAGATGTACCTAATTTTGAAATAATATGCAGAATTAAATCTTTTGCACAAACCCCCTTAGTTAATTTTCCGTTAACATTTATCAACATCTGTTTGGGTTTAAACTGAAGAATTGACTGTGTGGCAAGAACCATTTCAACTTCACTGGTTCCTATACCAAATGCAATGTTGCCAAAGGCTCCATGTGTTGAAGTATGACTATCACCACAGACAATTGTCATTCCGCAAGTAGTTAACCCAAGTTCAGGGCCTATAATATGCACTACACCGTTATGTCTGTCTTGAAGAGGAAAATATAAAATACCGTGTCTGGACGTGTTTTCGGCAAGTCTTTCAATGGGTATTCTTGATGAAGAGTCTTGTACAGGCAGATGCTGATTTAAAGTTGGAACATTATGGTCACATGTAGCAAATGTCTTATATGGTCTAAAAACCTTTAAGCCCCTTCTATCCAGGTCAGAAAAAGCCTGAGGAGAAGTTACTTCATGTATGTAATGTCTGTCAATATATAAAATAGAAAGGCCTCCAGTAATTTCTTTTACAATATGGGATTCCCAAATTTTATCAAATAGCGTCTTTTTCATTTGTAATTTATTTGCACTTTTTTATATAATTTTTGACACTGCATCAATAAGTGCCTCTACTGAAGCTGTAATTATATCAGTATTTGCAGAAAATCCATAATAGATATTTCCCTTATTTTCAATCTGAATATGAACCTTTCCAACATCATCAGTTCCTCTAGTTATTGCCTGAATAAGAAACTCCTCAAGATAAATCTTCCTGTTTATCAAAGATTTAACTGCTGAAAAGGCCGCATCAATAGGACCGTTACCAGAACTTGTGGCTGTACACTCCTCACCGTCAATAAGCAACTTGACAGAAGCCATTGGAATAGCAGATTTACCACAAACAACCTGGAGATATTTAAGTTTAATTTTGTGAGTCTGAATATTTTTTGTGACCCCTGAAATCATTAATAAATCCTCATCATGAATATCTTTTTTGACATCGGCTAGTCTCAAAAATTTTTCATAAGCCACATCCAGTTCTTCACTTGTAAGATCAATATTCAAACGTAAAAAGTGATGTTTCAATGCCGCTCTACCACTTCTCGCTGTAAGAGGTATTAATGATTCATTTATACCAACATCATTAGGGTCTATTATTTCATAACTTTCTCTGTTTTTTAAAACTCCGTCCTGATGTATTCCTGAAGAGTGAGCAAAAGCATTTCTTCCGACAATAGCCTTGTTTGGCTGCACAGGCATTCTCATTAAAGTAGAAACCAACCTGGATGTTTTGATGATTAGATGCGTATCTATACTTGTTTCTACCGGGAAATCTTTTCTGCATTTAATAGCCATTACAACTTCCTCAAGAGCAGTATTACCTGCTCTCTCCCCAACTCCATTGATAGTCACTTCTACCTGTCTTGCACCATTCATCACTCCTGCAAGGGTATTTGCTGTTGCCATGCCAAGATCATTATGACAATGTGTAGATATTATTGCTTTATCAATATTAGGAACATTGTTTTTTAGATAGAGTATCTTCTTGCCATATTCTTCAGGAGTACAGTAGCCTGTTGTGTCAGGAATATTAACTACTGTTGCACCGGCTTTTATAACTGCCTCAACTACTCTTGCAAGGTAATCATTGTCTGTTCTTCCTGCATCTTCAGCATAAAATTCAACGTCATCAGTGAATTTTCTTGCATAATTAACACAATGTACTGCTCTTTCAAGTATCTCGTCCCGATTTGACTTAAACTTATAAAGGATATGTGGATCAGAAGTTCCGATCCCTGTATGAATTCTCTTGCGTTTTGCAAAATGAAGTGAATCAGCAGCAACCTCGATATCTTTGTCAACAGCTCTCGTAAGTGCACAAATTACCGATTCGGTTACGACTTTTGATATCTCAACAACTGACGTAAAATCTCCTGGACTTGAGATTGGAAAACCACATTCAATAATGTCTACCTTTAGAAGTTCCAGAGCTTTCGCAAGTTCTATCTTTTCAATTGTGTTAAGCTGGCAACCAGGGACTTGCTCTCCATCCCTCAAAGTTGTGTCAAATACATAAAGTTTCTCTTTCATGACTGCATAAAAATTAAAAGCCACCTCATATTGAGGTGGCTGGTTCATATATCGTTCAAGTTATCTTTCTGAAATACATCAACTCTCCACCTCATTACCAAAGCATAGGCTGAGAATTAGAGAATAATGAATATGTAAAAAATTAAAGGCGTACATAACGGCTGCGAATATAGAAAAATTATTAATATGTAAATGGAATTATCTTATTTTTGCATAAATTATAAAAATAATTACAAATTATGACATACAAATATCTAAATATATCCATTGATAATCAGATATATACCCTCACAATCAGTAATCCTTCTCAACTTAATGCACTAAATTCTTATATTTTAAAAGAACTTGATGATGCAATAGACAATCTTTCTAAAAACGAAGATATAAGGGTATTGATTATTACTGGCGAAGGAAAATCATTCGTCTCAGGAGCCGATATTTCAGAAATGGTTTCAATGGATGGAATTGAAGCAGCTGAATTTGGATATTTTGGTTCAATGGTTTTTAGAAAAATAGAATTGCTTCCTGTTCCCGTAATAGCTGCCGTCAATGGATTTGCACTTGGAGGAGGATGCGAGTTGGCCATGGCATGTGACATAAGAATTGCGTCAGAAAATGCAAAGTTTGGACAGCCTGAAGTTGGACTGGGTATTACTCCGGGCTTTTCTGGAAATTTCAGGATGACCCGTATTGTCGGAATAGCCAAGGCAAAAGAGTTAATATTCACAGGAAAAATTATTAATTCTACTGAGGCTTTATCCATAGGTCTTGTAAATAGTGTTGTCCCACAGGAGACTCTTATGGAAAATGCAATTAAATTAGCCAATGATATTGCAAAAAATGCCCCTATTGCAGTCCGTAATGCAAAAAATCTAATTAATATTTCAGCTGATCTCACAGTTGATGAGGCCATAAAAAATGAAATACAGTATTTTGCTGCGTGTTTTGGTACAGAAGATCAAAAAGAGGGCATGAAGGCCTTTTTAAACAAAACTAAAGTTAAATTTAATAATCGATAATTTAATTATAATTAACTATGAAAATTTGCGTTATAGGAAGTGGAACAATGGGAAGCGGAATAGTTCAAGCTTTTTCTCAATCTGGCTTCAATGTCATAATGAAAGGACTGAATGATGCCGAACTTCAATCAGGATTCAAAAAAATTAATAGCAATCTCTCAAGACTTGCAGAAAAAGGTAAAATTGATAAAAGTGAAGTTGAATCAATTATTTCAAGAATAGTCGGCACTACATCTTATGATATTTGCAAGGATGCAGATTTAATAGTAGAAGCCGTTTTTGAGACAATGGAGGTCAAAAATGAAATTTTTAAAACATTGGATGAAATTTGTGATCCTAAAACTGTTCTTGCATCTAATACATCTTCTCTTTCAATTACTGAAATAGCAGCATCTACAAAAAGAGCAGATCGAGTAATAGGTATGCATTTTTTCAATCCCGCACCCGTAATGAAACTCGTAGAAATCATTAAAGGACAACTTACTTCTGTAGAAACCCAGCAATTTGTCGCAGATATAGCAACAAAAGCCGGTAAAACTCCTGTCAATGTCAATGAAGCTCCAGGTTTTGTGGTAAATAGAATTCTTATTCCTCTTGTAAATGAAGGCATATCAATCCTTGCTGATGGCGTTGCAACAAGAGATGAAATTGATGAAGCCATGAAACTTGGCGCCAATCACCCTATGGGGCCTCTTGCACTTGGGGATCTGATAGGACTCGATGTTTGCCTGGCTATCATGGAGGTACTATACAAAGAATTTGGAGACCCTAAGTATAGGCCACATCCTCTTTTGAAAAAAATGGTAAGATCTGGGCAATTAGGCAGAAAAACAGGCGTTGGATTTTACGATTACAGGAAACAACAATAAACTACATTTATTATATGTCTGAAAAAGAGAGTCAGAACATAAGTTCAAAGATGAATTATAAGATTCTAATGCAGAATCGAATAAGAAGAGTTCTGATGATCTGTACAAGTTATGATGCATATATTCTTGAAGAAGATGGGCGGATTGAAGATCAGATCTATAAAGAGTATGTAGATCTTAACTTGAGCAATCCCCCTACTTTTACATGGGTCAATTCTTCAATGGATGCATTGAAGTTACTCGATTCTGACGATGATTTTGACCTAATCATCAGTATGATAAATGTGGGAGAGCTTGATGTCTTTAAATTTTCAAAGCTATGCAAGGTTGAACATCCTTATATTCCATTTGTTTTGCTTTCAAATTTCTCCAGAGAACTTGAAAGGATTGTTAGAGAAGAAGATTGTTCTGCAATTGACCATATATTTAGCTGGCATGGCAATGCAGACCTCATATTGGCAATCATCAAGCTGTTTGAAGACAGAATTAATGCTGATGATGACATATTGAACGCAGGCGTACAATCAATTCTTCTGGTTGAAGATTCAATAAGGTTTTACTCCACTTATTTGCCAACAATTTATAGACTTGTACTTGAGCAAAGTGCAGAATTTCTAAAGGAGACTCTTAACGAACAACAGCAAAAACTCAGGAAAAGAGCAAGACCCAAAATTTTGCTTGCTACTTGTTACGAAGAAGCTGTCTCACTATATCAGAAATATAAACAAAACCTTCTTGGAGTAATTTCTGATGTAGCATTTGTCATTCACAAGAACGATCCTCCTGAAAGTGAGAAAATTGATGCCGGGATTGATCTTTGCAAAATGATCAAAAATGATGATCCTTATATGCCGTTTCTTCTGCAATCCTCACAAGAAAGTATGAGAAATGTGGCTGAAAGTATGGGAGTAGGTTTTATTCTTAAACATTCAAAGACTCTCTTGCTCGAATTGAGTGAATACATTAGTGAAGAATTCGTTTTTGGAGATTTTGTTTTCAGAGACAATAATAGCGGTATTGTATACGGAAAAGCAAAAGATCTTAAAGATTTGCAGCACTTAATAATGGAAATCCCTGAAGATGTATTGCTCTATCACGCTTCAAGAAATCGACTTTCAAAGTGGATGTATTCAAGGGGTCTGTTTGATCTGGCAAATAAAATCAGGGATGTCAGAGAAGGACAATTCAACAGTATCAATGAACTTAGAAACTTTATCGTTAAATCCATTATTGAATATAGAATGGTAGTAGGCCATGGAGTTGTAGCTAAGTTCAATAAGGAAACATATGAAGAATTTATTTGGTTTGCCCGGCTTGGAGAAGGATCTCTTGGCGGAAAGGCAAGAGGACTGGCATTTATTAACAGCATGCTTCAAAAGCATAATCTGTTGAACAAATACCCTGGAGTTAAAATACTTATTCCAAGAACTATAGTGATAGCAACCGATTACTTTGATGAATTTATCAAAGAAAATGGCCTGCAATATGTAATTAATTCCGAGATTTCAGATGAAGAACTTTTATCAGAATTTACCAGTTCGAGGCTTCCTGCAAGATTAATTGAAGACTTAAGTGAATATATTAAATATGTTAATGGCCCTTTGGCTGTTAGATCAAGCTCCAAACTTGAAGACTCCCATTATCAACCATTCGCGGGAATATATTCCACTTACATGATTCCTTTCACTCAAAACAGTGACCAAATGCTGCGTCTATTGGGCAAAGCTATAAAAAGTGTTTATGCATCAGTATATTATGCATCAAGCCGTTCATATATCCAAGCAACTTCCAATCTTATCAGCGAAGAGAAAATGGCAGTTGTTATTCAGGATGTATGTGGAACTGAGGACAGTGGATACTTTTTTCCAACTTTATCAGGAGTTGCCAGGTCTGTTAATTTTTATCCTATTGGAGACGAGAAACCGGAAGACGGGATTGTCAATATGGCCTTCGGACTTGGGAGACTCGTAGTTGAAGGAGAGAAATGTCTTAGATTTTCGCCAAAGCACCCAAAACATATTCTTCAACTTTCGACCCCTGAACTTGCATTAAAAGAGACTCAAAATCATATGTATGCGCTGAATCTCAAACCTGAAGAGTTCAAAACATCCATAGACGAATCTGTTAATTTAGCCAAATTTGATATAAATCAGATAAAACATTTCAGGAACATGCAACATGTAGCTTCTACATGGAATGCACAAGATGAGATGTTAATTGACAGTAATCTTGTTGAAGGAAGGAAAGTTATAACATTTGCTCACATTTTAAAACATGATGTATTCCCATTGGCAGATATAATTTGTGATATATTGAATATTAGTCAAACAGAGATGCGTACACCTGTAGAAATTGAATTTGCTGTAAACATGGATGTCGATGCCGGCCAAGACATAATTTTTAATCTTCTTCAAATAAGGCCAGTAGCCGATAATCAAGACTATATATCAATTAACTGGGACAAAATAGATAAGAATGACTGTATAATTTATGCTGAAAAGGCACTTGGAGTTGGTAATATAGAAGGAATTACAGATATTATTTATATAAGAGAAGAAAATTTTGACAATTCCCGTACAAAAGATATTGCTGCGGAAATAAATTATCTTAACAAAAATTTAAAAGAAGAAGGAAATAATTATATTCTAATTGGACCTGGCAGATGGGGCTCAAGTGATTCCTGGCTTGGAATTCCGGTCAAATGGTCAGACATATCAGAGGCAAAAGTAATTGTCGAATGTGGACAGAAAAATTTTCATGTCGAACCAAGTCAGGGCACACATTTTTTTCAAAATTTAACATCACTTGGTATTGGCTATTTAACAATTAATCCCTTTCTGGATGACGGAAAATTTGACAGAGAATATTTAGATTCTCTTGAAGCAGTTCATGAAAGCAACTATTTAAGACACATACGTTTTAAAGTACCATTAAAGGTATGCATTGATGGCAAGAACAGTAGAGGAATCGTTATTAGACCTATAACCAAATAATCATGAGTGAAATCATTAATCACGAGTGCGGAATCGCATTGATAAGATTACTTAAACCACTAGAGTATTATCAAAACAAATATGGCTCATACCTTTACGGATTAAACAGACTTTATATTATGATGCAAAAGCAACGTAACAGAGGTCAGGAAGGAGCAGGTGTGGTTGGAGTTAAACTCGATATGCCTCCGGGATATAAATACATGGACAGAGCCCGTTCCTGTGATCCTAATCCGATTCAAGAAGTTTTCAATAAAATAAACGAGTCATTTGTAACTGAAAATTTAAAACAAAGAGATGCACAATGGGCAAAGATGAATTTACCGTTTATCTCTGAAATCTATTTAGGGCACTTGAGATATTCCACATTCGGTAAAAATAATATTGATCTTGTCCATCCTCTTAAGAGGGCAAGCAATTGGAGAAGCCGGAATCTTGCCATCGCTGCAAACTTCAATCTAACAAACATAGACGAACTTTTCGAAAGCCTGATCCGGGCAGGACAACATCCTATATTTTATGCCGATACTGTGACTCTTCTTGAAAAAGTTGGATATTTTCTTGATGATGAGATACAAAATAAATATAGAAAATATCGTGATGAAGGTTATAGTAAAATCGAAATAACACCTTTAATTGAAAAAAACTTGAATCTTGCAGATGTCTTAAGTAAAAGTACAGAGAATTGGGATGGAGGCTATGCAGTTGCAGGTGTACTCGGTCATGGTGATGCATTTGTTTTCAGAGATCCATGGGGGATTAGACCGGTATATTATACTGTTAATGAAGAATTTGTTGCTGTTGCTTCTGAAGCATCTGTTATAAGAACATCTTTCAAGGTAAATGATTCAATGATTAATGAAATAAAACCAGGTTATGCATTAATTATTAAAAATAGTGGAGAAATCAGTGAAACCTTAATCCGAGAACCTTTGAAAAGGAGTAGCTGTTCTTTTGAAAGAATTTATTTTTCAAGAGGCAATGACAGTCAAATATATAAAGAGAGAAAAATGCTTGGGAAACTTTTATCAAAACAAGTAATTAAAGCAATCGACGAAGATATTGACAATACTGTTTTCTCTTTTATTCCCAATACTGCTGAGAGTTCTTATTACGGAATGATTAGTGGTATTCAGAAATATTTAGTTGGTCGCAAAACTACTCAAATCATTAACATTATTCATAATGGTGATAAAATTGACGAAAAATCTTTGGAAAATATTATTTTAAAGGAGCCCAGAACGGAAAAAATTGTAATTAAAGATGTTAAATTAAGGACATTTATAACATCCGATGGAGATAGAGACGTAATGGTAGAACATGTTTATGACGTGACATATGGTGCAGTAAAAGAGACTGATAATCTTGTGGTAATTGATGACTCCATAGTTCGTGGTACAACTTTAAAACAAAGTATTCTTAAAATTCTCGACACTCTGAATCCTAAAAAAATAATTATTGTATCTTCTGCGCCTCAAATCAGATATCCTGACTGTTATGGTATAGACATGACAAGAATGGGAGAGTTTATAGCCTTTAATGCAGCTATAGCCCTCCTGAAGGAACATGGCTTGGATGACATAATCCTTGATGTATATATGAAGTGCAAAAATCAAGTTGGTTTGCCTAAAGAAAAATATATCAATTACGTTAAGAAAATCTACGAACCTTTCACTGATGAACAAATTGCCGACAAGATTGCAGAACTAGTCAAAGGCAATGAAATCAAGGCAGATGTTCAAATTGTTTTCCAAAGTATAGAAAATCTTCATAAAGCTTGTAGAGAAAACAGTGGAGATTGGTATTTTTCAGGAGACTACCCTACTCCTGGTGGGAATAAAGTTGTAAATACAGCATTCATCAACTGGATGGAAGGGTGTGACGAACGCTCATACTAATATCTGTTAAAATTATTTTTTTCTATAAATATCAATTTGATTATTATTGATATAGATAAATTGACATTTATCTTTTTCTTTCTTTTTTTTATCTTTTTATAAGCAATATTAAACCCCTTCTCTCTTACTTTTGACACAAAATGAGGCGAGAGATGGAGGGGAAAATTATATTGGACATAATATTGGTCTTTGTTAACAAACTAAGGCCAATAGGCATAAAACTTCGTCATTTCCTGCACGAACGGCCTCCGAACAAACATGATTCTGTTCAATACTCTTAATTAACTTAATATAATATCATTCTATGAAAATAAAGACAATAGTAATTTTAACATTAATTATTCTGGCTCTCTCCTGTACTAAGATGGAACAAAGTTTATCTTTTGAGAAGAAGACTTCTCAAGCTGATTCTGCAAAAAATGAAATTAATCCGGATAGCAAGTATGTGCAAGTCTATTTTCATATTAAAAGAGTTGCTAAAATGCACAATAAAATATCATATGATGAATTCGGAAGAAAACACGTATGCGAACTTGCCGATGAAATCACTGACAGAATATATGTGAGATGTTTAGGATCAAGCAAAGGATATAAAGTGATTTATGATCTTGAAGTAATTTGTGGTAATGACCCTACTACCTATTTAAAAAATGTCGAAACCTATGTGACAAAAGGATTAGACAATGAGTTAGCTTGGATTGACCATATGATTACAAATTGCAATGACATTTTCCCAATCATTAACATAACAGCTTTCCATCCATTTAAAATATCAGAAACTGGTACTGAATCAGTATTATACAATCCACTACTCAATTCATGTGAACTGATTAAACTTGTGAATTAGACAGATATGAAAAAAGCATGGGCGTTACTATTTTCAATATTAATAATTATCGGATGTCATCAAATTGATGTGCCTTATGTTAAGCAATTGAACAACATCAATTTTAAATGTTCTGTAATTTACCCTGATGTTAAATCAAGTCAATATTTTGGTTATGGTAAATACGCAACAATATATGCTTTTGACACAGGTGATTTGAGAAATTATGTCGGAAATACCCCAGTCTCCGCTTTTTCTTCCGGGTACGGCCAACTTGTTACTTTATACCCATTATCAATTTCTGATGGTATCTATGACTTCTATTCCATATCCGAAAATTCAGGTAATTCTCCACAATTATATTTCTATGACGGCCAAGCATCAGGAGTTGTAAATGGTATTGATTATCTGTGGGCAGCTTCAAAGGAGAAAAATATAACTTATGACAGAAATGTCGAATTTCATTTTAAACACGTTTCCTGTCAGATAAAATTGACAATATTGAGTGAAGGTAATGTATCTTCTGTCAATGTAACCGATGTTAAATTCACTTTCCCGTCGCAGGATGGAGCATCGATTTATCTTTCAGAAGGTTATATAGCACCTGTAAATAATGTAGGCGCACTTGAATCAATTAATGGTTATGCTCATAGTATGAATTTTTATCTTTTACCATGTACTGCGTCCATGATCATTGAGGTTGTTCTTGATGCATCGATAGATGGCGATTTCCAAACAGGAAGGATATATCGTGCTACATTGTCAGAAGATTTTATTGGCGGCAATGCCTACGAATTGTGTTTAACAGTTAAGAACAACAATACAATTTCAGTTAATTGCAAGACAAAAGCATGGAGTACTCATACAGAATCAATTACATATTAGGCGTAATACTGCTAATTATGTTATCATCATGCATACAGGAAGATTACGACAATTGTCCAGATTACGGAAAATATCCTGTTATATTTATTGATGATGACACAAATCTTCAAAGAGAAGACTATAGAGTTATAATTAAAGTCTTCGAACAAAACAAAAGTTCTCATGTAGTAACAGTTAATTACATAATAAGAGCCGGTGAAAGAGAACTTTACTCTGATAAGACACTAAAACTTTATCCCGGATATTACACATTTAAAGCTATAAAATCAAACAATATTTTAAACATAAAGGATGATTTGCTAAGAATGGTTAATGGATATGCATGCCTTTCTATTGATTTATCCGAAAAAATCAAAAAAGCGCCAAAAAATCAATTAAATATGAAATTCAAACTTTCAAATTCCTTGATTAGAATTGCTTGTAACATGGATAAAGAGGCTAAAAATCTATTTGAAATTATTAATGTTGAAATATCAGCTCCTGACGACAGTAATGTTTTTCTAAATACCATCACTGGTAAGTCCAATTATTCACAAGAAGTTACAGAATACTACGACAGTTGTCACCTGGAAACAGAACCTTATATTTACTATTATTATTCTGTTCCACTAGTCAGATCAAAATATTTAAACTTCAAATTCACTTTTAAAGAATTATCAACCCGAAAAGTCAGTTCTATTTATACAAGAGTTTTTCTCTCATCTGATATCGAACAAGGCAAAGTTTACGACTTTCACTTTGACATAACTCCTCAAGACATATCTTACAAAATAACGACAATAATGGATTGGGAAACACTTGTTTATGATCCACAAATACATATCAACTAATAACATTTAAAATCATAAAAATCATGAAAAGCATTAAAATATTTTACTCAATAATTATATTATTACTAATTTCTACTTCATGTCAAAAAGAGAATTTAAATAAATTACAAAAAGAAGAGATTAAATTCTACGCATCTTACAGTGCTGATACTCAAACAAAAGCAACTTCAACTTTTGCATCAGGCAACAAAGTGACAATTATAGGATATTCTAGTGAAGCAAACACAGCTTCTGCGCCAACAGTCGCAGGTACACCAATAGATGCTACGTGTAATTCATCCGGATTGCTCACTCCTGCATCTCCTATTTATCTTCCAAAAGGAAACTATGATTTTTATTCCGTTTCCTTAAATAATTCAACAGCACCGGAAATTAATTTTTCATCAGGTATTTCAGGCCAATTGACAAATGAAGTAGATTATCTCTGGGCAAAATGTACAAATATTGCTAATGGCGGTAATGTTTCTTTTGTCTATTGGCACAAGGCGGTTGGAATAGAAATAAATATTACCTCAGGCATCGGGATATCCAATTTGATCGTAACATCTATTAGTTTCACTCCAACAGCGCCTTCATCCATTTCTAAAATGAAACTTTCAGATGGCAGTATTGAAAGTGCAAACAGCGTGGGGTCGTTGACTGCCATGGCTCTAAACAGTAACAAGGGTAAATTTATTATGCTTCCTGTTAATGCAGTAAATTTAAACGTAGAAGTAATAGTAAATGCAACAATAGGAGGAACTCCAGTAACAGGTAAAAAATATACGGCTACGATTCCTGCACAAAATTATTTGTCAGGTTCTTATTACATGGTTGATTTCACAATATCCTCTTCTGCAATGCAGTTCACAGGAACTCTTATTGAAGATTGGACAACACAAAACATAAGTGGTGTTACCCTTTCAGAACAATAAATTCATTATGAAGTTAGTATCTGTCGCTATTATCCTGATTGGGACATTTAGCTCACTTTCATGTATAAAAGAAGAAAAAGATAGCTGCAGGCAATGTGAGAATAAGCTTATGAAAGTATCTTTCAAGGGCAGTTATATGCGTGAAGGTATCACAAAGTCTTCTTCTTTGATGCCCGAGGGTATTGAGTCGATAATTCTTGCATACAATGCAGGTGATAACCCTACAAAAAAATCTTCATATCCGGGTACGCCACTTTTTGTCAAATCAGACATCAATGGTTATCTTACTGTAAATGAAGATAAAAACATCATGATGCCCATAGGGAACTATGATTTCTATGCTATTTCCACTAATTCAAATTTTATGGAATCACTCATTTTAAAAGATGGAATGTATGAAGGATTAACCAATGGCAAAGATTATTTGTGGGCTTCCCAAAAAGAAATGAAAATAAAGTCAGACACAGATATAACTTTTAATTTCGCACATAAAGCCACAGCTTTTATATTAAATTTTTATTCTGGTAAAGGGATTGATTCTCTATTTATTTCCAAAATCTTTATTAATCAATGTTTAGAAGGAGGTAAACTTTCGTTAGTAACCGGAAAAATTATTCCGTCTAATTGTCTATCGGCAGAAATAATCACTGTCAAAGCTGAAAACAATAGTTGTAAATGGATAATGTTGCCCTTATCCGGCAAGATTGATATTCCGATAATTGTAGATGTCCTTATGCAAATTAACGGTAAAATAATATCAAAAAAAATAGGGACATCTATCCCTGCAATGGATAATGGATTTTTGGAAGGAGTAATTTATGTTTTTAACATAATAGTTGACACAGAATCAATAAGTTTCTCACAAACTTCTGTTGAAGGATGGAATGAGGAAAAGTGTGCTAATCTTTATTTTAATGAACCATGGTAAAAAAAATTCTTGTGTTTATTATCATGTTTATTATCACTTTAATGACATGTAAGGCACAAAAATATGGAATTGGGACTAATATTTTAGGTTTAGGATGCGGAAGCATTAATTTTGAAGCATCCATCGCTACTTCCGACAAAATCACTTTCAATTTACCATTTTCTTGGAATCCATTTGAATTAAGCAAAAACAATAAGATTAAACACCTGTGCATTCAGCCGGGGTTTAGAAAATGGCTATGGCATAGCTACTCCGAAATGTTTGTCGGAAGCTGTGTCGTAGCCTCCCTTTTCAATTTTGCATTTTCAAAAGAACGCAAGGAGGGTTACTGTGCTGGAATCTCCTTCAATTGTGGATATGCTAAAATGATAAACAGAAGATTTAATTTAGAATTTGAATGTGCAGGAGGTGCTATGTTTTTTAATTATGACAGGTTTGAAAAAAAGAATTGTGGAGAGTACTTGGGAAATGTCAAAAAGGTGAAGTTAAGACCAACAAAGCTTTCATTTTCCTTGGTTTACATTCTATAAAATCAACAGATGAAATATAAAAAAATAACAATTCTTTTTTTCATTATTGCTATATCTTCCTGTAATAAGCAATTATACAACATTGACAGAGAGCATAATACAATATTAGTAACACATGCTGACAAATCTGAAAAAAGTTCTGATGTAAAGTTATCCAGAAGAGAAATCAGCAATAATGCAATTTCCCATGAAATTGACACATACGCAGGAGGTTACCTCTATGAAGCAGTAAGAGATGAAAAGAGTGGTGAAATGATAAGTGTGAAACAGCTTGATGAAATTACAATTTCCTCTCGTTCTTACAATATATCTGAAAGGAATGGGTCAATTTCTCTCGGATTTGTTGTAACAATACCTGCGTCTCTTATGAACAGCAGATGGCAAATAGTCTTATTGCCAATTTTAAGTCGTGGAGACGACACATTACATTTTAGCAAGATTGTGGTAAAAGGAGAGGACTTTAAAAGAGCTCAAGAAAAAAGTTACTGTAGATATGAAAAATATTTGCACAAAATCATTCCGGATGATGCAGATTTTTACACATTCTATACAGATTTACCGAATTTAATGATTTTCCTTGAAAGAAATCTGCCTAAATCGAGAATCTTTGAAGGTCATTTTAATGAAGAACTTCAAAGTGAGTTTGGAATCAGTGAAAAAAAAATAATAGATCATTACGTTAAAAACTGGCTTATTGAGAAAAACGAAAAGCGTAAAAGAGAAAAGGATCTCTATTTCAATAAATATGTAAAAAACCAAAAAATTAAGAATTGCAAGCTTGATTCTGTGATTAAAAGCAGTAATGGAGATTTTGCTTTTCATTATACTCAAGAGATATTAGCGAACGAGAAGTCATCAAAGCTTTATCTAAATCTTTACAGTACTATAAGTGACATAAGTGGATTCTCCATTAACATCAAGCCTTCAGACACTCTGATTTACAATGTTTCTTCAATGGTAAGCCTTTTAGATACTTCTAAAAAATATACTAAAAAAATTGTATTTAGAAAAGTTAGCACAACAAAATCATTGTCAATCACCTTCAAATCAGGAGAGTATAAGCTTGACCCCAATTTATCCGGCAATTTAGATCAATTACAAATGATAAAACAATATTTAGATAATAACAACAGTAATGAACTTAAGTTGGATTCTCTGATCATTACCGCCACGGCATCACCTGAAGGAAGTTATATATCCAACAAAATACTTTCAGCAAATAGAGCTGCATCAGTGGTTAAATATTTCAATGATATTTTAAAAGATGTTAAAATAATATCGAGATCAATCCCTGAGGAATGGTCAAAACTCTCATTACTAATTCAAAACGACAGTAACATAATAGAAAGACCAAAAATCATGGAATGCTTTAAAATTGATGACCCTGACAAAAGAGAGCTGGCTATGATGTTATTTAAAAAAGATTATCATCATATCAAAGAAGAACTTTATCCTTTGCTGAGAAAGGTTGATTTTACATTTTATCATCATAAGACAAATATGATAAAAGATACCATTCACACTTCAGAAATAGATTCAAACTATATGAATGGGATAAAACTTCTAAAAGAAAGGAACTATCAGGATGCGGTAAAAATCCTTACAGCTTATAATGATGTAAACACTGCAATTGCATATATGTCTCTTGGTCAAAATGCAATTGCCGAAAAAATACTCGCCAAACTGCCTGAAAGTGCCAAAACAATATATCTTATGTCAATTCTGGCTTCAAGAAACAACCAGGAAGAGAAAGCTGTTAAATATTTTTTAAAAGCAAAACAAATGGATATATCAATTGCATATAGAGGTACTCTTGACCCAGAAATAAGTTATTTAATTCGCAAATATAATCTTAATGACGATCTATTTAAATGAAATATACAATTCATTCATTATCAACATTATCAATATTAATTCTTATATCGACAATTATTGTAAGTTGTTATAAGGATAAAATAGAGAACTTAAATAAAAACCAAACGGCAGAAAAAGAGGTTGAGATAAAAATATCATTATTAAAAAAAGGAGAAACGATCATTTCAAAAGTGTCAAATGTAAACGATAGTTCTATAAGAAACGTTAATATTTTTATTTACAATTTATCAGGCAATTTAATAAAGTCTTATTTTTTCAATGCTGAATCCAACTTGGTAATAACTTGTTCTACAGGATACAAAACTATAATAGCTATCGCAAACTGTGACAACATTAATTATGCCTCATACTCTTCCCTTGACAACATAGAGGAAGCCATTAGTACACAAATGACAAACAGTTTTGGAGAGTTTGTTTTTGCTGGAAAGACTTATTATAAAATAGAACCCGGAAAATCCATATCTATTGACATGGAAAGACTTGTCTCTAAAATTACTGTTCTCTTTGATAAAAAAGATCTTGATCCAAATACAACAATTGACATTGAATCTATATCACTAAGAAATGTCCCTTCAGGATGCAAATTTCTACGACCAAACAAACCAGTATTTTCAGATGAAATTAATGAATATGGTGAGTCTATTACAGAAAACCTTGAACCTCTATCACACGCAACTGCTACACCTCTGTTTATGTTTGAAAATATGCAAGGAACAATTGGTGGAGCAACTGTTGAGTCTGAAAAAAATCCCGGGAATAGTGCCCCTTTTTGTTCTTACTTAGAAATGAAGGCAAATTATACAAGTCAATACCGCAGTGGGAAAATAAAATACAAATTTTACCTTGGTAATAATGTAATAAATAATTTTGATATACATCGAAATGTGTGGTATCAGTTAAACGTGATTTTCAGAGGTAGCGCAATAAATGAGATCTCATGGCGTATCGATACTACAGAAATGGTAGATATATTCTATCTGATTGAAGCCGTCCCAAATCCATTTGAAGGAGGAACAGTATCAGGAGAAGGATATTATAAATATGGAACAATGCCGACTTTGACGGCACAACCCAATACAAACTACAAGTTTATCGGATGGACTCCTCCCCTGAATGCGGTGAGTAGCGATAAATTGTATACCGCCACCTTTCAATATGAAATTCCGGTGATTCATGTAACCGATATTACTGTTTCCGAAAGTTCAGTTAACATTGACAGAGGTATTTCATACCAGCTGTTTGCTGATATACTTCCTGTAAATGCTACTGATAAAAGTGTAATATGGACGACCTCAGATCCAAACATTGTAACTGTAGACCAGTCAGGAAAAATTACAGGTATTAATGCTGGAACTGCAGTGATAACTGTCACCACCAATGATGGTGGTTATTCATCGTCTTGTAATGTAAATATTTACAAAGTTACAAGACTCTTTTTTCACTTTGAAAGGATAGCTAAAGTTGAATTCAAAAACATGAACGGAGGCTATTGGCAACTGAGCGAACCAATGACAGATAACGTATATGTCATGTCTGATGGTGAGGACGGTATACCAGGTACAATTACCTATTCAATCGACTGGGCTTATGACCCTTCTTCAGGTTTTTCTCCACCGGAAAGAACATCAGGAACAAAAAACATAATAATCAATAATTCACTAAATACACTTCTCGAATCCGGTTGTGCGTGGGGTAGTGAAACAGATTTCTCTATTTCATATCCAACAATTGAGGTTCATTCAATTTCTCCAACTTTCACTGTCAATCCTCTCACAAGAGTTATTGTGGACCAAAACCTCAACAATTACACTTACACTGAAAAAGGAAGGTAAAAAATAGTTAAATTAGACTTATATTTGAATATTATTTTATCAAATGTGAATAAGAAAATTTTAAATTGTAAAGGATTACAAAGAACAGAATTAATTGTTCTTCTAATAATTCTTATTGGAGGTGCAATATATATTTTTGAGACTTGGGATAAATTTTCTTCTAGGAGAAATGAAGAAGCTCTTCAAATAGCAAGAACAGCTAAAGCATCACTCCCTTTATATTTATTACAAGATTTGAAAGCTTCACCTGAAGACTCTGTTTCTCATTCATATAAATTGTTAAAAGATGCATTGATCCGTGTTGCCAGAACAAATCCCAAAGTTAGTTTTGCCTATTTGTTTGCCCAAAAAAATGGGAAAATTTATTTCTATGCAGATTCTGAGCTTGAAAACTCTCCCAATTATTCCCCACCTGGAGAAGAATTTTATGAAGCAGAGTATGAAGACCGGTTGCCATTCATCACCGGAAAAGAACTAATCACCAAACCCATGAGTGACAGATGGGGAAAATGGGTGACAATTTATATACCTGTAATTAACGAAAATACAGGTACTATCAATGCTGTGTTCGGGATGGATTTTGACTCAAATACCTGGAATAATGCACTCCACATGGATATTTTAAGATCTTCACTGTTTGTTCTGCTAATTCTTCTTACATGGTTTTTCCAATATCGAATCTTGATCAAAAACAGGGCTCTTAAGAGCCTGCTACAGACCACTGCCAAAGCTGAAAAAGCACTTCAATCCAGTGAAACCAGAATGAGGTCTATTACAAATTCAGCAAATGATGCTATTTTGATGATGGATCAAACAGGTGCTATAACTTATTGGAATCCTGCTGCTGAAAGAATTTTTGGATATACTGAGAGTGAAGTTTTAGGAAAGGATCTTCACCATCTTCTCGCTCCTGAAAAATATCATGAAGCGTTTAAAAATGCTTTCCCACGTTTTGCAGAGACGGGAGAGGGATCAGCAGTAGGTAAAACAATTGACCTTGAAGCTATAAGAAAAGATGAATCTGTTATTCCTGTACAGCTTTCTCTTTCTTCATTGAAAATTGATGGAAACTGGAATGCTGTAGGGATTTTGAGAGATACTACAGAGAGAAAAATAATCGAAGAGTCGTTGATAAAGGCAAAGCAAGATTCTGAAGCCGCCAATAAGGCAAAAAGTGTTTTTCTTTCAAACATGTCACATGAGATTAGGACTCCTTTAAATGCAATTATTGGTTTTTCTCAATTAATGAGCAGAGAAAAAGATCTCAATGATCGTCAAAAAGAATATATTAATTCAATAATCAAAGCAGGCGAACATCTATTAGAGTTGATTAATGAAATTCTTGAACTTTCCAAAATAGAAGCAGGGCGCATAGTTCTGAACCCTTCTACTATAGATCTTAATTCTTTATGCGAAGACATAAGGATGATGTTCAGCGAAAAAGCAAAGGAAAAGAATCTTCAATTAATATTTGAATGCACCAACGAGTTGCCTCAATATATTGTTATTGATGAAGGGAAACTTAGGCAAGTTCTTGTAAATATTATTGGCAATGCTATAAAATTTACGGAAGAGGGAGGAGTTGCCATCCGAGTTCAAACAAATAGAGATAAAAACGGCAAATATTATCTAATTGTTGAGGTTCAGGATTCTGGCCCTGGAATTTCTGAAAATGAGCTTGGAAAGCTATTCAAACATTTTGAGCAAACCAATGCTGGCGTTAAGCAAGGCTCTGGTACAGGTCTGGGCTTGGCTTTAAGTAAAGAACTTGCCCAATTGATGGGTGGAGACATTTCTGTATCAAGCAAGACGGGAGAAGGATCTATATTCACGATTAAGGTTGAATACAACGAAGGTAATTTAGATGAGATAGAAAAACTGGAGACTAAAAGAATTATTTCTATTGCAAACCATGATAAAAAGTATAAAATCCTGGTTGTAGACGACAAAGTCGAAAATCTGAAAGTTACTGTTAACCTATTGAATGCTGTTGGTTTTGAAACTATTGAAGCTGTTGATGGCAAAGATGCAATTGATAAACTCAACAAAACCAGACCTGACTTGATTTTAATGGACATGAGGATGCCCGTTATGGACGGCTATGAAGCAATCAGAATGATTAAATCGATGGAAGAGTTTAAGGACATACCTGTTGTTGCTTTAACTGCAAGTACTTTTGAAGATGAAAAAAAGCGAATAGAGGCTCTTAAAATCGAGGGCTATATCCGTAAACCATTCAGAGAAAACGATCTGTTTAATATTATCGGCAATCTTCTGAAAATTCAATATGTTTGTGAAAGCGATCAGGATGATAAAAATAATAACATTTCCGGCAATAAAGATGTAATACAATTGTCTCAGAAACAAATATCAGAGATACTTGAAGCGCTCTCTATAGCCGATATGGACAAAGTATTAGCAATCATTGATCAAATAGAACTCATCTATCCACAATTTGCCTATGAATTAAAAATTTTGGCCCAAAATTATGATTATTCCCAAATTGAAGAATTATTAAAAAACAAACTTAAATGAATAACATCGATTTTAAAGATGGATACATACCAGACATCCTTATTGTTGACGATATGCCGGCCAATCTTGTATTACTTGGGCATATACTCAAGAATGTGGGCTACAAAGTTAGACCTGTACCAAATGGACAATTAGCTTTGAAAGTTGCAGAAAAAGAAAAACCTGACCTGATTTTTTTGGACATAATGATGCCTGAAATGGATGGATTTGAAGTTTGCCGCAAATTCAAGGAAAACCCTGACCTGAATGACATTCCTATAATATTCATTAGCGCTTTAAATGATACAGAAAATATAGTTAAAGCACTGAATTCTGGTGGATCGGACTATATTACAAAACCTTTTAAGGCAGAAGAAGTCAGAGCAAGAGCAGCTACTCATATCAAACTATATCTCCAAGCCAAGGAGTTACTAAAAGCCAATGCCGAAAAAAACAAATTCTTTTCAATTATTGCGCATGATCTTAAAAGTCCTTTCAGCAATTTTCTTGCAGTTACTCAAACGCTCGAAGAGATGCTTCCACAACTTACAACGGATGAAATACGCTCATTTGCTTCGAGCATGCATAAATCAGCAACAATTCTGTATCGTCTACTGGAAAATCTCCTTCAATGGTCAAGAATTCAGAGAGGGTTAATTACATACGAACCAAGAGAATTTCAAATTAATTCCTTAATTACTGAAAGTGTTTCAATGTATAAAGACACTGCAAAAAATAAAGAAATTGAAATATCTCTCTATGTTCCTGAAAATCTAAAAGCTTATGCAGATGTTAACATGTTGCAGACAGTCGTTCGGAATCTTCTCTCCAATTCAATAAAATTCACTCCTAGAGGTGGTAAGATATTTATAAATGCTAAAACACTTGATGAAGAATACATAGAAATAAGCATCAGGGATACTGGGATAGGAATGCCTCCTGCAATAGCAGACAACCTGTTTCGCATTGATGTAAAAACAAATAGAGATGGCACTGAAGGAGAACCAAGCACTGGTCTTGGTTTACTCCTTTGCAAAGAATTTGTTGAAAAAAACAAGGGGAAAATTTATCTGGAAAGCGAAGAAAATGCTGGTACTACATTTCATTTTACTGTAGTGGGCACTGTCCAGAATTTTGTGTAAACGATAATTTCGATTTCAAATTCACATACTACATTTTCATAGAGAAAAAAACAAAAAAAATTGAAAGCATAATAAATTAGATGCATATAAATTCAGACATAAATATATTAGGCGGCCTGACTGATTGGAATCTGATAAAGGTTTTTCTGCTAGAAGATAATGACTCCATCAACGAGAAAGGTGGAGTCCATACGTTCACAGCTATTAAAACTGACAAGTCGGTGAAACGCTTTGAAAAGGCCATTAGAACTACATTGCTAAGTAACAAAAGATCGGACTTAGAGATAATTATCAGACGAGCCATAAAAATAAGCGCTATTAATACCGATACACTTTTATTACTGTTCTGGAATGCATCATCCAATAACGAATTACTGTTTCACCTCAACGATAAAGTTTTTTTTCCGGCATTTTATAGTGGCAGGGCCTCTATAAAAAGTAATGAAGTTGAGGCTTGTCTCAATGAACTTAAACAAACAGAAGATGAGTTGAAAAAATGGTCAGATATAACAGTTACAACCACAGCATCCAAATATCTTACTCTTTTGAAGAAGTTCGGGTTGATGGAAGGTTCGGTTAATAAAAGAATTGTTCACCCGTACCTAAGCGATGCGATGTTCATTTTGTTTGCTTATTGGATAGCTGCTATTTCCCAGAAACCCAATCTTGTGAACAGCCATTGGCTCCATTACTGTTTCAGTGAAAAACAAGCATTCCTGGACAGGCTGCTTCAAAAGAAGTTTTCCAAATATTTTAATGTGGTTTACACGGGCGACAAACTGAGTATTGAACCCATCATACCTTATGAATTAATATATGAGCAGATCACTAAATCCTGAATACACCATTTCACAGATAAAGCGTATTGTGGAGTCTAACAAGCGTTCAGAAATCCGATTGAATGCCAATGGGGGTAATTCAATATTACTGGTATGCCCTCCTGAGCAGGAGTTTGAATTCATTGAAAAATTAACCGAACTAATGCCGCAGGAAACCTACCACATCATTGACATCAATGAAATATTGATCTCGTTTGTGGAAACATATAAAAGTGACCTCGCCGAAATGTTCGATTTACTGAAGGGTTCGGTTCATCAAATATTCAAAGCACCGGAAGGCGAAACAGGTCCCGACTTATTTAAACACCTGCTCTCAGCCATAAAACAAACTTACAGCGAGCAAAAAACACCCATACTTATCCACAGTGGTGCTTTATATGGCAGTGGCATTGACAACATTCATCTGATGGAAAATGAACTGGTGATGAAATCAAAATTGCCGCTTATTATTTTATACCCTGCCACCCAGGAAGGCGACCGATTGATGTTTCTAAATACGCGCCCTGCTTCAAAATATAGATGTATGATTGTGAAATAAAGAAAATTACAGAAATGAAGATAAAAGAAATATTGACCATTGACCTGACAGAAGACATCAAGAATGTAATCGACTTGGAAGATATTTCCGAGAAGGAAATCCAGGCAGAAATAGAAAGTTATATCGTAACAGATGGATTGGCAAGGGAGTATGTCGGATTTGTTGATACCTTCACATCCGATATACTCGAAACAGGCGTTTGGATCTCGGGATTTTACGGATCGGGGAAATCATACTTTGGTAAGTTGTTGGGTTATATGCTTAGCAACCCCAATATTGGTGGCACACCGGCCAGAGATAGAATCATTCAACGATTCACGGGAATAAATGATGAAGCGCTGGTAAAAAATGCATTGTCGAGATTGAATACAATAACCTCACGGGTCGTATTTCTTGATATTGCCAAACAAGACACATCAAAAGGGATAGCATATACCTTGTTCGGAAATTTTCTCAGGTCACTAAACCTGCCTGAAAACGAACACGGTATCTTCTTGTTTCAGTTGATGTTAAGCGAAAGAAAAACAATTGTACAAGACTTTATTTTTGATGTATCAGGGTTAGATTGGAATGAGATCAGAACAAGTTCTTTTAAATACGCGAAAGCCATTAAAGAGTTGTATATCAATTTAGGAAACACAGAATCAGATTACGACAACCTGATGACTACGATCCGCAGAGATATGGACCAGTTTAGTACATCACGTTTAAGGGAAGAATTATCAAACTACCTGCAAGTTGAAAAAAATGAGAAAGTAATATTTCTGTTTGACGAAGCCAGTGAAGCCATTAACCAAAAAAAAATCAGCCTGTTGGATCTCGAAGGCTTGAGCGAATCGCTTTCGTCATTAGGCGGTAAAGTTTGGACCATTGCAATCGCACAAGAAAAGTTGGATGATGTGATCAATAACTCCAATGTAAGCAAAGCTCAATTAACAAAAGTTACCGACCGTTTCAAGACGAAAATTCACCTCGAAGCTACCGAAGTGGATGTTATTATCCGCAACAGGCTATTAAAGAAAAACGAATCCGGCATTCAAAAACTGACTGATCATTTCCTCAAAAATTCAGGAAAGATTGCCGACCATGCCGCCATTCACGGGGCAGGTATCAGCAAAACCGATAGTGCAGACAATTATGCAACTTACTACCCTTTTTACAAGTATCAATTCGATTTGCTTCAAAACTTCCTGTTTGGCACCAAAGGCTATGCCTCTACCAAAGTAGCGGCAAGAGGTATGATCATAACCACTTATGACATCCTGAAACAAGAAGTACAACATACAGACTTATTCCATACGGTTACCGGTTGGCACATAGCCAAAGAGGGACAACCACAGCCACCGGTCAGATTAGTAAGCAGGTATGACAATGCCGAGCGGATTTTATTGGAATCAGGATCGACCATTTCCGGCAGAAGATTATTGGAAACCATCAATTTCCTTACAGGAGCAGATGTTACCCCCTCATCCTTACCAAACATCATAAAATGCTTCATCAGCGACCCGGATGAGCAGTTCAAAGTTCAAGAGGAGATTGTAAAGGCACTTGATTTACTCACCGAAGCAAAAGTACTGTTAGATACCAACAAGACATATCGAATCACCTCTGATATTGAACAAAGATTGTTGGATGAAATGAACGGGTTCACTGTACAGGGCTTTGTAAAGAAAAAGCAACTGGTAACAGCCTACAAGAGTGCAAACTTTACAAAAACCATTGGCAAGGTATCAGATAACGGGTTGCAATTCGATTTTTACATTACCACCGATAATGATGATGAATTAACCTCACCGAACCTCAAATACCTCAGAGTAAAAATTAAGAGCATTTACAATATATCCGAAGATCGTTCTGCTGACATTGACAACCTGAAAGTGCAACACCAAAACGATAAAGACCTCCTATGGTTAGTGCCGGACAACAGCTATTTCAAAGAGTTGGACAGATTGATCGAGGAAGTGGAACGCATCACGTACCTGGAGCAGAAATATAACAATCCCAATTCTGAAGAAGGCAAAATACTCATCAGCTTTTCCACATCAAAAGGAGAAAAGCAAAACCGCATTAAAGAGCTGGTAGAAGAATCCTTGTTCAATTCAACTGCCATTTATTTATACAATACATTTCAACTCGATAATGATAATTGGCAAACAACGCTGCAAGCTCAACAAAGGAGCATCATCCAAAACGTGTACAGCAAACGTTTGGCTTCACAGTTGAGCGATACAGTCGCTGCGGCAGTGATAAAGGAAGCTAACAGTGGCCGGTTGCATCAATATTTTACGGGCAGCGATTTTGCTTTTTTTGATACACAAGGCAATTTCATTGGCGAGAACCTGAAAGTATCCGAAGAAATCTTATACAAAGTACGAAACACATTTGTGGATGGTGCCACATTAGAAAATGATCTCGAACATCCACCTACCGGTTTCACATTTGGCACTGTCATATCGTCTGTTGCCGCATTAATGAGAGCCGGGAAACTGATTGCCAAATATAATGGAGCTGAAAAATTCTCCTGGCGTGATGAAGGAGTTACAACCATTTTCAATGTTGCCCGTGAATTCAGAAAAGCATCTTTCAAAGCAGTCTCAAAATCACTTTCTGCCTTGCAAAAGCAAGAGTTGGCCCAGTTTCTGTTAGAGGTAGAGGTGGAGAAATATATTGGCCGTAAAATAGATTACAATACCAATGATTTCGAGTTGGTGTCAGCTGTACGTGATATGGCCAGGCATTTTGCAGATAAAGTCACCACGCTTAGAAACAGCGAAAAGGAATTTGACAAGTTGTTCCCACGGGCAGAGGAAAACGCCGCTTATTTAGGCGGTTTCACGGGAGCCGTGAGTGAAGCTAACTACATTGACAAAGCAAAAGAGTTTTTGGCTTCGAAAGATGCTTTCTACAAGGCCTTGATAGAAATTGAAAAAGTAGAAAAGTTTATCCGCAACAACTTACCAAAAGTGAAAGTGTGGAAAGCATTTGTTATAGCCGTGCAAGATGAATTGAACAAAGCGGCTAAAATAGACGCAACCATTCAGAAATTAAAAGAGGATTTTGACATATACTTTCAAGGAGATGTCATTAAAAATTTTGTATCCCTGCAAGAATCAGCCCAAAAAACCAAAGATAGATACCATCAATTGTTTAGTGAAGCAATGAAAGAATGTGCGGCTAAATACACAGAGATAGACACTCTGGCAAGTGATCTCATCAAAGAAATTGAAGCATTGCCATCCGGACTGAATGATGCAACCCTGTCTAAAGCTACAGCCCTTCACCAATATGCCGGGCAAAGAAAAATCGCTACCGTGAATATTGACTTCGATGTAAAAGATAAACATAGTCGTTTCACCTACTCCGAAGTGCTTTCTTTTATTGAATTATACCAAAGCAAAAAGGCAGAGATAGAAATTGCAAGAGCCGGATTAGTCAAAACAAAAGCACCGGATTCTCAACCCGGAACTTTTCAATTGCCCACAGTGAAAAAATATGCGGTAAAAATGCCTGCTACAAAAATGAAGGTATCTGAATATAAAATTTGGTTGCATGGCGAATTACAAAAATTGGCCGGTGCATCAGACAATGACGAAATAGAGATAAACGCTTAGTAAATGGAAATAAATGACTTACAATATCTCATCAATCAAGGCGAAGGTCTCCGTATCGAATTTAAAGATGCGAAGGACAGTGTGCCTTCTTCATTTTATGAAACAGTTGTGAGTTTTTCCAATACCGATGGTGGAACCATCCTTTTGGGGGTGGATGATGATGGTAAAGTGAAAGGAATTGATGGGAATGCTGAAGTTTCGTTAATGAAGGACATTATTACGGCATTAAATTCCAGAGATTGCATAGACCCTCCTGTTTATGTACAGCCCTTTTGTATCAATCACCCGGATGGTAAGGTTATGGTGATTCAGATTCCTGCAAGTAGTCAGATTCACAACCATGCAGGAACGATATATAGCCGTGATTTTGAAAGTGATTTAGACATAACTAATAACCAGCAACGGTTGAGCGATTTATACTTGCGTAAACGCAATTTTTTCACTGAAGCCATTATATATCCGCATTTATCAATGACTGACTTAGATGATAAGCTATTTGATAAAGCATTCACGCTTATCCGCAATAATAAGTCTGATCACCCTTGGCTTATGGCCAACAAAGAGCAATTACTCAGAGAAGCCACCCTTTGGAGGAAAGATTTCCAAACCGGACAGGACGGATTAACCTTAGCCGCAGCATTAATTTTTGGAAAAGATGAAACCATTCAAAGTCTGCTCCCTGCCTACAAAGTGGAAGGAATGCTCAGAAAAGAAAATAAAGACCGTTACGATGACCGGATTAACCCTCCACTGCGTACCAATTTAATTGATACCTATCTTGAATTGAAAGCTTTTATCAACAAACATCTGCCCGAAAAATTCTTTATGGAAGGCGATCAGCGGGTGGACTTACGGGATAAAATATTCAGAGAAGTCATTGGCAATGCCATTGTACACCGTGAATATACCAGCGCCTTGTCGACAGAATTGATCATCACAGCATCTGAAGTGGTAATTACCAACCCAAACAAACCATACTTCCACGGGGTAATTGATCCCTTTGGCTTCAATCCCTATCCTAAGAACCCAAATATCCGTAAATTCTTTACGGCTTTTGGATGGACTGACGAAATTGGATCGGGGGTTAGAAATACCAATAAATATCTGCCGCTTTATGCGCCGGGGGCTCATCCTCTGTTTGTGGAAAACGACATCTTCAAAACGGTTATTCCTTTACGATTTGTAAGCCTGGGGAATTATGCCGATAGCTTTATCTCATGGTTAGGTATCAGCGAGAGCTACGCTTCCCATTTGTCGGAAGGCTTGCAACAAATTGAACTGCCTGCGGAGTGTTTTGAACAGACTTGGCAACAAGTGCTTTTGCATTTGGTACCCTGCTGGCACCAAAAAGGTACCCAGCTCAATGCTTTGGATTGGTTTGAAAACCAAGTGTTTGCAGAAGACGAAATAAAAAAGGTACCCGGCTGGCACGAAAAAAGTACCCAGCTACTCAAAAAGAAAAACCGGTACCTCATTGGCATTTTAAGCCTGTGCAGCTTGCCCATAGCCCTTTCTGATTTGATGGCTGCATTTGATTATAAAAACGCCAAAACTTTTAGGGATAATTATCTGAAACCACTAAGAGATTCGGGATTGGTTGTTTTTACCATTCCTGAAAAACCTACTGATCCTGATAACAAATACACATTAACCCAACAAGGCAAAGCGTTTTTAGGTGGTCTTTTAAATAAATTTTAAAAATGAAACTATCCGAACATACCGAACAAATACGCCAACTCATAGACCGGGCATTCCGTAATCGCCTGGGCAGGATGGGTATTTCTGAAAATCTACTTTCGGATATTGAAACCATTCCATCAGAATACCGTGCTGAACGCATACGTATGGAAACCATCCGTGAAGTGTTTATTGCTGAAACGGGAAGCATTTCCGATGCCTACGAAAAACTGGTGGAAGAGCTCACCTTCACTTTGTTCAATCGTTTGGCAGCCCTCAAAGTGATGGAAGCCCATACCCTGCACCCCGAAATTGTAACCCGAAGAGAAAGCCACGGTGGTCGTTCTTTTGCTCATTTGGCATGGTTAGAGCAAAACCCGCAAGCAAGAAGCGAGGAGGCCGAAGGATTGCTTCCCTTCCTAGAAGAACAGTTGCAAAAATTGGCCGTCGATATACCCTTGTTCAGTCCACAGCATCCTTATCATTTGCTGCCTACGGCCCTTGAACTACTAAGCATCATCAATGCATTCAATCAGGTAGAAACAGATGCACAGGTAGAAGCAGATATCTGGAGAAGCGATGATATACTTGGTTGGCTCTATGAAAGCTACAACAACTCCAAAAAAGCAGCTCACAAGGCCAGTGGCGAAAAAACAGAATACAACAAGGTAAGCATCCAAAGTCAGGTGTATACCCCTCGATGGGTTGTGCAGTTTTTGGTAGACAACAGCCTGGGCAAACTCTATCTGGAAATGTATCCCGATAGTGAAATAGGCCACAAGTATAAGATTGCGAATGCTCCAACAACACAAACAAGAGAAAGAAAACCACTCCACGAAATAAAGATGATTGATCCGGCCACGGGATCGGGCAACTTTTTACTCTACGGCTTTGATCTGTTTTACGATTTGTACACGGACCAAATTGAAAACTACGGAGCAGACTACAATGAAGCCGACATTCCCAAACTCATCATTGAAAATAACCTTTATGGGGTGGACTTAGACGACCGTGCCATACAGTTGGCTCAGTTGGGTTTGTACATTAAAGCAAAAAGAAAGAAGCGGAGTGTAAAAATTGAGCATTTCAATATCGTAAGTTCCGATTTTTTCCTGCCTGATTATGAAGAAGTACAACAAATCTTTGAACGAGGCAATACGCTCGATTCCAAACAAAAGGAAATCATCAGGGATATTTGGAACGACCTGCAACAAGCCTACAAGTTTGGTTCGCTCATACGGCTCGAAGAAAAACTAAGTATTCACCTGCACGGTATAAAGCAAGACGGACTTACACTTTTTGGTGCACAAGAAGTGGAAAACTACGAAACATTTAAAGCACAATTCTTTACCAACCTGCAAAAAGCAGTAGCTCAAAACACCGCCAGGCAAGGTCAAACTTTCTTGAACAACAAAACGCAAGATGCCATTACTTTCTTGCAACTACTCACCCAAAAATATGATGTGGCCGTAGCCAACCCGCCTTATACCGACAGTGCCGACTTTGGCCCGGAACTGAAGAAGTTTGTAGAAGCCAATTACAAACAGCCATATAAGTTCAACACCAATTTATATGCTGCATTTATCAAACGTTGTTGCGAAATCACAACCGATGATGGTTATGTGGGGATGATACATCCTCATACGTTTATGTTCATTAAAACGTTTGAAGATGTGCGTAAATACCTTATTGAAAATACGCACATTGACATAATGGTTGATTATGGCTTAGACAGAGTGAATCTTTTTGGCCCGGGTATTTTGTTGGATGCTACTTGGTATGTGTTGAGTAAAAAGAAGAAAGAAACGCCGGGTATCTACTTTAACATCACAGCTAACCAACAAGAAAAGGCCAAACAAGCCTCATTAAAGCAAGCTTACGAGGATGCAATAAACAATCGACCCAATCCAAGACTTTATTCACTCCCACAGGAAAAACTCAAAATCATTGAAGGCTGGCCTTTTATCTATTGGATAAGTGATGGGTTTAGGGAGAAATTTAAAGGTATTACAATGAAAGCAATCTTTGAAATAAATGAAGGATTAAAAACATCTAATAATATTAAATACTTCCGCTCACCCCTTGAAATTAATTATGAATTCAATTCAAAGTATTCAAAAATATACAAAGGTGGTCCATACAATAAGTGGTTTGGTAATATTTGGTTGACAATTGATTTTCAAAATCAAAGAAGAAATATTGAAAATGAAAGTAGTCCAGGCTTTTCAGGTGAGTCTAATTACCTAAGAGAAGGTATTGTATGTCCATCAGTTGGAACAAAGGGACCATCTTTTAGATTTAAACCATCAGATTCTATTTTCAGTAATGCCGATTTGGGTATATTCTTTAAAAACAAAGCTGAAAAGAACTATTATTATATTCTTGCTATCTTAAATAGTTCACTTATTGGCTATGTCAATGAAATGTTAAACCCTACTGTAAATATCACAGTTGGTGATATTCAGAGAATTCCTTTTATAAAACCTTCTCAAATTTTAGAAGAAAATATTTCAGCTATTAGCTTAGAAAATGTATCAATAAAAAAACACCTTTGCTCTTATAGGATAACTGAAACCTACTATACCCAAAGTCCCTTATTGGCATTTCAAGGTGCAACCCTCAAAGACCGTGTATTGGCATATCTTAATTATGAAAATGACCAACTCACACAGGTGCTGATCAACGAAGCCATCATCGACGAATTGATTTTTGAAGTATATGAACTGAGCGATGCTGACCGGGAACAGGTGGAAGCCAAAATGGGTAAGTCCATCGGTTCATTGCCGGTATCATCAGAGGCTAAAGACGCTTTTTTATCACAATTAGAAAATCCACTCACTGAAGTAATGGACCATATTCAAAACTTATCCGTTACTACTTTTGATGAACAGCAAGTAAGGGAAATCAAGGAAGGTTTTGAAACGCTATACCAAAGCAATAACGATTTGGAAGAGTTTTGCATCCGCCATCAGGTCAACCCCATCAATGTATGGTATTGGTTCAAAGAAACCAACACCGTCCCACAGGCAAGGGCCGCAGAAATCGCCCTGGAGTTTTTGGCAGATAGTATTCGCACCCTGTTGCAGCAGGATGAAGATGGAATCATACCCTTGGTTGGTTTGCCCGGAGAAGAAGCCCTTAGCCAGCGTTTGGAGAAGCACTGCCTGCAAAACGGCTTCACCTCTGCCCAATATATGCAACTGGATAGTTTGCTCGGCCGCCCCATCAATGAGTATCTGGAGCATCATTTTTTCAATCAGCTTAGCAACCACCTCAACCTGTTTATGTACCTGCCCAAAACGCCCTTTATCTGGCATCTGAGCAGTGGGCGAAATCAGGGCTTTGAAGCGTATATCCTCATCTACAAATGGAACAGA
Organism: Bacteroidales bacterium; assembly: GCA_018434395.1. Lineage (GTDB taxonomy): Bacteria > Bacteroidota > Bacteroidia > Bacteroidales > UBA932 > Bact-08. Next base: position 19,241 of record JAHDPK010000012.1, on the reverse strand, counting down.
GACAGCCTGTTTAAGCTCAAATCGCGGTACATCAGCCAACGGGTACAAAACTTAGAGTACCGCCAAATTACTTTGCAGGATGTGAACACCGCACAGGCACAAGCAGAGAAAGAAAAAATTCGTTTGCAGTTGCAAGAAATTGAAGTTTTCAAAACCAAAATTGAGGAACTCATAGCCGAGGGCTACGATCCTAAACTGGATGATGGGGTAGGCAAAAACATTGCACCATTGCAGAAGAAAGGTTTGCTGAGAGCTGAAGTGCTCAATACAGCCGGTGGCAAAAAATCACAATTAGAGAGATATTTAAATGCGGATTGGTGATTGGGGTTTGCTACAATGAAATTTTGTTTTGTAACAAATATCTACTATTTTTGTTACAAAATTGAGATGATGAGCATAGAAGAAAAAATATTGCAGCGTATAGAAGCCTTTCCAAAAGGAGAGCTGTTTCTTCCTGCCGATTTTAGTGAACTGGGATCATCGGAAGCGGTTCGGCTATCACTTTTTCGTTTAGAAAAAGAGGGTGTAATAATGAGAGTCGCACAGGGAATTTATGTTCGTCCGAAAGAGAGTAACATAATCGGAAAGCTGATACCCTCAGCCGAAGAAATAGCAGAAGCCATAGCTAAGCGAGATCGCATAAGAACGGTTCCAACAGGGAGCTATGCTTTAAATGCTTTAGGCTTGAGTACCCAAGTGCCCATGAACATCGTATTGCTCACGGACGGTTCGGCTCGGGAAATTAAGGTTGGGAAACGAAAAATCAAATTCAAAAAAACAACCCCCAAAAACTTGTTGGCAAAAGGGAAAATCAGCCGATTGGTGATACAGGCATTGAAAGAAATCGGCAATGGAAAAGTGACCGAAGATGAAGAGCAAAAGATATTGGCATTGTTAAAAACGGAAGATGAGAAAGACCTGAAGCACGATATTGCACTGGCTCCGGTATGGATGCAAAAAATAATGAAAAAAGCATTGGACGATGGCAAAGATTGATTTCTATACCATAGATAAGGTATTCCTGCTACACGAAGAGTTTCATCGCCCGGCAGATAAAATGCGGGTTGACAGATTGAGTCGGCATTTGTACGATATCTATCATCTCACTAAAGCAGGATTAGCAGAAAGAGCCATCAGTGACAAGGAATTATACGAAACGATCGTAGCACACCGCCACAAGTTTTCAAAAGTAGGTGGAGTGAATTACAACCTGCACAACCCAAAAACATTGAATCCTATCCCTCCCACAGCAGTAATTGCAGATTGGGAAAGCGACTATGTCAAAATGAGAGAAGATATGATTTACGAAGAAGTCAAACCAAGCTTTGAGGACATAATTGATAATTTGATCGATTTGAAAACAAAACTTCAAGCATTGGATTGGCAGTTTGAGTTAACATTTCCCATTCCTAATTCATAATTGATAATGACTGATAAATGGATCATACAAGACATTGAGAAACAGATCGCACGTCGCAACAGGGTGGTCATTATCGACCCTGCGGGTGAGTGTGCCTACCTGTTGCCTCATATAGAAAAGCAACACTATACCATACTTAAAACCGATGCCAATATCACTGAAGAATGGCAATGTATTCAAGAAGAACTTCTATTGCGGTATGAAGCAGAAAGCAAGCATAAAGCGGATAAAGTAATCTTCTATGCAACCCGTCCAAAAGACAAGTTAAGTTTTCTTTTTGATTATTGTTTCACACACGGATGCGTGGATTTAAGCAATCCTGTGGAATGGTTGCGTAAAAAACTATTCGCTGCCACCGGGCATCAAATCATGTTAGATAATCCTATGTTGCTGACCGCAGCCAAGTTAGGTGTTGGAAAAGACATTGTCTGGTGGAAGAAAATATTGCAAAATATGGAAGAATTGGTATCCATAGAAGATGAGCTCATCCCATTCCTATGCGACCCCGAAAAGTTTTTCAGAGACAAAGAAGCTGATGTAAGAAGGTTATTTGAAGAAAAATTCTTCGAACTCATTGGGCAATCGTGCCGTAAAATTCCGGAAAGAACCCTGGCTACAGAAGTCGTCAACCATCTGTTTTCTTGCCTGGTCAATAACGATATTTCACCCGAACTTCTCAGTATTTACCACAAATGGTTAGACAGTAACACTTATTCCAAAACATTACACGATTACATCGCTACCTACAAAATTGACCCGCAGTTAAACATCTGGAATGTTCATCCTGACCATTGTTTTACAGCGATAGATAAACAACAATTGCAACAAATCACATCCAACTTCAGCGATAAGGCATATGTGAAAGAGAAGCTTCAAAAGCTTCAACAACGCATAAAAAGCCAAAAGGCAACAAACTTTGTTCCTAAATGGTGGGATGATGTTGTCACGCTTGTTTCGTTTGACAATAAGGCTTTGACTCAATGCTACACGTTAGAGGAGGTATGCACTTTTTACACAAGTACTTTTTACAAAGCAGATCGTGCAATCCGAAATATTTATGAATCGTTTTTACAGGAAGAAGCTATTGTCCGCCCATTGCAGGAACATTATGAAAGCCTCAATCACGAACTGCTTCAACGTTGGTATGAATATAGCAACGAGTTCCAATCGAATCAACAAGGATATTTACCTAAGTTATTGGCACAAGCTAAACCCGGCACCGCGATCATTATAGGTGATGGCGTTCGCTATGAAATAGCTGCCTTCGTTGCTTCGCAATTAAAACACAAATGCAAAACATCCCTCGATACAATGTTCGCCGATATGCCCTCGGAAACAGAGCATAATATGAGTGCCTTGTACGTGGGTAACCATCGAGTGGTGCCCATGCACAAAGACAGGGAGAAAAGTCTGATTGAATCCACCGGGAAAGACATTACTTTCCTGAACTTAGAAGCATTGCATTACGGAATTAAAGCCGACTATCTGGTTTTGACCTACAAAGATATTGACAGTGCAGGGGGAAAACTTCAAATGGGAGCGATCAAGCTCTTTAGCGAGTTTGAAAATGTTTTAACCGAGAAAATTCAGTTGCTGCTCAATATGGGATTTCAACAAGTTCATTTGCTAACAGACCACGGTTTTGTATTAACAGGTTTGCTGGATGAATCTGACAAAATTGAACCATTCACAACAGGTAAAAAAGAAGTTCACGAGAGATTTATTCGTACCGTAGAAAAACAAAGCGATAAAGATTTGCTGATGTTTGAAAGGCCATATGGTGAGTTCAAGTATGTGTATGCATCAAAAAATCATCGTCCGTTCAAATCAAAGGGGGTGTATGGTTTTTCCCACGGTGGTTTTACACCTCAGGAAATTATCCTCCCCAATTTTGTATTCAGCAAAGAAATGGAAGCGACCCCGGGTCTTGAGGTAAATATCCTGAACAAAAAAGAGATAGGCGAAGTAACCGGAGAATTATTTGGCATAAAGATTCAAGCCACATCAAAAGCAGATGACTTATTTTCTGCAAGCAGGAAAATTCAGGTATTGCTGTATGCCAACAACATTGCATACAGCAGCAGCAACATCATAACAATTGATCGGGGTGAAACACAGTCATTTGAATTTTCATTTGGCGGTCATAGTGAAATTATTGCAGTCATAGTAGATGCAAGTACACAAGAACAAATTGATTCTGTAAAAGTAAAAAAATCGAACGCCAGGGATCTGGACGGCCTAATGTAAAAAATGAATCATGATAATCTTAGACGACTTAGATAAAAAAGCTTTAGACCTCTTCAGGGGGTTTGTTGTAAAAAAAGACCTGGTAGGCATCATCAAAGGCGGTGCTAACGTACCTGCATTTGTATTGGAATATTTATTGGCCAACACTTGCAGTACCGAAAATGAAGAGAAGCTGAAAGAAGGGATGGAAAACGTCAAGACCATACTTCGCAATCATTACGTCAATCCCGAAGAAAGCACATTGATCCAATCAAAACTTCGTGAAAGAGGTCGCTATAAAATTATCGACAAAATATCAGTTGACTTAGATCCGCAAAGAGACCGATATTGGGCTAACATCAGCAATAGCAATATCAAAAAAGCCACAATCAGCGATGAACTGGTAAAAAGCCATGAGAAATTGCTGTTAGGCGGTATTTGGGCAATCATCGAAATGGAATACGACCCAATGATTACTATAGGCAGTGCTGTATATCCTTTTTTAGTCAGAGATATAAAGCCCATACAATTGTCAACTTTCGACAATACCAAAATTTCGGAAAAACGGAAAGAATTCACCAAAGATGAGTGGAAAAAACTATTGCTAAGAAGTGCAGGATACGAACCGTACAGCGAAGGATTGGATGATAGAAAACTAAACTTGCTTCTCTGCCGCTTAATACCATTGGTGGAAGCCAACTTCAACATGGTTGAATTGGGCCCACGTTCATCAGGCAAATCTTATATCTACAAAGAAATAACGCCTTATGCCATACTCATATCAGGTGGCCAGGGATCAGTAGCCCAGCTTTTTGTAAACAATACCACCGGCAGGGTAGGTGCAGTAGGTTTGTGGGATGCAATTTGTTTTGATGAAAGTACCGATAAACTATTCAAAGATCGTGATGCCATTCCGTTAATGAAAGACTACATGGAGTCAGGTTCTTTTTCCAGAGCCAAAGGTAGCGAAATTTCAGGTTCGGCTTCAGTTATCTTAAATGGAAATATCAATCAACCAGTAGAAACTGTATTGCAGACATCACATTTGTTCAGTCCGCTGTCAGAAGAAGTAAACCACGACACCGCATTTTTAGACAGAATAAACTTGTTTCTGCCCGGTTGGGAAATAACTAAATTTAGTCCTTCAAATTTCACAACTCACTTTGGTTTCAGCACCGATTTCTTTTCCGAGATATTAAAGTCTCAACGCAAAACAACTTACTATGATGCTATCGATAAATATTTCAGTTTAGGTTCACACTTAAAACAACGTGATTCAAAATCGGTAAGACGTATTGTATCAGGTTTCATCAAGCTACTTCACCCTGACGGTAATTTCACCAAAGAAGACATCAAAGAATACTTGGTGATTGCAATGGAAATGAGAAGAAGGGTAAAAGAGCAGTTAAAGCGAATTGGAGGAATGGAGTTTTGGGACACTAATTTTTCATATATCGATAAAGAGACACAAGAAGAGATCTTTGTTGGCCTACAAGAAGAAAAAGGGTCATCATTAATCGAATCCAATCCCCTATCACCTGGGGTTTGTTATACGGCTACAAGCGATGGCGACAATACAGCTTTGGTGAAGATTGAAGTAGTCGCCTTAAAAGGATCGGGCAAAATGAACGTAACAGGAACTAGTAGCCAGGAAGTAAAAGAGAATATCAAAAATACCTACAACTACCTTCGGGCAAACGAAAGGAGCATTTTAAGCGATCAACACTCATTATCAGCATACGATATCAACATCCAAATCAGCAACCTGATGGGAGCTTATGTAAGTGGTGGAATAGGCAGTGCTGTTTATATCGCCATCTTATCAGCCATCTATAAAAAGAACCTCAAACCGGGTCTTGCAGTATTGGGTAACATATCCATTGGCGGTGCAATTGAAAGAGCATTACACTTTCCAGATAAAGTGACCTTGCTTTCCGAAAATGGAGCAAAAACAGTCTTGGTGCCAATGGACAACTTATCTGAAATAAGCACCATTCCAACTTCAATCTTAGGTAAAACAGATGTGCCTTTTTATGGCAATAGTCAGATGTTGTTGCAGAAGGGGGTATTGGGGGAGTGAGTTGATGCGTAAGCATCCGAGAGTCTGTGCAAAAACCACTTTTTAAACGAAGTGTCTTTTAATCGTTTATTTCTTTAAGCTTTTATTTAAGTATTTTAAGCCCTCATCAAGTTGATCTTTATATAATGGGAATTATTTTCACAATTAAATTGGCGGCAAAATGGCGTATAATAATATAAATAATGAGAATAATGACTTTTGAATTCGACTTTTATGGCTTTTCTTTTCTACTACATGCTTTATAGAAGACATAGCGGAGTGAGAAAAGAACTTAACGTAAAAACGCCTTTTGATGCTATTGAAAAATGGTTTGAAATTAATCCGAAAATCTTTATAGAAAACCCTTTGCAGTTTAAAAACAAAATTTTATATTTATAATCGAATAAAAGTCCAAGTTTTCATAAACAACCTTGTGAAACTTGACATTTAATACCTTAAAAAATGAAACCTTCTTCAATAATAATTTTAAAAAGTGCTATTATTATTTTTATTATAGCACTTGTTTCCAAAGTATCCGGGCAAGAAATAAGCCACTCAGGTTATGTTGACACTCTGCAGTTCAAATCAAAACAATATTTTTCAAATCCTAATTATGGAGCCCAGTTGGAAAACTATATGGGAACTAGGTCTATCTCTTTTGAATTTCCTGGCAAAAGTGCCAAGCAACTTTACAATGCATGTTTGAAACTATTTAGAGGATATACGGAAAAAATTGAATTTATAGAAAACCGAATTATTGATTCCTACTATATAAAAAAAGTTGAATATTCAGACCCAATTGGAGCAGTTATAATTTATTTGTACAATTACATGGTGATATGTGATGATGAAAAAATAACTATTGAAAATCCTCATATTGCCACCTTATACACAGAATTCAACGCCAATACAGGGAAAGTTTTAAAGGATTATATATCAGTAGCTTCATACATATCTTTGCTGCAGGAATTCAGCTCAAAAGATAAAGGAGGAAAATTAAAAGAAAAACGTGATGAATTAAGGGCATTCCTGTCTTCAAATGTCAAAATTGGTTATCAAGCGTTAAGCAATCAACTTAATCATTTTACTGACAGCCTTTTAACAAGTATTAATAATGGCATAGAGTTAGACTCATTGGAATGGATTTCAGATGCCTACGCACCTGTTTTTACGTTGAGTATTGAAGGACTAACAGCAAGCAATAATCGCAATTACATGGTCATCAAGACACCCGAGAAAAACAGCGATCAAATAAAAAATAAAACAAACGCTTTAGTCAATTTCGTTCATATGGATGAACCAATAGAATATTATAGCAGCATTATCAATAACAGGTATGCATTTTATGAAATAAGAGATATTCCTGCTTACGTAGTTGATTCCTACTTTGATAAAGGAATTATTAACTTTAGTGATATCTATTCAAAGTGTGATTTTGGTGACTTCCAGAAATTTGTAGTCAAAAAAACAATCGTGGCAACAGACAAAGTATATGGAGTTGCAAATTTCGAATTTGAAATTACTTATGCACCAGGACTTGTGAAAATATCTACTCCGACGATTAGCAAAATTGAAGATGGAATTTACGATTGGATGAATAAGGAAAATGCATATAGATCAATCTTTAGTACTCCTGACAACAGAGTGCTCCAACCTGTCTGGAAGAAAGCAGTTGAAACATATTTTAATGAGCTTTTCTATTTTTTGTTCAAATACTACTCACAAAATTGATTTCCTTAACTTGAAGTGATTCGGTTGGGATTCGAACCCAAGACCCACAGCTTAGAAGGCTGTTGCTCTATCCAACTGAGCTACCGAACCTTTTTTGAGTTTGCAAATATAGTAAATAATTTGGAACTATTCGGCTTTGACTCCGTTTTTTGGTTTGGCAAATCCCTTGTAAATAAAGTAAAGAACTAGTAAAATGCCGAGTATTATCATCCCATTTGATATCTCTCTACTATATTCCTGAACTTTTTGCATAAGTTGATCCTTTGGAACAACGCTATGAAGAGAGTAGCCAACCGCTGCAAGAATTGTATTCCATAACAAAGCTCCAAGAACAGTATAAAATGTAAATTGTTTGAAATTCATTTTTGCAAGTCCCGCCGGTATTGAAATAAGCTGTCTAATAGCCGGTATCAGCCTGCCCACGAATGTTGAAATAGCTCCATTTTTTATAAAATAAGCTTCTGCTTTGTGTACTTTGTTCTCGTCAAGCAGACACATGTGTCCAAAACGTGTATTTACAAACTTGTATATTAAAGGCCTTCCAAGATAATATGCAATGAAATAATTAAAATACGCCCCAATTAATGCGCCAGTCGTACCACAAAAAACCACCAGAAAAACATTCAATTCTCCTGCAGCAGCCTTATATGCTGCAGGAGGAATCACAACTTCTGATGGGAAAGGAATAAAAGAACTTTCAATTGCCATAAGCAGTGTTACTGTCCAATAATTAAGATTTTCAAGGCACCATTCAATAAAGTGTGCAGATTCCATAAAGAGTTTTATGTGTTTTGATTAAAAAAATTAAGTTCCGGCACAAGTCTGTAAAGCATATTTTGCCACACTTCATCAAATTCCAAGAGTTGTTCAAAACCTGAAAGAAGCCCTGCCTGATCATCAATAAAATATTCTGCTGCAACATAATATACCAAAAACTCAGGAAGACCGGTTTTTTGAAATGCAATATACAAGTCATCCTCAAGCAGATTGTAATTTACATTTTCCTTGCCTATTAAGATTCTTAAATAATCAAGCGATTTATCATATTCTTGCCTGACTAAAGATATATATGCAAGAGAAGAATAAGCTTCAATATTATTTTGATCAAATTCAAGAAGCATTTTCATGTATTTCTCAGCCTTATCACCTTGCCCAAGTTTAAGATAGCAATCTGCAATAGCCGTCAGTGCAGAATAGTCTTCAGGTTCATAAACCAGAAAATCCTCGAGGATTTCTGCTGCCTTGTCATACTGGGATAAATTGAGAAATACCACAGCTTTATTGTACATGACAGATGAGTTATCGGGTTCAAGAGCCAAAGAATAGTCAAACGCCTCAATAGCCTTGTCAAACTCTTCAATTGTAGCATTGACAGTACCAATATTGAACCAGATATTACTATTAAAAGGGTCCGCTTCAATACATTTATAATAATATTCCAGACTCTCCTCGTATCGCTCAGTTCTTTCAAGGCAAAAAGCAATATCATTACATACAATAATATCCTCAGAATTATTTTTATATACCCTCATTAAATATTCCAATGCACGATCATATTGAGCAGCTTCCATAAAGTCAAGAGCTATAGAAGACAACATATCATCTTGTCCATCAGGCGAGAATATTAATGCATGATTTATATATTGCTGTGCGATTTCAAAGTTTTTCATCTTAATTTCACCTCTGCCAAGCAAGAAGTAGACGTCACTATTACTTGAATTTAAACCAAGCTGACGCTCGAGGATTTCTACAGCTTTTTCAGGTTCTTCATTGATTATAAGCGCATCTGAATATTTAACAATCAATTCGGAAGAATAGGGATATCTTTGACAGGCAATTCTTGATAAAGCAAGCAAGAGTTTGTCTTCATACTCGTCAGCAAAAAAACCGAGTAAGGTGTCAAACTCCTCTTCTGAAAAGTCTAGTTTTGCAAGTTCTCCTCTGCTGAAAGCTTCTCTGCAAATCTTTACCTGCTCTGATAATTCACTCTCCTCCTCGTTGTAATCCAAAAAGTTCTCCTCTGACATTATAATGGTTTGATAGAATTTAAGTAAAAGAATAATTTTTTCACAAAATCAAGTGCACTGTTCTTCTCTTCATCACTTTTTATAACAAGGTCATACGGATTTGGTTCAGGGGTATGCCTGCCAACCTTAAAACCAGACATGGATGAAAGTGCAAGATATTCATTGACAAAACAATATTTGTTTGAGAAGTCTATAAATAAATCGCTACAATCGTTGATAAATCTTTGTACAATATTAAAATCCGGAACTCCCAATTTTGAAAGATTTTTTTTTGTAATAAGCTTGATTCCGTGTCCAAGCACTGCTTCTGAAGAGTTGTTTTTACCAAGGTTTATGGCCATTCCATGATATTCAATTTTATTGTCTCTTGCATATGATGTAAGGAATTTTACTGCTTCCATACTATCCTCATCAGTGACATCAAAAATAAACGTTATTCTCTTGATCATGTCAAGAGAGACAAATTGAACTTTTCGCTTTGCAACAGCTTTATCCAAAATTTTTTTTTGCAGTCTCTGTCTGAACATCACAAATTAATATTTTTTACTGGTTACAAAAATAACAAATTATAATTGTTATCTTTGAACCGTCATTAAAATCTTATGATAAGCGATATCTCAGAATTGACTTTAACGGACCTCTTTTCAAAGAGTATTATTGATTATGAGAACCGTCCGGCATTTTCACTCACTGGAAAAACGTCTGTGACATATGGTGAAGTCAGCCAAAAAGTTGAAAAACTCATAGAAATATTTAACAGATACGGTTTGGATGAAGGCGATAAAATTTCAATACTGGGACATAACATGCCAAACTGGCCTATAAGCTATTTTGCTGTTACCACTTCTTCCAGAGTTGTTGTACCCATTTTACCAGACTTTACTGCATTTGAGATTGTTAACATTCTGCAACATTCGGAAAGTAAGGCTCTGATTGTTTCAAAAAGACTTCAATATAAAATTCCGAAACATATTTACAACGAGCTCAATCTCATTATATCTATGGATGATTTTGAAATCATCCAATCTTCCGAAAAAGAGAAGGAGGTGATTACATCTACTCCTCATCCTGATGACCTTGCAGCAATAATTTATACATCTGGTACTACTGGAACTTCTAAGGGAGTTATGCTTAGCCATAGAAATCTTGTCTCTCATGAATACATGGCAAACAGGCTTTTTGAGATAAAAAAGGAGGATGTTTTTCTCTCAATCCTTCCTCTTTCACATGCTTATGAATGCAGCATAGGTATGATACAACCTTTCACTCATGGAGCTCATGTAGTTTATCTCGATGGTTCACCAACTCCTTCTTTGCTTTTACCTGCCATTAATGATGTCAGGCCCACAATTATGTTGACTGTACCTCTTATTATAGAAAAAATCTACAAAAACAAAATCCGCCCCATTTTCGTCAAAAATTTCGCGATGCAGGTCATATACTCATTTCCAATAATCAAAAGAGCTCTTCACAAAATTGCAGGGAAAAAACTTTACCAAACTTTTGGAGGTAACCTGCGTTTTCTTGGAGTTGGCGGGTCTAAACTTGATGGAGTTGTTGAAAAATTCCTGGCTGATGCCGGTTTCCCTTACGCCATAGGGTATGGTTTGACAGAGACTTCGCCCCTTGTTGCAGGAGCCATCCCCGGCAAAACAAAATGGCAGTCTACAGGTCCTGCTCTCGAAGGAGTTGAAATTAAAATAGACTCACCAAACTCCAAAGGAGTTGGAGAGATTCATGTAAAAGGGCCCAATGTTATGATAGGCTATTTCAAAGATCCTGCTGCAACTGCAAATAGCTTTACTAATGACGGTTTCTTCAAAACAAAAGACTTGGGAACTATAGACAAAGATGGATATCTATACATTAAAGGCAGGATTGACAACATGATAGTTAACTCTAACGGAGAAAATATTTATCCTGAAGAGATAGAAACAACACTCAACGAACACGATTTTGTTCTTGAATCATTAGTGACTCAAAAAAATGGGAAATTAGTCGCAATTGTTTATCTTAATTATGAACAGATTGAATCAATGCATCAATTTCATGATGGTGTGAATGTCAATCTAGACGAAAGAGTTAGAAAAGTTAAGGAGGAAATACTCACCTACATAAATGGCAGAGTAAGTAAATCCTCCCGTATTTCAGAAATTATTGAGCAACCCGTACCTTTTGAAAAAACTGCTACCCAAAAGATAAAACGCTTCCTTTATACATAATTAGTTTCTGAAGACCAGTACATCATCAAAACAGTCTACTATAATCGGCTTTTCTTTATTGAGTTTACCCTCAAGTAAAGTTTTTGCCAATTCATTAACCAACTCCTTTTGCAACAGCCTTTTTATAGGTCTGGCGCCATACGCTGGGTCGAAGCCCTTGTTACACAGATATTCAATAGCATAATCAGTAATTATTAAAGAAATGCCTTTTTCTTCCAGGAGTTTCTGAATATTTTTGAGCTGCATTTTAAGAATATCTTTCACGTTTTCCATTGTAAGAGGATGAAACATAATTATCTCATCTATCCTGTTGAGAAATTCTGGTCTGACGGTTGCCTTTAAAACCTCAATTACCTCATTTCTGGTTTTCTCAAGGATCTCGTTCCTGTTCACATTATTCATTTTTGAAAGATTTTCCTGAATAACGTCAGAAGCAACATTTGAAGTCATAATCAAAATAGTGTTTTTAAAATCAGCTGTCCTCCCCTTATTATCAGTCAACCTTCCATCATCCAAAACTTGCAATAGTATATTAAAGACGTCCGGATGTGCCTTTTCTATCTCATCGAGCAATATAACAGAGTATGGTTTTCTTCTGACAGCCTCAGTAAGCTGGCCACCTTCTTCGTAACCAATATATCCTGGAGGAGCGCCTACAAGTCTCGACACTGAATGCCTTTCCTGATATTCGCTCATATCAATACGGGTCATCATATTCTCGTCATTAAACAAAAATTCGGCAAGTGCTTTGGCAAGTTCTGTCTTACCAACACCTGTCGTTCCTAGAAAAAGAAACGATCCAATAGGACGTTTTGCATCCTGCAAGCCAGCCCTGCTTCTTCTTATAGCATCAGACACAGCTTTAATAGCTTCGTTCTGACCAACAATTCTTTTATGAAGCTCATCTTCCATTCTTAAAAGCTTTTCTTTTTCACTCTCAAGCATTCTTTTAACTGGTATACCTGTCCATTTAGCAACAACTTCTGCAATATCCTCAGGTTCGACATATTCATTGATTAGAGTAAATTCACTTTTACTCTTCTGCTCCATGAGCTCCTTGATTGTTTTTTCAGCAGCGACTATTTTACCGTATCTCAATTCAGCAACTTTGCCATAATCGCCACTTCTCTCAGCCTCTTCTGCCATCAACTTAAGCTGTTCTATCTCCATTTTCTGTTTCTGAATCTCATTAAGTATTTTTTTCTCCTTTTGCCATTGTTCGTTATTCTTGTCCCTTTCTGCAGACAATTCATTTATTTGTCTTGTCAGATCCTCAAGCTTTTCTTTATCTCCTTCACGCTTAATAGCTTCTCTTTCAATCTCAAGCTGCCTTATCTTATGATTGAGTTCATCAATCACCTCAGGCACAGAATTCATTTCAAGCCTTAATTTTGATGCTGCCTCATCAATAAGATCAATCGCTTTATCCGGTAAATGTCTATTAGTTATGTATCGATGAGAAAGATCCACCGCTGCAATCAAAGCATCATCCTTAATTTGCACTTTATGATGGTTTTCATACCTCTCCTTAAGCCCCCTTAAAATAGAGACAGTTTCTGAAGTGGTTGGTTCATCTATCATAACCATTTGAAATCTTCGCTCTAATGCTTTATCTTTTTCAAAATAAAGCTGATACTCATCGAGAGTGGTTGAACCTATAGCCCTCAATTCTCCTCTTGCCAAAGCAGGTTTAAGAATATTAGCAGCGTCCATCGCTCCATCACTTCTCCCGGCACCTATCAAAGTGTGAATTTCATCAATAAAAAGAATAACTTCGCCCTCACTGTCGATGACCTCCTTAACGACACCTTTCAGTCTCTCTTCAAATTCACCTTTGTACTTTGCACCTGCAATTAATGCTCCCATATCAAGAGAAAAAATCTCTTTTGTTTTAAGATTTTCCGGCACATCTCCGTGTACTATTCTCTGAGCGATACCTTCCGCAATTGCTGTCTTACCAACTCCTGGTTCACCAACCAAAATAGGATTGTTTTTAGTTCTACGACTTAATATTTGCAGGACTCTTCTTATCTCTTCATCCCTGCCAATTACAGGGTCCAGCTTTCCAGCCCTTGCTTCTTCATTAAGATTTATGGCAAACTTGTTAAGAAATTCCCAATTTTGCTTATTCATAATTATTTGTGTTTTTAATGGAAAATACTGCAACATATTTGCCATTTCAATTTTTGCTGTCAAAACGGCATGTTTTACTACCTTTGTAAAAAAAACATACTTACATGAAATTTCCGGAATTGTTTGATGGAGCACTTCTTCCACTTGCAGAAGCTTTTTATACAATCCAAGGAGAAGGTTTTCACAGTGGCAAACCTGCATTTTTCATACGACTTGGAGGATGTGATGTTGGTTGTAGCTGGTGTGATGCCAAAGAAACCTGGAATCCAGCCCTTTATGAACCTACTCCCATAGAAAAGATTGTTTCTGAAGCCATGAAACATCCCTCAAGATCGATTGTTATCACAGGAGGAGAGCCGCTTTCATACCCTCTTGACAAATTATGCAATCTTCTAAAAATAAACAATTTTGACATTTTTCTAGAAACTTCAGGCTCGAAATCGATGAGTGGCAGATTTGACTGGATATGCTTGTCTCCCAAGAAAAAGAGACCTCCACTGAAAGGGATGCACCAGCTGGCTTCGGAACTTAAAGTTATTATAGAAACAGCCGAAGACTTTCAATGGGCTGAAAACAACAGAGCCCTTGTCAGAAAGGATTGCATGCTTTTTCTTCAGCCTGAGTGGAGCAGATCAAAGACAATACTGCCAATAGTAATTGAATATGTCAAAATGAATCCATCTTGGAATATATCATTGCAAATTCACAAATACATGAATATTCCTTAATAAGGTTGGAGTTTTTTAATAACTTTGAAAAAACTTAATTTATAAAGTTATGAATAAACTCTTTTTGATTTTTGCCTCTTTAATTTTTCTTCTTACTCCTGCATTTTCTCAGGAGAAACCCCAAAATCAAACAGCCTACCAGTTTACGAATATTAAGGAGTTACCTGTAACGCCTGTTAAAAATCAAGCCAAATCGGGCACTTGCTGGAGTTTCTCCACTATGGCCTTCCTTGAGGCAGAACTTCTCAAAAACGGTAAAGGTGAATATGATCTCTCTGAAATGTTTGTTGTATCAAATTCTTATTTTGATAAGGCTGACAGATTTATGCGTTCTTATGGGAAAATCAGTTTTTCAGGTGGAAGCTCATTTTCTGATGCTCTTACAATTATCAGAAACAATGGAATTGTACCGGAATCTGTGATGAATGGCCTTAATTATGGAGAACAACTTCACAATCATGGAGAATTGGATGCCGTCACTGCTGCATACGTAAATGCAATATCTAAAAATCCTAACGGCAAACTTTCAACCGCATGGAAAAATGGATTTAAAGGCATACTTGATGCCTATCTCGGAAAAATTCCTGATAGTTTCACATTTAACGGTAAAGAGTATTCTCCTCAAAGTTTCTCGGCAATGCTGGGGCTAAATTACAATGATTATGTTTCAATAACTTCTTATACACACCACCCTTTTTATACTCAATTTTCGCTGGAAGTCCCAGACAATTGGAGAAATGACCTTTCATACAATATTCCGATTGAAGAATTTATGTCAATCATTGATAATGCAATTGAAAAGGGTTATCCTGTTCTTTGGGGAGCCGATGTAAGTGAAAAGGGATTTACCAGAAAGGGTATTGCACTAGTTCCTGAACAGGACGTTGCAAATATGAATGGATCAGACCAGCAAAAATGGATTGGAAAAACTCCGCAAGAAATTGAGAGTAAATTGAATACACTCGACGAAATACTTCCTGAAAGGAAAATATCACAGGAAGACAGACAGACAGCATACGACAATCTTCAAACAACCGATGATCATGGAATGCTAATTTGTGGAACAGCAAAGGATCAGAACGGTACCAAATATTACATTGTCAAAAACTCATGGGGAACATCTTCAGGCTTTAAAGGATTCTGGTACGCCTCAGAAACATTTGTAAAATATAAAACCATGAATATAGTGGTTAATAAAAACTCTATTCCTAAAGAGTTAAGAAAAAAAATGGGAATTGACTAATATCTTTGGAAATGAAAAAGCGAATATTTGTTATTACAATTATTTCCCTGTTTATTTTATCAAATCTTGCCTTTGGACAGGGGTATCAATTTACAGATGTATGTCGCAACAAAGCCACATCTGTTAAAAATCAGGCGAGAACAGGCACATGTTGGTGTTTTGCTACAACCGCCTTTATTGAAAGTGAACTTTTAAGAACTGGTAAAGGAGAATTTGACCTCTCTGAAATGTTTGTCGTATATCAAAACTATCTTAACAGACTTCAGGATAATTATCTAAGAAGAGGCAAAGGAAATATTGGAGAAGGTAGTATTGCACATATGCTGATTAACGTATACGAAACAAACGGAATTGTTCCACAAGAGGTATACAATGGAATTAACTATGATTCCGACAAACATGATCACACAGAATTGGGATTGTTTCTTGAAGCTGTGGCCAATTCAGCTATAAAAATAAAGAAAAGAAGTCCAGAATATTATGAGATTATTAATAATATACTTGACTCTTATCTGGGAAAAAGACCTGAAAAATTTACATACAACGGAGTTGAGTATACACCTAAAAGTTTTCTTAAATACTTGGGTATTAATTTATCAGATTATGTAGAGTTGACAAGTTTCAATCATATCCCGTTTTACAAGGCATCTGTTCTTGAAATACCTGATAACTGGGATTATGGCAGATTGTACAACATACCAATTGATGAATTTATGGAAGTGATAAATTATGCCCTTAAATCAGGATACTGCATTGCATGGGATGGAGATGTGAGTGAAAAAGGCTTCTCACACAAAAATGGAATTGCTATTAATCCTATCCTTGAAAAAGGAGAGACTGAAATAGACTTTACTAAAACTTACAAAGAAAAACAGGTCGATCAACAGAGCCGCCAACAAGGTTTTGAAACATTTGCCACTACAGATGATCATCTTATGCTACTTACCGGAATTTCAAAAGATCAAAATGGTAATATTTACTACATAACCAAGAATTCTTGGGGGCCTGACGGTATCTTTGGCGGTTATCTCAACATGTCAGAAAGTTACGTTAGAGCGAAAAGTATATCAATGCTTGTAAATAAAAACTCCATTCCTAAACAGATTAGAGAAAAACTCGGGATATAATTATTAAATTCGATGAGAATTGCCAGATATCTTCCAAACACAATCACTTGTCTTAACCTTTTGTCGGGAACAATAGCCGTAATAGTTGGGATAGAAGGAAATTTCCTACTGTCTGTTTATTTTGTTCTTCTTGCCTCTCTTTTTGACTTTATGGATGGATTTACTGCCCGCCTTCTTAAAGCATATTCTCCAATGGGAAAAGAGCTTGACTCACTGGCAGATTTGGTAAGTTTTGGTTTTGCTCCGGCAATTCTTTTATACAAAGAATACAATCTGACACAAGGCATGAGTGTGTTAACATTCATGCCTTTACTGATTATAATTGCATCAGCTCTCAGACTTGCTAAATTTAATATTGATACTCATCAGTCTGAAAATTTCATAGGCATGCCTACACCAACTAATGCAATTATAATTTGCATGTTAATGCACTTTTCACTTAACAATCAATTTATTGAGTCAATAACAGGCTCTATATGGTTCATACCAGTTTTTTCCATTGTAATGTCTGCTCTTCTCATAAGTAAAATACCAATGTTTTCACTAAAATTTAAATCTTTAAAATGGGAAGACAATGAAAAACGAATATCAATAATCATTATAGCTATTGCTCTTTTTGTTATTTCAATTTTCTCGGGAATTACCTGGTCAGCATCACTACTTGCAACATTTGTAATTTACCTTTTAATAAACGTTATCGAATTTTCTATAAAATTTTTTGCTCTCAAACAATGAATAAAGAAGAGCTTAATAGACAGACAATTCTGTTGGAGGCATCGGTTAAGGCGAGTCAAATACTTATTTCCAACCATAATTTTTACGATGCGGTTAACGAAGTTATTGAAATAATTGGCAACTCAATACCCAATAAAAGAGTTTTTGTTTATGAATTTCATAAGGATTTGTCAGGGAAAAATGATTTGGCCAGCCTTCGATTTGAAAAATTAAATGGAGAAAAAGCAAAGAGAATATTTGATAGTTCTCATCAAAATATCCCTGTAAGTTTTCTTCCCCACAATATTATTGACAATTTATTAAAAGGAAAGACTGTATCATCAAAAGAATATTCATTCAATGAATTGGGCAATTTCTTGCTGATCCCTATATTTGTCGAAGGTTCAAAATGGGGATATCTTGGAGTTGAGAGTTTTGAAAAGGAAGAAGTATGGAGCACAAGTGACAAAAACGCATTAAACAGCATAGCATCATCGCTTGGACAATATATTAATCGCCATTATCAAAGCCTTGAACTTATTATGGCAAAGGAACTTGCCGAAGAAAGCGAAATCTATGCCAATTCCCTATTTGAACAGTCTCCTCTATGCATACATATTTTCAACACTTCCGGTATAATTGAGAGAGTCAACAAATCATCAGAACATATTTTCAGCATACCCAACGATAAAATAATTTCAAAATTTAACATACTGACCAATAGAAAATCTATCGAACAAGGCTGGAACAGATTTTTTAAGGAAGCATTACAAACAGAAAACGAAGTCTTTATAAATCTGACCTTTGATCCATCTGTATTTGGCTATAATGGTGAACGCAAAGTTTTAAGTGCAATAGCATTCCCGATTAAATTCAAAGGCAAAATCAAGAAAATTGCCATAATGTATCAGGATATTACTAAAAACACGCGTAACGAACTTCTTCTTAAAATTCAGCGTAACCTTGCATATTCTATTCTATCCTGCAGAAATTTTTCAGAATTTTACTCTGCATTTTCAAAAGAAATAGATACTATTATACCTGATAATAATCTATATGTTGCATTTTACAACGAAAGTTCTGATGATTTTTACTTAGGAGGAATAAATGCCAGCAACAAAGACTTGGAGATACAGAGATGGCCTGCAAAAAAATCAATGACAGGCTATGTCCTCTCTGAGGGGAAAACCATATTTGTCAAGAAAGATGAAATTGAAAGACTGAATTCCGAAGGTGTCATTGAAATTTTAGGTTCCATGGCTCAAGTGTGGTTGGGAGTACCGTTTAAAAGTGAAAGCGGAATATCTGGAGCAATTGTAGTTCAAAGTTATACTAATCCCAAAGCAATAACAGATTCTGATATAGAAATAATTGAACTTATAGCGAATGAAATTAAAATATTTCTTGACAAAAAAAGCGCAGAGGAGAGTACCATAAAACTTTCAAAGGCTGTTACAGAGAGTCCTGCCATAGTCGTCATCACTGATTCTAAAGGGAGAATAGAATATGTAAATCCCAAATTCGTAACTACTACAGGCTACACGATGGAAGATGTACTTGGAGCCAATCCGAAAATCTTAAAATCTGGAGAAACTCCAAATTATGTATATA
>JAHDPK010000014.1:0-1743 GCA_018434395.1 Bacteroidales bacterium | reverse complement strand
GAAAACAAGAGGAACGTTTGGAACAATATCCTTAGCCTCTTTAATGTATCCATAGCCAAAGTTATTGAAATTTTCCTGTAACTCATTTTTAGAATCTTCCATACTATTTTCGTCCCCTGCTTTTTTGGCTTTGTTGTATGATGCAAGAGCATTGATGGCGATTTTACCACTTAAAGATTTTTCTTCAAAGGATTGTGCAATGCAGGGATTTCCATTTTCATCTTTGAATACGTAGCCTCCTTTTATAATATCATTTATGCCGGGTACAAATGCATTTAGATTTCTGTATCCAAGAAGCGATAATGCTTTTGGAATAGAAATCTTCATGAGATATGGCTTTTCAAGCTCATAACCCAATGAATCGTTGTTCATTAAAGCTTTAAATTTTTTATTGTTCAGCAACCCTACAGCTATTAGTGGTGTTCCGTTCTGCCCATCATAGAGACCTTCCATGGCTGCGAGTTTCATAGGCTGTTTTTGAGCAACCTGTTGTGCAGAACCGTCCCCTGTATAAATAAGGAGAATAATCGAAATAAGACCTGTAAAAGCAGCAATTTTAATGCTTTTTCTGGAGAATTCTTCTTCTCTCTTTTTTTTGAGATACCAAGCTGATATTCCGACAACAACCACAGACGCTAAAACAAAAGCATTCATAAGTGTGTGAAAAAACTTGTTTACGGCTACAGGAGATGTCGCAACTGCCCAAAAATCCACCATTTCATTTCTTGCCGTATCTGGATTGAACTGCATTCCGGCAGGATATTGCATCCATGCATTTGCAACCAGAATCCAATATGCAGATAAAACAGTCCCGATAAAGACAAGCCATGTGGAGATTAAATGCGTTTTTTTGCTTACTTTATTCCAGCCAAAAAACATAATAGCGAAAAAAGTACTCTCCATAAAGAAGGCTAAAATGCCTTCTATAGCAAGAGGAGCACCAAAAATATCACCGACGAACCAGGCATAATTGCTCCAGTTAGTCCCAAACTGGAATTCGAGAATAATGCCAGTAGCCACTCCTATAGCAAAGTTAACAGCAAATATATTCATCCAGAATTTTGTAGTTCTTTTCCAGAAATCCATTCCACTTATAACGTAATAGCTCTCCATTATTGCAATGATGAGCCCAAGACCTATTGTCAGAGGAACGAAAATCCAGTGAAACATTGCAGTAAGAGCAAACTGGAGTCTTGAAAGATCTGTCAGGGTTGTTAAAAACATAGTCTAAGTTTAAAGTTATGTTTATCTATTTGTTGTAAGTTGATTAATAACATGTTGCCCTTTTTCCTGTTCCGTTGGGAATGCACGAAGATCATCACGGAAAAAGAATAACTTAAGAATAAAAAACATGATAAAAAGTTTGATGATAACAATCATCCACAGAGTTTTTCCAAGAGTCATACTCTTGAAACCTTCGTAGTAGAAAAGCCAAATACGTTTAAGCACTTATCTCACTTTTTAATTATTTTTAAAGGTAGTAAAAAATATTTATTTGATATATTTGCAACAAAATTTATCTTTTTATGGAAAGAAGAGGATTCCTTAAAGTTGCTGCAGCAAGTAGCTTATTGGGTTTTTTGGGAGGTGGTTCAAGCATTTTGAGAGCTTCAGAACCGGCAAGTCCACCAAATATCAATGATTTAGTGGCTGTTATGGGAGGTGAGCCTGAGGCAATGTATTTACGGGCTATAAAAGAGATGGGAGGTATTTCCCGTTTTGTTAAAAAAGGACAGAGAGTGG
>JAHDPK010000041.1:0-2600 GCA_018434395.1 Bacteroidales bacterium | reverse complement strand
TACCAATCAAAAGGTGTCAATCTGTCAAGACTTTGGTGAGTTCGCTGATTATTGTAGTAGTTCATATATTCCTTTATACCTCTTACAAGTGTGTTTCCATTCTCAGCCGGCCAAATGTAAATGTACTCTTGTTTAATTGTTCTCCAAAATCTTTCTATGTAAATGTTATCAAGCGCCCTACCTCTGCCATCCATACTAATCGTGATTCCTTGCTCTTCAAGATATTTTGTCCATAAGGGACAGGTAAACTGTGAACCCTGGTCAGAATTTATAATCTCAGGCTTGCCAAACTCGGCAATAGCCTGTTTGAGCACATTAAGGGAACATTCGGCACCAAGAGTGTTGGAGAGACTCCATCCAACAATATAGCGGCTGTAAACATCAATAATTGCCGTAAGATAAAGAAACCCGTGTTCCATTGGAATATATGTAATGTCAATGCTCCAGACCTGATTTGAATGTGTTATCTCCAATCCTCTTAGTTTATAAGAATAAATGTATTTTGCCATCCCCAACTTACTAAGGTTTTTCCCCGGATAAATGGCCATAACACCCATTTTTCTTAATAAAATCAACCATGCCAAGAACACCTTTTGTGGGATGACGATGGTGCTCCTTGTCCATTGCCAGCATCAAATCAAGATCTTCAGGACTTACTTCAACAGGATCGTAATAAAGTGTGCTCCTGTTCAATCCAAGCAGCTTACATTGTCTGCGAATACTAAGTTTTCCTTCAGAGGACACTATTTCTTTGAGGACTTCAGTATCCCCAGTTTTTCTGAGGCCCTCTTGCAAAAATCCACCTCTATCTCCAATCTCCCTATCTTCTCATATAATGCCTGTTCCCTCCTCTCTGCCTCCTTGTCAGGCGCCTTGCTCGAGAAGATCTCAGGACTGCGGGAGAGGAACTCCCGTTTCCAGGTTGAAATCATCTGCGGGTGTATACCAAATCGTTTTGACAGCTCGCTGAGCGTCTCTTGTTCCTTGATTGCCTCAATGGCTACCTGCGCCTTGAAAGCGGCACTGTGTTTTTTCCTGCTTGTGTTCATGTGAGTAAAATTAATCATTTTATTAAATTTACCCAGTGGTCTGAATTTGCGGGAGTATTATGTTTTACAGAGTCCGCATTGTATAAAAAAACGAATGTAATTAACAAATTCAATAATTGGTCATAGTAAATGGCACCTGAAAACATACTAAGAATAATCTGTTGTATTAATATTAAACAAATCCAAAAATGTGGATCATTGTTTTTTATCATGACATATGAGTTTTTTATTGCAATCCATAATATATATATCATGGCTATTCCACCTAATAACCCCAATCCCATGAGTGAATCCAGTACAATATTATGTGAATAAATGAAACCTCCAAAATTATCAAAAAGAGCGAATTGCTCACCTACAATTGGGCTATTTAAGAAAGCGTGAAAAGCCTGTTCATAAATTAGATTACGAGCACTTGTATCACCTTCAAATATGCTCGCTCTCAATCTAAGCTCAAGTACCGGCGATATATTTCCCATAAAATTCAAGATAGGCTCAATAAAAACAATTAATAGACCGATAGCTACGGCTGTAATGGAAACACCCAGTACAACTTTTTTGCCTTTGGCAAACAGCCAGAATACTAATATTGCAACCAGTGCTACTATTGGACTACGACTTGCTGCTCTCGCCATGATGAAAAATGAAAGCAACATCACAGCTATTAGTCCTATTTTTTTTATTATACTCCCCCCCCTCTTTGATAATATAAATAATGACAGGACTATTCCCATAGTTCCCAAATGTCCAAAATCAATAGAATTAAACGCCAGGTTTCCCTCAATTCTTTCTGTGATTTCATCAGCATGCATGACTAAAGCCAGGTTATTGAAGAGCGAAAGCAACATGGTTAAAACAACACCAAGGAAAATCCATTTTAATGCTTTGTCAAGATCAATAAACCTGTAACTTATCATCACAGAAATCATGGCCGGGAGACATATGCCGAAAATATACATCCATAATTGTACAGTATCTTTTATATGAACATCTATGCGTATGTTCGTATCATAAAAAATTCTGATAATCAACGCGAACCAATAAATCCACAGCACTTTCATTGCCGGAGGAATTTTCCCAACCTTTTTTCTTATGTTGAGAAATATCACCAGCAGAGATATAAATAGTGCGAATGCCCTATAAGGCACCGTTACCGTGCGCGATATCCCTTCTAAATCTGATGATATAGGTAAAAACAAACTTGTAGCCAGTTGATATCCTACAAAACAGAGGACAAAATTCAGGGTAGAGAGAAAAATATTTATTTTACTTGTTCTTGTCATTAAGATAAAAATTCATTCCATTTTTTAATATTTGTTCTGTAGCCTGTCTTTAACTGAAAATGGTTGACTCACAAAAGAGCCAACAATGTCAGGTTACAAAGAACAAAGAGAAAAGTATCTTACGAAGGTACTCGCACTTCACCGCGCAGGAGTAACGAAAGGAGAGATTCTAAAAGAAATACCTATTCAACGACTGGAATTGCAAACTTTATTTGGACAAAGAGTTAAGCAACATTTAATAAATTAGTTTTTGTTTTATAAAAATTAT
>JAHDPK010000058.1:0-1142 GCA_018434395.1 Bacteroidales bacterium | reverse complement strand
TTCCTGAGATTTTTTTGCTGGACTTTCATCATTCTCAGATCTCTCTCTGCCTGATTATTGTCAAATGGGACCTCAAAGTCATACATGAAGGCCAAGACTTCTCTCCGATACTTCAGCAATCTCTCTAGCAGATTTTGGGCCTTCGTCTTTTGCTGCTTGATGTCCTCTTCGACAGGCCCCAAAATATTGTAACAGGTACGATTGGCGTCGATCAGAGTACTCTGACTTAAACGATGGCCGAAGAGATCAACGAAAGTCTCGCTCAATCGATCAAAAGGCGCCAGCTGATATTGATTTAGATAGACGGCAACAGATTTCAAGCGAGTTCCATATTGAACCGGATATGCAACTTCCTTGGGAAAGGCGGCCTTGTTGAGGCAACCGCAATTGGGGCAGGTCTTGTTCTCAGCCTGATGTTCGAATACTTCCAATTTGATAGGAGGCAAATCGAATGCTCCGTTCATAATTCGTTGCTTCAACATCGCATAGAGACCGACCGCAAAATTCACATCTTGCAACCTGATGAACGATCTCGCGATCAGGTTTTTCCGCCATTTCCAGGGTATGTCCCTTATGACCCTTCTGACCGCCTACGGGTCTGCCACTCGGCTTACGCTGACCTTTTATCTTTCTAAAGGTATCCGTAGAGGGCGGTTTGCTGCTATTGCGGCTATTCTTATTGATTTGATCCTCCAATGATTTTACTCTCTCTTCCAGTTCGACGATCCTTGCTGCTTGTTTATTGATGATTGAGCATAGGATCTGCATAGTTGCAATGACTGCTTCAGGACCTTCCTCATAAATTGCCAGAATATCTTCGCGACTCAACGAAATGGATATGCTTAACTCTGATGAATAGAGGGAATTATCTGGATCGATACCCTCCTTTAGGATTTGATGAGAATTGCGCCTCTCCATTATTACGGTTATATGATTGCAATTAATATTTAAATTTTGGGCCGATTATCGTACGTTATGATTCATGAAGTATCTGAAGGAAAAAAGAGGTTCGACTAGGTGGCTGAATAGTTACAAATTACTTTCCTCGAGGTCATCCTGAAGCTAATTCCGTTCCGCGCAGCAGGATAGTGAATTTAATATTTTTAATGTATTATTTTCATCTTAGCTTATGCTGTCGCGTT
>JAHDPK010000036.1:0-20062 GCA_018434395.1 Bacteroidales bacterium | reverse complement strand
TGCCATTGCCGATAACAACGAAGGGAATCTCTTTTATCCATATGTTTATCCTTTTTCTACAGGTAGCTATCTTGACACAATGATCCATTCTGGAATGATTTTGGACTATAAGACACTGCTTCCGATAGAGAATGTGGTCGCTGCTTATTACAAGGAAGATATACCTGATTCTTTACTTTACAAAAAATATCCTTCTGCTATCGCCAAAAGTGACAAGTGGGGTTATTATGTTGTTCGGTATTTAAAAAATGAACCTTACAAAATAATTGCATTTAAAGATGACAATACCAACTATCTTTATGATCCTGGAAGCGAATTGGTAGGATTTGTTGACTCTCTCGTAACACCTTCCAAACCTCTCAAAAAAGGGATGAAAGAGATAGAATATGTAAATGTCAAAGATACTGTAAGAGCTTTTTCAAGACCTTTTGAGAATGTTTTGTACATGTTTAAGGAAATATCGGGTAATCAGTATGTTAAAAACAGTGCCAGACCACAAAGGAAGATGGCTTACATTACTTTCGCATCTCCCAATGTTAAAATTGATTCTATGGGTTTCAGAGGCATTGATTCTTCAAAAGTTCTATCGCAATTCAATCTCACTAGAGACAGTCTGGTGTTGTGGATAAAGGATACACTTTTCTCACCTCCTGATACTCTCTTTTTTGATCTTAATTATTATAAAACAGATACACTAAATAAGCTAGTTCTTACAAGAGAAAGTGTAAGATTAGTTTCTGTTACTAAAAAGCGAACAGTGGAAGATCTCAAAAAATCCAGTAAAAACAAAGCTCAAGATGATAAAAATGAGAAGAGAAAAGATCTTTTAGATTTTAAAATTGAAGCTGATCCATCCATGATTGAACAGATAGGTTTTAAATTCATTTTCCCCTCGCTTCCTGTTAAAATGAAACTTGATTCCATTAAACTAGTGTCAACTAGTCCTAAAGGCATAAGAAATTCCGAAGAATATTTATTTGTCAGGGATTCTATCGAGAATTTATGGTACTACCTGAAATTTAAAAACAAAGTTCTGCCGGGTTACACATATATGCTGGATATTCCTAAAAACTGTTTCACTGATGTTTACAGATATACTAATGATTCCATAAATATCTCTGTTATTCTTCCAAACACTGATCGGCTCTCACAACTAACTCTAAATATTTCGGGCACTCAAGGTTCACATGTTGTTGAGTTGACTAACCAAACCAGAGACAAAGTGTTTAGAAGCTTTAAAATTGTCAGGGATACAACTCTTGTTTTTCCATATATTCAGCCTGGTGTTTACAGCGTTCGCATTACACAGGATCTCAATGGGAATGGCATCCTCGACACAGGAAGTCTTTCTGAGAGAAGACAACCGGAAAAGGTGCGCTTGTTGACTCTGCCAAACGGAAAAAGTTTGATTGAATTTAAAGAGGGTATGGAATTAGAACAGAATGTAAATCTTAAAGAGATATTCAAGTGACAAGGAAGGTTATAACTATAGCTATTACTACCATTTTTCTTGCATTATCCTCAGTGGCAAATGCACAATTAAAATTGCATATGGTTGGTTTTAAAGTCGCATACAATACCAGCGGCGTCAATTTCAATCCAAAGCAGGAACAGGTTAAAACTTTAACGACAAAGGAAAATTTTTCGATAGAATACATTTATTATCACGATTTATGGCAGACCATGCCTTATTTCGGATTTCAAATAGGACTTTCATCTCAGGAACAAGGGTATAGTATCGGGGATATTGAAACACATTTAAAAGTTTATGAAATGCCTTTTGTGTCACAGTTCCATATAGATTTCTGGCAAATGAGGCTATTGATCAATCTTGGAGGGTTTGTTGGTTACAGAAGTGAAAAAAGTGATGGTTTCACTGATACTGACTACAAAACAGACTATGGATTTATTGCCGGTGCCGGATTTGCTTTTATCTTAAAACCATTTGAGCTTCATATAGAAGGTAATTATCAATACTCTCTTTCCTCTCTATACGATGCCAAAAGGAATAGTTCTACTGTACTGGAATTCGCATATCCTCATCAATTACTGTTGAGTGCTGCTATCTATATACATCTTAATAAATGAGAAAAGTTGAGGTTAAAGTTGGTAATGTTATAATTGGCAACAGTAAACATATTGTTATTCAAACAATGTGCAATACTCCCACACAAGACATTGAATCTTCTCTTCAACAATGTATTAAACTTTACGAAGAAGGTGCTGAGATTATAAGACTTACTACTCAGGGGATGAGAGAGGTAGAAGCTCTCAAAGAGATTAAATCCAGACTAAAAAAAATGAATATTTCAGTACCGCTTGTTGCTGATGTGCATTTTTCATCAAATGTTGCTATAGCAGTTGCAGAGGTTGCTGATAAAGTCAGAATCAATCCTGGTAATTTTGCTAAACAATTTGACATTGCAACAATTCAATTTGCTCAACTTGTGAAAGTTTGTAAAAATAATGGCACTGCTTTAAGAATAGGCATTAATCATGGTTCTCTTGGCGAAAGAATTATTGATAAATTTGGTGATACTCCTATTGGTATGGCAAAAGCAGCCATGGAATGGGTTAAAATGGCACAAATAAATGATTTTGACCAAATTGTCATTTCGCTCAAATCAAGTAACACAAGAGTTATGGTAGATGCTTACAGAATGTTGTACCATGAAATGGCGAAAACAGGAATAATATATCCAATTCACCTTGGAGTAACAGAAGCAGGAAATGGCGAGCCTGGAAGGATTAAATCGGCTGTAGGAATTTCTACTCTTCTTTCTGAGGGAATCGGTGATACCATCCGAGTTTCATTAACTGAAGATCCTGTAAATGAATTACCTGTAGCAAAATTGATTGCTTCTTTCTTTGAAAAAGGTCATTATTATTCTCCTGTATTTAATACATTTATCAGAGACGATGGCACAGTCGTTTGTCATCGCTCATATAAATGCAACGATTGGAACGACTTTATTATAACAGCTTCTTGCGAATTAGGACCATTACTTTTAGACAAAAAGATTGATGATATATCGATTGAACTTGAAATGCAGTCGCCTTATACAAAAAATGACATTGACAGATTTCGCAGAGAGCTATTGCAGGCATCGAGACGAGTATTTTTTGAACCTGAATACGTTGCTTGTCCAGGATGTGGAAGAACACTTTTTAATATTGAATCAGTTTTTTCAGAAGTTAAGAAAAGAACGGCTCATTTAAAGGGATATGTTATTGCTGTTATGGGATGCATTGTCAATGGTCCTGGAGAAATGGCCGATGCCGATTATGGTTATGTCGGAGAAGGAAAGAACAAGGTATCTATATATAGAGGAAAGGATCCAATATTCAGAGCAGTCCCGGAAGAAATAGCAATAGACAAGCTTCTTGAACTAATTGAATCTGATGCTAAAAGTGGAATATTCATGCCACATTTCTAATCACTTTTCTTACAGTCTGTTGAGTTGAAATATCTAAATAAAATTTTATGAAAAAAACTTATTTATCTCTTCTAACTTTGATTGTTAGCTCTTCTCTTTCTTTTGCCCAGACAAATCTGTATAAAGAAAGTTGTACCTCCATAATGGTAGGTAAAGGAGCGAGTACTGATGGCTCAGTTATGACAGCACATACGTGTGATGCAAATTATCGAACATGGGTTGAAATAACCCCTTCAAAATCATTCAAGCCAGGAGATATGGAGCCTATTTACTGGGGAACTCTTCACAATGAAGAGCCTTGGGATATGAGAAATGTTAAAGAAAAAGGTAAAATCCCAGCCCCAGAAAAGACTTTTGCTTATTTAAATACAGCTTATCCTTGTCTCAACGAAAAACAACTCGCAATCGGAGAGACAACTATAGAAGGCAGACCTGAATTATTAAATGAAAATGGTCTTTTTCCAATTGAAGAACTTGAAAGGATTGCTCTTCAAAGGTGTTCGACAGCAGTAGATGCCATTAAACTTATTGGCAGACTTGCAGAACAGTATGGTTATGGAGATTGGGGAGAGTGCATTACTATAGCTGACAAAAAAGAGGTTTGGCAAATGGAAATTTTTGGTTCAGGTCCCGGTAAACCTTCAGCAATATGGGTAGCTCAAAGAATACCTGATGATCACATTGGGATCTCAGCCAATATTCCAAGAATTTCTAAAGTCAATTTTAACGACCAACGCAATTTTATGTACAGCTCAGACATCAAAGAAAGAGTTATAAAACTTGGTCTTTGGGATGGAAAGGGCGATTTTGTATTTTGGAAAATCAATAGTGGTAAAAAACCGTTTTCTGTTAGAGAATATTTTGTTTTCAATACTCTTGCTCCATCTTTAAACCTTCAGTTTGATGCAGAAGAGTTGCCATTCTCAATAAAACCTGACAAAAAAGTTGATGTCAGAGATATCTTGGCAATGTACAGACAAACTTATGATGGTACACAATTTGACCAGACAGCAAATCTTTTTGTAGTTGTGCCACGTAAAGATGCCGTAAGAGGAGAGTATCAAGATACTGTAAGGCCTGTTTCAACCTTTATGACTAATGATATGAGAGCTTTGTTAAATTCTTTGAAGCCTGGCGTTACAGAAAGGAATAGAACTATTGCCGTCATTCAATGCTCCTACTCTCATGTCATTCAACTAAGAGACTGGTTACCTGATGAAGTTGGAGGTGTGGCCTATTTTGCTTTCGACAATCCGGCACAAAGTCCAAAAATTCCTATATATTCTGGTACAACAACATTGCCTAAAAGCTATTCTATTTGTGGACAACATCGGTATAGAGAAGATGCAGCTATTTGGACTTTCAGAGAAACAAACAGAATAGCAACAATAAACTGGGATAAAACACGAAAGATAATAGAACCTCAGCTTATGTCTTTGGAAGATGCGATGTTTAGAGATGCTGCAAATATTGAAACAGCCGCAACAAAATTAATAAATAACGGTAAACCTGAAGAAGCAAAAAAAATGTTGACAGAATTCACAAACAATTTTGCTGCTGCTGCAATGAGAAGATGGTCAGAGCTCAAAGCTGAACTTTGGATAATTTTTGCACGGAGCATGTAGCATATTTTTTAACCACTCCCCCTTTTTCATTACCTTTGCTCGGTTTTAACAATTTTAATCGGAAACATAATGGGAGACAATAGAGTTGCAAAGCTATATCTCGAATCAGGGGTTGAATTTGTCGGTTACTCATTTGGAAACGACCAAGCCATTGATGGTGAGGTCGTTTTTTCTACAGCTATGGTTGGTTATCCCGAAAGTCTAACTGATCCCTCCTATTCAGGACAGATACTGTGTGTTACTTTTCCTCTAGTAGGAAACTACGGTGTTCCGGAAGATACTTTAATTAACAATCTTTCTACACTGTTTGAATCTGAGAAAATCCATGTAAGAGGATTAATTATTTCTGACTATTCATTCAATTACAGTCACTGGAATGCAGCCAAAAGTCTCGATAAATGGCTTAAAGAGAACAATATAACAGGCATTTATGGAGTTGATACAAGAGAACTTACAAAAATTTTAAGAGAAGAAGGATCGCTACTTGGTAAAATTATTCCAGAAGGCACTTCTCTGGAAGGCTACTATGATCCTAACACTGTCAATCAGGTTGATATTGTAAGTTGCAAAGAAGTTATTCATTATGGTTCGGGCTATAAGAAAATTGTTCTTGTAGATTGTGGAGTAAAGCACAATATCATAAGGTGTCTTTTAAGAAGAGGTGTCGAAATAATCAGGGTTCCATGGAATTTTAACTTTCATACTATTGATTATGATGGTTTATTTATTTCAAATGGACCGGGTAATCCTGAGTTTTGTACTACAGCTATTGATAATATCGCCAGGGCATTTGAAATGGAAAAGCCAATTTTTGGAATTTGTATGGGGAATCAATTAATGGCTAAAGCTGGTGGAGCTAGAACATACAAAATGAAATATGGTCATAGGAGCCACAATCAACCTGTAAGATTGGTTAATTCTGACCGATGTTTCATAACATCTCAAAACCACGGATTTGCCGTTGATAATTCAACGCTCGGCACAAATTGGGAACCTCTCTTTATTAATATGAACGATAATTCAAATGAAGGGATAAAGCATAAATATAAACCATTTTTTTCGTGTCAATTTCATCCTGAGGCCTCAAGTGGTCCTACAGATACTGAATTCCTATTTGATGACTTTATTAAACAACTGTAATAATGGAAAGAAATCTTAATAAAGTACTTCTTCTTGGTTCTGGAGCTCTTAAAATAGGAGAAGCTGGAGAATTTGACTATTCAGGTTCTCAGGCCCTTAAAGCTTTAAAGGAAGAAGGTATTGCAACAGTCCTTATAAATCCAAATATAGCAACGGTTCAAACATCTGAAGGAGTAGCTGATAAAATATATTTTTTACCGGTAACTCCTTATTTTGTTGAAGAAGTGATAAAGAAAGAGAAACCTGATGGGATTTTACTTGCATTCGGAGGACAAACAGCTTTAAATTGCGGTGTGCAACTCCACAAATCCGGTGTTTTTGACAGATATAATCTAAAAGTTCTTGGGACACCTGTTCAAGCAATAATAGATACTGAAGACAGAGAGTTGTTTAAAGAAAGATTGGAAGAGATATCTGTCAAAACAATTAATAGTCAAGCTGTAGAAAATCTTGATGATGCAGTTACTGCAGCAAAAATTTTAGGATATCCTGTAATATTAAGAGCTGCCTATGCATTAGGTGGGATGGGAAGCGGTTTTTGTGACAATGAAGAAGAACTGGTTATACTTGCAAAAAAGGCATTTTCATATTCTCCTCAAGTTTTAATAGAAAAGTCTCTCAAAGGCTGGAAGGAAATTGAATATGAGGTTGTGAGAGACAGATATGATAACTGTATAACTGTCTGTAATATGGAAAACTTTGACCCTCTTGGGATTCACACAGGTGAAAGTATTGTTGTGGCGCCATCTCAGACTCTTACAAACCGAGAATATCATCTTTTAAGAGAATTATCCATAAGAATCGTTAGACACATTGGTATTATAGGTGAATGTAATGTTCAGTATGCTTTTGATCCTAAATCAGAAGATTATAGGGTAATTGAGGTCAATGCAAGATTGAGCAGATCGTCTGCTTTAGCTTCTAAAGCAACTGGTTATCCTCTTGCATTTGTAGCTGCAAAACTTGGTCTTGGATATGGCCTTTTTGAATTGAAAAACTCTGTAACCAAAAGTACTCCTGCATTCTTTGAACCTGCTCTTGATTATATTGTTTGCAAAATCCCAAGATGGGATCTCTCCAAATTTCAAGGAGTATCGAGAGAGATTGGCTCAAGTATGAAAAGTGTTGGTGAGGTTATGGCAATAGGAAGGAGTTTTGAAGAAGCCATTCAAAAAGGCCTCAGGATGATAGGTCAGGGAGCTCACGGCTTTGTAGCAAACAGAGAAATTAAAGTTGAAAATATTGAACATTCCCTCAGCGCACCAACAGATAATAGAATTTTTGTCATCTCCAAAGCTTTTAATGAGGGCTACACAGTTGATCAGATTCATGAATATACTAAGATTGACAAATGGTTTATAGATAAGCTTTATAATATCTTTTTGACATCACAGCAAATCTCAGAAGTTGACAATATGGAAGATCTTAATATTGATCTTTTAAGAAAAGCAAAAAAAGAGGGATTTTCTGATTTCCAAATTGGCAGATTGATCTTCAAGGATAAAATTGACGTTGATGAAGCATCTGCCCGCATAAGACAATTTCGCAAGCAGAATGGTATTGTACCTGTTGTCAAACAAATAGATACCCTAGCAGCCGAATATCCTGCACAGACCAATTATCTGTATCTCACTTATAACGGAACTTATAATGATGTCAGATATTTTGGTGATCATAAGTCTATTATAGTTCTTGGTTCTGGAGCATACCGTATAGGAAGCTCAGTTGAATTCGACTGGTGCAGTGTCAATGCCCTTCAAACAATCCGAAACAGAGGCTGGCGAGGTGTCATGATTAATTATAATCCTGAAACTGTTTCTACTGATTATGATATGTGCGACCGTCTTTACTTTGACGAACTTACTTTTGAAAGGGTTATGGACATTTATGAGCTTGAGAATCCTTATGGAGTAATTGTTTCCGTTGGAGGTCAGATACCAAATAACCTGGCTCTGAAACTTGACAGGTCTGGCGTTAAATTATTGGGGACAAGTGCTGAAAGTATAGATAAGGCCGAAGACAGACATAAATTTTCTTCGATGCTTGACCGGCTTCAGATTGATCAACCAAGATGGAAAGAGCTTTCAACTCTTGATGAGGTAAAGGAGTTTGTAGATGAAGTCGGATATCCAGTCCTTGTTCGTCCATCTTACGTTCTATCCGGCGCAGCTATGAATGTTTGTTCAAACAACAATGAACTCGAACAATTTCTGCAACTTGCTGCAAATGTTTCTAAAAGACATCCTGTTGTAGTTTCAGAGTTTATCCAAAATGCCAAGGAAATTGAATGTGATGCTGTTGCCGATAAAGGGAATGTAATAGCCTATGCTATATCCGAACATATAGAATTTGCCGGCGTACATTCGGGAGATGCAACAATACAGTTTCCTCCACAAAAACTATATGTCGAGACTTTTAGAAGAATAAAAAAAATTGCAAAGAAAATTGCAGAAGAGCTTAAAATTTCGGGACCTTTCAATATTCAGTTTCTGGCAAAAGAGAATGATATTAAGGTAATCGAGTGCAATCTAAGAGCGTCAAGAAGTTTTCCATTTGTATCAAAGGTTATTAAAATCAACTTTATTGATTTAGCTACCAGGATTATGATCGGAGAAGAAGTTCTACCACCACACAAAAGTGCCTTTGACTTGGATTATGTCGGCATTAAAGCATCGCAATTCTCTTTTTCACGACTTCAGAAAGCTGATCCGGTGCTAGGAGTTGATATGGCCTCAACAGGAGAAGTTGGCTGTCTGGGTGATGACACTAATGAAGCTATCCTTAAGGCCATGATTTCAGTAGGTTACAGAGTGCCAGAAAAAAATATTCTCATCTCATCGGGAGATCCTAAACAAAAGGCAGACTTATTATCTGTCGCAAAATTATTGGCTGATAAGGGATATAATTTATTTGCTACAGGCGGAACATATAAGTTCCTTACTGACAGTCATGTCAATGCCACACACGTTTATTGGCCGAGCGAAACCAATAAAGAGCCTCAAGCTCTTAAAATGATTCAAAACAAACAGGTTGAGCTTGTTATAAATATCCCTAAAAATTTATCACAAATTGAACTGGAAAATGGATATAAGATAAGAAGAGCTGCTGTTGACTACAATATACCACTAATAACAAATGCAAGACTTGCTGCAGCATTTATCAATGCATTCTGCACACTCTCTCTGGAGGATATACGTATCAAAAGCTGGGATGAATATATATCATAAGTCATCAGATTGAGGTTTATCCCCCTCTCCCAAGATCTCTTTTGAGATAGCTTCGTCAAGAGCTTCGACTTCTTTTAATTTGCGTCTTATGACATTAGTTCTGGTTCCCACCAGTTTGTCGATATCATCGAGCCCTCCCTGAATATTTTTCTGCGCTTTTTGAAGAAGACCGCCAAATGTGTCAAACTCGGTCTTAACTGCTCCAAGAATTCTCCATACTTCACTACTTCTCTTCTCAATAGCAAGTGTCCTGAATCCCATCTGCAGACTGTTTAATATAGCTGCTAAAGTAGTGGGGCCAGTCACAATAACCTTGAACTTTCTCTGTACTTCTTCCAGTAACGAGGCTTTTCTAACTACCTCTGCATAAATACCCTCAAAAGGTAAAAACATTATTGCAAAATCTGTAGTGTATGGAGGATCAATATACTTTTCAAAGATATCCTTGGCCATCTTTTTTATAACATTCTCAAGATTTTTCTGTTCTGATTCAATGCGTAAAAGATCATTTGTTTCATAGGCATCTTGCAGTTGCTCATATGCTTCACTTGGGAACTTTGCATCCACAGGCAACCATATATTTTGAATCAGATCATCTTTTCCTGGTAATTTAATGGCGAATTCTACAAACTCTTTTCCATCGTGCTTTGTCTTGACATTAGGTTCATACTGGTCAGGAGCAAGTATCTGCTCAAGAAGCATTGATAGCTGAACTTCTCCTATCCCGCCTCTCATTTTTACGTTGCTCAAAACTTTTTTAAGGCCTCCAACGTCCTGTGCAAGTGCCTGCATCTCTCCCAGCCCTTTCTGAACTTCTATGAGCTGCTTTCCAACGGTTTCAAAACTTTGTCCGAGTCTTTCACTTAAAGTTTTTTCAAGCTTTTCCTCAACGACGCTTCTAATCTTTTCAAGTTTCTCTTCAGTATTTCTAATCATTTCGTTCTGACGATTTTCAATCTGAGAAAGTTTCTCTTTTTGAATATCAGAAAGCAAGTTCATACCCCTTTCAGAAGCATCCTGAAAGTTTTTCATGCCATCTCCAATAGATGTAGAAAATATTTTTAAAGCGTTGTTCAGCTCATCTCTGTTCTCTCTGAGTGAACGCGAATTCTCTTCCCTTAAATATCTAATTTCATCAGATAGAGTATTTTCCAACTTTTCAATGCTATTTCTAAGAGAAAGGAGTGATTCACTTCTGACAAGCAAAATAATCACCAGAATGGTAATAATAACCAATAATAAAAGTGCAATTGTAATAAATATGTTCATATAGACAAATTAATCAAATTTCTGTTATATTTGCAATAGTAAACTCTTATACTATAGTATATGATACTAAATAAAAAAGTTGGAGTTTTCCTTAATTTGGTGCACTGCAGATTTAAACTATATCTCAGTACCATATTCCAGGATAATGGATTTGACATCACTCCTGAACAGTTTTTAGTTCTAGATACACTTTGGGATGACGGTGTTCAGTCTCAGCAGGAAATTGCAGATAAAATCCAAAAAGACAAAAATTCTGTTACAAAGCTTATAGATGCTCTTGAAAAAAAGAATTATGTTAAAAGGTCACAGGACAAACAGGATAGAAGGCTCAACCTTATAAACATTACTGATGAAGGGCTGAAGATAAAGGATGCTGTTACCAAAATAGCCATGGAGGCAACAAACATAATTATAAGGGATATTCCTCTCGAAGATCTTTACACATTTATTCGAGTTGCAGAAAAAATGCTCGATAACATGGTTATTAAGAAAAATCAGATAAAATGGGAAAATTACTAGACAAGTTAAATAAAGATTATCGTTTTTTGGAAGGGTTGAATGCCTGTATCAACTGCGGTACTTGCACTGCGATATGTCCTGCAGCAGAATTTTACAAATATGATCCAAGAATTATAACAGACACGGTTCAGTCTAAAAATGAAGACGAGATAGAAGAACTCTTGAAGAGCGATACTATATGGTATTGTGGAGAATGCATGTCCTGTGTGACAAGATGTCCAAGAAAGAATGCTCCAGGACTAATAATCATGGCTCTCAGGACACTCTCTATGGATACAGGATTGTTTATCAATTCCGAGAAGGGAAGACAACAGTATGCCCTATCTTTAGCACTTAACAACAATATATTAAATTACGGTTATTGTGTTTATCCAAGAACTTTCAAGTATGAGGATCATCCTGAATATGGTCCCGTAGGTAAATGGATAGAAAACAATTTGGATGCTGTACATAAAAAGGTTGGTTCTAATCTTGATGGTCAAGGACCTGGCATTCTACGCAAAATACCTGATGAAGATCTGCAGGAGCTTAAGAGAATTTTTGACTTGACAGGAGCTACAGAGAGGATGGATACAATTGAAAAGTATTCTCTTTCTAAAGCTCAGGAGCTTGGAATGACTAAAGAAGAATATCTGAATTATATTGAAACTACCATTAAAACAGAACATCATAAATGATAATAAACGGGAAAAAGAAAATTTGGAGTGATTATCAAAAGGAGATTCCTGATGACCACTATTTTTATGTCAGAAGCTGCATTCGACAGAATTTTTTTCCTGCCTCCGAAAAACTTTTTTTAGAGATAGTCAGAGATCGTCTAAATTTGGATTTTTATGAGACGGAACACCATACAACTTGTGGAGGCATAGCTTATCACAGTGATACTATCCCTCAAGAGACAGTCATGACGATTGTTGCAAGGCAGTTTGCACTGATGAGTGAAGCAGGTTATAAAAACTATGTTGCATCTTGTATAACTTCTTTCGGCTTGTATACAGAAATTCTCGATACCTGGTATCATTATCCGGAATTAGAAGCTAAAATCAAAGAGAATCTTTGGAAAACTACAAGAAGAGAGTTTAATAAACCGGAATATCTTGCCCACGCAAGCGACGTGATATATAAGCTTAGAGACAAAATTGCTTCGCAGGCCAGGTATAAACTTGTAAACAAAGATACGGGAAAGCCGCTGAAAGTTGTGGAACACATTGGATGTCACTATTCTAAAATGTTTCCCTCAAAAGGTGTCGGTGGTGCTGAATATCCTTATGTCCTTACAGGAATGATCGAGTCATGGGGAGGTGAAATTGTCGATTATCCGGAAAGAAGACACTGCTGTGGCTTTGGATTCAGACAATACATGGTCAGAGCTAATCGTGGATACTCTTTATCAAACACATACAAAAAATTTGAATCAATGGAGCCGTTTCACCCCGATATGATAATCACTAACTGTCCCGGGTGTCCATATTTTCTTGACAGATGGCAATATGTTATTAAGGAGATGGAAGGCAAAACTTATGGAAAGGAAGGTCAGGGAATTCCGGTATTTACTTATGAAGAAGTAGCGGGATTGGTACTCGGATATGATCCATGGTATCTTGGGTTGCAGATGCATCAAATTGATGTAGAACCTCTCTTAGACAAGATTGGAATCAAATATAGTAAAACAGATAAATATCTATTGTGATGAATAAGGAGGTTTTAATTATCGGCGGTGGACCTGCCGGATTGGAGTGTGCCAATACACTTCTTATGCTTGGTTATAAAGTTTTCATTGTTGAAAAAGACTCTGAACTTGGAGGACATTTGAGAAAATGGGACAGGCTTTTCCCCGAAAGTATATCAGCCTCTGAAACTCTTGAAAGACTTCTTATTCCATCCAAAAAAGCAGTTGTATTTAATGAAACTGAAGTAAGTTCTGTTAAATTGACAGATGGTTTTTTTGATGTTACGCTTTCCGACAATACTGAGCTTCATGTACATTCGGTTGTTGTGGCTACAGGTTTTAAACTTTTCCCTGCAGAAAAAAAAGAAGAATATGGATATGGTATATATAACAGAGTCATTACAAATGCTGATTTAGAAGCAAGCTTTAAAAATCATTCAAGAGATATATTACAATCAAAAAGAGTAGGATTTGTACACTGTGTTGGGTCAAGAGATGAAAAAATTTCCAACAGGCATTGTTCCAAAGTTTGCTGTGTGACAGCTGTCAAGCAGGCATGTGAATTTAAGGAAGCAAATCCCGATGCTCAAATCTATTGTTTTTACATGGATTTAAGAATGTTTGGCAGAGGTTATGAAGATCTGTATCTCAAAGCCCAAAATAAATATGGTATCCGGTTCATCAGAGGCAGAGTTTCAGAAGTTGCTGAGAATGTAGATGGAGAATTAGTAATAAAGGCTGAAGATACTTTAATATCCAGACCATTAAAAGTCACTCTCGATTTGCTTGTTTTGATGAGTGGCATGTCGAAAAATCCGGATAATGATAAATTAGCCGATATGCTTGGGTTAGATATAGCCGAAGATGGTTTTTTTGTTCAGCATGATCCTACTATAAACAGTATAAAAAGCAAAATAAAAGGAATATTTTTTGCCGGAACGGTAACAGGTCCTAAAACAATTCCCGAAACATTAAATGAAGCTCGATCGGCAGCTTTGGCTGTGCATAAATATCTATCTGAATAAATTGGTATGAATAATTTTGGATATTCGATATCTCCAAGTTCAAGAATAGACCTTGACAAACGAGATAATGACAAATTTACAAGAATTGTCTTATTAGAATCCGGATTCCTTAAATGTATGGCTTGTGGATTGTGTTCTTCTACATGCAGTGGAGGTAATTTTACAGATGTGAGTCTTAGAAGAGCTATTGAAATGATTCAAGATGGGCAGGGAAAAAATGCTGTAGTGTTGCTCAAGGGATGCATGCTTTGTGGAAAATGTAATATTATCTGTCCAAGAGGCATAAACACGAGAAATTTAATAAGAAACATTCTTAAAGTTTACATGGAGGAACTGAAATGAAGGAAAGGTTTTTATTTGGCTATGACCCTTTTGTACTCCCCTTTACGCTTGGAATGGTTTTTATTATTCTGTATCTTCTTGTAGGAACAGCCAGAATTATTATATCCCTCACTTATGAGGAACGAATCTCTCTACTAAAATCTCTAAAACCCAAGCAACTTTTTAAAACCATTAAAGATGTCATTGTAGATTGCCTGTTGCATATAAAAATATTCAAAAGAAATCCATTACTTGGATATATGCATTTCAGCATTGCTTTCGGATGGTTTATGCTCATTGTAGTTGGACACATAGAAGTTGTGCTTTATACTCCTCAACGAAACGGAATACTCTATTATCCTGTTTTTTTCAGGTATTTTGTCATGGAGACTCAACAAACTCTTAGAGGTGCCTTCTTTTTCTTTCTTATGGACCTATTTCTTCTGATGGTACTGTCAGGCATCGCACTTGCAATTTTCAAGCGTTTCAGATCACGGGCTTTAGGAATGAGAAGAACAACCAAACTTAAAATTGGTGATACTGTTGCTCTTTACTCTCTTTGGGCTATTTTCCCCTTAAGGCTTTTAGCAGAAAGCTTTACAGCAGATATAAGTGGTGGAAGTTTTTTGACAAAATCAATAAATCATCTTGTTCACGGATTTGTTTCCAATCCCGATAATGCATTACCTATATGGTGGTCTTATTCAATAGCCCTGGGGGTTTTTCTTTTTGCACTTCCTTTTTCAAGATATATGCATATTCCGACAGAAATTTTATTGATTTTTTTGAGAAATGCCGGTATTAAGGCAACCAGTTTCAGAAACGGTTATGCAGAGTCAGAAATATACTCCTGCTCGAGATGTGGAATTTGTATTGATGCCTGTCCAATGGGCGTAAATCTCGGAGATATTAAATTTTCTACAGTCTATACAATAAGATTATTGCGAAAGAGAGAGAATGCACTGAAAGGAGTTGAAAAATGCCTTATGTGTAATAAATGTGTAGAAGTATGCCCTGTAGGGATTAATTCAACACAGTTGAAACTGCTTTACAGGCAATCTTTCAATGATACAGGAGATCATGATTTTTCCTATTTGTCTCTTCAAAATGTAAAACATAATAAAGAGAAGATTCTTTATTACGCAGGATGTATGACACATCTTGCTCCTGCAATTTATTTGTCACTATTCAAAATTCTGGAAAAGGCTGGAATAGAATACAATTTTATGGATGCTGACGGTTCAATATGTTGTGGCAGACCGCTTATGTTATCAGGAGATTTTAAAGGTGCAAGTCAACTAATTGACAAGAATAAAGATATAATTTTAAACTCAGGTTGTACAACTCTTCTTCTTTCATGTCCTATCTGTTATAAAGTATTTAGAGAAGAGTACAATCTTCAAGGTGTAGAAATTATTCATCACTCAGTGTATATCAATGACTTGCTTAATAGTGGAAAAATTAAGGTTGACAGAGTTCATGAAAGTTTTGTATTTCACGATCCGTGCGAACTTGGAAGAGGGTCTAACATATATGATGAACCGAGAGAATTACTATCCTCTATTGGTATTCTTAAGGACTCTCCCGAAGAAAAAGGTGAAAGTATCTGCTGTGGTGGGAGTCTTGGCAGTCTTACAATGCAGTATGAAAGAAGAAAGAGGATAACAGAACATTCACTTTCAATGCTTTATACTAACAACCCTGACACATTGGTTACTGCATGTCCTCTTTGTCTTAAAACATTTTCACCTGTTAACAGCAAAAAAACTGTAGATATTGCACAAGTTGTTTCTGAACATTTAATTTAATAAACATATAAATAATTAACCACATTAATGAATAACTACAAATTAATGAATATCTCTACAGGAAGAGTTTTCGATGATGCAGGATGGGTCCTCTCAGATCCAGAATCTCCTACTCCTTCTCTTCTAAGATCTGTTTATCCCAATAAAAAGTTTGAATTGAATAATAATGATTACGGTTTTTATAGATACGCTTCATGGCTTCCAATATGTAGAACGCTTGAAAATTCTGCTTCGACAATAACTTATCGTAGCAACGGGCTTGCCAATAGACTGGGATTGGACAATCTTTTTATCAGTTTCAGTGGCTATTGGCCTGAAATAGGAGCAAATATGACTACATGTTCCTTTAAGGAAACAGAGGCTTATTCTGTTTGTGCACGATTCCATCCTGATAATAATAAAATCATGGTAGTTGCTTCAGCGGGTAATACAGCAAGAGCCTTTGCAAAAGTCTGTTCTGACAATAAAATTCCATTAGTAGTAGTTATTCCAGAAGATAATTTGGACGCACTGTGGTTTGAAAAGCCTTTAAACAAATGTGTTAAAATTGTCTGCACACCTTCTCAGACAGATTATTTTGATGCCATAGATCTTTCTAACAAAATTTGCAAATCTCCAATGTTTTTTGAAGAAGGTGGTGCAAAAAATGTGGCTCGAAGAGACGGAATGGCAACAACATTACTTTCTGCAGTAAATACAATAGGCCGAATCCCTGATTATTATTTTCAGGCTATAGGAAGTGGAACGGGTACTATTGCAGTATGGGAAGCCAATTTAAGACTAATTGAAGATGGAAGATTTGGAAATCATAAAATGATTTTGATACCTTCTCAAAATTTTCCTTTTACTCCAATGTTCGATGCCTGGAAAGTTCGAAGCAGAGAATTACTTCCATTCGACGATGATGAAGCCAGAAAAAAAGCACTTCAAATAAAAGCTAAAGTATTATCTAACAGAAGGCCTCCTTATTCCATAACTGGAGGTTTGTTTGACGCTCTCAAAGATACAAACGGTG
Source organism: Bacteroidales bacterium (assembly GCA_018434395.1). Classification (GTDB taxonomy): domain Bacteria; phylum Bacteroidota; class Bacteroidia; order Bacteroidales; family UBA932; genus Bact-08. The sequence continues at coordinate 3,007 of JAHDPK010000036.1, read as the reverse complement.
ATATAGAAATTGCCACTAACGACGAATCTGAAGCTGCCTGTGAGTTATTCAAGGAGACAGAGGGTATAGACATTTATCATGCTTCAGGAATTGCCTTGGCAGGCATGATAAAAAGCATCAAATCGGGTAAAGTTTCAAAAGACAAAGTAATAATGCTAAATATAACAGGTGGAGGTGAAAACAAATTCAAATCAACTCATGATTATGTTATGGCAAAACCCGACTTGGTTATTGATAATAATGGTGATACTGGTACTATATGTAAATCTGTGGAAAATCTTTTCTAGATTACCAAAATATTGAATAGTTGACTTTTTCAAAGAGACTGCAATAGGTATTAAATAATATATCTGAATGCAGTCTCTTTGGTAGAAATGATATTATACTCTTTTAACAATTACAGCAGTACCCATACCACCTCCAATACAGAGTGATGCGAGACCGATATTTTTGCCAGTGGCAATCAATCCGTGAATCATCGTAACTATTATTCTATTCCCTGAAGCTCCTATAGGATGACCAAGAGCTATTGCTCCTCCATTAAGATTTGTTCTTTCATCAATCCACTCCCTGGTGACTTTATACTCCTCAATCAATCCTTTTATAACGCCAAGTGACTGAGCGGCAAAAGCTTCATTCAACTCAATACGTTCTATATCCTCAAATTTCATTGATGCATTTTTAAGAGCTTTCCTTATCGCTGGAATTGGCCCAAGTCCCATTTCTCTAGGGTCAACTCCTCCCTGCCCTACTGCAATAAGTTCGCATAGTGGTGTCATTCCATATTTTGCAACGGCGTCTTCGCTCATAATCATGACAAAAGAAGCACCATCATTAATGCCCGAAGAGTTTCCGGCAGTAACAGTACCGTCCTTTTTAAAGGCTGGCTTAAGAGCTGCCAGTTTTTCAGGAGTACTTGCTCTATTTGGGAATTCATCCTTATCGAAAATAACTGTTCCATTCTTAGACTCAATTTTTACAGGAACAATTTCGTTGACAAAAGCTCCCGAATCCACAGCTTTAATTGCTTTCTGCTGTGATGCATAAGCAAATACATCTTGTTCTTCTCGTGAAATTCCCAATCTTTCAGCAATATTTTCAGCTGTTATACCCATATGATAGTTATTGAATGCATCAGTTAAACCATCATACACCATATGGTCAATAACTTTGAGGTCTCCCATTTTTACACCACTCCTTAATGAGCTTTGAAGAATAAAGCCTGCATTCGTCATTGATTCTGTACCACCTGCAATAACAACATCTGCAGCACCCGATATAATACCAGCATATCCGTTCATGACTGCTTTCATCCCAGAACCGCATACCATGTTAATAGAATAAGCGGGAACCTCATAAGGAACACCTCCCTTAATGGAAACCTGTCTTGCAACACCTTGCATTTGACCGGCAGAAAGAACATTGCCAACAATTACAGTGTCAATAACTGCAGGATCAATTTTAGTTTCGTTAAGCAACTCCCTTATAACAATAGCACCCAATTCTCCGGGATTAAAAGGAGAAAGTGAACCCATGAACTTGCCTATAGCTGTCCTTTTCGCAGCAACAATAAATACCTTTTTCATAATTAAACTTGCATTTTTATTAGGTTATCTGAAATAATCAATTTTGCTCCTGTTGCCTGCTGAACATCTTCAACAGAGAATTCAGGATTTATCTCTGTCAACATTATTTTGCCTTCAGGTAAAATATGCATAACTCCCATCTCAGTAATAATCATATTTACCTTCCCGGCTGCAGTTAAGGGCAAAGTACACCTTTCAAGAATTTTTGGTGCACCTTTTGCTGTATGCTCCATGGCAACTATCACTCTTTTTGCTCCAGTAATTAGATCCATTGCACCACCCATACCTGGACTTTTTTTGCCTGGAATCATCCAGTTAGCAAGATTTCCCTGCTCATCAACTTCCAGAGCACCAAGAATGGTTACATCTACATGTCCACCTCTTATAATTGCAAAAGAGAGCGATGAGTCAAAACATGATGCTCCTTTGGTATATGTAATATACCCGCCGCCGGCATTAGTATAGTTATCATCCTCTTTACCAGGCTCAGGTTCTGGTCCCATACCAAGCAAACCGTTTTCAGATTGTAAAATAACACTTACACCTGCAGGTAAATAGTTTGGAATTAAGGTAGGAAGACCAATGCCCAGATTAACAACATATCCATCTTTCAGTTCGAGAGCTGCTCTTTTGGCAATTACCTCTCTCATACTATTTTTATCCATAGACTTTATTTTTGATAATTATTAACTTTTTTATTTCTTCTAACAAATTCTTGAGCTATAAATGATGCAACATCATCGGCATAGGCATTCATTCCGAAACCAGCGTCATAGCCAAGTTCCTGAGCCAGCTCATGAGTTATGCGCGGCCCTCCGCAAATAAGAATTACCTTATCTCTGATACCTTCTGCTTCAAGCAACTCAACAAGTTCTACCATATTCTTGATGTGGACATCCTTCTGAGTTACTGTCTGAGATACAAGTAAAGCATCTGCCTTAAGTTCTATAGCCTTGGCTACAAATTCCTCATTTGGTACTTGAGAACCTAGATTATGCGCCTCTATCATTTCATACCTTTCAAGTCCATAATGACCTGCATAACCTTTCATATTCATTATAGCGTCAATTCCAACAGTATGAGCATCAGTACCAGTACTGGCACCTATAACTACCAATGGTCGGCCGATATTCTCCCTAATAAACCTGTCTGTCTCCTCCATGCTCATAACTTGAGATTCAACCTTAGGTACATGAATATCAGAGTAATTAACAGTATGAACAGTGGAACCGTAACAATTGAAAAAAGTAAATCCTGGTGTAAGTTCCCTGTAAAAAACAACTTGAGGATTTTCAAATCCCATCTGCTTTAGCAATTGTTTAGCGGCTTCCACCGCCTCAGCTCCTGATGGTACGGGCAATGTGAAGCTGAGTTGAACTTTGCCATCATTAATTGTATCACCATAAGGTTTTACCTTTGAC
>JAHDPK010000048.1:0-1204 GCA_018434395.1 Bacteroidales bacterium | reverse complement strand
GCGCTTGTGAATAGCAATAAGAGATTTCCAATCCATTTACTTTAATAGAACTATGTTGTGCAAACAAAGTTGCCGAAACAAATAAGGCAGCGATTAAGAATAATGTTTTTTTCATAATTATGTAGTTGTTTACGGGACTTAATAGCTTTGAATCAATCCAGTAACGGGGTACAATTTAAATATATTTTTTCATTAGTGGACACTAATGTATGTAATTTTAAAAACAAGATAAACATACAATGCCGGATTAATAAGTTGCAAAGGACGCCATGCAAACTTTCCATCTTTGTTGTTTAAACCGGAGAGTTGTCCAAACATCATAACCAACAACAAGGTGGACACTAATGAAATAATGAGAATAATGACCTTTGATCTTACCTCTAAAGTCTTTTCTCCCATTATTGACAAACAACGTTTAAGATTATAAATAATCATAAGGATATAGGCTTCACTCATTGCATTCTTCTTGCCCCTCATTATGGTAATGGATGTTCAATTATTGCTCTTCGAAGTTTGTAATAATCTGGGTTGTCAATAACTCTCCTATTGTTCTCATCAATTATATCCTGAAATTCACTTCTTTCGATAACTCTCCCTCCTTTATTCTGAGTGCATATTTTTCTCTTTTGACAATTTTTACAAGCCTTAGTTTTATAAATCTTGGATTTATAATGTCCTCTGTTAATCCAGCCGGAGCCACAAGTCATCCTTTCACTGGATGGGCAGGCAATTATCATAAGGTGAAGTACTTGGCATAGGTGATGAATAAGTGCAAATACCGGAATCCTTACAAAGACTAAACTGATCCCCAGTAGAATAACCTGCATCACTGAGAGTATTAAAAGTTTCTTTACCTAATAATTCTTGTACTTCGAGTGCAACGGTAGCCAGTTCTCGTTTGTCTGTTGTACCTCCAATATGAGAATGAATCAGTAATTTATTTTTTGCATCTGCTGCTGCTTGAATATTAAAACCAATACCAGAGATGTTATTTGTCAGCATAAGGGCTCGTGCATCCTTGTCTGTAAGACTGATTTGAGATTCTCCACTATCTTTAAGAGCCTTGTTTAGTTCCTCATATTTTTTACGTCTGTTAAGTTTCAATTGAATCTTTTCCTTGAGCATTGCCTTATCCTCTGCATCAGACTCGTCTAATTGAGCTTCATATTCTGCAACTTTTTTGTCAATGTAGTCAAGGTGCCTG
>JAHDPK010000065.1:0-1641 GCA_018434395.1 Bacteroidales bacterium | reverse complement strand
TACCCGGTAACTTTTCGCAATGTCGCTTATAGTCATGATTATCGCCTCCGATAAATAAAGTAATAACTTTATCAAGTCGTTTTTCTTTGCTGTTTTCAATGGTATATATTAGTTGTTTTTCTCTATCATTATTATACTACAATAGATGGTTGTTTTCCAAATATAACCCACTATTGGTAGGGTTTTTAGAGATGATGTTAGCTCCGAGGCCTGCATTAGGAATATCGAGGCATAATTTTGTATCATAAACAGATAATCAAGCGGGCAATCTTGGGGCTTAGATAATCAAGCTAAAAGAGGGGAAAGAAAAAATCTTTCCCTTTTCCCTTTCACTTGCTCTTGATATATAAAACGGCGGCTTTTTCAATTGCCGCCACTTTTATATATAACCGTTTATATAAGAACGGTTATATAAAACCTTTATATAGGGCCTTTTTTTTGTCTGCAATCCTTATTCTGAAAGGCACAGCTAAAAGGGCTTGCAACTTTGTGTGCCACAACTGCAACTTTGTGTGCCACAACGAAGGGGTTTTTGCAACTTTGTGTGCCACAACGCAAAAGCCGCCACCAATAATATAGACAGCGATTGCATTCGCTGTCTATATCTTAAAAAGCCAATCACAGTTTGTGGCACTAAAAGTAGGCAACTATACTCCAATTGTTATCTTATAGGCCCCGTTATCCTGCCTCTTCCAACACTCAATCGATCCTGTTTCTTTGAGTTTATCTAGGTAATCTTCAAGTGCCGTTATTAGTCTAGCGGGTTGTCTGGTTTCAAGCCAGGACGAAAGGCCCAAAAGTTCGGCCGCCTTTTCAATGTTGATAAGGGTTGTTCTTGAACCGTTAAAACTGTTGCTATAAGCCATTAGATGAGTAAAGAGTCGAGCCGCCGGGTTTACGGTTTGAAGGGGCAAGGCCAATAACCGAGAGAAGCTTTGAGGTTCTACCAATACAAAGCGATCATCACCAACTGTGAATAGTTCATCATTAAGGCGCAATTGTGTGACTCTCTCTATTCCCTTGACGCCCTCGAGATCTCTTTCAATAATCATTGAGGTAAAAGCAACTGCAATTTTGATGCTAACGTCGTTGTCGTTTCTATCTTTAGCTCTCACTTTCCAGAAAAGGCGAGGGGTATTTGCGAGAGCATCTTTTACGCGTTTCAATTTATCCGTGTCATCAATTCCCGTCAGTTCTTTGATACGGTCAGTTTCAATCAGAACGAGATTCTTCTTTTGGGCTTTATCCATTACCTCATTTGAAGCCTTACCTTTGACTACCCAGAAGCGGTCTTTCCCCGTGATCCTTTGCAAACGTGCCAATACGTCAAATACTGCAATATAGTCATAAGCCGTAATAATACCTTGCCTTGTGTCGAGTTCTTCGCTTAAAATTTTAAGCTGATCTCCCGACGGTACAAAGGGTAGATCTTTCCAGGTCTCGGGCCGGATGTGGTCGTCGGCTTTTTCAAAAAGCAATTGACTACTCTTGTAAGGCGCGGGCCATTCATTCCAGAAGAGAAGAGCTTCAGGAAAGCCCCGAGTTAAAGGATCAATGCTCTTCTTTTCGTGTTCAATTGCTTCTCGAATAGTAACCGTTCTTACTTCCAAGTTCTTCGTTAATAGTTCCTTTGGAGGGTTA
>JAHDPK010000033.1:0-55831 GCA_018434395.1 Bacteroidales bacterium | reverse complement strand
TTATTAACGGGGACCAATTGACAGATGAGTCGAGACGTTTGAAAACTCGGGGAACAACATCAATTCCCGCAACTATTCCCGCAGCTTTTGCGGTCAATTCTGCCGTAGCGCGAGATTCCTGAGGAATCAGGGCATTTGTGGTAATATCGCCTGTATATATATCCTCTTCTATTGCGAGGGCTATCAGCTTATCAATAAGATCTTCTCTCTCCATGTGATTTTGGCATTATTTGTCATCAACAGGTATGGTTGTGATTGGTTTTCCTTTTTGTTGGATGATGTGTTTGACAAAATTTGGATCCTCATTTGGATAATCCTCTCTATAGTGCCCACCTCTGCTTTCTTTACGATATATGGCAGATTTTATTATGAGTTCGGCTACGGTTATAAGGTTATTACTCAGATGGGTATATATTTCATTGATATCCCTGCCAATTTTATTTTTTTCATTTTCGAGCATTTCGAGACCTTCTGTAAGTAAATTCTCGTTTCTGATTATACCAGCCTTTTCGTTCATTATATTGGCAACTCTCTCTTTGAGGTTAAGATAGGGAATCTCATTTGCGGGATTTTTGTAGAAAATATGAGAAAAGGTTGGTTGAACTGCCAAATTAGCATCATTATTATATGCTTCACGAGTATCTTCAACAGCTCTGTACCCAAACACCAGACATTCGAGCAGTGAATTGGATGCGAGACGGTTGGCTCCCATAATGCCGGTAGAGGCGAGCTCTCCGCAGACATAAAGATTATTGACATTGGTTCTGCCGTTGCAGTCTGTTCTAACACCGCCAACCATATAATGTGCTGCTGGTGCAACAGGTATTTTGTCTGTCATGTCTATGCCGAGCTGGCAACATTTTTCAAATATATTCGGAAAGCGAGTTTTAATGCGTTCAGGATCCAGGTGCTTAAGAGAAAGGTAGACATATGGCTCCTTCTGGTTTAAGATCTGAAGATAAATGGATCTTGCGACAACATCCCTTGGAGCAAGCTCTGCAAGTTCGTGGATAGCAGGCATAAAGCGTTCCCCTTTTGTGTTTATGAGATATGCTCCTTCACCTCTGACAGCTTCACTTATTAAAAAAGTCTTGTCCTGCTCTGTGTAAAGTGCTGTCGGATGGAACTGAATAAATTCCATGTCTGCAAGCCTGCATCCTGATTCATATGTTATAGCAACTCCATCGCCGGTGGTTGTGTGTGGGTTTGTAGTTCGTTTGTATATTGCTGATGCCCCACCAGAAGTTAAAAAAGAAAATTTTCCAACAAATATCTCTTCGCACTCTTTTTTAGAATTCCAACTTCTGACACCATAGCAGGTGCCATCTTCGCATATAAGAGAAATAGCCACTCTGTTCTCAAAAAGATCTATGTTTTTGTCATTAATTACCTTATTTATCATAAAATCGGTAATCTTCATACCTGTGACATCACCTCCTGCATGCAGAATTCTTCTCATGTGATGTCCACCTTCGAGACCAAGGGCAAAATTATTGCCAAGCATGTCGAACCTCATTCCATCTTCGACAAGTTCCATTATCCTGTGTGGTCCTTCATTGACGAGGATATTTACAGCAGTATGGTCACACAATCCACGACCAGCTACAATTGTGTCTTCATAATGAAATGCCGGACTGTCTTCCTCATCAGTGACGGCAGCAATACCTCCCTGTGCATAATAGGAGTTGCTTTCTCTTATATTCGACTTTGTGATCAAAGCCACTTTCCCATAATTAGATGCTCTGTATGAGGCATATAAGCCGGCAAGTCCACTTCCAATAATGATATAGTCGTAATAGTACATTCCCTATCTCTATGAGTTGCGAAATTACTCTTTTTTCTTTAAAGGTGCTTCACTTATGATAAACAATCTTAATATTACTTGGTTACTAATGGTTTGAAATGTTAACTTGTTATACTTTGTTTATAAGGTTTAATAATCTATTATACAGAATATTAAATTGTTTACTTTGTATTTTGTATCAAATATTATTACCTTAGCAAGCATATTTTGAAACTTAATACATAATTGTATGTCAATCAGGGTTAATTGCTTCATTCCATATCAAGATGAAGCTCAAGTAAAAGAGACTGTTGATGGACTCAGAAGTAGTTCTATGACAGACCATATTTATCTTATGACTATCAATCCGGAAGCAAAGCCGTTGAAAGGATGTGAAATATTATATGTCGAATCTTTGAAATGTGTACCGGCCATTAGGAAAATTGCAGAAAGAGCAGATGGCGATTTTACGCTTATCTATACTAAGTATTCAACTTTGGTTATGGGGTTGTTTGCTTTGGATAGAATGGTAAAAATTGCAGAGGACAGTTCCGCTGCGATGGTTTATGCGGATCATTACCAAATAATTGATGGCAAAAAGAGCATCAGTCCGGTTATAACATATCAGATGGGAAGTCTTAGAGATGATTTTAATTTCGGTTCTGTTATTCTTTACAGGTCTTCATCTCTGAGAGAGGCAGTTTTGAGAATGAAAACCGATTATAAATTTGCCGGTCTGTACGACCTGCGTCTCAAAGTGTCTCAAAAGGGAAAACTTGTTCATATTAATGAATATCTTTATACTGAGATAGAGCAGGATACTCGCAAGTCAGGTGAAAAAATATTTGATTATGTTGACCCAAAAAACAGGGAGGTCCAAATAGAGATGGAAGCTGCCTGTACAGAGCATTTGAAGGAAATAGGCGGTTACCTTAAACCAGATTTTAAGCATATTGAATTTTCTAAGGGCGACTTTGAATATGAAGCATCCGTAATAATCCCTGTCTTTAACAGGATTAGAACTATTTCTGACGCCATTTCCTCTGTATTAAGGCAAAAAACAACATTTAAATTTAATCTGATTGTTATTGATAATCACTCTACAGATGGTACTTATGAAGCAATCGAGATGTTCATCAGTGATGAGAGGCTGATTCATCTGGTGCCTGACAGAGATGATTTAGGTATAGGTGGTTGCTGGAATGTCGGTGTACATCATCCTAAATGTGGCAAGTTTGCTGTTCAGCTTGACAGCGATGACACATATTCTGACGAAAATACTCTTCAAAAAATTGTGGACTCTTTTTATGCTCAAAACTGCGCAATGGTTGTAGGTACCTACATGATGACGAATTTCAATATGGAAATGATTGCTCCCGGCATAATTGACCATAGAGAGTGGACTCCTGAAAATGGCAGGAACAATGCCCTGCGCATTAATGGTTTTGGAGCACCGAGAGCTTTTTATACCCCTGTTTTGAGAGAAATCAAGGTTCCCAACACGAGTTACGGAGAGGATTATGCTTTAGGCTTAAATATTTCTCGTGAATATCAGATAGGCAGAATATATGAAGTTCTCTATCATTGCCGACGTTGGGAAGGAAACTCGGATGCTGCCCTCGATATAGTAAGGATGAACGCAAACAACACCTATAAGGATAGGATAAGAACGTGGGAGCTTCAGGCAAGAATTGCTATGAATAAAAGAGAGAAATAGTTAGATGTCAGAGTTAAATTCTGAGATGGTTAATGAGCTTTTCGAGGAGCAGCTTGACTCCTGGAAGCAGGCTCGTGATAATTATGAGGCACTTGACAGAGTCATGACCAGAGAGGTCAGTGTAGATGGTTTTATGTTTAAGATACAGTTTAACCCTGCACGAATTGTATCTTCTGCAGCCAAGGTAGATGCAAAGTCCATAAAAGAGCGTAATTGCTTTTTATGTAAAGAAAACAGACCTGCCGTACAAAAGGGGATAGATTTTGCGTTTGATGATAAGGATCATTATACTGTTCTAATCAATCCATTTCCTATTTTTAAGCGACATCTTACAATTCCACTTGAAGAACACCGTGATCAACTTATCAGAGGAAGATTTAATGTTATGCTTGAGTTTGCAAGAAGGTTGACTGACTTTACAATTTTTTACAATGGGCCAAAATGTGGTGCTTCAGCTCCTGATCACTTTCATTTTCAAGCGGGGATAAAAGGTTTTTTGCCAATTGAGAGTTCTCACCTTAATACCAAAACATTTTTTTCTGATTCCGAAATAACCCTTGAACAGGTAGTTTCAGGGTTGCCGGGAATTATAATTATGGAATCCTCGTCAGGAAGCAAGGCTGAAGATTTTTTTGACAATTTATACTCTTCACTTGAAATTAAAGAAGGGGAAAGAGAACCTATGCTTAATATTTTATGCAGTTACGAAAAAGGCAAATGGAGGATAGTGTTTTTTTTAAGGAAAAAACATCGTCCGGATGCCTTTTTTAAGGAGGGAGATGAAAATATATTGATCAGTCCCGCTTCAGTAGATCTTGGTGGAGTTTTGATTACTCCTCTCGAGAAGGATTTTGTCAAGCTAACCGCTAAAGATATCAACTCAATTTTATCGGAGGTTCTCATATCATATGATGAACTTGAGACAATTGTCAAGAAATTGAAATTAATTATTTAACAATACTCATATGACAGAACCTCAAGTAACTGTAGGAATAATGTTTGAACCCAAGATCGAGTTCAAACTTAATGGATTGTTTATTTGTAATAATCTCAAAATCGAAGGTCCTCAAACTGTCAATTTTTGTAATGGCAAGATCGAGTGGATGGGAGATTTGTTTGAAGAATTGTTATTTGAGCCTGAAGACAGACAAAACGATTCTTTTGAACTAATTGGGGTTACAATTGGAATTAATTTCCATTGGGAACGAAAGGAAAATCAGACTTTCCGTGGTTCTCTCAAATTTATTGTTGAAAATGAAAAGATAACTGCGATAAACATTATTGAGGTTGAAGAGTATCTTACTTCGGTTATATCATCTGAAATGAGTGCTACAGCTTCTCTGGAACTGCTCAAGGCTCATGCTGTCATTTCAAGATCGTGGCTTATGGCTCAGATTCAGAAGAACAGAGACATCTCCAACTCACAAAAGATTTATTCTACAGTTCACGATACTCCGAGAGAATTGATAAAATGGTATGACAGAGAAGATCACATTAGATTTGACATTTGTGCGGATGATCATTGTCAGCGTTATCAGGGGATAACCAGGGCATCAACAGAGATTGTGAAAGATGCAATTGCACAGACAAGAGGGCAGTTGCTCATGTACGGAGGTAAAATATGTGATGCACGCTATTCCAAAAGTTGTGGAGGAGTTCTTGAAGAATTTGGCAGTTGCTGGGAAGATATAAATTATCCCTATCTGGTCAAAAAGCGAGACAGTATGACACATACTGAAGTTCCCGATCTAACCATAGAACTTAACGCAAGAGAGTGGATTTTATCTTCACCGGAGGCTTTTTGCAATACAACCGACCAAAAGATATTGTCTCAGGTATTGAATAACTATGATCAGGAGACTGTGAATTTTTACAGGTGGAGCGTGACCTATACACAGCATGAATTGTCTGCACTCATAAAGAAACGTTCCGGAACTGATTATGGTGAGATTATTGATCTTCTGCCAGTCCAGAGGGGTACATCGGGGCGTCTGGTGAAGCTTAAAATTGTAGGGACAAAAAGAACAAGAATTATTGGGAAAGAACTTGAGATAAGGAGAACACTTTCCGATACACATCTTTACTCTTCAGCATTTATTGTATCGAGGCTTGATGTAGATAATAAGGGAATTCCGGGACGTTTTATACTCAAAGGAGCAGGATGGGGTCATGGAGTGGGACTTTGCCAAATTGGGGCAGCTGTCATGGGAGAGAAAGGTTATAAGTACAATGAAATTTTACTTCATTATTTTGTAGGTGCATCTATCGAAAAATTATATCTATAATATTTAAATTATGAGTAACAAAAAGAGATCTCCCTGGGCGTGGATACCTACTCTGTATTTTGCCGAGGGGCTGCCATATGTTGCAGTAATGACTGTCTCTGTGATCATGTACAAGAGATTAGGTATCTCTAATGCTGATATCGCTTTATATACGAGCTGGCTCTATTTACCTTGGGTTATAAAACCATTTTGGAGTCCTTTTATAGATTTGCTTAAAACTAAACGATGGTGGGTGGTAACGATGCAATTCTTAATAAGTGTGGGACTTGCAGGAGTTGCGTTTACTATCCCTGCAAGCAATTTCTTTCAGCTGACTCTTGCCGTATTTTGGCTGATTGCTTTTTGCTCTGCAACGCACGATATTGCAGCTGATGGCTTTTACATGCTTGCGCTTGACAGTCATGATCAGGCTATGTATGTTGGGATTAGAAGTACTTTTTACAGAGTTGCCACTATTACAGGCCAGGGGATACTGGTTATTATTGCCGGTTTACTCGAAATGTCAACAGGTTTGCAGCCGGCAGAGTTTAAAGTTAATGCAGGGCCTCAATACACCTCTTCTTTTGTTATTCCTCAGGCTGAGGAGACTGTAATCTCATCTGCAACAGGAGAAGATGATTACAAATTTATTTTGAATCCATCTGTTGTCAATTTAAGTACAAGAACTGTTGCTGTAGATTCGGCTGCCATTCTTAAGGCATATGCCTTAGAAAACAACATTGCGAATGGTTTTGTGGAGCCAGAAAAGAGTGCAGGTAATGTAAAAAAAGAGGCATCATGGTGGACAGAGCATGTCTCAACACCTTTAGGCGCTTTTATTGAAGAAAATTTTGGAGAAAAAAACAGTGGAAAGGTTGTTCACGAGATGAACGGGAATGCCCAACTTGTGACTGTCAGACTAAACAAGGCTCCTGCAAGTGGAGAAAAAATCGTGTTGAATACTGCCATGAAAAAAGGTGATAAAAGCATTTTTATTGCTCATGGTGAGAGAATTACATTTACCTCAGAAAACTGGGACAAACCTGCATATATATTGGTACAGGCAGATCCTAAACTTGATCATGAGACATCGACTGTCTTTAGAGGACTTTCCGGAAACATTCCCCTTGCATGGTCTGTAACTTTTTTCATTTTGGCCGGATTTTTCCTTGCAATTGCAGTTTATCATAGATACATTCTTCCACGGCCAGATACTGACAGACCGGCTAGAGAAGTTACGGCAAAGACAATTTTCAAGGAATTTTTTGCAACATTTGCCTCTTTCTTCAAGAAAAAACAGATATGGGTTGCTATTTTGTTCATGTTACTCTATCGTCTCCCTGAAGCTCAACTGGTTAAATTGATTACTCCATTCTTGCTTGATGCCAGAGAGGTCGGAGGGATGGGACTTACCACAGGCCAGGTAGGTCTTGTTTATGGTACTGTAGGCATCTTGGCTCTGACCATTGGCGGAATTATAGGTGGAATAGTTGCTGCCAAGGGAGGACTTAAAAAGTGGCTTTGGCCGATGGCGTGGAGTATATCGCTTACTTGTATCACATTTGTATATTTGAGCATATTCCAGCCTGAAAGCTTTTTTGTTGTCAATCTTTGTGTCTTTATTGAGCAGTTTGGATATGGTTTTGGTTTCACGGCCTATATGCTGTATTTGATATATTTCTCTGCCGGAGAACACAAGACGGCACATTATGCTATATGTACGGCTTTCATGGCACTGGGCATGATGTTGCCAGGTATGATGGCTGGCTGGTTGCAGGAACTTGTAGGATATAGAAATTTCTTTTGGTGGGTGATGATATGCTGTCTGGCCACAATTATTGTAACAGCCTTTATTAAAGTAGACGAATCTTTTGGTAAAAAAGAAGTTAAAGCATGAAAAAAATAAAAATAATATGTATTGTTTTCCTCTCTCTCTTTGCCTTGAGAGGATATTCTCAAAAGGTAATGACCGGTTTGGAAGTTCTAAAGGCTTCAAATTTCAAAATACTCGAGGGGAAAAGAGTTGGTCTTATAACAAATCCGACAGGGTTTGACAATAATATAAAATCGACTGTAGATATCTTGTTTGAGGCTCCAAATGTTAAACTAGTAGCCCTATTTGGGCCTGAACACGGAGTAAGGGGTAATGCTCATGCTGGCGATAAGGTTGAGGCTGGCACTGATCCAAAAACCGGATTACCTGTCTTTTCTCTCTATGGAGATACCAGAAAGGCTACTCCAGAGATGCTTAAGGGGATTGATGTATTGGTATATGACATACAGGATATAGGATGCAGATCTTTTACCTATATAAGTACAATGGGACTGGCCATGGAAGCTGCTGCTGACAATAACATCGAATTTATAGTCCTTGACAGGCCTAATCCTCTTGGCGGCCTGAGAGTAGAAGGCAATGTGGTGGAAGATGGGTTTATCTCATTTGTCAGTCAATTTAAAATACCATACGTTTATGGGTTAACCTGCGGTGAACTTGCCACCTTGCTCAATGAAGAGGGCATGATAAAAGGTCATTGCAAGCTGACTGTAATACCTATGAAAGGATGGAAGAGAGAGATGACTTTTGATCAGACAGGACTTCAATGGGTACCATCGTCACCTCATATTCCTCAACCAATCAGTGCGATTTGCTACCCTGTCTCGGGAATACTTGGGGAGTTGGGATACCTTTCTATAGGTGTGGGTTATACAATTCCTTTTCAGATGTTTGCAGCAGAGTGGATAGATGCTGAGGAACTTGCAGCAAGGTTGAACAGTTACAAATTGCCCGGGGTGAAATTTAGACCTATTTATCTTAAACCTTTTTATTCTGTAGGAGCAGGGAAAGATTTTCAGGGAGTCCAGGTTCATATACTTAATTATCAGACTTGTGCGCTTACAGATATTCAATTTTATGTCATGCAGGCTATTGCCGAACTTTGGCCTGAAAGAGCGATATTTAATAATGCGGATGTCAAAAGATTCAATATGTTTGACAAGGTTTCCGGCACAGATGTTATTCGTAAAAAATTTTCAGAAAGAAACAGGTTTGAAGATATAAAGAAATATTGGTACAAAGACGTTGATAACTTTAAAAAGCTTTCAAAGAGATATTACATTTATTAGAAATGTGTAGCTTTATATTGAGAAAAACTTATTAGTTATGAAAAAGCTATTTTTACTCCTGTTGGTAGCAACTGTTGCAATCAGCTGCTCAAACCCGTTGAAAAAGTCTATAGTCGAGACTCTGACCGCTGACGAGCTTGCCAGGATAGAAAAGAATAATCCTGAGTTTATGCCTGTATATACTCTTTTGCAGTCTGTTAAAGATTCTCTGTTAAAGGATGAAACTGTAAAAAAAATGTGGGAAGGAATTACTTACAAAAGAGTTGATGAATTTATCAAGTATATGAACGATACCATCTCTTTTAACAAAGTAAAAGACAGTCTTCATGGTGTATGGGAACAGCAGTATGGCCAGTATTCCCACAAAGTTGATTCAGTTTTGGCCTACTGGAAAAGCTACAGAGAGGCTAATGATGCCAGCCAGTATGTAAGGATAGAATTGGAAAATATAGACAAAGAATATTATCCTTACTCTAACAAGCTTAATAATGTTAGCTTTGAGATAAAAGTAACTCCACTGCGTGGCCCTGTAGATTACCTGAGATTCAGTTACAAAGTGATTCCAAGGTCTGCAATAGACAGAGCCAAGTCTGATTATGATATTTACCACTCTTCTCTTTATGAACCAACCTGGTGCTCTATCACAGAACGTTTTTCAGGTCCTGTGACAAATTACTGGGAGGCTAATTACACAAACAAAAAGATTCTTGAGGAGAGGAATATTGAGACTTTCAAGAGAGATTTTGTAGTTTATTTTGAGGTTGACGAACTTAGACAGGGAGGTAAAAGGATCACAAAGAGTAATGTTAATGTTCCGATGTCCGTGTTGAACTACTGGAAAAACGAGAATGATCCGGTTATGAAAGAAAAATATGCCAAAGATATAGTTAAGGATATTTTAGGAGTTGATTTTGTTTCTGAGCAGGAATTTTACAACAACGCATTTGAAAAATATATAGAAAACAAAGATAAAGAGGTTTATGAACTTCTTAAACTTTGTGGTTATCGTTAATTTTAATATTTATTATGAAATTCTTTTTATTAATTTGTTGTTCGATGATTATCAATGGGTCAGGCCAGTCAGGATCTGCAAACACAGATCAAATGCTAACTCTTGACAATTATTTGATTCCGGTAGGTGTCAAGGGTGCAAAAATTGCCAAAGTGGTTGTGCCTGAAAGCTGTAATTGTGATGCAGAAGTTGCTATCGTGAAGGATACGGCCGGTATTTTTACTATTGACAGTAAAGGAGGCATATCTTTGAAGAAGAGTGTAACTTTGAAAACTGATTCAGGTCCTTTTGTGTATGGTATTACAATTAAAGCAGGTTGTCTGCAAAAGGAGTTTGAACTTGTTAAGGACCAGTTTATAAAAAATAAGGTAATTGCTCACAGAGGAGCATGGAAAAATCATGAGGCAAGTCAGAATTCAAGAAATTCTCTCAAATATGCTATTGAAATTGGTTGTGAAGCTTCTGAACTGGATGTGTGGATGACCTCTGACGGAGCAATTGTCCTTAACCACGATCCCGAAATTGATGGCAAGATCATAGAAGATAACACAGTTGCTACTATGACTTCAGTACCGCTCAAAGGAAATGATTTTCTGCCTACTCTTGAGCAGATTATAAAAGATGTAAAGCAACAAAACAGGACAAAACTGGTGATAGAAATCAAAGCATCCCTAAAGAGTCAGGAAAGAACAAATGAATTGACAGCAAAAGTTGTAAAGCTTGTACATGATATGAAAGCTCAAGCCTGGGTTGCATGCTATATTTCCTTCAACTATGATGCCTGTCTCCTGGTTACACAGATTGACCCCACAGCGAGAACTGCATACTTGGGAGACGATAAGTCAATAGAGGAGCTCAAATCTGTAAACATGTGGGGTATAGATTTCAATTACAAAATGTTTGAAAAAGATCCAGGTTTAATTCAGAAAGCACATAATGCAGGAATGACAGTAAATGTTTGGACAGTAAATAAAAAGGAAGATCTAATCTCATTCCTGGACAAAGGGGTTGACTTTATTACAACCAATGAACCTGAGATGCTTCTTGAGATTATAAAAGAGAGGAGTTCAAAGTAAAATACTTTTCAGAGCATCCAGATTATTAGAAATAATTATGCTCTTTTTTTTCTTCTCCAGACATTTCATTAGAGATTCGGGGATCTCAACAGAGGTTCCCGAATTTTCTTCTACTATATCCTTGAATTTGGCAGGGTGAGCTGTCTCGAGAATAATTGAATTGTAAGATCCAGGATACTCTTCAAGATATTCTTTGAGAGCGAGGTATCCCACAGCTCCATGAGGATCTGCAAGATATCCGTATTCGTTATATATTTCTCCTATTGCCTGACGCGTCTGGTTATCTGAAAATGACCGACTGAAAATAACTTCTCTCATGCTGTCAAGGTTTCCATCAAACATAGAATAGATGCGGTAAAAATTGCTTGGATTTCCTACATCCATGGCATTTGATATGGTTTGAACGGAGGTTTTAGGCTGAAATGTGCCTGACTTAAGATAATGTGCAAACACATCATTAGAGTTTAAAGCTGCGATAAACTTTTTTACAGGCAATCCCATTTCTCTTGCAATCAATCCAGCAGTAAGATTTCCCAGGTTACCGCTTGGTACTGAGAAAATGACCGGTTTGTCACGTCTTTCAAGTTGAGAGTAGGCATAGTGATAATAAAAGGATTGAGGGAACAGCCTTGCAAAATTAATGGAATTTGCAGAGGTAAGTTTAACCTTTGATTTTAACTCTTTGTCATTAAAGGCTTCCTTGACTATTCTTTGACAATCATCAAAACTACCGAGTACCTCAAGTGCAGTTACATTGCCTCCGAGAGTGGTAAGTTGCTGTTCCTGTATCTTGCTAACTTTGCCTGATGGATACAATAGCACTACGTCAATTCCTGAAACATTATAAAATCCATTTGCAACGGCACTTCCTGTATCACCGGATGTTGCAACAAGAATAACCAATTTCTTGTCTTCATCTTGATTGAAGAAGGAGAGTGTCTCAGCCAAAAAACGTGCTCCAAAATCCTTAAAGGCAAGTGTGGGCCCGTGAAACAACTCGAGAATGTTTTTGTCACTATCAAGTGGTTGAAGAGGTGCTGTAAAGGTAAATGCGCTTCTGATTATTTTGAAAAGCTCGTAATCTGGTATTTCTTCTTTTAAGACCCTTCTTGATACGGCAAATGCAATGTCTTGCAAGTCGAGAATTTCTATTCTGTCAAAAAAGGCTTCTTGCATTTGTGGCAGTGAAACAGGAACGTATAATTCGCCATCATCAGCTATTCCTTTAATTACTGCTTCCTTGAATGATACTTGATTGTTTTTGTTGTTTGTGCTGTAGAGTTTCATTGATCTATCTGTCTTTCAAAATTTCAGGACCATTTTTGTTAACCTTTGACACATATAGTTCAGATTGAAGATTGTACCTAATTAGACACTTTTGCATTGCTTTTCCAACCCGAGAAGCAGTTTTTATCCCTTTTGAAAGAGCAAACAGTGAAGGTCCGGAGCCGGATATGCTGCAACCGAGAGCACCATTGTCTAAAGCTGCTTTCTTCATTTCTGAAAAACCAGGGATAAGTTGAGACCGAACGGGTTCTATAACAACGTCCTGCAGTGATCGTCCAATGAGATCATAGTCACTTTTCATAATTCCGGCTACGAGAGCTGCTATGTTTCCCCACTGAGTCACGGCACTTGAAAGCGGTATCTCTACAGGTAATATCCTTCTCGAATCTTTTGTGGGAATCACGATTTGTGGGTGGATTATAGTACAATAAAGTTTGTCGGGCACTTTCAGTGCTATAATGTCAAGAGGTTTGTTGGATCGAATCAAAACAATTCCACCATAAAGACATGGTGCAACATTATCAGCATGAACAGTTCCGCTTGAAAGTTGTTCACCTTCGAGGGCAAAGCTCAGTAGTTCATCTTTAGAAAGTTTGAGTTCGAAGAGAGCATTAAGAGCAAAAACTGCCGCAACAGCACTTGCGGCGCTTGAACCAAGACCGCTGCCGAGAGGCATTTTTTTGTTAATCTCAATTTCAACCCCACATTTTATTCTGAACTTTTTTACCATTGAAAGTATCGGTTTGCCGGCCGTGTTAAGGGCAGGTTCAAGAGGCAATTTTCCTTCGTCTCCTGTGATTTTTGTGATTCTAACTCCAGGTTCATTTGAGGTTGTTATGACAAGCTCATCTCCAGGCTTATTAATTGCAAACCCCATCACATCAAATCCACACGCCATATTTGCCACTGTTGCGGGGGCAAATACCCTTATACACTTGTTCATTATTTATAATAATTAAAATCTCAGAGATTATTAAAATACCCATTTTTGTACATCATTTCGGCTATCAGAATAGTGCCTCCGGCAGCGCCCCTGACAGTATTGTGTGAGGTAATGACAAACTTGAAGTCAAATAACGGACACTCTCTTAAACGCCCTATTGATACAGCCATTCCCTTATCTATATTTCTGTGGAGTTTTGGTTGGGGATATTTATCATTGTCGAAATAATAAATGGGTTGAAGTGGGGCAGATGGTAAATTAAGTTCTTGTGGAACAGATTTAAATTCTACCCATGCCTTTTTTATCTCCTCGACAGAGGTCCTTTTTTTAAGCTTGATCTGCACAGCCTCAGTATGTCCATCGATTACGGCAACTCTATTACACTGAGCACTTATTTTGAGATTTATCTCTTCAATGGCTCCATTGACAATTTTCCCCAATATTTTCAATGGCTCACTCTCCACTTTTTCCTCTTCTCCTCCGATAAAAGGTATTACATTGTCGAGAATGTCGAGCGAGGCCACGCCTGGGTAGCCTGCTCCCGATATTGCCTGCATGGTGACGACGTTTACGGCTTCAATGCCAAATTTGTCCAGAATAGGTTTTAGTGCCATTACAAGGCCAATTGTTGCACAGTTAGGGTTAGTAACTATAAAGCCTGAGCGATTCTGATTTCTGACAAGCTCCATGTGTTCCGGATTAACTTCCGGAATTATAAGTGGCACATCTTTGTCGAAACGATGGTTGCGAGCATTGGAAATTACATAATAACCTTGTGAGGCAAACTCTTCTTCAATCTCACCTGCCACAGATGAATCAAGGCCGGAGAATAGAATTTTGCTCTCCAGATTGGGACTGCATTTCTTTACAATCATATTTGCCATACTTTCGGGCAGAGGAGTAGCCTGTACCCAATTGACAGCATCTTTATATTTTTTTCCTGCTGAACGTTCAGATGCCGCTACTTCGTGCAATTGAAACCAAGGGTGATTTTGTAACAATTCAATAAATTTTTGGCCTACGCTACCTGTAGCTCCCAATACTGCAACTTTTAATCTCTCTCTCTCTTCCATTTGAATTAGTTTTATTTTATTCTAAAAATGATTATGATGCTTTTTTGCTTTTTTTAAAATAGGTGTTGTGAATTGCATTTAATGCAACTTCAAGATTATTTCTTTGTATAACAGCCGAAATATCAAGTTCTGAAGAGCCCTGAGCTATTGCGACAATATTAACTCCAACATTGCCGAGTGACTGAAAAAATTTTCCTGCATTTCCCGGAGTGTGCCTCATCTGAGCTCCAACTACCGTAACAATAGAGAGATCATTTGTCACACTTACTTCATTTACAATTTTTGCCTGTATTTCGTAAGCAAACTCTTTTTCGATACTACGTTTAGCCTGTCTGGCAGAATCTGGCATGACTCCTATGCAGATAGAGTGTTCAGAAGATGCTTGAGAGATGAGGATCACATTGACATTTGCATCTGCCAAAGCGCCGAACACTCTTTTTGCAATTCCTGCAACACCTATCATTCCACTTCCCTGAATCAGCAGAATGGATATATTGTCGATTGATGAAATTCCTTTGATCTCGTATCGTTCGCCACCGTTTTTTCTTCCAATTAAAGTCCCTTTGAAAGATGGGTTTAAGGTATTCAGTATCCTTATTGGTATGTTTTTGTCCATAGCCGGCTGCATTGTCGGAGGATAAATAACCTTTGCTCCAAAGTGCGACATTTCCATAGCTTCATCATAAGTAAGAAAAGTTACGGGGAATGCCCCTTTAACCTTCTTTGGATCGGCTGTCATGACTCCATCGACATCTGTCCATATTTCTATCTCTTCTGCTTCAAGTGCAGCTCCAAGAAGGGAAGCAGTATAATCAGATCCACCCCGGCCAAGTGTAACAGTATTACCTTTCTTTGTCGAGGCAATAAACCCGGTAACAACCTGTAATTTTGAATGAGAACTATAATATTCTCTTATATTGTTGTATGTAAGTTCATAATTAACACGTCCGTATCCATAATTATCGTCACATATTACCAATCTTCTGCTATCTAAATACTCAGCATCAATCCCAACATCCTTGATAGCTTCGCTAATAATATAAGCAGAGAGTCTTTCACCATAACTCATCACCAGATCAAGAGTTTTGGCAGACAATTCCTTTATCAGTACTACTCCATGCAATATATCTGACAACTCTTTCAAGCTCATCATAGTATTTGTCAGAATGTGACTTTGGTTTTTTATCTGTATCAACTCTCTTATCGCATTTAAATGCCTGTCTCTTAATTCCTCAAAAACAGATGTATAACTATTGTCACCTGAAGATGCACGATTTGCTATCTCAATTAACATATCCGTTACTCCCTGAAATGCCGAAAACACAACCGTAATAACTGAACCATCTCTCTTATAATTTATAATGATTTCAATTACCTCTCTTATTCTTGAGGGGCAGCTTACAGATGATCCTCCAAATTTTAATACTTTCATAGTTGAGCAATTAACAGGGTTATTAATAAAAAACCGGCCTCCTGAATCAAGAAGCCGGTTTCAATTTACCTATAAACTAAAAATTACCAACTTCCATCATACAACATTGTTGTTGTGATTGTTGACATGGATGTTTTACACATAATGACAGAAGTTGAATGTAAAGTTGTCATTTTATCTTTCGAATTATAACTTGGCAAATGTAGTGGAAATATTTATTAATGCAAATATTTTAAAAAAAAATTATCTGATCTTAACAGCAGTCCCTGCTGCAGTAACCATAAGCATTGAAGATCCAACTGTCTCGTAGTCAAGATCTATAGCTATAACAGCATTGGCTCCGAGTGCTATAGCCTGTGAACACATCTCATTAAGCGCTTCCTCTTTTGCCTGTTTGAGTACTCTCTCATAAGAACTAGATCTGCCACCAACAATATCTCTGATCCCAGCGAAGAAATCCTTGACTATATTGGCACCTATAATAGTTTCACCTGATACTAATCCGAGGTATTGATCAATTTCATACCCTTGAATAGTGGATGTTGTTGTCATTAACATGGTATTGAATTTTAGATTGTTGAATTAAGTTTGTTATTGTATTTATTCATGTTGAATATAAAGTGATATAAGATTGATAATTACCTCAACTGCCTTTTCCATACTTTCAGCCGGCACATATTCCAGTTTACCGTGGAAATTGTGACCTCCTGCAAATATATTGGGACAAGGAAGCCCCATAAACGACAGACGTGCTCCATCGGTACCACCTCTTATTGGTCGGACTTGAGCAGTAATCCCTGCCTTTTTCATGGCTTCAACCGCTTTTTCAATAATATGGTAATGAGGTTCTACCTTTTCCTTCATGTTGTAGTATTGGTCTTTGAGTTCAAGCCTGAAGCGATTGTCTTTGTATTTGCGATTCATAAAATCTGTACAATCCTCAACAAGTTTCTTCTTTTCTTCAAATTTGGCTCTGTCATGATCGCGTATGATGTATTGGATCATTGATTCTTCAACTGTACCACTCATATGAACTATATGTATGAATCCTTCATAACCCTCTGTCAATTCAGGTCTCTGTTCTACAGGCAAAAGAGAATTAAACTCTGTTGCAAGGAGGATAGAATTAATCATTTTATTTTTAGCATAACCCGGATGGATATTTCTTCCCTGAATAAATATTTTGGCAGAAGCTGCGTTGAAATTTTCATATTCCATCTCCCCAATTTCACCTCCGTCCAAAGTATATGCAAACTCAGCCCCAAAACGGGTTACATCAAATTTATCCACCCCGCGTCCTATCTCTTCGTCAGGAGTAAATGCTATTTTGATTTCTCCATGTTTGAAATCAGGATGAGTAAGTATATATTCCACTGCAGACATTATCTCTGCTACTCCTGCCTTATCGTCTGCTCCAAGAAGAGTATTGCCGTCAGAAGTTATGATAGTCTGCCCAATATATTTTTTCAATTCGGGGAATTCGATTGGAGAGAGAACTAATTTTTTTTCTTTGTTAATTACTATCTCGCCACCATCGTAATTGTGAAAAAACTGAGGTTTTATATCTTTACCTGGAGCATCCGGCGAAGTGTCCACATGAGCTATAAAGCCGAGTTTGGGAGCAGTTTCTCCATTATTAAGATTTGAAGAGATGGAGGCCATAACATAGCCGAATTCATCGAGTGACACATCTTTTACACCCATCTGTTCAAGCTCTTTGACAAGTATTTTCATAAACTCCACCTGAGAAGGTGTGCTTGGTTGTGTTTCAGAATCCGGATCTGAGGTTGTCTCGACTGAGATATAACGTAAAAATTTGTCTATTACTGATTCCATAATTATTAGATCTAAAAGTTAATTAATCATATAAGCACAAGGCTTATTCCCATTACAAACATTCCTGCAACAACTCCAAGGATGGCAATATGGTGTTCCCCATACTTTTCAGCTGTAGGAAGAAGCTCATCAAGAGATATATATACCATAATTCCGGCTATGGCGGCGAAGATAATACCCATAAAATTATCGTGGAAGAGGAATGATAGCAAAAAGTATCCTATTACAGCTCCAACAGGTTCTGCAAGACCTGATAATGTGGCGTTTGTAAAAGCCTTGGCTTTGCTTTTTGTTGCATAGTAAATAGGTACTGCAACGGCAATCCCTTCAGGTATGTTGTGAATTCCGATAGCAACAGCAATACTTAGACCAAGTCCCGGGTCATTTATTGCACTTACGAATGTTGCCATGCCTTCAGGGAAGTTGTGAATTGCAATCACAAGGGCAGACATTATTCCTACTCTCATAAGAGGAGAGCCGTCCTTGGCAGCTCCGTTCTCATTAATTGACAAATCTCCGACTTCATGTGGGTTTTCATAGGACGGTACTAAATTGTCTATAATAGCGATGAGTGCCATACCCCCAAAAAATGCGATCAATGCATACAAAAAGCCAGAATTTTCGCCATAAATCTCTCCAAGCCGTGTTCTTGAGTCGTTTAACAGTTCAACAAGAGAAATAAAGATCATTACTCCCGCAGAAAAGCCTAGCGATGCGGCAAGAAATTTTGAGCTGAATTTTTTGAAAAAAAGAACTATCCCACTACCTATAGAGGTAGAGAGACCGGCAAGAAGGGTCAGTATAAATGCATAAATAAGATTACTGTCCATCTTTTTATTTATCATCAACTTTTGCTCTCATGCTGTCCCATGCCAAGTATACAATTATGAGGACATACATTACAAGTGCGAGGAAAGCAGCTGGTTTAGATTCCATCCATTGACGGTTTGTAAGATCAATCCCGCCAAATCGTATTATAGCACTTACAACACCCATTAAGGCTCCACCTGCAATAAAACCGGAAGCAAGAAGCGTCCCTCTCTCTTTTCGCGCATTATTAAGTGCTGCATCCTTACTGCGTGTGGAAACAAACCAAGCAACAGCCCCTCCAACCAGGAGAGGGATATTGAGTTCGATAGGAATAAACATTCCGAGAGAAAATGGAAGAGCCGGAATCTTGAAGAGAGTAAGAACAATAGCTATCAACGCGCCAATACCATACAAGAGCCATGGAGCACCTCCACCCGACATTAAAGGTTCAATTACTGCAGCCATGGCATTTGCCTGAGGTGCCACGAGAGCACTATCGCCTGTGAAACCATAGGTTTTGTTGAGGATAATCATAACACCGCCAACTGTGGCTGCTGCAACGAGTGTACCGAGAAATTTCCAGGACTCCTGTTTAATAGGTGTAGAACCGAGCCAATAACCAATCTTGAGGTCAGTAATAAATGCTCCGGAAACAGCGAGTGCAGTACATACAACACCTCCAATCACAAGGGCAGCAGTCATACCTGCTGTACCTGAAAGACCGCAGGCAACCAATATAACAGATGCAAGAATAAGAGTCATGAGTGTCATGCCACTTACTGGATTGGTTCCAACAATAGCAATAGCATTTGCGGCGACAGTAGTAAACAAAAAAGCAATAATGCCGACAACCAGCAACGCTATTATTGCATGGGTAAGATTTGGAACCACTCCAAAATAGAAAAATATAAATGTTATTGCAAGAGTCACCAAAATGCCAATTGCAATAATTTTCATTGGAAGATCTTTCTGAGTCCTCTTAACATTGTTCTTTCCCGAACCGGAACCTTTGATTTCCTTTACTGCAAGGCCAAAGGCCGATTTAATGATGCCTGCGGAATTAATAATGCCTATAATCCCGGCAGTTGCGATACCTCCAATACCAATGTGTCTCGCGTAGGTTTTAAATATTGTCTCAGGCGACATGCTTCCCACAACCTCTGTAATGCCACTATTCATCAAATCAACAATACTTCCTCCAAAAAAGAGGTTCATGAGAGGTATTATGACAAACCAGACCAGAAAAGAACCACAACATATAATAAAAGCATACTTCAGTCCTATTATATACCCTAAACCAAGGACAGCAGCACCAACATTGACCTTAAAAACAAGTTTGACCTTTTCAGCAATTGTCTCTCCAAAAGGGAGAACTCTTGTTGTAAACACCTCAGACCACCAGCCAAAAGTAGATACAATAAAATCGTAAACACCACCAATCAAGCCACTTATAAGAAGTAATTTTGCTCCTTTTCCTCCACTTTCGCCGCTGACTAGCACTTGAGTGGTTGCTGTAGCTTCTGGGAATGGATACTTTCCGTGCATGTCCGAAACAAAATACTTGCGGAAAGGGATCAGAAACAAAATTCCGAGAACTCCGCCGAGCAGTGAACTAAGAAAAACTTTTATAAAATCAACAGAAAGCTCCGGATATTTAGCTTGGAGTATATAGAGAGCAGGAAGAGTAAATATCGCTCCGGCCACAATAGCACCAGAACATGCACCGATTGACTGAATAATCACATTTTCTCCAAGTGCATTTTTCCTTTTGAAAGCACTTGAAAGTCCGACAGCAATAATTGCAATAGGAATAGCTGCTTCAAATACCTGTCCCACTTTCAAACCAAGATAGGCTGCTGCTGCAGAAAAAATGACTGTCATAAGCAAACCAATTGACACAGACCAAACACTTACCTCTGGATAAACTTTGTCAGGTGACATAATTGGTTTATATTCCTCTCCTTCTTTAAGTTCTCTATAGGCGTTTTCCGGTAAGCCTACCTGTTTATTCTCTTCTTTTTGCATAATTTTAATGATTAGTGACCAAAGATAGAAATTTTATAAATAATTATTTTATCTTTGCACCCACAATGAAAACCGTTTACTTCAATATTGAACTTAAACCCAGGCCCAGACACGTCCGACGATGAGCCTGAGGGGACGGTTATAACTTAATCCCTTAGGGACCACAGCGAAATTCTACGCAGGTATAGTCTCCTGCAAATTAATCATACATATTTTAACTTTATATTGTTAATTACTAATGGATGTAGACATCTGTGTGGCTAATGCTAGCCATGTAAAGTATGCAGAAAGGATCTGCGAACTGATGTATATCTCTTCACAGGAGAGAGGTACAGGCATTGCCAAAAGATCTCCTGACTATGTTGCCGAAAAAATGATTGCGGGTAAGGCCGTTATAGCGTTAGCCGGAGAGGAATTTGCGGGCTTTGCCTATATTGAAACATGGAGTCACAGCAAGTTTGTAGCCAATTCGGGTCTGATAGTTGCTCATCAGTTTAGAAAGTCAGGATTGGCAAGAAGGATAAAAGCAAAAGTTTTTGAGCTTTCACGAACACTGTATCCTGATGCCAAGATTTTCAGTATTACCACAGGTCTTGCAGTTATGAAGCTTAATACCGAATTGGGGTTTAAACCAGTTACATTTTCAGAGTTGACTGATGATGAAGAGTTTTGGAAAGGTTGCGAGGGATGTGTTAACTTTGATGTTTTACAGAGAAATAACAGAAAAATGTGCCTTTGCACAGGATTACTTTATGATCCTGAAGAACACAAAGAATATAAAAAGCAGAATATAAAACCTCTTCCGCTTATCGTTTCAAAGATCAGTTCAATATTAACCTTTAAAAAATTGTAAAAGAGATGAAAAGTAAAGTTGTTCTTGCATTCAGCGGCGGCCTTGATACATCTTTCTGTATTCCTTATTTAAAAAGGGAGAGGGGCCTTGAGGTGCATACTGTTATGGTAAATACGGGAGGGTTTTCTCCTGAAGAGGAAAAGAAAATTGAGGATAGAGCCATTGCTTTAGGGGCTGCTTCTCACAGATGTGTAAATGCTGTAAATGAGTACTATTCCAAAGGTGTAAAATATCTTCTTTTTGGCAATATTCTCAAAAATGCTACTTATCCTCTTTCTGTCAGCTCTGAAAGAGCTTTTCAGGCTCTTGAAGTATTGAAGGTAGTAAAAGAAGTTGGAGCGGAATTTGTGGCACACGGCAGCACGGGAGCTGGAAACGATCAGGTGAGATTTGACCTTGTTTTTGAAGTTATGGCACCTGAAGTTAAGATTATTGCTCCCATAAGGGAACTTTCCATCAGTAGAAAGGAAGAGATAGAGTATCTCAACAAATGTGGATTTGATTTTTCGTGGGAAAAGGCTAAGTATTCTATAAATCAGGGTATTTGGGGGACAAGTATAGGTGGAGTAGAGACTCTTAAATCTTCTGGTATTTTACCTGAAGAGGCTTACCCGTCTCAAGTAACCAAAGAGGGAAGCGAAAGAATAAAAATAACATTCGAAAAAGGAGAACCTTGCGCGCTCAATGGAAAAAAAATGGATCCAGTAAGTCTGATTCACAAGTTGAATTCTATAGCTTCTCCTTATGGTGTGGGCAGAGATATTCATGTCGGAGATACAATTATTGGCATTAAAGGCAGGGTTGCATTTGAGGCTGCTGCACCATTAATTCTCATTAAGTCACATCACCTGCTTGAAAAACACACACTTACAAAGGGACAGCTATACTGGAAAGATCAACTGGCCGGATGGTATGGACAGTTAATGCATGAAGCACAGTATTTGGATCCTGTAATGAGAAATATTGAACTTTTTCTCGAGGATACCCAAAAGAATGTTTGTGGCACCGTTGAAGTGGAACTCAGACCATATCATTTTGCAGTACTCGCTTGTGAAAGTAAATATGATCTCATGAATTCCAGATTCGGAGAGTACGGAGAGGCAAACAGATCATTTACAGGGCAGGATGTAATTGGCTTCACTAAAGTTTTGGCTAATCCGTTGAAAATATATTATTCGGTTCATGAAGAAGATTAAGACAGCAATAGCAGGAGGCACAGGATATACGGCCGGGGAATTGATCAGAATTCTAATACGTCATCCTTATGTAGAGATAATTTCTGTTCTTAGCAGCAGCACTCCCGGGGCGAAGATTACATCATTTCACAGAGATCTGCTTGGAGAAACAGATATGTGTTTTGTAGACAAGGTAGAATTTGCCAAGGCTCTTTCCGGGACAGATGTGGTATTTCTTTGTCTCGGTCACGGGCTGTCGAGGGAATTTCTCGATGAGTATAATCTTGGTAAAAAATGCAAAGTCATAGATCTTGGTAATGATTTCAGAATTGAAAGAGAATATGGAGATTTCCATTTTGTCTATGGTCTATGTGATCTTTTTCGCGAGAAGATAAGAAACGCATCTTATATTGCAAACCCGGGTTGTTTTGCTACAGCCATTCTTCTTGCACTTTCTCCTTTGGCTATTGTTGAAGAACTGTCTGATGAAATTCATATACACGCTATTACAGGTTCAACGGGTGCCGGAAGGAAACTTTCGGAGAGCTCTAATTTTAGTTATAGAGACAATAATATTTCTGTATACAAACCTTTTACCCATCAGCACATTCCTGAAATAAGGAAGAGCCTTGCCGAGCTTTCGGGAAGCGATATTCCGCAAATCAATTTTGTGCCTTTGAGAGGGGATTTTACCCGGGGAATTTTTGCGAGTATCTATACACGAGCCTCAGAGAGGTTTGATTTAAGTGAGATGATTGAACATTTCAACTCTGTTTACAAAAACTCCCCATATGTGATAATCTCCGATGATAGTATTTCGCTTAAAGAAGTAGCTAATACAAACAAGGCCTTAATTCATGTGGAGAAGCATAATGGTTACTGGCATTTGACATCAGTTATTGACAATCTTATCAAGGGCGCATCCGGACAAGCGATTCAAAATATGAATATTATGTTCGGTTATGAAGAAAACTGCGCTCTCAGCTTAAAAGGAAGCGCATTTTAAATATGAAATCGTTTAACGTATATAAAACTTGGCCTGTTGAGCCTGTCAAGGCTAAAGGCTGCAAAGTGTGGGACAGAGACGGAATAGAATATCTGGATCTTTATGGTGGACATGCAGTTATCTCGATTGGGCATGCTCACCCTTACTATGTAAAAATGCTTTGTGAGCAGATGGAAAAGATCAGTTTTTATTCTAATTCTGTACAAAATTCTTTACAAGTCGAGCTTGCCGACAAGTTAGGGAAAATAAGTGGGTATGATGATTATTCGCTGTTTCTTTGTAACTCAGGCGCGGAGGCTAATGAAAATGCTCTCAAGCTTGCTTCATTTGCCTCAGGGAAGAAAAGAGTCGTTTCATTTAAGGAGGCATTTCATGGAAGGACATCAGGAGCGGTTGCCGTAACTGACAATCCAAATTATGTTAGCCCTTTTAATGCCGGACATGAGGTGACATTTGTGCCGATTAATTCAGTCTCTGCAGTTGAAAACGAACTCTCCAAGGGGGATGTTGCTGCTGTAATAATTGAGGGGATACAAGGAGTTGCAGGAATATACGAACCTGATGCTTCGTTCCTTAAAGAGCTAAGTTTATTGACCAGGAAATTCGGAGCCTTTCTTATTCTTGATGAAGTTCAATCTGGCTATGGCAGAACTGGTCAATTTTTTGCTCACCAACATTCCGGAATCAAGCCTGATATCATAACAACAGCCAAAGGTATGGGCAACGGATTTCCAATAGGTGGAGTAATAATCTCATCTGAAATAAAACCGGTACCCGGCATGCTGGGAAGTACATTTGGAGGAAATCATCTGGCCTGTACCGCTGCTATTGCTGTTCTCGATGTACTTCAGTCAGAATCGCTGATACAAAATGCAGCAATAGTGGGAGAATGGTTGATTGCATCCCTTAAGAAAATACAAGCCGATATTCCGGGAAAAATAACTTATGTTCGTGGCAGGGGATTAATGATTGGAATAGAATTGGATAATAAATATATCGAAGTCAGAGACAGACTTTTATTTGAGAATCATATTTTTACAGGAGGCTCTAAATCAAATATTATCAGAATTTTACCTCCACTTACGATTTCGATGGAAGAGGCAGAATATTTTTTAAAATCAATTACCTACCAGTTAAATAGATAATAATGAATAAATTCACTTGTGTTAAAGATATAGAGCCGTTAAATATTGCTTTGGCAAAAGCGACTGAGGTTAAAGCCAATCCATTTGCAGATCAGGCTTTAGGTAAAAATAAAACCTTATTGATGATTTTTTTCAATTCAAGCCTCAGGACTCGTTTAAGTACTCAAAAAGCTGCAATGAATCTCGGAATGAATGTGATTGTGTTGGATATCAATCAAGGAGCATGGAAACTTGAAACAGAGAGGGGGGTAGTAATGGACGGAGATAAGTCTGAACATATACTTGAAGCAATCCCTGTTATGGGCTCATATTGTGATATTATGGGCGTAAGGTCTTTTGCCAAACTTGAGGATAAATCTTACGACTACAGCGAGATAATTCTCAATCAATTTATAGAATATTCAGGGAGACCGGTATTCAGCATGGAATCTGCAACACGCCATCCGCTTCAGAGTTTTGCAGATTTAATTACTATTGAGGAGTATAAGAAAGTTGAACGACCCAAGGTTGTTCTTACATGGGCTCCTCACCCCAAACCGCTTCCACAGGCAGTGGCAAACTCTTTTGCGGAATGGATGAATGCGACAGACTATGAATTTGTCATTACTCATCCCGAGGGCTATGAACTCTCCGAAGAGTTTACCAAAGGTGCCAAAATCGAATATGATGTGGAAGCGGCTTACAAAAACGCAGATTTTATTTATGCAAAAAACTGGTCTAAATTTAGAGACCCTGACTACGGAAAAGTTGTAAACAAAGATAGAAACTGGACTGTAGATGCACGAAAGATGAAACTTACAAATAACGCCAAATTCATGCACTGCCTGCCTGTAAGAAGAAATATGATTGTAACAGATGAGGTCATAGAATCACCTGACTCAATCGTTATCCCGGAAGCAGCAAACAGAGTAGTTTCGGCCCAGGTAGTGCTAAAAGAGATGTTAAAATCTATAACTTAACTAATTGAATGTTATGAAACAGCTTACAGTTGTCAAAATAGGAGGAAATATTGTTGATCGTTCGGCTGCTCTTGAAGAATTTTTAAAGCAGTTGGGCAAAGAGAGTGGACCGAGAGTGCTTGTTCACGGTGGAGGCGCTATGGCCACAGAGCTATCTTCAAAGATAGGTCTTAAAGTAAATATGCAGGATGGAAGAAGAGTAACTGACATGGATACTCTTAAGCTTGTTACAATGGTTTATGCCGGCTGGATAAACAAAAGCATAGTCGCATTGCTACAGAAGTTCGGCACTAACGCCATAGGCCTTTCAGGTGCCGATGGAGACATTGTTCCTGCCACAAGAAGGTCTCCCTATCCAATTGATTTTGGTTTTGTGGGAGACGTCAATCCCGAAGACATCAATCTTCCACTTCTTGAGAGTCTTCTCGGTAGAGGAATTACTCCCGTATTCTGTGCAATTACTCATGACAGAAACGGTTCGTTGCTCAATACCAATGCGGATACCATGGCATCCAGCCTGGCCATTGCCCTTTCGAGAGATTACTCCACCAAGTTGGTATATTGCTTTGAAAAAGAGGGAGTACTTTCTAACCCGGAAGATGATTCTTCAGTAATTCCGTTAATTACGAGGGGAAGTTTCGAATCATTAAAAGAAAGCAAGGTAGTTTCAGGAGGTATGCTCCCAAAACTTGAAACTGCATTTGCTGCTATTGAGAATGGAGTTTCTGAGGTATATATCAAGCATGCCCTTAACCTGAATAATAACAAAGGGACAATTTTGAGACCATAAACATCGAGCTATGGTTGATAATAAATATTTTAGCGAAGCAATCTCTTTGCTTAGAGAGGTTGTTTCGACCCCTTCTGTTTCAGGGGAGGAAAATGAAGTATCGAATTTATTGTGCAACTATTTATCTTCAAAGGGGTATACACCTGAAAGGATTTCCAACAACATAATAGTAAATTCGAGAAGGTACGATACTGCCAAAAAGATTCTTTTGCTCAATTCTCATATGGATACAGTCAGAGCTGTTGGGCACTATTCTTTTGATCCATACGACCCTCAGTTAGATCCGCAAAGGATTTTTGGGTTGGGAAGCAATGATGCAGGAGCCTCTCTTGTTTCCATGATTCAGACTTTTTTGTTTTTTGAACAGCGAGATGAACCACTTCCATTTAATCTGATGTTGCTTATTTCCGCTGAAGAGGAGACCTCTGGAAAGAGAGGAATCAAACTTGCCTTGAGGCACATTATGAGGCCGGACTGTGCAATAGTGGGAGAACCTACTTCCATGAATATGGCTATTGGAGAGAGAGGACTACTTGTTGTAGATGCTCTGGCAAGGGGAATTTGTGGGCATGCGGCAAGGAATGAAGGCCTAAATGCCATAATGATTGCTCTTGATGACATTAATTGGTTAAAAAGTTATAAGTTCCCTTTGATCTCTGAAAAGATGGGAGAGGTGAGATGTACAGTAACTCAAATTGAGGCCGGCACTCAGCACAACGTTATTCCTGATAGCTGCAAATTTGTCGTAGATATAAGGCCTACAGACTGTTATACAAACAGTGATATTATGGATATTTTGAGGGCTCACATGAAGAGTGAACTTACCGCACGTTCTCTTACAAACAAATCGTCGTTGACACCTTGCGATCATCCTTTGATTGGAGCAGCAGAGGCTTGTGGTATTAAAACATATATATCTCCTACGACATCAGACTGGATGAGGCTTGATTTTCCAGCCGTAAAGATGGGCCCGGGTGACTCTTCGAGATCGCACAGGGCTGACGAATTTGTTTGGACACGGGAGATAGAAGACGGAATAAAGGGATATATTAAATTAATTTCCAAATTAAAATTATAAAATTATGGCTAAACTTTGGGATAAGGGAGTATTATCGGAGGACAGGCTGGTAGACCGCTTTACTGTTGGTAGCGACAGAGAATTTGACGAGAGATTGGCTGAATATGATGTTATTGGTTCAATTGCCCATATAACTATGCTCAACAGTGTTGGCTTGCTTGAAGACGAAGAATTTAATATTCTGAAAAGCGAACTAGAGTATTTACTGGATACCATTAATAAAGGAGAATTCAAAATTGAGCCTGACGTGGAAGATATTCATTCTCAAGTGGAACTCTATCTTACAAAAAAAGTTGGTGAAACAGGTAAAAAAATTCATTCCGGAAGATCCAGGAATGATCAGGTGCTTGTCGACATTAAACTTTACCTTAAGCATGAAATTTTGCAGTTTAAAAGTGAGATAGGAGATCTCTTTAAACTTCTTCAATCTTTAAGCGAGAAGCACAAAGATGTGTTAATGCCTGGTTATACACATTATCAGGTGGCAATGCCTTCTTCATTCGGACTATGGTTTGGCTCTTATGCAGAGGCACTTGTGGATGACGTCTATCTTCTTGTAGCAGCATGGAAAGTGGTTGATCAAAACCCTCTCGGCTCCGCTGCCGGTTATGGTTCTTCATTCCCGATTGACAGGGATATGACTACCAAACTGCTTGGTTTCAGTACAATGAATTATAACTCAATTTCTGCACAATTGAGTAGGGGTAAGTCAGAGAAAGCAGTTGCCAACGCTCTTGCATCAATAGCATCTACACTGAACAAACTCGCCGTGGACTGCACGATGTACATGAACAGCAATTATGGGTTTATCTCTTTCCCTGATGAATTGACTACAGGCTCAAGTATAATGCCTCACAAAAAGAACCCGGATGTTTGGGAGTTAATAAGGGCTAACTGCAATAGAATTCAGAGTGTTCCCAATGAAGTCTCCATGCTTGCGACAAATCTTCCTCATGGATATCACAGAGATTTTCAATTGTTGAAAGAGATACTTTTTCCGGCACTGGACAGAATGCATAACTGCATAAAGATGTCCATGCTAATGCTCTCGAGTATCAAAATAAATCGGGAAATACTTGAAGATTCTAAATATGATTATCTGTTCACTGTAGAGGAGGTTAACAGATTGGTTCTTGAGGGTGTGCCATTCAGAGAAGCCTATAAAAGGGTGGGAGAAGAAGTTGCCAGTGGCCGTTTTGTTCCTGAAAAGAAGATTGCCCATACTCATAAAGGGAGTATAGGCAATCTGTGCACTTCTGAGATAAAATCTAAAATGGAAGAGGCGCTGGCTCAGCTGCCGACCGCGGCTGCACCCCACCTGTCGGAGTTTGTTGTAAATGACAAGTAATCAGTATCTTAAAAAATAGTCTTTTAAAAATTTTAAAAATTAAACCATTGTTAATGTGTCATTTACAACAAACTCCGACAGGTGCTACGGGTGCGGCTTAAGATTATCCGGCCTCATTGTATATTCACTTTTTCCACTTTTTGGTTTTTCCAGAATACTTTCGGGCAAATATAGATTTGCGGAAGGAATCTGTCTTAGCAGTGACTCAAGGTACAGGGCATATTCATAATGAATATAAGGATCTTTCCTGTCAGAGTAATTGTAAGCGATGTACCTGATATACTCCCCACACTTTTTTACCCACAAGTCAGGATATTTCTTCCCGTCATTTAATCTAACAGTAAATCTAAGAGCATTAAGAAATTTATTGCGATCAATTGTTGTATCTTTAAGAGCTATGTCAATCAATCTTATTGCTTCATCGTAATTGGCATCTCTTTGTGCCGTGTTAATTTCGTTGATTACAATATTTGTGTTCTTACCTTTAAAATCGGGTAACCCTTTAAGATAATCAACAGGAGCATATGATGTCTCTTTGGCCAATTTGTTGTCGACATCTTCCTTGCCGTATAGTTTAACATATCTGTCATAATTTGTGATAACTTCACGAATAAAGGAGTTGTCATAGCCTGTAATATTATCTACAAACAGTTCCCAGACCATTGAATTGTCCAGTTTGACATCAAGTTTTTCCAATTGTTTAAGGACTTTGGCTACTCCCTCACGGTCGTATATTGAACTCTTGTATCTGGCATAATCATTTAAAAATGATAGATCATTCTTATTTTTATCATAATTTGCCTCGAGATAGAAAGACCTGAGTCTTGGATTAAGAGCACTTTCACCGGTAAAGATGAAAGTATCAGGTTCCTGTCGGCCACTGCTTTTATGAAGAGCATTTTCTGTTGTTGGATCTATAAAAAGATATGTAGGATAAACCTTGACCTGGTATTTTGCCGCAAGTTCTTTTCCTTCACCGTGCTCAGCATCAATTTTGGCATTAATGAAATTAGTGTTGTAAAAATTGTAAACAGCCGGCAAACTGAAAACCTCTTCACTCATATTTAAACATGGACCACACCATTGAGTGTAAAAATCGACAAAAATCATTTTTTTCGCTTTTTGTGCCTTTTCCACAATCTCATTCCAGTTGCCTTTTTCGAAGCGAATAGCCTTTTGGGCAGAGAGTGGTGAAAAACAGAGGCACATCGCTGCAAATATAAAGATCTGACAATAAACTTTTCTCATTGTTTTATAATCATATTTCGCTTTGTTTTTATCTTTCGTATACCGGAAAATCAGGGTTGAAATTAAGAATCTCCTTATTAACAGGCATTATGTATCTTACATCGTTCGGAGGCAGGATAAATGTTTCTCCATCGGCAGTATGAGTTATCGTTTTTTGGAATTGTGATTCGAGATTAAGCCGTTTAAGATCAAACAACCTCATTGGACCTTTGAAACAAAACTCTCTCCGCTTCTCTTCAAGTACCTTGATTAAAGCTTCTTCTTTGGTCGATGCAGTAAGCTGTTCATTATTCATCATTCTGTTGTTTCTGACAGTATTGATAAGTTGCATGGCCTTGTCTTTCGACCCAATTCTCGCTTCGCACTCAGCTGCTATGAAATAATTTTCTGTAGAAGTAAATCCTACATTGAAGTTTGCGTAGAGTACAAATGCGCACTCTCCTGGGAAATAGTCAGTACTTCCACCAAGATTAACCTGATTTTCGGCGAAAAAATATTCCTTTCTCAAGTCAGTTGCGCCATTTAAATCCTTTTTGTAAAGATCTCTCATTTCACTACTAAGCATCACACTACCTTGAAGAGAACCAGACAGCCACTTCACATAATTTGCTTCAGGATGGTTAATGTCAGGAAGTCGTTCAGAAGGATTTCCTTTTTTGTAGACTCTTCCCCATGTTGTACCTTCTGCTTTGTCGTAATTATTCAAGTTGAGCAGTGCACTGTTGAGAGCGAGTGCGTCATTAGCATATTTGAGAGCCTTAGTGTAGTCTCCCATTGTGAGATAAATTTTTGCATAAAAAGAATACAACGCAGCCTTATTGGGATGAGCCCTGTTAGCTGTAATATCGGGTATGTGAGAAGCAGCTTCATCCAAGTCTGCAAGCATTTTTTCGTAAACTTCGGCAACAGTATGTCTTTGATACTTTTGGTTAATGTCAGCTTCAGTGAGGTAAGGAATACCTAAATCTTTGCTGGCAGTTTGACTGTTATACTGTTTAGCGTAGGTGTTTACCAGGTTGTAGTATTCATAAGCCCTTCCAAAAAGAGCCTCAGCCTTTATTCTTAATTTTGCCTCTTCACTTCCTCCCTTAGAATCCATGACTTCATTAATGACAGTATTCAGAGTAAAAAGTCTTTCGTAGGCATTATTCCATATATAATCCTTTGTGCCTTCAACATAGACCTGTCCTGGTTTAAAGGAATAAAGATTTCTTACGGATTCATCCTTATTTATGTATATATAATATGAAGCAGTTGCATTTTTATCAAGCAGATGGATGTTATCAGTAAGGTAATCGAGCATTCCGTCGGAAGCATTAATCAGGGACTGAGAGTTTAACAGCTTCTGATAATCTTCCATATATTGAGGAATAGTCATGCCTTTGGGCACATTGTTCAAATAGTCGTCACAGCCTGTTACAGATATCAGAAGTGATACAGCCAATATATTTATTAAAATTTTCTTATTCATGGTGTTGAATATTTTTATAGGTTGATATTTAATCCTACAATAAATTCGGCAGGATATTTAGTGCCTCTGGTAGGAGAGAGTGATGTGCCTGTCCAAACTTCAGGATCGAGGTTTCCATTGGCAGCCCACCACCAAAGATTTCTTGCCTGGAAATTAATAGTTGCTGCTCCTATGCCCATCTTTTTAGTAATTTTCGATGGCAGATGATAGGAGAGGATAAGATCACGCAACTTGATAAAGTCAGCTTTTTTAACAAATTTGTCCGCAGCCTTGTAAATATATTCTCCATTCCTTACTGTTGACTGAAACATAAATGCAGGATTGACATTTGGTTTATTTTCATCACCGGGTTTTTTCCAGTAGTTTGCCATATTTTTGTCTACGTTGCTGACTGCATACATTGGATGGCTTGTAATTGTGTACGATGCAGCAACGTCTCTCATTACATGCCCGCCTGAATAGATAAACATGAATGAAAGTTCAAATCCCTTCCATGAAATTGAATTTGTCAAAGATGCATTATATGGAGGAGTGACAACGCCTGAGTAAACCAAATCATCCTTTGTCAGCTGATTGTAATTCAAAATCTCTTGCCCGTCTTTTGTAAGTCCTACAGGAGCCCCATTTTGGTTAAGGCCTTTATATCTTACACTAAACAGTGCACCCATTGGATATCCTTTACGAATATTAGTGCCGTAATAATAACTGTAGGCAGACTCGTCGGTTTCTTCAACCCTTGTTATCATATTTTTGTTGTAACTAAACAACAAGGAGGAGCTCCAGCTAAAATGCTCTTTTTTGATATTTTGACTGTTCAGGGCTATTTCCACTCCTCTATTGTACATGCTGCCAAAATTGATATCGACATCTGTCCATCCCAAGGTAGGGTCTATGGCAAATGGCCCCAATAGATCATTGGTGTGCTTGTCGTAAAATTCAATTGAGCCATCAAGTCTGTTTTTCAGCAAGTTAAAATCTACTCCAACGTTAAAAACCTTTGTCTTTTCCCATCTTAGCTGAGGATTGGGAGGAGAAGCAATGTACATTGCGTTTTCGTTGGTATAGTAGTTATTCCTGTCAACTTTAGCTATCAGGTACGGGCCATTGAGTTTAGGAATGTTGCCATTAATTCCGTATGTAACTCTGACGGCCAGTCTATCTATCCAATTGTAATTTCTTAAGAGCTCGTAATGAGCACCTAAAGACCAAAGGGGACGATATTGATATTTCGGATCAGTACCAAAAAGATTAGATTGGTCAATTCTGATACTTCCAGTAAAAGTAGCTTTGTTGTTCAAAGTATATGACCCGTTTGCATAGAAAGAAAGATATCTGTTATCTACAAATGTACTTGCAGGAGTCTTGTTGCTAAATGAGAATGTACCATAAATCGACTCTGTTCCTGAAAGCATCTTGGAGAGTGTCAGGGCATCTATCTCACTGTATCCAAGATTATTGTCATCATATCCAAGACGATAAAAGCCATTTCCGGAGGTAACAACTTTTCTAGCTTCAGCACCTGCCAGAAACTGAACAATATTATTATCGTTCAATTGTTTGTTGTAATCAATTTGAGCTCTGAAAGTATAAGAATAGTTATCCATCCATTTTTGTACGATTTGTCCACCGACTGGAATATTATATTTCGGTACTCCGTTAACCATCTGAACGGCGTTGTTAATCATGGTTTTAACACTTATTGCATCTTTGGTGTCATATTGTTTGGTAAAACCATTGCTCTGTTCGGTCTGATATCTGATACTTGCTGTCAAGCCATCAAGTATTTTAATGCGGGCATTTAAATTGATGTTAAGATAATTTGTTTTGGCAGTGTATCTTGTGTTCTTCAGCTCGTTTACAGGATAGAATGTTTCATCTTGAAGACCTAAAGCTTTCAATCGGTCTATCTCATATTGAGATTTGGTTTGATACCATTGAGATGGCTCTCCATTATCTTCCCTGAATCTGAGGTATGAAGCTCCACCTGCATCGAGGTAGCTCATTCCCAATATTCCGTTGTCATAATCTGACTTTACCTGACTGTAAAGAATGCCTGCGTCAACACTTAGCCATTTAAAGAAATCAAAGGTGTTTTTCAGATTAAATCCAAGTCGGTCTTCATACTGAGCCTTTTCATAAGGAGCAGTACCGGAATAGTTTACGGAAAAGTTGTACTTGTGAATTTTAGTCCCGCCTGTAAGTGCAAGATTGTGCTGATGTTTAATTGAGTATTTTCTTAGAAACTCGTTTTTAACCTGATCATACCTGTCAAAATTTCTGTATGGAATTAATGCCTGTTCCAACTGTTCCTGAGTTATTTTGCCCTCTTTTTTGTCCAGCATGAGAGACTGTACTGGATTCTGATATTCTCTTATTCCCTTACGGGTAAGTTTTGGATAAGTCTCCATTAGCATTAACTGATAGTCTACAAGTTCACTGCTGTTCATTTTATTGGCATATCCTCTGTCAGGAAGACCTATCATGCTTACTGATCCATTGTAATTTACCCTTGTTGCTCCCTCTTCGCCATTTCGGGTAGTTATGACTATTACACCATTTGCAGATCTTGCTCCGTAAATTGAGGCTGCTGTTGCATCCTTGAGTACAGTAACGTTCACCACATCTGCAGGATTAATAACGTCGAGAGGAGATGCATTACTCCCCGGTTCGCCTTCAAAAGGGACGCCATCTACAACATAAAGTGGGTTTTTATTTCCGTTAATAGTAGAAACACCTCTTATTTGCACAGATCCACGATAAATATTAAGACCGGCAACCATTCCCTCAATTTTATTAATAATATTTGTCTGCATTTTGGTGTTGAGAACATTTTGAGTTACTATGGCAAATGAACCGGTTGCTCTTTCCCTCGAAATTGTCTGATAACCTGTAACAACTATGTCATCTAACTTATTTTCCTCAAATTGCATTACAACAGTGATATTGTTTTCGTTGCCAATTTTGACCTCAGTAGCTTTTAATCCAAAAAACGAAAAAAGCAAGACTGCATCCTTTGCATACTCATTAGGGATGTTAATTTCAAATTTTCCATTTGCATCTGTATAAGTGCCTGTCTTTCTGTCATTTTTAAGAATCACATAGGCACCTGTTACAGGCTCTTGATTTTCATCCAGAACGGTTCCTGTGATTTTTTTCTTGTTTTCAGTTACATTTTGCTGATTTACTGTCTTTTCGGAAGTTGCTAAAGGAGTAAGTACAATTTGCCTTCCACTTGTTTTATAGGAAATATTAGCAATTCGACACAATCTGTCGAGGAGTGAGAAAAAATCTTCAGAATTGGCAGTAATGGAGATTTTTTGATTTACATCTATTGTCGAGGGGGAATAGATAAATGTAAAATCAGACTTTTTTTCAAGTTCATTTAGAACATTTTTCAAAGGGAGATTTTCGCCTTTGAAGGTAATTCCGACGTTTTGGGAAAATAATGAGGCTGAAACCAATAAAGTCAGAATAAACAGACATAATTTTCGCATACAAATTTTGTTTAAGTTCATTTGACAGTAGATACACCAAAATCTGTATACCCCCTAAATAATTAATTAATTGAATTTGGATATATAGGCTGTACTGTCAACAATTTTGTAGTTTATAAGTGTAATTTGATTCATCAGTTCAAGAACTTGAGATATAGACTCTTCGTGAAATTTGGCAGTAAGTTTCTTTGAATATACACTTTCGTCTTCTACAATAATTTTTTGTCCATACCAACGCTCCAGTTTTTTGAACACATCTTCAAGTGGAGCTTCGTCAAAAATAAGCCAGCCATTTTTCCAGCCGATAGTTGATGTAATTTCCTGTGGAATATTGCTTGATAGCTTATTATCAATAAGGTTTATGATAACTTTTTCGTTAGGCTGTACAGAATAA
Source organism: Bacteroidales bacterium (assembly GCA_018434395.1). Lineage (GTDB taxonomy): Bacteria > Bacteroidota > Bacteroidia > Bacteroidales > UBA932 > Bact-08. The sequence continues at coordinate 20,489 of JAHDPK010000033.1, read as the reverse complement.
ATCTTTTTGCCATCAGCATTGTTAATATTTACTTTCCCGCTGAGCAGAAGTAAGGATACTTCCTTGTCGTTGTCGTAGGAGGAGAGGTTGAATTTAGTGCCAACAACTTTTATGGTTAGCCCTGAGCGGAGCTTGACATTCATTGGTTTTTGAGTGTCAGGAATGACATCAAAATAACCTTCACCTGAAAAGTCCAACTCTCTTGTTTTACCAATGAATTTGCCAGGAAACGAAATTTTGCTTCCTGAATTAAGCCAGACAACACTTCCATCCGGAAGGTAAACCTTGCCCTTAACTCCATATGGAGTTGAATATTCATAGTGAGGTCCTGCCTGGGTAAGCATGTATGAAATATCTTCCTTATATGATTCTATTTTTCTTTGCATGCCAATGAACAGTGATGAAACAAGAATTATAGCTGCAGCAGCTGCTGCAATCCACCAGGAAGGCAGATATTGTTTCCTTTTTTCTCTTCTGATCTTTTTCATGAAATTTGCCACCTCTTTGTCTGAAAGAGGTTCATTTTTTTTGTCTGAAAAAGGTTCGGTTTTCATTTTAGAAAGCGTCCACACATGCTTCAGGTCGGCAAAGAATTTTGCATTCTTGTCACTCTCTTCGAGCCATCGTAACAACAGTTCTTTCTCTTGCTCGCTAGCCGTTCCTGACAGATATTTTATTATAATTTTATCCATAATATTAACTACACCAAATTATTCATTTCACCTGAAAAAGCTATTAAAAAATAAAAAAATCAGGGGCAAGTATTTTTTCAAAGTTTTTCTAAATAAGGCAAGTGCCTTACTGAGTCTGTACTCTACTGTTTTTACAGAGATATCCAACTTTTCGGCAATTTGAGGATAGGTCATCTCCATTTCTCTGCTCATTATGTAAACCTCCTTGATTTTCTCGGACATGGAGTCGACAGTTGTGTTAATCACAGTATTTATTTCATTGAATGTAAGTAAGTCACAAGGCTCCTGTGAGAGAGACTTTTCGTTGATTTTGTCGTCTATGCAAATAGCCTTTCCAGTTCTTTTGGACTCTCTTATTTTGTTTCGTATGGCATTAAACGCCAGGTTTCTGACGGCAGTAAGAAGATAGTATTCCGGATTGCCTGATTCAACATATATACTTTGACGTTTTTCCCAAAGATTGATGAAAGCTTCCTGGACAATTTCCTTTGACTTTTCAAAGTCTCCGATATATTGATTACAATAGTACAAGGCTTTACGATAGCTCTGCTTGTAAAGAGTTTCAAACTCTTTTTCTGAGAGCGGCGCACCTGCACCTGTCGGAGTTTGTCGTAAATCGTTTGTGGTCAATTGTTTAATTTTTACTTGGGTTTTAAATCGTAAAATTATATGCCAGAAAATCAAGAGTTTACGACAAACTCCGACAGGTGCAGGTGGCCGTCTGGTGCTTGAAGAATAAATCCCACTTTAGGGATATTTTCTATTTTAACGGAGGGATCCCCTGAGAGATACTTGCGCAGTTTTGAAATAAAGACATCCAGACTTCTTCCAGCAAAGTAATCATTGTCTTTCCAAATGGCTGTCAAGATCTGCTCTCTATGAACCAAATTGTTTTTATTCAGACATAACATCCATAATACATTATTCTCTGTTTCAGTTAGTCGGCGCGTTTTTCCATCGAGTTTTAACTGTTGATTCTTATAATCAAAGATATATCTACCTATATTATATACATTGTCATTATCATCAGGTATTACACCGCTTCTGTTCAAAATGGCCTCAATTTTACAAAAAAGTTCATCTTCGTCAAAAGGTTTTGTAATATAATCATCCACTCCGATTTTATACCCTGTCAATTTATCCTCTTTCAAGGCTCTTGCAGTCAGAAATATAATAGGGACTTTGGGTTTTAAAGCTTTAATTTTTCTGGCAAGAGTAAATCCATCCATTTTCGGCAGCATGACATCGAGAATGCAAAAATCAAAGTGATATGTTTGAAATCCCGTCAATGCTGTTTGACCATCCCTGTATAGTTTTACACTCATTCCTTTCTGTTCCAGAAATTCAACCAGCAGAAATCCAAGATTCAGATCATCTTCAACCAGCATTATGTTTATTACTCTTTCCATAAATCATGATTCTATTTTATATAATGGTAATGATATAATAAATGTACTGCCGGCTCCCTCTTCACTCTTGACATCGATAGTACCTCTATGAGCTTCAATAACTTTCCTGGCAAAATAAAGACCTATTCCAAAACCTTTTGTGTTATGCAAATCTCCATCGGTGATTCTGTAGTATTTTTCAAAGATTTTTTTCTGCTCTTTTTGAGGTATTCCAATCCCATTATCTGTTATTGAAACAATAATTGCACCAGGTCTGTTGTCAGTTTCTATTTTAATGACAGGATCTTTTGTGCTGTACTTGATGCTGTTAATGAAAAGATTCATGAATACATCACAGAGATGAGAAGCATCAGCATATACAACACTTTGCGAAGCCTTAAAATCGCATTCAGTTTGTGCATCGACATTGCCAAATTGAAATTTCATCGAGTTGATGGCATCGTTTATTATGTCATGAAGATCGACAGGTTTTTTATTATAATCAAAATTACCATTTTCTACTTCAGCCAATTGCAGCAATCTACCTGTCTGCCGTTGAAGTTTTTTATTTTCCTCCTTAATAGCACTGGCCAGGTTAACGGAGTTTATATCCCCGGACTTGCTGCAGCGATTCATAAGCATGTTTGCAGCTAAAGATATGGATGAAATGGGCGTCATAAATTCATGAGTGACATTTGCAACCATATCTTTTATTTGTTCGGCAAACTTTCTCTCTCTCACATAAAAAGTCAAAATAGTCAAGATGATTGCAATAGTAAAAAGAATTAGCAGCACAGATGTCACAAACATGATACCTGTTTTCTTGAGAATAAATGAACTTCTTCCGGGAAAGTGAATAGCCAGTTCAATTTCAGCGCCTGGCTCAGGTGTTGTGAAAGAATGCCTGAAAAGATCGTTGTTCTTTATTTTTGAAACCGGCTGAATGGCAAGAGTATCGTCCCCATTTATCAGCAACATGTGAAATCCTAGATTGATATGATATTGCTTCAACTCTTTCAAAAGAGCAGATTCCAATCCAGCAATAGCTTCCATGGTATAATACTCTTGAGCGTTAACGATAGTATCTTTGCGAATAGTATTTTTAACAGCCAGATTCAGTTTTTCGTCCTGAGAAATAGTTTTGGCAGTTTGTTGAAGAGCCATATTTACACCTCTTGCAAAAATAGCCTCCTGCATGTTAACAGACTCAACAAGCCAGTTTACCTGAATAACAAGTAAACCGATCATCGACACAACAGACAAAATGGCAATTATCAACCGTTGTGAATTTTTACTGATATCCAACTTAGGAAATTTCATAATAATCAGGATTAAATCGCGATGCAAAGTTATTAAATAATAATTTTGAGTAAGAAGATTAACATTTCATTAACATTAAGATAACTCTTATTAGGATTTTGTGGAATTACATTTGTGCTGAAAAATAGAAAAAGAGAACAATTTCAATAACCAATTAAAAATTGATAGAAAATGAAAAAGTTAGCATTAATTTCATTGTGCATGGTTCTGGCAATAGCTGGAAATGCAATGTATCAGAATCCTGTTAAAAAAGAGGCTGTTAAAAAAGAGGCAACAACCCAGACAAAGAAGGATCAGAAGAGTGACAAGTCTTGCTGCACAAAGCAAGAAGCTGCAAAGCCAGCTGCAACAACAACAACTGCAACTCCTGCCACAACTACAACTACTACAAAACCGGCTGCAACAACTACAGCAAAGCCAGCTTCAACAACCACAGCACAACCTGCAAAGGCTGCTGGAAAGAGTGATGCAACTGTAAAACCTGCCACAACTTCGACTTCTACAGATAAGACAAAGAATGCTACTGAAAATCCTGTAAAGAAATAGACGTTTCTAAACAGGTAACAGACAAAATCATCGGCCCTACAGCAATTTGCAGCAGGGCCGATTTTTTTGTCTTTTGTCGGCTGCCGGCCGCTGCCACAACCTGTCGGAGTTTGTTGTAAATGGCTCATTAACAAGCGTTTAATTTTCGAGGTTTTAAAAAGTCTGATTTTTAAAGCGTTAATTATGAGCCATTTACAACAAACTCCGACAGGTGCGAGGTGACAGGTGCGACACGTGGTGTGTTTTTTATTTACATTTGTTCTTACAAAGTATCAGGGTATTTGGTAGTTTATGTTCTATATATTAAGTATGGTTTTTAGCAGTAGCCGAACTAAGGAATCGACTAAGGAGGAACTTTTTGAAGAGATATACAGAAAACACTTCAAGAAAGTTGTGTACTTTGCATATAGATATTTGAATGAATACGAAAAAGCTGAAAATATTGCTCAGGATGTCTTTCTAACTTTTTGGGGGCAGATAGATAGTCTTAATGAAAGTAAAGATGTATTACCTTTTTTATTCACAATGACTAAATTCAGATGCCTGAATTTGCTTAGAAGAGAAAAAATCCATACGCAGTATATGAAAAATACAATTACAGACCAGGATATTCGTATAACTGCCTTATCAGATGGAAGTTTAACAAATCTTTACAATTCGGAATTTGACAAATTGCTCAAAGAAGCAGTAGAAATAATGCCTGACAAAGTCAGAGAAACATTTATTTTTAGCAGATATAAAAATTTAAAAAACAAAGAGATAGCATTACTTCAAAATATTTCTGAAAAAACTGTAGAATATAGAATTTCTTGTTCATTTAAAATTTTAAGAAAAGTTTTTAAAAACTATTTTAAGTAATTATTTATGCACTTTGTAAATTAAAGATAGGAAAACATGAAAAAGAGTATATTGATTAAATATATAAAAGGTGAACTGGCAGAAAGCGAGAAGGCAAAGGTGCTTGAGTGGGCTGCAAAAGATAAGGCTAATGAATTATATATTGCAAGACTCTTGAACGTTGATACTTTAATTAATTTGCCACAGTGGGAGGCATCAGACAGAGAAGTTAATGATATTCTTAAAAAGCTTAAAGACCAATCTTTTACTAACAAAAAATATTACACAATAAATAAGAAAATATTTTGGAGTGCTGCATCTATTGTTATTATAGCAGCAGTTTCTACTATTTTCATGTTAAATTCCTCTAAAAAGTCACCTAAAGGAGATGCCTTATTGTCCCAAAATATTGTTAATGCATATACATACAAAAACATAACCCCAACAAAGACTCTGTATACCCCAAGAGGAGTTAAAGCTCGTTTGATACTACCCGACAGTTCTCAGGTATGGTTAAACTCAGATACCTGGATTACATATCCCGATAGTTTTGATTCGTTGGTAAGAAGTGTAACAATTTCAGGAGAAGCCTATTTTGATGTGAAGAAAAATCCTGACCGACCTATGATTGTGAATACGACCAAAGGTTTCTCTATCCAGGTACTTGGCACTCAGTTCAATATTAAGGCTTATGAAAACGACAATGTTGCTCAAACGACCCTTTACAGTGGCGAAATTTGTTTATTGCGGAGTGAGAACAACAAGATAGTAGGCACAAAAATATCACCAAATCAAACAGCATTGATAAATGTCGAGAATTTAAAACTTAATGTAACCACAATCATTAAAGAGTCTCCCAAAAATGATTATGCCTGGAAGGAGGGTAAAATTATTTTTGAATCAACACCTTTACCTGAGGTCATTAAGACTTTGGAAAGATGGCACGGAGTTGATTTTGTTATAAAAGATCGTGATATTTTAAAGTATAAGATTACAGCTACATTTAATTCTGAATCAATCGTTCAGATCATGGATTTAATTCAAATGACAACACCTGTTAAATATAAAATTGAAAACAGAAAGGTTGTACTCGACAGAAACTAAACTAATAATATTCAAAACCTCTTTGCTCAAAACTGCTGCTCAAAACTGTTCTGAGATGACAGTTTGTTATTTTCTCAGGAAATATTAGGGATATTCTCTTGTTAAGTTCTTTTATCATAACCAAAGAACATAAATTATGAATGTAGTCAAACAAAAATTTCTTCAAAGGCTTTTGCCTTTGCTGTTTTGTTTTGGTGTATTTTCCTCACTGGAAGCCCAAAACATAACTATTAATTTTAAGGACACACCCATCAAAAGTATTCTAAAAGAGGTAACTCGACAAAGTGGATATACTTTTGTTTATTCAGATCTTCTCAAAGAGGTCGAGAACAAGATTACAATCAACTATTCTCAAAAAGGGCAGGAGATAGAACCTTTATTAAGAAAAATATTTGAAGGTACTAATGTAAACTGGACTATTGTGGGGAAACAAGTAGCTCTAAATAATGTTGTACGACCAAAGAGCCCAACTGCAGAGGAAAAGCCTTCCTTGATAAAGGGCGTTATCAAGGATGACACAGGAAGTCCCCTTGCAGGAGTTGTAATTCAGAACAAAACCACCAAAAAAGCTGCTGTCTCCATGCCGGATGGATCTTATACGATAGAGGCCAAAGAGGGAGATTTAGTAGTTTTTTCTCTTCTTGGAATGGCTGAATACGTCCTGCCGGTAGGTAAAAGAAGTTTGGTAAACGTAGTAATGCAACCATCGGCTATCAAATTGGAAGATGTTGTAGTGACAGGGTATCAGACCATCTCAAAAGACCGCGCTGCCGGCGCAGTGAGCATAATTAATGCAGCAGAGATCCAGAACAGGCCTTCTGTTAATATAATTTCTGCTATGGACGGTATGTTCACAGGTCTTAGGGTGTATGGAGATGGGGGAACTGAAAAACTCACAATAAGGGGTATCAGCACAATGACCATGGGTATATCCAACCCTTTGGTGGTTGTGGATGGATTTGCGGTTGAGGATGGCCTGGGGAGTATAAATCCCAACGATGTTGAGACTATACACATTCTTAAAGATGCTTCAGCAGCCTCTATATGGGGAGCCCGTTCATCCAACGGTGTTGTGGTTATAACTACAAAAAGGGCACAGAAGGGGCTTCATGTTAAATTCAACTCTTTTGTCTCAATTCAGGATAAAATTGACCTGGAATATGCAAATCCCATCGCTTCTTCCAAAGATGCTCTAAGATGGGAGAAATATCTTTGGGACAACGACAAAGCTTTCTCCTCTTTCTCTATTTCAAGGGAAGTTGACGGGAATAACAATCCTGCGACTCTAGGGATTACACTTATGAATATGAGGGATCTGGGGAGGATTTCCGAGAGTGAATACAATCAGCAAATTGCAAAACTGGAACAGACAGATTACAAGGATGATGTTTATAAATATCTTTTGCAAAATGCAGTTACTCAGAACTATGATCTTTCTGTAAACGGAGCATCCGAGAGAAATCAGTATGTGTTCAATGTGAGGTACAAAAAGGATCAATCCTACTACAAATACAGTAATGACCAGGAAATTCTCGCCAATTTCAGAAATATCTACAGTATTACCCGTTGGCTCGATTTTAACTTTAGTATAATGACCAAATTTTCGAAGAGTAACAATAGCGGAGCCTCTCTCTCTGATATCAAAAATATTTCACCCTATGAGAGGATCATAGATGATAACGGAGGTTATACTAAAATGGTGGGAGCCCATTATCAGGAGTTTATTGATAATGTTAACGGTGTGTTTCCAAAGGACTGGAATTACAATCTGCTTCAGGAAATCAGAAGCAGAGAACTGCTTACCGACAGAAACAATCTGAGAATGCAGGCATCTCTTAATTTCAAACTGTTTAAAGGTCTTACTTATGAAACCAAGTTTCAGTATGAACTATATAAGACTGAGAATAATAGCTACTACAGCGAAGATTCTTACTATGTAAGAGATCAGATTAACAAATGGGTGGATTATAATGAGGCAACCAGAACAGTCTCTAAGTTATATGTACCGCTTGGTGGTCAGCTTATAAAAGGCTACTACACCAATAAAGCATACAACTTTGGAAATCAGCTTAAATACAATCAGACCTTTGGGAGGCACGAAATTACAGGAGGTCTCTTTACAGAGATATCGTCAAGTGTCAATGAGTCATACAATGCTCCTACAATTTACGGATATGATCCCGATATGCTCACGACCCAGACTCCGGAAATATACTATCCGATTCACTCCTACTGGGGAGCAACCAACTATACTCTTAACGGACTGAATCCTTCACTGCGATACACCGACAAAAGATTCTTTTCAATACTCGGTAATGCTGCCTACACTCTGGATAACAAATATTCACTGACCGGCAGTTTCAGGATTGATGCTTCAAATCTGATTGTGGATGAGCCGAAATACAGGTACGCTCCCTTCTGGTCTTTCGGTTTAAACTGGAAAGCCGACAAGGAGGATTTCATAAAAGATCTGAATGTTTTTGAGAGGCTGAATGTAAGGTTCTCATACGGACATACAGGTAATGTGGTTACATCAACTTCATTCGTTCCCCTTGTTTCATTGAAGGGTGTTTACTCTCCCACAGGTGCCAAGTATGCTGAGATCGACGACTACGGAAATCCTACTCTTACCTGGGAGAGAACAAAGAGTACTAACTTAGGGATTGACTTTGCCCTTAGCGGACCAAAGCTGTACGGAACGATCGAACTATACAACAAACACGGGATTGACATATTAGGCGAGATAGATCTGCCAAGGCTTACAGGCACCTCTCTGCAGGAGTTCAATACTGCTGAGATATTGAACAGGGGAGTGGAACTCAACCTTAACTACGAACTGACATCCCCCTCAACAGAGCTTACCTGGCTTACAAGGTTGAATTTCAGTTATAATTACAGTAAGGTTCTGAGTCTTAGAAGAGCGAGCTATTCTTCAGCAAGCATAAAGGTTCCTCATTTTGAAGAGGGGCGTCCCGTAGGAGCAATATACTCCTATAAATATCTGGGGATGAACGAAAGAAACATTCCGTATCTGCAGGGTATAGGCGAAAATACATGGACATTCAACGATATAGCTCCCAGCACAAATGATCACAGAGACTACATGATTTATTCGGGATCAAACCAGCCTGACATCTTGCTTGGGTGGCAGAACAGCATTTACTTTAAAGGATTCCATCTGTCTGCGTTTTTAACCGGTGAGTTCGGGCACATTTTCAGAAGGCCAACCTTTAGCTATCCGATACTTACAAACTCAAAAGAGAGTTCAATTCTCCATAAGGATGTTGTTAAGGTATTGAATAATACGGCTACAGACATACCTTTGATGCCCTCACCCACCGAGACTAACCTGCAGGCATGGGGTGCACTGGCGCAGTATCTTAACACCACTATTGACAAAGCTTCCAGTATAAGATTGCAAGAGGTAGACCTCTCTTATAACCTTCCCGCATCCCTTATTTCCGGAATAGGATTTTCCAATATCAGGCTATATTGCCAGGTGAGCAATGTGGGGCTGCTTTGGACTGCAAGCCGTGACGGTATGGATCCCAGGTACATTCTTAACTCTTCATCCAGCGCCGCCACAACACTTGTCAAGTCTCCAAGAAAATATACTTTTGGATTGTCTTTTGAATTTTAGCAGTCAAGATTAATAATAAATTACAAGAGAGATATGAAAACATATATTTTTAAAACTTTGTTACTATTGTCAATGGTTTTATTTATTAGTTGTGATGATTTTCTGAGCGAACCCCCCGAAAAGAAAAACAATCTCGAAATCAAATCGGTGGAAGCTCTGGATATGCTACTGAACCATTACAATATGCTTTTTGACCGTAGCCGGGAGGTGGTACTTGCCTCGGATAGCTACGGATTGTATAAAGACTACTACCTGGCCAGCCCCAGCAGGTTTGACGGCCAGTTGCGATATATCCTTTGGTTTCCTGAACTTTGCGCTCTTCAGACCTATTACTGGGAACAGGAATTTCTGAAAATCGCATATGCAAACACGGTTCTTTCGGTGATAGATGATCTGCAAGGATCTGAGACAGACAAGAAGAGGATTGTTGAAGATGCCCATTTCCTCAGGGCTTATGAGTACTTTAATCTTACAACCCTGTATTGTCTTCCCTACTCGGAGGAGAACAAGAGCGCACTGGGAATGCCTCTCAAAAAAACTCTTGTATATGACGAAGATGTTACCAGAAAGAGTCTTGAGGAGACAATGAAGTTTATTGAGGATGAGATGAAGATTGCTCTTGAAACTACCCAGGCAAGGGATATTAATAAGCTGTTCAGGCTCAGCCTTCCGGCAGTTCAGGCATTTGCGGCACGCTTCTATCTATATCTGCACGACTATGATAAAGCAGCTCAGTATGCAGGTCTTGCCCTTACATCTCACTCTGCTATAGTAGACTATCAGGCCTATTTCGCTCCAAAAATGCGGACATATTCGTCGGGAGGAGGAACATATTTTGCTCCGAATGCTGCTAGTGATTTTAAATTCGATGAATTTTACTACGCCAGGATGCTTTACAACCACACTCAGAACGCTGTCCCAAGCGAAAAGCTCATGAATCTGTATGATAAGGAAAAAGATTACAGATACGACTGCTTCTTTGTGGAAAACTACTCCTACAACAGGGCTTCGGTACCTGGGTGGAGTGCCTATCAGCAATTCGGCTCAATAGGAATAATTCAGGGGCCGACAACGGCTGAGATGTATCTTATAAGGGCAGAGTGCCGTGCAAGGGGAAATGATGCCCAGGGTGCGGTAGCAGACCTGAATACGGTCAGAAGCAAAAGGTTTAAGAGTGGAACCTATGTAAATCTCACCACCGCTAATTTCCCTGACAAAAAGAGCCTTGTACAGTTTATTATTGACGAAAGACACAGAGAATTTCCATTCACTCTCAGGTGGTACGACATAAAGAGGATAAATTCTGACCCTGCCAATATTGTGGATAAAATTACAATTACCAGAGAGTTCTTTGATTCTGACGGGGTGGCTACCGATGTAAACAAAACCAAAACCTACACCTTGGCTCCGGGTGACAAACGATTTGCCTGGCCGATACCAAAGATTGACATCGAACTCAGTAAAGGTCAGCTGGTTCAGAACCCGTACGACTAAGCATGGGGTGATCTTGCCACAGTTTTGCGCAAACAACTATAAATCAACATAATGAAGATTCGATTTTTTAATATTCTCATAATTCTGCTGTTTGGGGGAAGCACAGCTATTGCTTTGGAGACAAAAGACGCAACACTTAAGGACTCAGAGCTTGAAATCCTCCCTGTCCTAAGCCTGCAAAATCCTGAGGTCCGAAATCTGCTGATCAAAGGCTTCCCGACAGGCGTGCAAGTTGTTGCTCTTGGAAATCTCTGCGGAGACTCAAAAGAAGAACTTATCCTGGGCAGCGATTCGACTCTCTACATCTGTACTGTTGTTGGGGATTCTGCCAGTGTGCTGTATTCTCACAGTTTTGACAAGCCAGTGCTCAAACTCCGCACCGGTGATGCAGACAATGACGGGAAAAATGATCTGGTTTTGATTACAGGATACACCCAATATACAGATTCCGAGGTAAATGTTTTTGTTGTGAAATATAATGAAGGGAAATGTAATCTGACTCTTGTCTACACAAAGGCCTCTCCAAGGCCTCAACCTCTGTATCTTGAAATCGCTGATATTGACAACGATGATAAAAATGAGATTATTGCCTCCTATTATGAATCTAAGTATATGGTTGAGACTGTCCTGATATCTTTTGATTCAGAAAAACCCAATTTAGAAAAACTTAGCACAGAGAAACTCAAACTGAATGAATCTGAATCCGGAAACTGGAACAGAAAAGTGTTTCTTACCGAAAGAATGTCAACTGCATTTGATGTCGGCACTTTTAGTTGCGAAAACAAAAATATTCTGGCAGTGGGAAGGACTTATGGTGATTCTCTCGGGGACGAAGGTGATGCGTATATTCTGGATGGTAATCTCAAAACCCGCCTAAATGTACGCAGAGGTGTAAAGTCAGCGATTAAAGTGGGGGATGGAGATAATGACGGAAAGAACGAAATTTATGTCGGAGACGGCTGGCATCAGAGTTACGGCAAAATAGCCAGGGGAAGGTTGGCTGTGATAGGGGAGGACCTCACCTACAGGCTCATTGAGGATATCAAAGGCCAATCCAATCTCGAGCAGATAGAGGTAGCCGATATTGACGGGGATGGCAGAAATGAGGTGCTTACAGCCGGGAACAGATTCTTCAGGATATATCGTTATACTGATGTTGATTCTGGTGAAGCCGGTATTGATGTGGGCAATACTGATGCCGGTGGACGGTGGGAGGTCTTTAAAGATCCAATTTTCAGTTCAGATACATTGCTCAAACCGGATCAGTTTGCAGTAGGCCACATTAATGAAGATGGGATTCCGGATTTGGTTTTTGCAGGTAAACTCAACAGGAGGGATAGAGAAGTCCGCGTATTTAATCTTAAAAACCTTACATACAGCGATAAACTGGATAAAGAGGTTGTTACAAAGATTGTAAACCCGGACTCTCTCCTGAATAAACCGGCTCCTGAGCTGATAATGGATCGTTGGTGCAACGGCAGTTTTGAAGGAATCAGAAAATTATCCGGTAAAGTGATTGTATTAGACTTTTGGGCAACCTGGTGCCAACCATGTAAAAGGATGTTCTCGGCATTGAGAGAGCTTCAGGATAAATACCGAGAGAGAGGTCTTATAATTGTCGGAGTTACAAAGGTTGATGCAAGTCAGAGCGTTGCCGCCATTGAGAAATATGTGAAGGAAGAGAATTTTAACTACCAGATGGGTATTTCAGAGGAGACCTTCAATGACCTGGCTTATGGTGTCGGAGCCATTCCCCATATGGTGCTGATTGATAAAAAGGGAGTTGTTAGAAAATACATTGTCGGATATCACGAACAGGAGGTTCTGGAGCAGGAGATATTGAAGCTGCTTGAGGAGTGATCTTGTCTTACTTTTTCGCATATTTCTGATTGTGTAAAGCTTAGATAGTGCGATCTTTCCAAAATAGGATGGTTTTGAAAAAAGTCGTTTGCTTTATATCGCAATCTTAGTGTAAGTTGCGAAAAAGTAAGGCAAGCCTACCTTTATCTTGGTTATTTAATTGCCATAATAATCTGTCTGCGTGAGTGCGGGATTATTCGTTATCTCTCCGGTATAAACAGGGAAATGTACTCGCCTTTTATCGACGCCCTTTTCGTCGAGGTGCTGTTCGATACGGTCGAAACGACGCATATCTATTCAGCGCAACCCCTCAGCTACAAGTTCGCGCCGCCTTTTATTTTCAATTTCGTTCAGAAATGCCGCAGCACTGGCGAAATTACTATTCTGTTTAAGGGAAGCATTGCGCATTTGTCTGACCTTGTTATAGTCGGTCACATCGACAGTACCCTGCCGCGCCTTCATTTCGGCAATGATAAGGTGCATCTCTGCGAGGCGCACCACCGGCCACACGGGATTCTTATCCGCCGGATATTTTATGCAGTAAGTCACCTTTTCTCCGGTTGAGGGATGGGTTTCATTAACAAGTATCTTTGCTTGTTTGTCTGCGGGTTCGTCATAGAGGGCCACCATCGAGGATTCGAGGTAAGTAGAACCGGACGGTATGTCGGAGAAAGAGCGCGGTATCATAATATACATATTGACGGGATTTAACAGCCGAGTTTACCGTTTCAACAAGCCTGAATATTGCTTCCTTGCCGCTTGATGTTGATATGTAGTTGTCTGTGAAAACGCTGTTCAGCGAGAGGCCGGAGTAGTCCGTGACGAATGCTGCATACTTACCAGCTTCGGATACCATCTGACTGTCGGAGGTTAGCACACCACGATTGAGATAAAGGCGTGCCAGAAGTGCCTGTTACGCCTGTTTCGAGCCTGAATTCGGAGTTGTATAACCGGCCAGATAGTCAAGCGAGAGAAGCAGATCCTTTTCGACCTGCTCCCACACCTCGTCTTCAGGGTTTTGTGTATGGATGACAGCTTCTTCGCTGAGCCCGAGCGTAATGACAGCTTTACCGAAACATTCGGCCAGCAGCGTGTAGCAGTAACCGCGTAACATAAGAACCTCTCCTTTTGCCAGGCGTGGGATATCCGTATTCAAGTCTTTATCGTTCACAAAATTGATTATTACATTGGCTGCTCCGATACCGTTGTATGGATAGGAGAACATACGTGCATAGATCAGATTATCGTCAAGCGAAACCTTGCACAGGTCGAAATTCGTTAAATTACTAATGGACGACAGTGTATAAGTGGATGCGAGGTTATCAGAGACTACTTCTTCTCCGAATGCCGACTGTGCGTAGCTAATATTGCTGGAGAAACGTTGGTACATCCTTCGTACAACCAAAGGAAGGTTATTTTCCGTTATAAATGGTGTGGTTTATTGAGGTATCGAGCTTTACTTCGTCGATCAGGCTGCTGCAACTGAGGATAAGAACCGTAAAAAGCAAATATGCGATATATTTTATTTTGTGTTTCATAACTCAATAGATAAATAATCAAAAGGTCCAAGCAGTGGAGGAGTCATATTTACCCCCCCCCTGAATATCACATGGTTGTGCAACATAATTATTCCTGGCATAGTCCATAATTGAGGCTGTTGTACCAAATTTTTTAGTAAAATCTGGAGATCTCAGGGAATCGACTGGATAAGAATATGATGCCCTCATATTGTGTTGTAGTCCAAGCATATGCCTTGTCTCATGTGCAATTGCATATCTAATCAGTTCTCTCTCTATCTCATTGTTAAAAGTCTTGCTTCAGTGTCTGATGCAGCTGTTTGAATAAAACGTCACATGTTTATCAATGATATAACGTTATGGAATTGCAAACTTTTTTTGGACAAAGAGTTAAGTCTTTTGCTTAACTCTTTGTCCATGCTAAGTTAAAATTCCAAACCTTCTCAAACCACTTTAAATATAAGCAAATTCGGCCTATTATAGAAACAAATGAATTAATATAAAAAAAGCCCCCGATAGAGGACGAGGGCAACCTAAATGTTTTCACAACGGAATAATCCTTATTGTGATTCGCTTCAAAATTGTATCCCAAAGATAATAAAATTATTTTGTTAAACAATTATTTTCTAACTTTAAATGTTAAATTATCAAGGCAATGATCAACAAGATTTTAGGTTTAGACTTAGGCTCAGCTTCTATTGGATGGGCGTTAATTTCAGAAGATTCAGACTCTCCTTCTCAAAAGGTAAACATTGTTGATCTGGGATGCAGAATAATTCCTTATGATAGTACTGAAGGACAGGATTTTACAAAAGGGACTGGCGAAAGTAAGAATGCGTTAAGAACAAGAGATAGAAGCACTCGACGGGGATACGACAGATACCAGTTAAGAAGGGAGTATCTTGTCAAAACATTGAAAAATAATAATATGATGCCTGACGATTCAATCAAAAGACTTCCTAAAATGGAACTTTGGGAATTGAGAGCTAAAGCTGTAACTGAACAAATTTCTCTAATGGAACTTGGTCGCATATTATTATGGTTGAACCAAAAACGAGGGTATAAAAGTTCCAGGTCATCTGCAAATCTTGATAAGAAAGATAGTGAATATTTATTAGCTGTTAAAAGTAGGCATCAAAAAATCAAAGAGTTAAATGTTACAGTAGGACAATATTTTTATGAAAACCTTAACGACAATCAATTTTTTAGGGTAAAAGAAAATGTTTTTCCAAGAGAAGCTTACATTGAAGAGTTTGATGCAATTTGCAACACACAGAAAAAGTACCATTCTTCTCTTACAGACACATTAATTAATCATATTAGAGATGAAATAATTTATTATCAAAGGCCTTTGAAATCGCAGAAAGGATTGGTATCAGTGTGTGAATTTGAAGGATTCTATGTGAAAAAAGATGGGAAAGAATATTTTGCCGGGCCAAAAGTAGCTCAAAAAAGTTCTCCGCTTTTTCAAGTTGCCAAATTATGGGAAAGTATTAATAATATAAGAGTCAAAACAAAAGAAGGAGATGAACTTTATTTGACTTTGGATCAAAAGAGGTTGATATACGAGCATCTTGACAATAATGACAAACTATCTTTAAAAGATTTGTGCAAAATTATTCAGAAGAAAGAGAGTGAAATATTTGTAGATAGGAAAATATATAAAACAGGCATTCAGGGTAATACAACAAAAGGTATTTTGAGAAAGATTTTAAATGAAGATGAATATAAAAAGCTTTGCAAACTCGATATAAAGATAATCGAAGATCCTCAGAAAAAGGCATGCCTTTATAATAAACAAACTGGTGAAGTGATTGATAGTTCAATAACTAATTATAAAATCATTGACAGGAATGTTGAGTTTGAACCCTTGTACCAACTATGGCATACAATATATTCTATAGAAGACACTGATAAGTGTGAGAAAGCTCTTAGTTCTAATTTCGGGTTGAACAAGGACACAGCCAATAAACTTGCCAATATTGATTTTAATAGATTCGGATATGGAAATAAATCTGTAAAGTGTATTAGAAAAATTTTGCCTTATTTAATGGATGGTTATGATTACTCTGATTCTATGATGTATGCAGGATACAATCATTCCGGCTCACTGACCAAAGACGAAAATCTTTCAAGAGTTCTAATGGATCAACTTAAGCTTCTACCAAAAAATTCGCTTAGACAACCGGTAGTAGAAAAGATTATTAATCAAATGATTAACCTGGTAAATGAGATAATTAAAGAATATGGGAAACCTAGTGAAATAAGAGTTGAATTAGCAAGAGAATTAAAGCAGAGTAAAGAGGAGAGAATTCAAACAGAAAATGATATTAACAAAAGAACGAGGGAAAATGAGAAAATTGCAAAAGAACTTGAAGAATATGGTCTGAGAGCAACAAGGAATAATATTGTTAAGTGGAGATTATTTCATGAAATAAATAATGAAGAAAAGAAATTGAGTGCAATTTGCATTTATTGTGGTGAGCAGTTATCTCTGGCAGAAACCATTCAAGGCAGGGATGTAGATGTTGAACATATAATTCCAAGGTCAAAGCTTTTTGATGATTCACAAAGCAACAAAACCTTGGCTCACAGGCATTGTAACAGTACTAAAGGGAACCAAACAGCCTATGATTTCATGAAAGGAAAGTCTGAATCAGAATTTAATGCATATGTAGAGAGAGTAAATCTATTATTCGAAAAAAATCTGATTTCAAAAAGTAAAAGAGACAAGCTACTTATGCCTGAAAGCAAAATTCCTGACAATTTTATAGACAGACAATTAAGAGAAACGCAGTATATTTCACGAAAAGCCAGAGAAATATTAAGCACGATATGCCATAATGTATACTGTACAAGCGGTTCTGTCACATCTGAACTTAGAAGATTGTGGGGATGGGACGATGTAACAATGACTCTGCAACTTCCAAAATACAAAAAACTGGGTCTGACAGAGATTGTATCTTGGGAAAGCGATTATGGTAATAATCAGCATGAAAGGGAAGTAATTAAAGGATGGACAAAAAGAGATGATCACAGACATCATGCAATAGATGCACTTACTATTGCTTGTACAAAACAAGGTTATATACAAAAACTCAACACATTAAATTCCAAGAGAACAAGAGAGGAGATAGAAAACGAAGTTAAAGGCATTATTTATAATGAAAAATTGTCTTCTATGGAAAAATATTTAATTTCCAAACAGCCATTAACGGTTAAAGAGGTTGAAGAAGCTGTGTCAAAAATTTTAATCTCATATAAGACGGGCAAAAGAGTTATTAGTAAGGGTACCAGAAAAAGTGGATCAAAGGGGAATAAAAGAATCGTACAGAGGGGCATTATTATTCCTCGGGGAAAATTAAGTGAGGAGCATGTTTATGGGAAAGTGAAAGTTGTAGAGAAAGATCGACCGTTAAAATATCTTTTTGAGAATCCAGATCTTATTGTAAAAGATTATATAAAAAATCTTGTTATCAAGAGGTTGGAAGAGAATGACAACAATCCCAAGATAGCTTACTCTTCTACTTTGAAAAATCCTATTTTAATTAAAAATAATATTCCTTTGAAATACGCAAGTTGCTATAAAGAAGAGTACGTAATAAAATATCCTGTTGATCAGAATTTTAATAAAGTTGATAAGGTTATAGACAATGGTGCAAAGAATATTCTAAACAGTAGATTGGCTAAATTTAATGATGACCCTAAAAAGGCTTTTAAGGATGTTTCTACATCAGAGGGCAAGTCTATAAGATGGTATGAGGATGAAAGCTTGAATAAACCAATTTACAGTGTTAGATGTTTAACCGGATTGTCTGCAGTTGTTCCTGTTAAGAGAGATGAACAAGGAAGAGAAATTGGTTTTGTTAAACCAGGGAATAATCATCATGTTGCTATATATTATGATAAAGATGGAAACTTGTTTGAGCACGTTTGTACATTCTGGCATGCAGTAGAAAGAAAAAAATTTGCTTTACCTGCAATTATTGAAAACTCTGACGAAATATGGGATTTAATTATGGAATCTCCTTCTGGCAAATTCAATGAGCCTTTTTTAAAACAACTTCCTCCGCCGGGAAGCAAATTAAAATTAAGTATTCAACAGAATGAAATGTTTATTCTTGGTTTGCCGGAAGAAGAATTACAATATGCACTTGTCAGCGAAGATTATGCTACATTAAGCAATTATTTATATAGAGTGCAAAAAATATCTTCTATGTACTATGTTTTCAGGCATCATCTCGAAACTCAGTTGATTGACACTAAAGAATATTTGAGTGCCAATAGGTTTTATAGAATTACAAGTTTTAAATCACTCCTTGATAGTAATCCTTATAAACTAAAAATAAACATCTTAGGCAAGATTAATCTTGATCAAAAAAACCTTATATTTTGAAAATCCGGCATATATAAGCACAAAGTATAATCAGCTTGTTGTCAAATATCCGGAAGTTGAGAAAAACTTTCAGAATGAGTTGAGTGAACGTTTCTCAAACAGCATACCAATTGAAGATATTGGTACAGTGATTTTTGATAATCAGCAAATAACAATAACTCAGGGAGCTCTTGTAGCATTAAGTGAAAATAATTGTGCTGTTATTACTTGTGGCAGCAACAGAATGCCGTCCGGATTGCTTCTTCCAATATCTAATAATACACTTCAGGGAGAGAGATATAGACATCAGATCAATTCTTCTTTGCCATTAAAAAAGAATCTATGGCAACAGACTGTTCAGTCTAAAATTCAGAATCAGGCTCTACTATTGAAGACAAAACTGGATGTTGAAACCTTGAATATGTTTAAATGGATTAAAGATGTTAAAAGTGGAGATGCAAGCAACATTGAAGCAAGAGCAGCAGTATATTACTGGTCAAACCTTTTTCCTGAGGAAATCTCTTTCTTTCGGGATAGGAATGGTCTTCCTCCAAACAACTTGTTAAATTATGGATATTCTATTTTAAGGTCAATAATTGCAAGATCATTAATAGGGTCAGGATTGTTACTATCATTAGGGATACATCATAAAAACAGATACAATGCTTTTGCTCTCGCGGATGACATAATGGAACCGTATAGACCTTTTGTAGACGACATTGTCTTGGATATTGTTTTAAGTGGGTGTGATTATTCGGAGATTTCCAAAGAGATTAAGATAAAGCTTCTATCTCTTCCGACTATTGATGTTGAGATTAATAGTTTCAAAAGGCCATTATCAATTGCTACTAGTATAACAACATCGTCTCTTTATAAATGTTTTGCAAAAGAGGCGTCTAAAATTGAATATCCGGTTTTCTCACTATGAGTTCTTTTGAGCGCATAAATAAATACAGAATTATGTGGGTATTGGTATTGTTTGACCTGCCAACTGAAACCAAGAAGGAAAGGAAGCAATATGCTCTTTTTAGAAAAAATCTTATCAAAGATGGGTTTGCAATGTTTCAGTTCTCAATATATGTTCGGAACTGTCCAAGTAGGGAAAATGCAGATGTACACATAAGAAGAGTAAAATCGTTCCTTCCGGAAATGGGGGAGATTGGAATATTATGCATAACTGATAAGCAGTTTAGCGAAATGGAAATTTTTATTTCAAGAAAAACAGTTGCTCTACCTCCAATATCACAACAGCTACAGCTTTTTTAATTAAAAAAGTCCACAAAATATTGCGGACTTTTTACGTTTGCAGTCATTTTTTGTTTTTGACATCCAGCTGATAAATGGGTTACAATCTGATTGTTGCGCACATCCTGCTGTGACTGCTATGTCAAAGATACAATTTTGAAAGCGAATCACAACTCACGCCTTTCGTAATGGTCATGCTTTCAAGCTGTGACTGCTATGTCAAAGATACAATTTTGAAAGCGAATCACAACAGAACGCTGTAAGCTTCGAAACCGACGATGGCTGTGACTGCTATGTCAAAGATACAATTTTGAAAGCGAATCACAACCGGTTGGCTGATGATGAGAACCGGATCCGTGCTGTGACTGCTATGTCAAAGAGACAATTTTGAAAGCGAATCACAACATAAGAACAATATCGTCATTTCTGTAGATTGCTGTGACTGCTATGTCAAAGATACAATTTTGAAAG
>JAHDPK010000029.1:0-3209 GCA_018434395.1 Bacteroidales bacterium | reverse complement strand
TCTTTTTGTAAGTTCAATTAATTCTCTGTCTTCACCTGAATCTTCATAGATAATTGTAACATGAGAACCTTTAGGAATACTTTTAAGAAGAGTCATTTGTATATTATAAAGATTAGTATTAATCTGGTAAAAAAATGGATGATCAGAAACAAGTGACTCTGTTTTGGAATCCATTGGAGAAACCAGTGGAATTCCCTCTCTTTCAGTATGGCTGACAATCTGAGCAATTTCTTTTTCAAATACAGGGCCAACTATCAAGTGACTGTTATCCAACTTCCCTGATTGGGCAAGTATCTGCCCTGAAGGGAAATCGTACATATCCAAAACTTTAAGATTGATATTCATCCCTTCTTCTTTCATGTCGTTGACTGCAAGCAAAAAACCCTCATAAAAATCGAGGAAGTTTGCATCCATCTCGCTTATTTCTGTTTTATTACTTCCAAGAGGGAGAATGAGTGAAACATTAAATCTAAAGTCAGAAAAATGTCTATTGGCAGAAACATGCTTCTCAGTTAAAATCTCCTTCTGGTCATAATTGATAGAAGTTGCCACTTTCTCATCAGACGTAACGTCTGTTTGCATAATATTGTCATCCGACAGCGGGTTACTTATTGAAGAAGAGTCAGGAATCAGCAATACCTGCCTTACAGACAATCTATCATCTTTCAAAGAGTTCACCTGGATAATATCTGTTTCCGAAACACCATATTTTTTAGCTATAGATGATAGCGAATCATACCATCTGACAGTGTGTTTGATGAATGAAACTTTTTTGCTAAGGTCTCTCACCAGTATTGTACTGCCTTCTTTGAGTCCATGAACAAGAAGCGGGTTGTCTTCAAGCAAGATCTCAGGTGTAATTTCATAAGCTTTGCAGATTGAAAATATTGTTTCTCCTTTTTCAACTTTGTGGAGATAAAAATTAACACCTTCCTTTTTAATCTTTTCTTTGGAGATTTCCACTTTCACAGGCTGATTCTGTCCGTAAGCAGAAAAAATTATGAGAGAAAAAAGGAATGAAATCAATATTTTGTGAGTCAATCTCATAATCTTGCGAGCATATTTAGAATATTTGTTTCGATTCTTTCATAAATATTATCGCTGTATTCGGCTTTTTCAAATTTGCTGCCTGTAATCTTTTCGTAAAGTTCTATATATCTATCAGAAATTGATTTTATAATTTCATCAGTCATCTCCGGAATCTTTTGGCCGGGCTGACCGGTGAAATTGTTCTCCATGAGCCATTCTCTAACAAACTCCTTGGAGAGTTGCCTTTGCTGTTCTCCTTTTTCAAATAGTTCTTCATAGCTATCCTTGTAAAAATATCTGGATGAGTCAGGAGTATGAATTTCATCTATAAGATAAATCTTATCACCTTTTTTGCCAAATTCATATTTTGTATCAACCAGTATAAGTCCCCTTTCGGAAGCAATCTCTGAACCTCTCTCAAATAATTCGAGAGCATATTTTTCCAGCATCAAATACTCATCCTCTTTCACTATTCCTCTGGAGATAATCTCTTCTTTTGAGATATCCTGGTCATGCATACCTATTTCAGCTTTTGTAGTAGGTGTGACAATTGGATATTCAAATTTTTGATGTTCTTTCATGTCGTCAGGAATCTTAATACCGCAGATCTCTCGAGCACCTGCTTTATAAGTTCTCCATGAACTGCCTGTAAGATAAGCCCTTACTATCATCTCCACGGGAAAGGGGTCACATTTATATCCAACAGTTACCATTGGGTCAGGAGAGGCAATTTTCCAGTTGGGTACAATATCGGAGGTAGTATCAAGAAACTTCGACGCTATTTGATTAAGAACTTGTCCTTTGTATGGAATACCTTTTGGCAGCACCACGTCAAATGCCGATATTCTGTCAGTTGCAATCATCACTAAGTAAGTGTTTCCAATTGTATAAACATCTCTGACTTTCCCGACATATTTACCACTCTGCTTAGGAAAATTAAAGTCAGTACGTGTAATAGCTTTCATAAAAATTTCTATGATGTTATAATGTTAAATAAAAATCCAAGAGTCGATCTGCAAAATTATTCCAGGATAATCTGTCTTTCTGGACAGCTATATTTTCTTTGAATTTGCAGTCAAGCTCCTTATTGAAAAATTCCTCTATAGCTTCCCTTATCAAAACAGGGTCTACTCTTTTAACTACAATACCGGTGCCAGGAACTTCTATAGCTTCCTTGAGCCCGCCAACATTGGTAGTTATCATTGGGACATCAAAGTGATACGATATTGCACTAATGCCACTTTGTGTTGCAGAACGGTATGGCAGGACACATACATCGCTTGCAGAGAAAAAAAGAGGTACCTCCCTGTCTGAGATATAGTGAGTGAACAGCTTGATTCTGCAACTATTGGGTATATTTCGGATAATGGAATCATATTTTTCGAAACTTCCGTATGGTTCACCAGCAATAATAAGTTGATATCTTTCATCCAGGCCTCCAAATGCTTCAAGCAAGATGTCCAAACCTTTGTAATCCCTTATTAATCCAAAGAAAAGAATATTTCTCTTTCCTTCTTCCAAGTTAAGTTTTTTTTCCGCAAAAGATCTTTCAACCTTATTTCCAAAGTGATCATAAAGAGGATGTGGCAGGCAGATATACTTTGCATCAGGCTTAAAAGTAAGTAAATCATATCCGACAGCATCAGAAAGGACTACAAAACCATCGTTTGAACCAATGTAGTATTTAGTAAAAGGGGTATCAAAAAATCTTGGTTCATGGGGAATGACATTGTCCATTATTGAGACCACCTTGGTATTAGATGACATGTGACGAGCAACATAACCTTGAGAAGGTGCAAAATAGGACATCCAGTAACGCATAAGTAACAGATCTGGATGCCACTCCCTAATTTTTCTGGCTGTTGTAATATAACTTAAGGGATTGGCTGTGTCAAGCAAGGCAGTACTGTCAATCTTAACTGCAGTATCTTCTTTTTCAACAAATTGTGTTTTACCCGGAAATAGCAGCTTGGGGTATTGTCTCTTGAAATTAAAAGCCCTTACTTCGTGAGACTTGCTCAGTTCTCTGTATATGTTTGCATTGAACTGTGCTATACCACCTCGGTAAGGATAAAAGCAAGATAGTATTGCAATCTTCACAAAAGTGCAGTTATTTCATTTTTTTACCTTTGTTCGCAACATACTCTTCGTTGAGGCCTGCCACTACTGCATTTGTTATA